>CAMLLD010000024.1 GCA_946480785.1 uncultured Blastocatellia bacterium | reverse complement strand
CGCCGAAGGCGCGGACAGAAGGTAGCGAGTGGCAAGTGCGAGCGCCGAAGGCGCGGACAGAAGGTAGCGAGTGGCAAGTGCGAGCGCCGAAGGCGCGACTAGAAGGTAGCCAGGGGCCAGTGCGAGCGCAGCGAGTACGCAGCCCCTGGATCAATCAAACGCGACGACGTAGCCCCGAAGGGGCGATAGACACGCCGCGACCCGTCAGGATGTTCGTGTCTGTCGGCCCTTCTGGGCCTTCAACGCTCCTATAACAAGATCCAGTGGCTGCGTGCTCGCTGCGCTCGCACTTGCCACTGGCTACCTTCTGGCCGCGCCTTCGGCGCTCATCGGCGGCACCTTCGGTGCACACAAACTTCTTCTACGGTGCAACTTTGCGATGCAACTTCTTCTACTATGCAACGCCGTTCGTACGACCTACCGCGAGACACATCGTACCTTTAACTCCCGCGCATTCCCCACAGCGCACCTCCCTTCAGTGCACACTCGTGGCTGAGGTGGCGGCGTTTCTGATATATTTCGAACGGGCCGCGACAGCTTTTCGTACAGTTCGGTTGATCGCTCGCGTGCGGCAAGCAGGTCACTCTCCTCAAGCAATTTAGATTGGAGCTGGATGCATAAACGCCGGATCCTCATCGTCGATAACAACGATGAGTTGCGTCTCCTACTCGAAAAGGTCCTCGGTCAACTCGGCCACGACGTGGTCGTGACCGGGGAACGATCGAAGGCCCTGCGGCGCGACGATCTCGACAGCTTCGATCTCATAATCAGCGATCTTTCCGATGCCGAATCCAACGGCGAACCGATCAGCGACATTAAAGCTTTCAAAATGGGCGCGGCCAATTACGTGCGCTCGCCTTATAACCGCGACGAGCTGCGCGAGATCGTGGAGAAGACCCTCGCCTATAAACTCCGTTACGTCGACGATCCGCAGCTTATTTCCCACGTCCACGAAAAGATCGAGTTCGAGTTGCCGAGCGATCTCGCGCTGATGAACGGCGTGCTCGAGTATCTCCAGGATCGCGTGGCGAAGCTCGGCTTGATCAAACCCGATCGTTCGAATCTTTTCGTCGCGCTTGACGAGGCTTTTGTAAACGCCGTCAAGCACGGCAACAAAAGCGATCCCACGAAGCTCGTGCGTATCACCGCCGAGCTGACGCCGCAGGAAGCGAGCTTCACTGTGGAAGACGAAGGCGAGGGTTTCGACATCAATCAGATTCCCGATCCGTGCGATCCCTCCAACCTTTTCCGAACGTCGGGTCGCGGCGTGCTCCTCATCTACAACATCATGGACGAAGTTGAGTACAATGCGCAGGGAAATCGCGTAAAAATGGTGAAGCGGCCGGACGTTTCGGTCAAAGCTCAACTCGTTGATCCAACAGCCCCTGACGACAAACACGTCTGACTTTCTAAGCCGCACACAAACCGGCGCCGAGGCAAGGCCGTGGCCGTCTTTTTGGCGCGCCTGGCGCTGGTGGGCCATACCCGCGCTCGTCGGCTTCGCGTTGGTCCTTTACTTCGTCGATCCCTTCATCGGCGACTGGGACGGCATGGACTACACGATGCTGTCGATCGATGGCTATCCGTCGTCGATGGCGTTGGGCCGGAACCTGTTCATCTTCGGCAATCACGGGTTATTTGTGATTGCGCACGCGCTCTTTCACGTGCAGCCGGACAACGCTTACTTGATCTTCAAGTACGCCGTCGTTGCGCAGGCGCCGCTCGCGATCGTGATGTGCTGGTTGCTGGCGCGCGACATTAGTGGCTCGCTACAGACAGCGACGATCGCCGCGCTGCTGATCACGTTCTCTCCCGTGTTCGTGGTTTACGGCGGGCAGGTGATGACGGACGTGCCGTCGGTGTTGTTGTTGACGACAGCCCTCGTGGTCCATTTGCGCGGTGTGCGGCAGCGAAAGCTGTGGTTGATTTTGCTGGGCGCGGGTTTGATGGGACTCGGGGTAAACCTGCGCGAGACGATCGGGTTTTACTTGCCGTGGGTCGTGCTCGCGCCGTTTGTTTTTGGTTGGAAGCTCGAGCGGCGCACGGTGCTTTCAATCGCCGCGGCGTGTCTGCTGTTTCTGGTGCTCGCGTTTAGCTGGTTCGGTTACTGGTATCTCACTGACCCGCACTATCGCTGGATTTGGAACGGCTGGCGCGAATCGATGCGCGAAGAATCGGCGCGTCATCCGGTCACCCTCGCGAACGTTCTTCCTTACTTTCTCTACTACTTCATCAGCGCGCCGCTGATCTTCGCGACGATGCTGTTTGCGCCGTGGCTCGAATGGCGGAAGCATCGCATGACGCCGATGCTGTTGCTGTGGCTGGTCGGCTTTTGCGCGAACCTGCTGCTGTTCTTCAACTACAGTACGACCGTCAACTGGCGCTACTTTCTCACCGGCTGGCCGGCGATCGCGCCTCTCGGTGCTTACTGGACCTTGCGGCTTGCGGAAGGTCGTTTCCGCAGCAAGCGACGCGCGTTCGTTGCGACTGCGGGCGTGATCGCTGTGGTTGCGATCGTCTTGTTCATTTGCATGCGGCCGATCAGTTTTGAGTTTATCGAGCGGCGCGCGATGAGCCGCGATTATAAGTATCGGCTCGAAAAGGTGCCGCCGGATGCGGTGATGATCTCCGGCGCGCAGACGATCGCGGTGCATTATTGGGCGGCCATTGGTGACGGCAATTGGAAGACGATCGGCACCGGCGGCGGTTGGCCCGGCGATCGTTTGTACCCGACGATTGAGAACTATTTGCATGAAGGTCGCCGGGTTTTTCTCGACGCGGATTCGCGCTGGTGGCTGCCGTGTGGCTGGCAGCGTGACGAGATACCGATGATCGTGAAGCTGGAGGAGCGGTTTAGTTTTCGCCGTGTGACGGAAACGATTTATGAGTTGCGGCCGCTGGGAGATCCTGGTGCGACAGATCAGCCAAACCTGAAAAGGTTGTTGCCGGAGAACCGGCCTGAAGACACGAAGAAGTGCCCGCCGGCGCGTGGATAAATCGAATTGCCTTACGAACTCTTCTTAGCACTGCGATATCTGCGCTCGCGATCGAAGCGACGGCTGGCGCGCGTGACGGCGTTGATGGCGATACTCGGGATCATGATGGGTGTCGCGGCGCTGATCGTTGCGCTCGCGTTGGCGAACGGTTTTCGCGACGAAATGCGGGCGAAGATCTTGCAGGGCACGTCGCATTTGAGCGTGATGCGCAGCGACGGACGCGCGATCGACGACCACGTGAAACTCGCCACGCAGTTGCGACAGATTGATGGCGTTGTCAGTGCGTCGGCAACGACTTACGACGGCGCGCTTGTGAGTGGTCCAAAGGGATCAACGTACGCGGTTTTGCGAGGCATCGAGCAGGAACAAAGCAAACAGGCCGAGAAGTGGATCGTTCAAGGCTCGTTTCGCGAGTTGTTCAGACCGTTAGCGATGTATGAAACGACGCTTCCCAAAGCGATCGTGGGCGCTGAGCTCGCGGCGCGACTGGGAGTTGCGAAAGGAAATCTCATCGAAGTACTGCCGGCGAACAGTGCAAACACAAATGTGAGGCGCCTCGCATTCGTTGCAGGTATCTTTCGGTCAGGGCTCTTCGAATACGACTCAACCTGGATCTACACCACGCTTGACGGCGCGACAACTTTCGCCGGCAACGATCACGCGACGTCCGTTATCAGCGTGCAGGTGCGCGATCCAAATCAAGTCAAACAAGTCGCCGCAAACGTTCTCAAGACGCTCGGCAACGACTACACCACCATCGACTGGCAACAAGCAAACCAACCGCTTTTCACCGCGCTCGCACTCGAACGCCGCATGGGCGTGTTCGTGATCGGTCTAATCATCGCCATCGCCGCGCTCAACATCACCACGATGTTGATTCTCGTCGTCGTCGAACGACGCCGCGATATCGCGATCCTCAGCACACTCGGCGCAACACGCCGCGGCGTCATGCTCGTGTTTGTGATCGAAGGCGCTGTCGTCGGCGCGATTGGTGCGATCGCGGGAGTGTTGCTCGGCCTCGCGCTGTGCTTCATCGGCAATCACTACAAACTCGTGAGCTTGCCTCCAGATGTCTATTCGATCAGCAACGTGCCGCTCAACGCGAACGTGACCGAAGCTCTTCTCGCCGCACTCGTCGCGTTTGGTCTAAGCGTCCTGGCCACGATCTATCCGGCACGAAACGCCGCGCGCATGCGACCGGTCGAGGTCCTGCGCGATGCCTGATCGTCTCGAGGTCGTCGATCTGCGAAAGAGTTTTGCCGCGCCGAACGGAGAACGGATCGATGTTTTGCGCGGCCTTTCGTTTCAGATCAAAGCGGGCGAGTGCGTCGCGATCACGGGCGCGTCGGGATCGGGTAAGTCAACACTGCTTCATCTCCTCGGTGGCCTGGACGCGCCGGACCACGGATCCCTCACGGCGTTTCGCCGTGAGCAGATCGGATTCGTGTTTCAGTTTCACTACCTGCTGCCGGATCTCTCGGCCCTCGAAAACGTCGCGCTGCCGCTGATGATCAGGCGTAACAAGAACGGCAGCGCGTTTCAGCGCGCCACGGATTTGCTGGAGCAAACCGGACTCGCCGGTCGCTTGGACCATCCGGTTTCGCATCTTTCAGGCGGCGAACAGCAACGCGTCGCGGTCGCACGCGCACTCATTACCGAACCACAGCTAGTGCTTGCCGACGAACCCACCGGCAATCTCGACGCTTCCATCGGCGAAGAAATCGGCCACACACTCGTCAGTTATGCGAGAACTCACGCTGCGATCGTCATCATCGCCACGCACAGCCCGACTTTGGCACAACTTTGTGACTACTCACTCGCACTTGAAGGCGGACGGTTAAAGCTCTGAAATAGCGGCTGCGTTGCGTCTTTTCATAGGTTATAATGCGCCCAGTCGCCGGGGCAGTGGTTTCGCCGGCCAGTAATCATAAAAGCTTTTACTAAAACAAGATGTTCGAACGTTACACTGAAAAAGCGCGGCGAGTTATTTTCTTCGCGCGTTACGAGGCTTCCCAATTCGGTGCGCCGGCAATCGAACCGGAGCATCTTCTGCTGGGCCTGATGCGCGAAGATAAAACGCTCACGGGGCGCTTCTTCCCGCGCGCGCAGGTCTCCATCGAATCAATTCGCAAAGAGATCGAAGGGCGCACGCTCCTGCGCGAGAAGATTTCGACTTCGGTCGAACTGCCGCTCGCGCCCGAGACGAAGCACGTGCTTGCTTACGCGCACGAAGAAAGCGACCGGCTGCAACACCGTCACATCGGCACCGAACATCTTCTGCTCGGTCTGCTGCGTGAAGAGCGTTCGATGGCCGCCGAGATTCTTTACGAACGCGGGCTGCGCTTGAACGCGGTACGCGATGAGATCGCGCGGCAGTCGGGCGCTGACAACCGCACGACGCAAAAGAAAGATACGCCGCATCTCGTCGAGTTCTCGCGCGACTTAACTGAAGACGCGGCGAACGACAAACTCGATCCGTTGATCGGACGCGAAGCGGAGATCGAACGTGTCGTGCAGATTCTCTGCCGCCGCACGAAGAACAATCCGGTTTTGATCGGTGAACCCGGCGTTGGCAAGACGGCGATCGTTGAAGGACTCGCGCAACGCATCGTTCGCGGCGACGTTCCGTCGTTCCTCGAAAACAAACGCATCCTTTCGCTCGATCTTTCATTGATCGTCGCCGGTACGAAGTATCGTGGACAGTTTGAAGAACGTTTGAAGCAGATCATGCGCGAGCTCGTCGAGAACCCGCAGTACATCGTCTTCATCGACGAACTGCACACGCTCGTCGGCGCCGGTTCCGCGGAAGGTTCACTCGACGCGGCCAACATTTTGAAACCCGCGTTATCGCGCGGTGAGATTCAGTGCATCGGCGCGACCACGCCCGCGGAGTTTCGCAAGTCGATCGAAAAAGATCGCTCGCTCGAACGGCGTTTTCAGGCTGTAAAAGTGCCGCCACCGTCGGAAGCCGAAGCGGTCAGTATTCTCGATGGCGTGCGCGAACGTTACGAGAGTTTTCACCAGGTTCATTACACCGACGATGCGTTGCAAGCCGCTGTTTACCAGTCGCATCGTTACATTCCCGATCGTTTCCTGCCTGACAAAGCCATCGACGTGATCGACGAAGCGGGCGCGCGCGTGAAGCTGCGCGTGCGACGCGAACAGGGAAACCTTGCTGACTGGAATGAATTGAATGAGTGGTCGAGATCTTACGGCGACACCGCGAGCCTGCGCATGACCAATGAAGATGCGCTCGTCTCCGCGGAAGTCACGCGTGACGATGTTGAAGACGTGATCGCACGCTGGACCGGCATTCCGGTCAACTCGCTGAAAGAAGAAGAGACGCAGAAGCTGCTGCGGATCGAAGTCGAGTTGCACAAACGCGTCATTTCGCAGCGTCCCGCGATCTCGGCGCTGGCGCGCGCGATTCGTCGTTCGCGTGCGGGTTTGAAGAATCCTTTGCGTCCGGTCGGCTCGTTCCTTTTCTTAGGTCCGACGGGCGTCGGCAAAACGGAAGTCGCACGTTCACTCGCGGCGTTTCTGTTCAGCAGTGAACGCGCGCTGATCCGCTTCGATATGTCGGAGTTCATGGAGAAACACTCGGTCTCGAAACTGATCGGCTCGCCGCCGGGATACGTCGGCCACGAAGAAGGCGGTCAGTTGACCGAGCGCATCAAGCGTTCGCCATACTCCGTCCTGCTCTTCGACGAGATCGAAAAGGCGCACCCGGACATCTTCAACATCCTGCTTCAGGTTTTTGAAGACGGCATTCTGACTGACGCGCTCGGCAACACGGTCGATTTCAAAAACGCTATCATCATCATGACTTCAAACATCGGCGCCCGCTTCATTCAAAAGAAGGGCACGCTCGGGTTCCAGGCGAACACCGACGCGAGCCGCGAAAAAGTAGAAGAGATGGTGATGTCGTCCGTGCGGCAGACGTTCAATCCCGAGTTCATCAACCGTCTCGACGAGATCATCATCTTCGACCAACTGCTCGACGAAGAGCTGCTCGAAGTCGTCCAGCTTCAGATCGAGCAGATCAATCGCACGATGAGCCGGCACGGGTTCGAAGTTCGGCTGACCGACGAGGCCAAGCGCTGGATCGTGGAGAAGACCTGCGCCGACCGGCTTTACGGTGCGCGGCCGATTCGCCGTGCGCTCCAGAAGTATGTTGAAGATCCTTTGTCAGAGGCGTTGATCCAGGGACAACTCGAAGGATCGTCGCTGGTCGAGGTCTTCCTGAACGGCAACGAACTCGATTTCCGCCCGGCGGGTGTTGAGACGGCAGACGACGACGCGCTGCTGATCCACTGAAGGGCAATTGCGGTAAAGACTATAAGGCCACGGATAACATGAGTTTGTGTCATTCCGTGGCCTTTGGACTTTCCACTTTTTTCCTTTATAATGCGCCACTTTGCTACTCAAAAGCTGGCAACTGGGTTTCCTGAGGCTGAATCAAACGGCTGTCTACGAACCAGTTCGGCAACGAGCGGCTTTTGCGGTAATTATCAGTCTCTGGACTAGTATTCACTCATTAGCTCCCCGAAGTTTCTGAGGCCCCGAAAGAACTACTGAGGGAATTGGTGCCTATGCACTCATATCGCGCGTTCTGGCTTTTCTTCTTAAGTGTATTCGTTGGAATTTCCGTCAGCTTCGCCACTCCCCGACGCGTCAATGCCCAGCAGACGCAGCAGCGCTTAGTTGAAAACGTCGACATTGTCGGCAACCGCCGTCTCCGCAAAGACGACATCCTTTATTACATTCAAACCCGGCCCGGTGACGTCTATAACGAGGAGCAGGTCCAGCGCGACTACCAAACGCTCCTCTCGCTCTCATTCTTCGACAAAACAGCCACGCGCGTGCTGACCGAAAACGGTCCGCGCGGCGGCGTGAACATCATCTTCGAGGTCAAGGAGCTGCCGATTATTCGCGACCTGACCTTCGAAGGACTGCATAGCGTTCAGGAGTCTGACGTGCTCAAAGCGTTTCGCGAGCGGCGCGTCGGCGTGTCGAAGGAAAACGCTTACGACCCGGTCAAGGTGCAGAACGCGAAGCGAGTCATTAAAGAACTGCTCGCCGAGCACGGCCATCCGAATGCCACCGTCGATGAGCGGACGGAAGAAGTCTCCGCCACGTCGCTGGCGCTTACGTTTGCCATCGATGAAGGCGAGCGCGTTCGCGTCGTCGAGATTCAGTTCGAAGGCAATCAGGTTTTCAGCGACGGCGCGCTGCGCGGCGCGATGAAGTACGTCAAAGAGGCGGGACTGATCAGCCGCTTCAAAGGCCTCGACATTCTCCACCGCGAGAAGCTCGACTACGACCTGCGCCTCGTCGACAACTACATGCGTTCGAAAGGCTACCTGCAGGCGCGTCACGGCGAGCCACGCATTGAGAGCGTTGGTCCGCGTCGCACCGGTTTTCCGATCCTGCCGTTGCCGTTCCTGTCGTCGACCGACGAAGGTCTGCGCATCACGGTCCCGATCGTCGAAGGCAAGGTTTACCGGCTTGGTGAGTTCAAGGTTGAAGGCAACTCGATCTTCTCGGAAGATCAGATTCGTGCGGTTGTCGGCCTGAACAAGGGCGACATCGCCGACGGCGAAAAAGTCAGCAAGGGACTGTTCGAGAACCTGAAGAAGTTTTACGGCCAGCAGGGGTTCATCGAGTACACCGCCGAACCCGTTCCGACCTTCAAAGACAATCCGCAGAATCCGAACGAAGGCATCGTCGATTTCACGATCACGATTGAAGAAGGAAAACAGTTTACGTTGCGACGGCTGGAGTTTGTCGGCAACACGTTCACGCGCGACAACGTGCTGCGCCGCGAAGTGCTGATCAATGAAGGCGACATCTACAACGACGCTTACTGGGAGTATTCCGTCGTCAAACTGAATCAGCTCGGTTACTTCAATCCGATCGACAAAGACAAAGACGTCGATCGGCGTACGAACGATGAAGAAGCGACGGTCGATCTCTCGTTGAAAGTCAGCGAGCGCGGCCGCCAGCAGATCTCTTTCAACGGCGGTATCTCGGGTATCGGCGGTTCGTTCTTCGGTCTCGAGTATTCGACGAACAACTTGCTCGGACGCGGCGAGGTCTTGTCATTCAACCTGGCGGCCGGCAACCGGCAGCGTTCGTTCCAGTTCTCGTTTACCGAGCCTTACATCAAGGACCGCCCGATCAGTGCGGGCTTCTCGTTGTTCGCGTTTTCGCAGAAGTTCTTCGGTGAAGGAACGTTCCTTTCGCAGAACCTGAATGCGCAGCAGGATCTGCTCAATTCGGTGTTCAATCTCAGCAACATCGACGAGCGAAACCTGTTCACGCGCGACTCGTACGGCGGCTCGATCTTCGTCAGCGCGCCGTTGTCTGAGTTTTATCGCAAGCGACGCTTCACGCAGTTTTCGCGCATCGGCGCTTCGTATCAGCTCTCGATTTCGAGCGTGAAGGATCCCGAGTCCAATTCGGATCCAAACAATCCGCAGTCGTTCATTCCCGTTGTCTACAACCAGCCGAACATCCTGACGAGCCGCGGCACGTTGACGTTCACGTACGACACGCGCAACGCCAACATCGACCCGACGAGCGGTCGTGAGCTGTCGGTCGCACTGGCAATGGCGGGTCTCGGCGGTGACGTTCGAACGTATCAGCCGACGCTCTCTTACACGCAGTTCTTCCCGATGCGCCGCAAGCGTTCGCGGCATCCGGAAGTCTTCGGCTTCCGCATCATCGCGGGCACGGTCGGAAGTTTCGCTACTTCGCAAAAAGTCAGAGACGCGAACTCGCTGGCCTTTGTCGGCGGCGTGCCGATCTTCGAGCGGTTCTTCCTCGGCGACGAGTTTACGATCCGTGGTTACAACGTTCGTTCGATCAGCCCGATCGCTCCGGTCGATACGTTCATCACGTCGCGTAACGTCGTGATAGCGGAGAACCCGACGCAGACTCCGGTCCCCGTTCAAGGTTTATCTACCGGCGCCGTGAATCTCGGTTTGTTTACGGGTACGAGCGGTGCGAACGTCGCGCTCCTGCCGCGTTCGTTCACCTCGGTCGGTGGCGATACGCAGGTGCTCGCGAACCTCGAATACCGCATCCCGATCATCGGCGATGCAGTCAGTCTCGCGGCCTTTGCGGATATTGGCAACGCGTTCAACCTTCGCACGAAGAGCGACCAATCCTTCTCGAGTAACTTTCTCGCTGACCAGCCGTTTCTGGGGTCGGTGGGCGCGACGACGTGTGATCGCTTCACTGTAAACGGAGTGAGGCTGCAAGTGCCGATCAGCCTGAGCTCGCTGGCGCTTTGCAACAACCCGAATCTTGCCGCTTCGCCGTTTTTCGGTCTCGTCGCCCGCGACAATCGCATCGTGAGCGAGGCCGAGCTCGAAGAAGCCAGACGACTCGACGTCGACCCGTCGACGGGGCTGCCGCCGGGCTTCCAGCAGGTGTTTCTCCGTGGCGAGGCACAGACCAACAGCGTGGTCAGATTGTCGGAAAGTTTGTTCTCGAAATTCAGCGATTATCGGTCCAGTTTGGGTATGGAAGTGCGGGTCCAGGTGCCGGTCATCAATGTACCGTTTCGTTTGATCTTTGCGTATAATCCGAACGCCCGCCAGGATCAGGTTATCGACGGGTTTCCGTTCTTCTTTAACGAAAAAAAGAAAGTCATTCGCTTCAGTGTCGGGCGGACCTTTTAATTACTTGAGCCAACCAATCGCGGCTGAATAGACACTAAAGGGTTTCGTCCCGTCACCTCAATAAGGAGTACTACAAGAAAGTTATGAAGATAGCTCGTATTTTCGTGATCGTGGCCGTGCTCGCGATCGTTGCCGCTTCCGTGTCGGCCCAAACCAGACCAGCAGCCACGCCCGCCGCGCCACCGGCGAGCCAGGCGACAGTGGCAGTGCCGGACAGCAAGATCGCGATGATCTATTCGGACGCCTTCATGGATCCGAAAACCGGCATCGCGAAATTCAGCAGTCTGCTCAACACGCTCAACCGCGAGTTTCAGCCGCGGCAGACTGAGTTGCAGGGCTTGCAGACGCGCATCAACACGTTGACCAAAGAGATCAACGACACGCAGAGCGTCGCCGACCCGAACACGATCCGGCAAAAGCGCGATCAGCTCGACCAGCTCAACACCGAGTTCAAGCGCAAAGGCGAGGACGCTGAAGCTGCTTACAACAAGCGCCGCCAGGACATCTTCCTGCCGTTGCAGCAGGACATCGGCAAGGCCCTCGAAGCTTTCGCCAAAGCCCGCGGCATCACCGTGATTGTTGACGGCAGCCAGGTACCGCTGGTTTACGCAGCCGACAGCATCGACATCACTCGGGCGTTCATCAACGAGTTCAACAGCAAGAACCCGGCGACGGCCGCAGTAACCACCCCATAGTGGTTAACGGCCAACCGGGTGACGGCCAAACTACCATGATTCGAAATTACTTGCTTCCGGTTAGCGCGCTGCTCGTCGTGGTCTTTGCCGCAACGATCAGCGCGCAACAGCAAACGGCCAGACCAGCGGCTGCTCAGCCAACCCCGACACCCTCGGCCGCAGCGCCCGCCGTCGTCAATCTGCCCAACGGCAGGATGGCCGTGATCTACACCGATGCGTTTCTCGACTCCAAAACAGGCATCGCGAGATTCGCTGTCCTCGTGACCAAACTCAACGGCGAGTTCAAAGCTCTCAAAGACGAGATTCAGGGAATGCAGACCCGCGGCCAGGCACTCGAGTCCGAAATCCAAAAGCTGCAAAGTGCACCGGAAGGCACACCCATCGACCAGCGTTCGCTGCAAGCCAAGATCGATCAGCTCGAACAGTTGAAGAAAGACATCCAGCGCAAAGGCGAAGACGCGCAGGCTGCTTACAACAAGCGCCGGCAGGAGCTTTTCACGCCGTTGCAGGATGAGGTTGGCCGAGCCCTCGAAGCCTTCGCTAAAGCGCGCGGCATCAACGTCATCATCGACGCCGGGCAAGTGCCGCTGCTGTACATCGCAGACAGCATGGACATCACGCGCGCTTTCATTACTGAATTCAACAGCAAGAACCCCGCTACCGCCTCGGCGAGCCCGGCGCCATAGCTCAATCGATCAGCTATGGAAACGGTCCTCGACTCCCAGGCAATTCAAAAGCTGCTGCCGCATCGTTATCCCTTCCTGCTTGTCGATCGCATCGTCGAGCTCGTGCCGCGCGAACGCATCGTCGGCATCAAGCAAGTCAGCATCAACGAATACTTTTTTCAGGGCCACTTTCCCGGCGCGCCGGTGATGCCGGGCGTGCTCGTCGTCGAAGCGTTGGCCCAGGTCGGCGCGGTGCTCGCGTTGCGCGAGATCGAGGATCGCGATCAGAAGCTCGTGCTGTTCACCGGTATCAAGGAAGCTCGCTTTCGCCGGCCCGTAGTGCCGGGTGACACGCTCGTGCTCGAAGTTACGGCACTGCGCATCGGCTCGCGCGTGCAACGGATGCGCGGCGAAGCGAAAGTGGAAGGTCAGCTGGCGGCGGACGCGGAAATCATGAGTATCGTCGCGCCGCGCGAGGCGGAAGCAACCTGATCATGGCGACCGCTACTCATCCGGCTACGATTCATCCGACTGCGGTTGTTAGTCCGAAGGCCAAAATCGGCTACGACTGTTTCATCGGTCCTTACTGCATCGTCGGTGACGAAGTCGTAATCGGCGATAAGGTGCGGCTCGAGTCTCACGTCGTGATCGACGGCCGCACGTCGATCGGTCCCAAGACCCACGTCTTCCCGTTTGTTTCCATTGGCCTCGCATCGCAGGATCTCAAATACAAAGGCGAACCATCCGAAACGCGCATCGGCGCGCGCAACAAAATTCGCGAGTTTGTCACCATTCATCGCGGTACCGCGGGCGGCGGCATGATCACGAGCATCGGCGACGACTGCCTGATCATGGCCCAGGCCCACATCGCGCACGACTGCCTCATCGGCAACAGCGTGATCATGGCGAACGCCGCGACCCTCGCCGGCCACGTGATCATTGAAGACCGCGCGAATATCGGCGCGTACTCCGGCATTCATCAGTTCTGCCGCGTCGGCAAAGAAGCTTACATCGGCGGTTATTCAGTCGTGGTTAAAGACGCGTTACCGTTTGCTTTGACCGTCGGCAACCACGCGAAGTGTTACGGCTTGAACATCACCGGCATGAAGCGACGTCGGTATCCGCGCCCGACGATCGATGCGCTGCATCACGCTTTTCATCTACTGCTCTCCGCGAAACTCAACACCAGCCAGGCAGTGGAATGCATCCGTGAAGAGATCAGCGACTCGCCTGAAGTCTCATACGTCCTTTCCTTTATCGAAGAATCAAAGCGCGGCGTTACGAAATGAAGTTCGGACTGATTGCCGGCAACGGAAGGTTTCCTTTCATGGTTGTCGAAGGCGCGCGGCAATCAGGCGCAGAGCTCGTCGTCGCCGCCATTCGTGAAGAAACAGATCCCGAAATCGAGCGCCTCGCCGATCGCGTGATGTGGGTCGGCATCGGCCAGCTCGGCCGGATGATTCGTTTCTTCAAGGAAGAAGGCGTCGAGAAAGCGATCATGGCCGGGCAGGTGAAGCACGTGCAGATCTTCAGTCGTGCGGTGCCCGATGCGCGCATGTTGAAAGTGCTGCTGAAGCTGCCGCGGCGTAACACTGATTCGCTCATCGGCGCGATCGCGTCGGAGTTGCAGAGTGAAGGCATCGAGCTGATCGACTCGACCTATTTTTTGCAGGACAGCCTGCCGTCTGCCGGCACGCTCACGCGCCGCCAGCCCGACAAACACGAACGCGAAGATATTGAATACGGCCTGGAAGTCGCACGGGAGATAGCGCGTTTGGACCTCGGACAAACGATCGTCGTGCGGGGCAAAGCGTGTGTGGCGATCGAAGCGATGGAAGGGACTGACGCGACGATCAAACGCGCGGGAGCACTCGTTTCCGGTCGGCTCACAGTCGTGAAGCTCGCGAAACCGAATCAGGACATGCGATTTGATGTGCCGGTGGTTGGTGTGCCGACGATTGACGCGATGAAGGAAGCGGGCGCGACTTGCTTGTGTATCACTGCCGGCAAGACGTTGATGTTTGATCGGCGGCAGATGATTGCGACCGCTGACAAGCAGAAGATCGCAATCATTGCTGTTTGAAGTGAGAGCTTAGTTGCTCGGTGAAACCGCCTGGGCCTCGGCGGTGTTCTGTGTGGCCTTCGGATCGTATGGCGTCGCGAGATACTTCTTCGCCACCGCTTGCGCATTGTCGTAATCGATTCCTGACGCCACCGCCTTGTTGTATTCAGCGACCGCGCGAGTGCGCTCGCCCTTCGCATCGTACGCGTTGCCGCGTTTAATGTGGGCCCACGCTTCGATCCACGACGGCTTCAAGTTGCCGATTAGCGAGGCTTCGAGATTATCGAGCGCCTGTTGCCAGTTGCGTTGTTCGAGGAAGAGCAGGCCGAGGTTGTAGTAAACCCACGAGTTCGAGCGGTCCAGCTTCAGCGCCGCTTCGAATTGCTGCTGCGCTTCCGCGTAAACGCCTTCCTTCATCTGCTCGATGCCGCGCCGCGCGATGATCGACACGCGCAGATCGTCTGACATGCGCAGTATCTTGTTGTTCGGATCGACGACCACTTCGAGCGGCTGTCCATTCGATTCGAAATCGAAATCCTCGCTCTTGCCTTCAATGCGGATCGTCGTTGTCTGGTTGTCGCCTTCGGCGCGCAGCAGCAACTCGACCGGCATGCGCAACGTTTCGAGGTTTTGTTTCACTGTGCCGCGCGTGCGGAACTTGCCGGCGCGCGTGCGAATGATTTGATAGTCGACCGTGAACTCCGGCACGCCCGTGCCTTCGATCCACTGCGCGAAGAAGTAGCGCAGAGGCTCGTTCGAGATCTGCGTCGCGAGTTTTTCGAACTCGTCGATCGACGCGTTCTTGCCGCGATAATTTTCCAGGAACGTGTGCAGGAGCTTGTCGAAGTTCTCGCGGCCGATCGTCTCGCGCAACATGCGAAAGACCATCGAACCTTTGTAAAAGACGATCGACTGGTACGCGGCCGACTGGTCGTCGAGCGCACTCGGCGCGCGCGCAATCGAGGCGGTTTGTTCGAATGTTAACGCGCGTTCCTGTTGTTCGCGCTGCGCGGCATCGAGGCCACCGGCTGAAAGCGTCGTTTCCCGATAGGCGAACGCGCTCCACTCGGCGAGACCTTGCGAGAGCCACGCGTCGTCGAATGACTTGAGACCGACGGTTTGTCCCCACCACTGGTAAGCGATCTCGCGCTCGAGTTTTTCTTCAGGCACAGGACGCGACGCATCGAACATCTTGCTCGACAGAAATATCATTCCCGGGCCCGAGTAACTGTCCAAACTCTCATCGTCGATCTGCACGACCACCAGCTTGTTGCCAAACAGCGGCACGCCGTATTGCTTCGTGTAGAACTCGAGCACGCGGCCGGTTAGTTCGGCGTACGCGTCCAGCCGCTTTTCGCTGCCCGGCATCGCGTATAGCTGAAGCTCGTAGTTGTGATAACGGAGATTGCGGTTGATGTATTGGCCGGCTGCGAAGTTTCCGATCAGCACCGGATTGCGATGCACGAAGTGATAACGAACCGCGCCCGATTTGGCGTCCGGCTGGCCTGCGACTGCATCGTCGCTCGTGCCCGCGACCTGTAAACCGGCCGGGACGATGAACGTGATGTCCGAAGTGGCTCTGTCCGCGGCGTAATCGTGAAAGGGAAACCAGCGCGACGCGTACATCAGGTAAGAACCTTCAGTGCCGACGTAAGCGAGACGCTTCGTTGCCAGCGGGCCGCCTTCCGGCGAAATCAGCGCGCCGCTCCAGCGAATGCGCAACGTGATTGGTTGATTGGCCGGCATGACCTGGCCGAGGTCGATGCGTACGCTTGGTCCAAGCGCGCCGACGCCGACGCTGTCCTGCACCCAACCGGACAACTGCTTGCCGTTCAGCTCAATGGTCTCGACCTTCAGTGAGCCGTTGAGTTCGAAGACCACGGAGCGCGTGGCGTCGAGCGGCGTGAAGGTCACGTCCGCGCCGGCACGTAGCATGTGTTCCTCGGGAATGATTTGAGCTTCTATCCGGTAGTGGGTGACGTCGAAACGACTGGCCGGTTGTTGAGGAGCGGGCTGCTGTGACATTCCCTGGGTGGCGAGCATCAGGACCGCGACAGCCGCCAAAAGGCCAGGGAAGATGGGCTTAAATTTCATCATAACTTTAGATTTTTGCGGACGATTATACAGCCGTTCCAAGTGCCAGGAGGAATGTGCTGCGACGGTTTTGGATGGCACACGGGCCGCAGGCGTTGGCTAACGACGTGATGCGCGGCGCCAGACGTGATGCGTAGCGCCAAGGTTAGCGCCGAAGGAGCGATAACGGATGCCAGAGGTTTAGCGCCGAAGGAGCGATAACGGATGCCAGAGGTTTAGCGCCGAAGGCGCGACTAGAAGGTAGCCAGGGGCGAGCGCGAGCGCAGCGAGCGCGATGCCCCTGGATCAATCACCACCGCGTACCAGCACCGGAGGTGCGACAGACCTGCGCGGCGCACCATTCTGTCGGCCCTCCGGGCCTTCTTCGTCTTTTCACAGATCCAGGGGCAGCGCGCTTCGCGCTCGCCCCTGGCTACCTTCTGGCCGCGCCTTCAGCGCTACCGATGGCTTAGCTCGAACTTAGCCTACCCTCGCTTGACACTCGCTGTTTCACGCCCTACATTTTGATTTCTGCGTTGCGCATTCCTGCTCCGCTGAGAGCACTTTCACGTAACAAAAGGAGTCAATATGAGACGCGTCTCTAAGCTTTTTTTACCGATACTTGTCTGCGCGCTCGCTGTTCTCAACGGGCAAGCTCAAACCGCCCGCAGCCCGCGGGTGGACTTCAAAGAAACCACTCTAAAGAACGGCCTGCGCGTGATCACCGTCGAAGATCCTTCGGCGCCCGTGATTGCCGTTTCCGTCACTTACAACGTCGGCTCCCGTAACGAACGCGAGGGCCGCACCGGCTTCGCCCACCTCTTCGAACACATGATGTTCAAAGGGTCCGAAAACGTCGGCTCGGGCGAACACTTCCTGCTCGTCTTCAACAACGGCGGCACCATGAACGGCACCACCAACGAAGACCGCACCAACTATTTCGAGGCCCTGCCGGCCAACCAGCTCGACCTCGCGCTGTTTCTCGAATCCGATCGCATGCGCAGCCTCGCGATCACCAAGGAAAACCTCGACAACCAGCGCAACGCCGTCCAGGAAGAGCGCCGTCTCGGCGTCGACAACCAACCCTACGGCAAGAGCGACGAGATTCAGCAGGGACTGATCTACGACAACTTCGCTTACAAGCACACCACCATCGGTTCGATGGAAGATCTGAACGCCGCGTCCGTCGAGGACGTCGCCGCGTTCTTCAAGATGTACTACGCGCCCAACAACGCCGTGCTGACGATCGTCGGTGACTTCAAAACCGCCGATGCGCTCGCGAAGGTCCGCAAGTACTTCGAGAACATTCCGCGCCAACCCACTCCGCCGGCCGTCGACATGACCGAGCCGACGCAGAAAGCGGAACGACGCACCACTGTGGAAGACCAGCTCGCACGCGCCGCGCGCGTCGATATCGCGTTCAAAGCGGTGCCGGGAAACACACCTGACTTTTACGCGTTACAGGTCCTCGCCGCAGCGTTGCAGGGCGGCCAGAGCTCGCGTCTCTACCAGAAGCTCGTGCGTGAAAAAGAGATGGTGACAAACGTGGGCGGCTTCATGGATGAGAAGCGCGGTGTCGGCGCGTTTTACACGAACGCGACGCTCCGTCCGAACGTGAAAACGGAAGACGTCGAAGCAGCCATCTACGAAGAGATCGAGCGCTTGAAGAAAGAGCCCATTGCTGACTGGGAACTTCAGAAAGCGAAGAACAGTACGCGCCGAGGCTTCATCAACGGCCTGCAAAGTTCGCTCAGTCGCGCGATCACGATCGGCCAGTACACGGTTTACTACAACGAGCCGAACCTGATTAACACGCGACTCGACAAAGTTGCTGCCGTGACGAAAGAAGACGTGCAGCGCGTAGCCAACAAGTATTTGGTCGACACCAACCGCACGGTGGTGATCACCACGCCTGTGAAAGCCAAGCCGGCTACCGGCGAGTAAGGAGTATCAGCAATGAGAATCATGAAGAACAGAACTATTGTCGCCGCACTGATTTTAGTTGCGCTCGTTTCGTCGTTGGCGTTCGCACAGGGCGGCGCAGCACCGCAGCAGCAGCAAACGACGAAGGGCGCAGTCATCAAAGGCAAAGCGCCGGTGAACCAGGAAGTTTTGAAAGTGAAACTTCCGCGGGCTGAAGAAGCCACGTTGAAGAATGGTTTGCAGGTCGTATTACTCAGAAGCACGAAGGTTCCCACCTTCAACATGCAGATGGTCGTGCTCAGCGGTGGTCTCGCAGACCCCGCGGACTATCACGGTCTCGCGAATTTTACGGCGGCGTTGTTGCGCGAAGGCACTTCGAAGCGTTCGAGCAAGGAGATCTCCGAACAGGTTGATGCGCTCGGCGCGACGCTGAATGCAAACGCCGGCTTGTCGTCATTGACGAGCACGGTGAACGCCGCGGGCCTGATGGAGAATTTCGATCAGACGCTCGACTTGTTTGCCGACGTCGTTCGCAATCCGACATTCCCGCAGGCGGAAGTCGCGCGCTACAAAACGCGCACGCTTTCGCAGCTTCAGTTTCAGCGTTCGATTCCGCAGTTCTTAGCGGCGGAGCAGTTTAGCCGCGCAATCTACGGAACGAGCCATCCCGCTTCCTTTGTCGTGCCGCCGACTGAGTCGATCTCGAAGATCAGCAGCAAGGACCTCGCTGACTTCCACGCGAAGTACTACCGGCCCAACAATGCGATTTTCGCGATCGTCGGCGACATCACGATGAAGGAGCTCATGCCGAAGCTCGAAAAGGCGTTCGGCGATTGGGAGAAGGGCGACGTGCCGGCCACGACGATTCCGGCTGCGCCGGCGCAGAGTGAGTCGCGCATCATCCTGATCGATCGTCCCGGCTCGGTGCAGACGGTGTTGCAACTCGGAACTCTCGGTATCGAGAGAACCAGTCCAGATTACTTCGCGGTGCTGCTCGCGGATCGCGTGCTCGGTGGTGGACCATCAGGACGCTTGTTCCTGAACCTGCGTGAAGACAAGGGCTACACTTACGGCGCGTACAGCAACTTCGGTGGTTCGAAGTTCAGGGGCACCTGGATTTCGAGTTCGGAAGTCAGGACTGACGTGACCGAAGGCGCGATGAAGGAGTTCATGTACGAGCTCAATCGTCTGCGCACGGAGAAGGTGAGTGCGACTGAGTTGGAGAATGCGAAGCGCGCGATCATCGGCAGCTTTGCGCTCTCGCTCGAACAGCCGCAGGCGCTTTTGCAGAACATCATCACGCAGAAGCTCTACAACCTGCCGGCTGATTACTGGGACACGTACCCGCAGAAAGTCTCGGCGATCACTGCTGATGACGTGCAGCGCGTAGCGGAGAAATACATCGACCTCAATCACCTGCAAGTGGTGGCGGTTGGTGATGCTTCGAAAGCGCGCGAAGTGCTCGAGAAGTACGGCAAGGTGGAAGTGCTCGACGCCGACGGCAAACCCATCGGCCGATAAAAACAATCCCTGGTTACGGCTTCACGCCAACGAAGTTGACATCTTGCTGGTCGTCGATCAGCGCAGCGAGATTTCGATCGACTGGTGTGAAGCTGTAACCATCTTTCGACGGCACCAGGCGATAGCCTTTCTGCGACGGCGCGACTGTGAACGAATAGTTACCGTCGTTGTTTGTCGTCGCCGCCAGCACGCTGCCTGACGGGCTAATCAGCACGACAGTTACATTACCGATCCCGGTTTTGTTTGCATCGACGATACGACCCGTGATCTTGATCGTCGAACGCAGACGCGAAGCCGCAGTGCGCATTTCTTCGTCCGACACTTCCTTCGCCGGCTGAGAAGTTTCCTTCACAGGTTGAGAGGTTTCAGTTGTTTCCGGTTTTGGTGTTTCCGGTTTCGGCGACGCTTCTGGTTCAGTTCTGACGGGTTCGGTTTTCGGAGCGTCGACTGGCGCAGTCTCCGTCTTCGCAGGTTCGGGTTTCGGCGCTTCCGTCACAGGCGTGTTGAGCCGCGCTTCCAAGCCGTCCAGCGAACCATTGATCTTTCGATAAAGCTGCTCGATCACGGAGCGGCGCACCGTGTCTTCCTCACCACCCTGATAACTGCGAATGTAATAATCGAGCGCCTGTTCTTTTTGTCCAGTCTGTTCGGAGACCGCGCCGAGATGCCACAACGCGCTGCGCCACGCCGGCGTCCCGTTGGGCAGAACATCAGCCGCCTTCTTCAAGTGCTCGAACGCGTCCGTGTATTTCTCCTGATTGAACAGCGCCCAGCCTTCGAGATCTTCGATACGTCCCTTCAAAATGTTCGCGAGCACGTCGCGCGGAGCGTCCGCTACGTCGGGAACATTCCCGCCCGCAATCGCACGCGCACGTAGAATGCGAAACTCATCCGCCTGCACGGCCATCGTCAACACAGGCGTGCTCAGCGCGTCGTCAGACGCTTTGCGCGCCGCGGCCACAAGCTCGAGCGTCGCCGGAATACCGATGTTGTTTCTCAACAGACGACTCGCCGCGTACACCTGCCGAAACGCGCGCATCGGATCAGTGCCGGAAGCAAACTCCTGCGCCGCTGCGACCGCGGCACTTTCATCGATCTTCTCACCTTCAGCGGGCGTGATCGCGGTGTTGAAGGCAAGCAGCGCTTTCAACATCTTTGCGTTCTCAGCCGTGTCAGCCGCCGCCGGTTGAAAGATTCCCGCGCGACGTTCGGGCGCGAGCAAGTCGATGAAATTGGAGTCGCTCGCCGCGATATGGCCCGCGAGACGCGTGCTGATCTGTCCGTCTTTCACCGTAAACGATTCGCGCAACACGTCGACTGCTTCCTGATAAAGACCCATCGTCGCGAGCACGTTCGCGAGCTCGTAGTTGAGCGTCGGAAACTTTCCGTACTGTCGCGCATAACGCATCGCACGCTCGGCGTCGAGCGGTTGCTTCGCCGCGAGAAACGCATGGGCCAACGCGATCTGCGCCCACGTGTAGCGCGATTCGACTCCCACTGCCTGGCGCGCCAGCGCGAACGCTTTGTTGTTGTTGCCGTGCGCCGCGAACCAATAAGCAGCGCCGCTCAACAAGGGAAGGTTTTGCGCATCGTCTTTCAACGCCGCGTCGAGCTCCGCGTTGGCTTCATCCGTGCGCGAGAGCTCGAGCAGCGAGATCACTTTGCCGGCGCGCGCGGCGCGATCTTTCGGATCGGCCGCGAGCTCCTCGTTGTAAAGCGCGAGCGCCTGTTCAGGTTTGCCGGAGGCGCGATAAAGATCGGCGAGACTCACACGCGACGCTTTCGCTGTCGGGTCGAGTTCAACTGTTCGTTTGTACTCAGCCGCAGCTTCGTCGAGCCGCAATGAGATGTGCAGACCAAGCGCGCGAATGCGATGCGCATCGACCAGATCGGGCGCAAGTTTCAGCGCACTCTCCGCGAGGCGCGCCGCTTCATCGCCGCGCTCGATGCCGAGATAAAAGCTCGCGATCGCCAGCAGTCGCTTCGGATCCGAACCAAACTTGTTCTCGATGTTTTGCGCCGCTTTGAACGCCGCCTCGCGTTCGCCGCGCAAATAAAGGTTCGCCGGAATCTGCGAGATGACGCCGTCAAACAGCTTGTCAGACGTGTTGTTGTCTGCTGCTTCGATTGCTTGCAGCAGTTGCGCGACGCCGCCGGCCGTGTCGCCGTTCTTCAGTTTCTGATCGCCGAGTTGCGCGTAGGCGCTTACGAGATACTCGGTCGCGGTCGGGCGTTGTTTCGACCCCGGATGCGTGTCGAGAAATTCTTTCAACTTAACGATGCGTTCGGCGACCGGCAGTACGAGCGTCAGCGCGACAGTTTCCTCTTCGTCTTCTGCAGGCTGCGCGGGTTGGAGGGCGGTCGTTTTCGCTGTGCGTTTCGAGACGTTGGTCGTGCCTTTGGCGGAAATATTTTTGCGCGACGGCTTGGGCGTGTCGCTTGCCGGCGCTTCGGTGTTTTCTGTTTTCGGTGTCTCGACCGGAGCCGTTTCGGGTTTCGGACTCTCCGCCGGCGCTGCGTCGGGTTTCGCAGTTTCGCCTGGCGTTGGTTCGGCCTTTGGCGTGTCAGTCGCCGGCGTCGGTTGCGGATCCTGGACCTTCGGCGTATCCGCGACCACTCGCGGGCGCGTCTTGTCAGTCTCAGTAGCGCTGACGAGCACTGTTTGCGGCGCGTCACTCGCGGGTTTATCAACTGCGACTGCGCTCGTTGGCTCGAGGTCCGCGGCATTGAAACCAATCTTCTCGGCGAGCGCGCTGACAAACACATGCACGCCTTCGGCGATCGCATCCGTGAAGCGCCCTTCGCCCAATGGACCACGCATGCGATAACTCATCTCACCCAAAATGCCGTCGGGCAATTGGCCCTGCGCCGCGCGGCTGAACTGAGTGAACGAGCTCTTCGACGCCGCCGACACGACCAGCAGCAGCGACTTCGTGCGGCTGGTTTTCGCGGCGATGTTCCACTTCGCGGCGAGCCGTTGCGAGAAAAGAGCGATGTCGTCGTCGCCGGTACTGTCGACCATCGCGACGTAGAGTTCGATTTTGGTTTTGTCTGCAAGGTTCGCGAGCACGGTCTCGAGCCGCGTTCGCGTTTGCGGATCGATCACATTCGCGAGATCGCTGATGTGAGTCGTTGGCGAGGGCAACTGGATTGACTGGGCCAGTGGCGTCACCGTTGTCAAAGCAAATAGACCAGCAGCCGCCAGCAGCGCGAGTCCAAAGTTCAAGCGTCGATATGTTGGGAGCATCCGATGTTTTCCGTGTTGAGTTTGGGGGACGATTCGGCGGCCATGATACCATCTCTTCGCGTCTTGCGCCCTTAACCGAACAATTTCGAAAAAGATGAGTGAACTGGACGAAGCCTGGGCAGTCGCACTCGCGGAAGCCGAACAACGTGCGCGTCTCGCCGGCCGCGGCGACGTCGCCGAATACCTCGCGCTGCGCAATTCCAACGATTTGTTGCGCACGGCCGGGATCGACTGGCTCGTGACGACCTTCACGAACGCCGCGGGCGACGCGAATCGCGCGGGCGCGAGTATTCAACTCGCAAACACCGACGGCCACCGGTTTCGCATCGGCAATTCAACGATGGTTGGTCGCCTCGTTTCTCTCACTTACGGAGTGCGCCAGTTGCTCGTCGAAGCGGGTTGGCCGCGCGCACCGCGCGACGGCATTGTGCGCGGCGGTGGGCTCGCGGCGGCGCACGTTCGGCACGTCGGGATTCGTCGCGCGGATGAAGAGTTGTTGTTGTCGCGCTCGGCTTCGGGCTCGCCGCAATGGACCTCAACTATGAAAGGCGCGCAGGTGTTTCACGAGTCAGACGTCCGCCGCCACCTCACGATTCTGCTCGATTGGCAGTTTTGATTACGCCGCTAGATCTCGCCTAACGTTTTCCGTAAACCCTGCACGTTTTCGCGCTGAGCGAATCCGACTGCGCTAAATTTCCTTGTAAATAGCTGCCTTTTCCTGTTGGGTCGCGAAAGGCACAACGCTTGCCAATCCGGTCTCAGCGAAAACGCTGGCTGAGGATCAACCCCAGACCGAAGTAACCTTTGAGGAGATTAAAGATGAAGAAGGACACACTCATTTTTTCAATTTTCGCTGCGGCGC
The DNA here is from genome assembly GCA_946480785.1 of uncultured Blastocatellia bacterium. The sequence goes on along the minus strand of CAMLLD010000024.1, from coordinate 46,241 downwards.
TGTTGGCGCTCAGCTTGCCGGTTGCAGCGGCTGCGCAATGGGGAGGCTATCCTCAAAATCGTTATCCGGACAATCGCAACAACGGTCGTTACGGGCGTTATGACGATCGTGCTTTGCGCGATTCAGTTCATCGTCTCGACAGTTTGGCGAAAGATTTCGAGCGCGACATGGACCGTGCGCTGGATCGTAGTCGTGTGAACGGCACCAATCGCGAAGATCGCATCAACGAAGAAGTGCATCAGTTCCGTCGCGCAGCTGGTGATTTGAAGTCGCGCGTGGGCAACGGCCGCGATTTGAATCGCAGTGCTGATCAAGCGCGGCGGGTGTTGGATGAAGCGCAGCAAGTGAATCGCATGGCGCGTCCGCGTTGGTTTGATAACCGCTTGGCTTCTGAGTGGTCGGGGATCGAGCAGGAGCTGCGGTTTATCAGCGACGTCTACGGTTTGCGCTACAACGGCGGCAATGGTGGTTATGGCGACTATCGTCGTGATGACGACTACCGCCGCAACGATCGCAACCGCGACCGCAACAACGACTGGTGGCGACGAATCCCGCTGCCGCAGTAATGAAAGGTTTTTGCTTAGTGAACTAAAGATTTCCCTCAGTACTATCTAGCCTGGACGTATCTGCCTGTTGGACCTACCCGTTGGTTGACCTACTTTCAAAGGCCTCGGCGCTGCCGGGGCCTTTGCCCTTTGGCCCGTAAATATGTTTTGTTGTGGCGCATGCCTGGCACGCTTTATATCGTCGCGACACCGATCGGAAATCTCGCTGACATCACTCACCGCGCGTTGCAAGTGTTGCGAGACGTCGCGCTCGTCGCGTGTGAAGACACGCGGCACACGCGCAAGTTGCTACAGCATTACGGCCTCGACACGAAGACCGTCAGCTATCACGAACACAACGAACAGCAACGCGCGCGCGAACTGATCGAGCTCTTGCAGCAGGGCAGCGACGTGGCGGTTGTTTCCGACGCGGGAACACCTGCCATCAGCGATCCCGGTTTTCGTCTCGTGCGTGCGGCGATTGAAAACGGTGTCGCTGTCGTACCGGTACCTGGTCCAAGCGCGCTGATCGCAGCGTTGGTTGCGGCAGGCCTGCCGACGGATGAGTTTTTCTTTGGCGGATTTTTGCCGGCGCGTTCGAGCGTACGACGCGCGCGTTTGCAGGAGTTGCGCGCAGTGCCGGGGACGTTGATCTTTTACGAAGCGCCACACCGCCTCGCCGCGAGTCTGCAAGATGCCTACGCGGTGTTAGGTGAGCGCGAAGCTGTCGTCGCGCGAGAGTTAACGAAGCTTCACGAAGAATTGCGACGCGGGCGTTTGAGCGAACTCGCCGAACACTATTCGCAGACAGAACCACGTGGCGAAATCGTGTTGTTGATCGACAGGAACGTTTTGGAGGACCAGACGAACGCCGCGGAATCTTCGCAAGCAAGCGTTTCCGATCTCGTCGCGCGTTTCGAAACAGAAGGTCTCGAGCGCCGCGCTGCGTTAAAGAAAGCGGCGCGTGAGCTTGGTCTCTCACGCGCCGAAGCCTACCGCCGTCTAACTCAAAAACAATAATCACTCACTACGACTAAGCTGCGCCGGTAGCGGCTTGTCGACCTTCAAACGCGCGGGACGGTTCGCGATTTCCCACAACGTCATGTAAATCGTGCGCGCCACCTTTTGCATCTTGTCGTAATCGATCTTGTCCGCCGTGTCGCCCGCACGGTGATAATCCTCGTGCACGCCGTCGAAGAAGAAGATGATCGGAATGCCTTTGCGCGCATAGTTGTAATGATCGCTGCGATAGAAGAACCGGTTCGGATCGCTGGGCGCGTCATAACGCGTATCAAACGTCAGATTCAAATACGACTTGTTAACCGCGTTCACGAGCTCGGCAAGCTCGGTGCTCATCATCGTCGAGCCGATGAGATAGATCGCATTCGGCCCGGTCAACTCGGCATTGCGCGGATTCGTGTCGCCTTCTTTCTTACTCCGCCCAATCATGTCGATATTGATCTGCGCGACGATGTGGTCCAACGGCACTGTGGGAAACTCGGTGAAGTAACGCGAACCCCACAACCCTTTCTCTTCGCCGCAGTGCCACACAAACAGGATCGATCGCTTCGGCCGCACCGTCGCTTTCGACAACGCTTCCGCCATCGCCAGCAGCGCCGTCGTGCCCGAGCCGTCGTCATCAGCGCCGTTGCAGATGCGGTCATTCCCTACCGGCGGACAACCGCTGCCGACGTGATCGTAGTGCGCGCCTAACGCGACGTATTCCGACTTCAAAACCGGATCGCTGCCTTCCCAGATCGCCACCACATTCTGCGTTGGGATCGATTCGGTCGTGTTCGCCATGTTCAACGTGACCTTCTTGTCCGCGCTCAGCGCAAACGGCGTCGGCAAGCTCGCTGCGCTCGCCGCATTCAAGATCGCAGCTGCGGCCTCACGCTCACCGGCAAACAACTGGTTCACGACATCCGGTGAAACAACGACCGACGGCAACGACGCCGGCGGCTGGGGCGGCGCAAATTTCGCGACGAACGTCGCGCCGCGTTCCATCACGCGAACCCGAATGCGCGGCCAGTTTGCGACATAATTCGCATCGGGGACGTAGATAATTCCCGCGACGCCTTTCTGCTTCGCGTATTCAATCGGCGCGATTGAGTCTTCGCCAATCTTGCCCAACTCTGCGCGCGAGATGCCGCGCGGCGACTGATTGGGCGTGCCGAAGATCACGGCGATCTTCCCCGCCGGATCAATGCCTTTGTAAGCGTCGATGTCTTTCGATTTGATAAACCAGCCACTGCCAGCGAACACGAGCGCTCCACTCGCCGTGCCCGATCCACTCGCGGGAATAAAATCAGTGCCGGTTGTTAACGCGCGCCCGTTGAGTTCGACTTTCGTTTGCCCGCTGTCCGCACGATCGCGCCGCAGCTCGATGCGTTGAAAATAACCGTCGTCACCGGCCGGTTTGAAGCCCCAACGATGCAGGTTCATCGCGAGAAATTTCGCGGTCGTGTCGAGTCCGCGCGACGGCGTGTCGCGTCCTTCCATTTCGTCGGAAGCGATAAACGACAAATAATCTCGCAGTTGCGCAGCGGCGATCGTGTCGACGCCGCGTTGCGTGGTTTTCGCAGCCGCTGGCTTCTTTGCAGTAGTAGTTGTCGCACGTTGCGCGCGTCGTTGCGCGTAACTTGCGGGAAACGTGACGACGAGCAAGCTCGTCAGCACGAAGGCTGATATGAATCTTCGCATTTACACTCCAGAAGAATTGCTTAAGAGATCGCTGGGGAATTGCCTATGATGCGCGAAACACGTCCGGCGCTTACGCCTCCTGCACCGCTTGCACGAGCCGCGTCAGCGTGTCTTTCGCATCGCCGTAAAGCATGCCTGTGACGGGCTTAAAAAACAAAGGGTTCTCGAGACCGGAAAAGCCTTTGCCCTGGCCGCGCTTCAATACCACCACCGACTTCGAGCGATCCACTTCGAGTATCGGCATGCCCGCGATCGGGCTGCCGGGATTGTCTCGCGCGTCGGGATTCACGACGTCGTTTGCGCCGATTACGACGGCCACGTCGGTTGTCGGAAACTCGGGATTGATCTGTTCGAGCTCGTAGAGCGACGAGTAAGGAACGTTGGCTTCGGCGAGCAAGACGTTCATGTGACCGGGCATACGGCCCGCAACGGGATGAATGCCGTATTTCACGGTGACGCCGCGTTTTTCGAGCACGTTCGCCAGCTCGCGCACTGCGTGTTGCGCTTGTGCGGTCGCGAGACCGTAGCCGGGCACGAAGATGACTTTGTTGGCGTAAGCGAGTTGCGTCGCGATGTCTTCCATGGAAACTTCGCGCATCGTGCCTTGATGGTCTGTTCCTGCTGCACCGGTGGCGGCGCTGCCAAACGCGCCGAAGAGCACGTTCGTCATCGAACGATTCATCGCGCGGCACATCAGGATCGAGAGTATGAAACCGGAGAAGCCGTCGAGTGTGCCGGCGATGATCAGCACGTTGTTCGACAAGACGAAGCCGGTGGCGGCGGACGCGAGTCCGGCGTAAGAGTTCAGCAGCGACATCACGACCGGCATGTCGGCGGAACCGATCGGCATTACCAGCAGCAGCCCGAACACGAACGCGAGCCCGACCATCGTGAAGAACAATGGCATCGAGCCCGGCACGACGATCAGGTAAATGAAGATCACGATTGTCGCCGTGAGCAGGGCCATGTTGAAGACGTTCTGGCCCTTGTAAGTCATCGGCGTGCCGCGGACGAGGCCCTGGAGTTTGGCGAAAGCGAGCAAGCTGCCGGTGGTTGTGAGTGAGCCGAGCATCACTTCGAAACCGAGTGCGCTCATTTCGATTTTGCCGAGCTCTCCGCCGTGACGATAAAACTCAGAGATGCCGACGAGAGCCGCCGCGAATGCGCCGAACGCGTGTGAGAGCGCGGTGCGTTGCGGCATCGCGGTCATGGGCACCCAGAGTCCCATCGCGAGGCCGACGAGTGAACCGACGGTGAGGCCGGCGATGATCCACGTGTAAGTGATGATCTCGTGGTGGACGAGTGTGCCGATGATGGCCATCAACATGCCAAACTCGGCGAGATGCATACCGCGTTTGGCCGTTTCGGGATGGCTCATGCCCTTCAATCCGAGGATGAAGAGGATTGAGGCGAGCAGGTAGCTGAGTTCGATGAAGTACGTTTGCACTTTTGCTTTTTAGGTTTTTTCTAGTGCCTCTAGTTAGTCTTTCTTTGCGACTTCGCGGCGCTTGAACATCTTCAACATGCGGTCCGTGATCACGAAACCGCCGACAACGTTTGTCGTCGAGCAAACGACGGCGACGAAGCCGAGGATCGTGCTGACCGTGTTGTAATGCGCGCCGGCCGTGACGATCGAACCGATGAGCGAGATCCCCGATATCGCGTTCGTCGCCGACATGAGCGGCGTATGCAGCAGCGGCGGCACGCGCGAGATCACCTGATACCCAAGAAACGCCGCCAGCGCGAAAACATAAAGCGCCGAGATCAATGCACCTGGTGACATGCTTTCTCCTTACTCTTACCTGTCTGCTCTCATTCTCGCCGGGCTTTAGCCCGGTGTGCCGCTTGGCTCTTTGCGAGAAACCGTTTCAACGGTTTCGTTAACTCGCTTGGCCCAGCAAGGCGGCGACGCGTGCGTTCACCACCTGGCCCTGGTGCGTGACGCACGATGGTCCAACAACGTCGTCCTTCATGTCGATCTGAAGCTCACTGTTCTTCACCAGCAACGAAAGAAACGCCGTGACGTTGCGCGAGTAAAGCTGACTCGCGTGCACCGGCACCGTCGCCGGCAAATTCGTCGGCGCGAGAATCGTGACGCCGTTGCGTTCGACCGTCGTATCCGCCTGACTGACCGCACAATTGCCGCCCGTCGCACCGGCCAGATCGACAATAATCGATCCGCGCTTCATTCCGTTCACTGCTTCTTCGGTAATCAACAACGGCGCGCGCCGGCCAGGCACTTGCGCCGTCGTGATCACAACGTCCGCAGTCTTCGCGTGTTCGGCGATCAACGCACGTCCACGATTCATCGCTTCGTCGGAAAGCTCGACCGCATAACCACCCGCATCTTCCGTTTTGATCCCGCCGAGATCGACTTCGAGAAACGTTGCACCCAACGATTTAACCTGTTCGCCCGCCGCCGCACGCACGTCGTAACCCTCCACGACCGCGCCCAGACGCCGTGCGGTCGCGATCGCCTGCAGTCCGGCAACACCCGCGCCGAGCACGAGCACGCGCGCCGGCGGCACCGTGCCCGCGGCAGTCATCAACAACGGAAACATCCGCGGAATGTGCGCCGCGCCAATCAACACCGCTTTGTAACCGGCGACCGTCGCCATCGACGAAAGCGCGTCCATCGCCTGGGCGCGTGTGATGCGGGGAATGAGTTCGACGGAGAACGTCGTAATGCCGTGTTCGACCGCCGGCACGAGTGCACGCGGCTCGTCGAGTGGACGCAGGAAACCGATCACCACCGCGCCGTTTTTTAAACGAGCGAAATCTTCCGCTGGTGGACGATTCACGACCGCGAGCACGTCCGCGTTTTTAAGCAGCTCGTCGCGATCGTTCGAGATCTCTGCGCCTGCGTCGCGATAATCATCATCGGTGCGTGCAGCGGCGAGGCCCGCGCCTGATTCGATCAGCACAGCACAACCGAGAGTAATGAGTTTTTTTACGGACTCCGGCATGAGCGCCGCGCGTGCTTCACCGGGTTGTGTTTCGCGCAACACAACGACGTTCATGCAGCGCTCCGTTGCTTAGCTTGAAAGAAAAGGGTTGTCTTCGCTTCAGCGGAAGTTACTTCGAAGGAGGTTGCTTCGAAGGAAGTTGCCGTTGTCTTCGCTTCAAAAGAAATTGCTGAAGAGGACGACGTGTGGCTCGGTAGTTCTCGCGCGGTGCGGTGGCGAACAACTCCGTTGGTCGGCATAGACTACAGTCGGTTCATCGCGTTGGATTAGTTGCGCTCGAGCGCGGGCAGTATAGCAAATTTGCGTCTCACACCTGCAGCCATCGACGACTGTTGAACTTGCGACTCCGCCGACCGGGGCCTATAATTCCTCCCGCTGCGGCGCATTGGTGTAGTTGGTTAACACGCTGCCCTCTCAAGGCAGAGATCACGGGTTCGAGTCCCGTATGCGCTACCACCTCCTTCCACCTTGCGCGATCAGTAGTTCCATGAAAATACGAGCGGTTTTTCCGCCGCTGCCGCTCTTGGTTACAACGATGGTGCCACTCAAACTAACCGTTGACCTCAACGATGTCCCGAGGCAATAATATTTCACCTCAACCATGCATCATCTGACTAATGAGAATCTAACAAGACTACTTCCTATCCTTGCTGTAAGTCTCAGTGTTCTGGCAATCATTACGGCGATTTCAATCGCCTATCTTGCTCACTGGTGGCGACTGCGCAAGAGTTTGGCTTACATCGTTAAGACTAATACCGCGATCTTTAGCATTGATCCGGAAATCAGAAAAAAGATTCAAATTCTCTATGATGGAAAGCCAATTACGAATGCAAGGCTTTTTGAAATTACCCTGTTGAATGATGGACGAATGCCTGTTGAAGAAAAAGATTTTAAGAAAAGCATTGACTTTGTTTTCTCTGAAAATGGGCAGATCTTGTCCTCAGATATCATTAACGTAAACCCTGCTGACTTAACAATAGAAAAGGAAGAAAAGGGAAACATCCTATCTATTAAGCCATTACTGCTAAACGGAGGAGACTCTTTTGAGTTGAAAGGAGTTATTAATTCCGATGACGATACAATTACTTGCAACACTAGAATTGCAGGAATCAAACAAGTAAAGCGGATTCATCCAGCCAAACCACATTTGAGTTTGTCTTTAACAAAGATCGTTGGCTCGTTACTGCTTTTGCTCATCGCCTTTCTCATTGTTGTTTTTGGAAGCAATGAAAACAAATCAATAGGACTCGGATTAATGGTTTTACTGATGGGTTACTGGATCAGCCGCAATTTCCGGCCATAGGACATTAAGACTGAGGACTCTGCTCCTGGATGATTTTAAGAGTCTTTTTGGCCCACTCATCATCGGGATAAATCTCAAGCATTTGTATCAGTGACTCTTTTGCCTTATCCAGGTCCTTTTGGTCGTAGTATCTGATGAAGGCTTGCAGTAGTTCAACATGCTTCAGCAGATCCTTCGTATTCTTATCCTCCGGTTCAATTTCAAGAATACGAAGAAGAGATTTCCTGGCTTCCTCGTATCTTCCATACTGGTAATGTTCTCGGTACTCTTGGTAGTGATCGATTATTTGGATTGTCTCTTTGGCCGGTTTATATTCATGGTCAAGCTGAAGAATTTGGGTACAAAGCGCTCTCGATTTTTCAAAATCTCTTCGGTCATAATACTGATCAGCCTCATCGTAGAGGACACCGATAAGTCCTTGCTTCCCATCAATATTTGCTGAATCCTTCTTAAGGACCCTGGAATACAATTCCTTCGCTTCAGCAAAATTACTTCGTTTTCTATTCATTTCAGCTTTAACGAGAAGCCAACTAATTTGCCAGGGAGCCCAAAATACAGGTATAAGAAAAACCCCCAAGACCAGCGCTGGAATAGCAATCCGCAATGCTCGAATTTTTACGAATCTCGATACTGCGGCCACAAAGACTCCCCAGAACAATCCTCCAATCAGCGCGCCAATGCCGATCTCATAAATTTTTGTAGAGTCAAGAAAAATGCAGATGAGAATGAAAGCAAGGAATGATAGCTTCTGTGTGTAAGTAATAACCCAACCATTAAATGGCTCATACGCAGACATCAACCAAACAAAACCAAATAACGCACAAGTGATGCCTCCCGAGCCATAGCCAGTCGTCTCAAAGATCAATATTTCAAATAGCTGGGGAAATATTATTGAGGAAATAATCACAAAGATATAAAAGGGGATGCTGACCCTATTCTCAAAGGTATGTCCAAAATACCAAAACCAGCAGATTCCCCAAACTAAGAATAAGATGCTGGAATCGATCAAACTGCTTGTTAGTAAGCCCCAATAATGTCCATTTCTTATTTCGTTCAGACTAGGAACCATTAAGGTAAAAAAAGAAATATCAGAACCCCGATTTGGATCGAGCCAGTATCCCGAATACATGAGAATACATGCAGCAATTACTAAACTACTGATTAAGGGAAAGCCATTCCAGAAATTCTTTAGTGAGGCGTTGTTCATGTGCTTCTCCGATTCAGACTTGAGGTTCCATGGCCGGCCTAAATTAAAAGGCCGAAAGCATTGAGCTCATATCAATTTAATGTCTACTGCATAGTAGAGAAACTGTTAATTATGAGTTCGTCCCACACTCTTCTGAAAGATTTCTATGGCCTGAAATTGTAAGCCTCCCGCGATTACACCCACGAGTTACTAGAGATTTCCGGTTTTTGGGTTAACAAATATTCCCTGGGCGTTAGATGGCCCAGAGACTTGTGTGGCCGTTCTTCGTTGTACTCCTTAAGCCACAGGTCTGTTTGTTCGCGCACTTCCGACAAGCTTTGAAACACAAACATATCGAGCACCGCTTCACGGTAGCTGCGATTGAATCTTTCGATGAAGCCGTTCTGCATCGGCCGGCCTGGCTTGATGAACTCGAGCAACACGTGATGTTGCTCAGCCCATTCGGCCAATGTCACAGAGACCATTTCTGGGCCATTGTCTAATCTCAGCTTGCGCGGATAGCCGCGCACAGCGGCTATCCGATCGAGCGTTCTCACAATGCGCGGTGCCGGTAGGTTGAAGTCCACTTCGATCGCCAGTCCTTCGCGATTGAAGTCATCCACCACGTTGAAGGTGCGAAAGCGACGATCACCCCACAACGCATCGCTCATGAAGTCTGCGGACCAACACTCGTTCATTGCTTCAGGCACCACCAGAGGAGCGGGACATCTTGTTGGCAAACGTCTTTTGCCTTTTCGTCTTTTGTTCAGTTTCAGACTGCAATAAAATGCGATAGACACGTTTGTGGTTCCAGCCATGACCCAGGCGACGCAAGCGCCTGAACAACTTGCCAAACCCTTGCTCCGGTCGTTGCCAGGCCAGCTCCAGCAGCAGTTTCACTATTGGGCCATCGGCATTTGGTCGCGGCTCGTAGTGATAGACCGGCGTTGTAGACCGATCGCGGCACAAGCTCGCCGTTCGCTCAACCCATGCTCCGTTTGCAACACAGCAACCAGCTCGCGCTTCGCGACTGGCTTCAGAGCTTTTTTGCGATCACATCTTTCAGCGCCCGATTCTCCAGTAACAAGTCAGCTGAGATCTGCTTCAAACGCCGGTTTTCGTCTTCCAGTTCACGCAAGCGCTTAATGTCTGAAGCTTGCATGCCACCGTACTTTGACTTCCACTGATAGTAAGTCGCATCGCTGATCTCATACTCCCGACAGACGTCCTTAACGGTCCGGCCTGCTTCCACCGCTTTCAGGATCGCGATGATCTGGTGTTCGCTGAATTTCCTCTTCCGCATTGAGGCCTCCTGATGTCATAGTCGCCCGGAAACCTCTAGTTTTCAATGGCAGTTTTTTAAGGGAGGCTTACAGCTTACACTGCCAAGTTCCCGACGGCGAGTCAACCGAAAGACCGGCTCGGGCGCGATGTCGCGTTCTTCATTGACGCAGTGGGCGAGACAGGGTTAACTCATGAAGAACGGCAGGCTTGGCTGAATCGAGGCCAACTCAGTGCCGCAAATGCCGGCCTTTCCGATGAAAGAGAAGCGCCGGCCCTAAACCCGGGATCGCCCGCGACCGGTCCCGGCTTCAATGAATCGGTGGTACCAGTTCCACCGTGTCCACAATCAGTGCTCAACCCACTCAAACCACCATCGCCTTAAGCAAGGAGAGCTATTGTGGCTAGACCAAACTTCATCGAGTTGCCCACGCGCGACCTGGCGGCGAGCCAGACGTTTTTCGAAACGGTATTCGGCATGACGATGACCGGCTTCGGGCCGACATACGCATGCACACTTACAGGAGACGTGGACATTGGACTCCAGGCAGACCAACAGGAGGCAACCCAAGCTCCTCTCCCCGTGATCGAGGTGACGGATTTGGAGGCAACACTAGCTGCGGTCACTGCGGCCGGCGCGCCTGTCACCAAGCCGATCTTCAGCTTCCCCGGTGGGCGGCGCTTCCACTTCCTCGACCCGAGCGGCAACGAACTAGCGGCTATGCAGGTAGATGAACAGTGACCCGGTCCCGCATGGGCTACCGCGATATGACGAAGGTCAGACCAACGACTTAGCGAAATGTCGAAATGTGAGTTGGCCTACGATCGGCAGAGATACACCCGACTATAGTAATTGGAACGACCGCTTGAGTCTTTGAATTTGTCGAAGGTCTCCACTATCAAGGTGCCATTGTCGAGGTGTCCCGCAACGATGGTTTCTTTAAAGCTGAAATCATAACGGGCGGTAAAGGCGATAGCCTCTGTCGCGACGACGCTCTCGCCGTAAGCGATGCCCTCAACGACACCCCAGTCGCAGGGCGTAGGCGTGCAGGCGCCGAACCCCTGAACAGTCAACGAACTTCCTTTAGTGCCGAGCACGAGGCGCACTAGTCCGCGGGTGTTCCTGTCGCAGTTGTTCCACTTGCCTGTTATGTTGTTCAGTGAAAGCACCCCTTTGGCGTCTCCGAGCGCCTTGGCCGTTACCTTTTCGTGAGCGGTGTTTTGTTGAATTGTTGCCATCTTTATCCTCCAACGACGGTGAGTAGTATGACGCCAAGGCATGTAGAGCCAAGCCTTGTCGCGCGGTCTGCTTGTTAGTTATGGGAAAAGGCGAAAGGACATTTCGAGCTGGACCACTTTGGGATCTCTGCTCGGTCCGGGATTCCAAGCCCGATTGAGTAGCTGGACCAAAGCACTTCTCGCAACTGCTCGCAGAAACTGCACATTTCTGCCGGTGGCGAAGATTTTGAGTCGCCAGCAAAAGTCAACAGATCGAATTGACTCCGTATGCGTTGCTTGACTGAGAGTGGGCGTGTAGTTCTTAGCCGGTGCTTCCATCAGTAGTGCCACCGCTGCCAAAATCACTGCCGCCACTAAAACCCCCACCACCGCCAAAATCACCGCCGCTGTCAAATCCGCTAAAACTACTGCCACCCTGATCTATCGCGCCTGCGAGGGCGCTACCTAGATCACCGCCCACGGAATCATAACCGGCTCCGTAATCAACATTACTGACACTCACTCCGCTATCTACCACATTGTCGGAAGCCTGATTACCCGCTGAGCCATCGTAGTAACTCACGTCAGGGACGTTATTAGTCTGCGAGATATCCTGAGGCGGAATGGTCGACAGTAAGGAAAGATCCGAACCGGTGTCCTCCCAGATTCTCTGACGGGATTTTCTGCCTCTCTTAACGGACGCTGATTGACGTCCAAATACCAGGAAGACAACAAAAAGTATTGTGAGAACGACGATGAAGTACATGAGGAGCCTCCTTTGAGATTTTGACGATAGTACACTCGTGGCCCAAACTGCTCAACCCTTGTTTTGCGATAGTCTCTTCAAGGAACAGATTGACCGGCTACATAACCTTGTCTTGGGATGATTTGATGCATGAGATCTATGTTCGGCAAGCGATTGAAGCGGGTCTGGCTGATAGCGATGCAGGGAGAGTCGTTGAAGTATCCGACGTGCGGAAGCAATTCGGATTGCCATCGTGAAGGTTCTTTGGACGGCTTCAGCATTAGCGCAGCTTCAAGCAATTCACGATTATGTTGCTCAGACCTCACCCGATTATGCAGTTCGTATTATCGATCGCCTGACGAGATGTTCGATCCAGATTGCGAAATTCCCCAATTCCGGTCGAATGGTGCCCGAGTACGACCGGACGGAAATCCGAGAAGTTATCGAAGGACGATCGAATTATTTACGGAGTTGAGATAGCTCAAGTGCAGGTTCTTGCTTTGATTCACAGCGCGCGCGACCTGCGGCCTTAATGGGAGCAAATAGACAACTCAGCTGGTTTAATCCTTCCCCTGTCCTCTGCTCTCTACTTCAAGGTCACTATGATGTAGTTCCAGCCCGGCAACGTTCGCGAGTTGAGAATGCGATCGAACGTCATCGAGATGAAGAAACAATTCATCCTGCGCGCCCTCGATTCCGCGAACGGCAACTACACCGAAGCCGCAAAAATCTCTCGGCATTCACCCCACCAACCTCCACCGCCTGATCCGCACGCTGAAGTTGAAAGACTCCATCGCCAAAGACCAGTGACCTGGTCGCTGGCGTTAAGCAAGAAGTAACGGCGAGTGTTACACTCTGGGGCGTCACTCATCCTCGTAAACCGGCAACCCTTAACACTCGGAGGAGCCGTCATGAAAGTCTTGTCACCTCTACTGATCTCACTCATCATCGTCGTCGCTTTCGCAACTCAACCGTCCTCAGCTACTGCACCGGACCATGGATCTTCAGCTTTCGGGTCGGGTGGGTTCAGTTTCTTCAATGGTCTGCGCACGGAAACATTCAGCTACTCGTTTGACGCGCGGGCCAACAAGAACGATCACGCAAACGGCCGGGCGGAGTTTGATAATTTGACAACGCAGACGCAGGTCGTTGTGAAGATCGATTGCCTGAACGTTGACGGTGGTGTCGCGGTCATGACCGGCCGCGTGCAACATAGTGACGATCCCGGTTTTCCAAAATCGACGAACGTTATCTTTGCCGCGACCGATTTCGAGTTGTTTCCTTTCTTCGGTGGCGACACGATCACGCCGTTGTTCGTCACGCCGACGCCGGATTTTGATTGTCACGATGGAGAACCGCTGACAATCCTGCCGGCCGGTGGCGACATCGTGATTCAGCCGTAGAAAAATTTGACTGTTGGACCGTGTCGCGTAAACTGGGCCGCGGATGACAGACCCGAACCGCAGTCGCGCGCCGTTCATCGCCATCGCGGTGTCGCTGTTTTCGCTGGCGCTGCTGCTGTGGCTCGAAGGGCGTTTTGTCTTCTGCACGTGTGGCGTGTTTCGCGTTTGGAGTGGCGACACGTGCAGCTCCACTAACTCACAACAACTCTTCGATCCTTACAGCTTCACTCACATTCTGCATGGGTTTCTGTTGTTCTGGCTGGTGGCGCTGATCGCGCGCGGCGTTCAAGCGCGACAACTCGCGCCGGCGTGGCAGCTTTGGCTCGCCTTGACGCTCGAAGCGGCGTGGGAGGTTTTTGAGAACACGCCGTTCGTGATCGACCGCTATCGCGCGGAGACCGCGGCGCTCGGTTACACGGGCGACACGATCGTTAACTCGTTCGGTGATGTGACGTGCGCTGTCGTGGGGGTTCTCATCGCGCGACGCCTCGGCGTGAAGCGCGCGGTGATTGTGTTTCTAGTGCTGGAAGTGATCTTGATACTGTGGATTCACGACAGTCTGCTGCTGCAACTCCTGATGCTGGTTCACCCGGTGCAACCGATCAAGTTCTGGCAGATGTGTCGTTAACCGCAACCGGTTGCTACCCGCAACCGTGTCGCTAGTTCTTCGCGCGCGTGTCGATCACGCGACTGTCCAAATCACGCAACGCCAAACGGTTCTTCTCGCGCAACTCAAACGCGCTTCGGCCCACCTGCATTTCCACCGCCTCCGACTGCGCGATCTTCTTGAACACCGCGTACGGAATCGTCGCTTCCAACACTTCGAGCTTCGTGTCCCACTTTCCCGGCACCGCGGTATTCGCGAGTTGCATCCGGCCGAGCTTAAACGTGTCGGTATCGATCACCACGCGCAAGTCGCGCTGATCGAGCGGATGACCGTGCACCCAGTCTTTGTTCTCAAACATGATCTGCAACGTGACGTTGCGCACATAGTTGAGCTGGACGCCGGGACAATGCAGGCTGACTTCGATGCTGACGCACCCGTCTTTGACGAAGTTGTCTTTGATACCGTCGCACGTGACTTTCATCTTCTGCAGACGCACCACGGTCTCGTGATTGAACCCATCGTACTTCGAGTCAATCTTGCCGCCATGATTGACGGGCTTTTGCGCGGCCGGTGCGCCTGATTGGACCTGCGACAGGATTGCAGTAGGATGCACGAGTGCCAGGGCACAACCCAAAACAAGAATCAGTTTTCGCATTGCGATGGTTCTCCGAACGTCAGGATTTTTATAGGTGAGTTTTGGGACAGAACCCGCGGGAAGGTCCGAAAGAAAAATAGCGAAGCTCAGCGCACCGTGTCAATAAACGTTTTCGTCAGTGTTTAGACCCCTATGAAATCATCTTTTTCAGACGAGGATTTGTCGGACGTCATCACGCCGCTGCGGCAGGCGAACGAAGAATTTACGCGGCTTTACAACGGCGAGACCGGCCGCCGCCAACCGGTGCACACGGTTTACGGCGGCGCGCACTTGTTCAAAGCCGATTCCGCCCAGCGCCTCGGCCAGCTCGCGCAACGCGCGCTCGATCAGTTTGCGCCGGACGCGCTCACTTTTGCGGAGGCGCTGAATATTCGCGGCGCCGATCCGCAAACGATCTACAACCGCGTGATTGAGAAGTTGAAACGTGAACCTGTCGAAGATTTCCGCATCGACTTCGAGGACGGCTACGGCAATCGGCCCGACGACGAAGAAGACGGTCACGCTGCGTCCGCCGCGGTGGAGGTCGCGAAGGGCAGCAAGGAAGGAACGCTGCCGCCGTTCATCGGCATTCGCATTAAGCCTTTCAACGAAGAGCTGCGTGCACGTAGTTTTCGCACGCTCGACATCTTCGTTTCCACGTTGCTCGCAGAAAGCAACGGCCGCTTGCCTAACAACTTCGTCGTGACGTTGCCGAAGATCACGATACCGCAGCAAGCCGCAACGCTCGCCACGTTGCTCGAACGTCTCGAAACGAAAACAGGCCTCGCGGCGGGAAGTCTCAAGTTTGAAATGATGATCGAGACCACGCAGTCGATCATCAACAGCAACGGCGAGATCAATCTGCCGCTGTTGCTTAGCGCGGCGAACGGCCGCTGCATCGCGGCGCACTTCGGCACCTACGACTACACCGCCGGCTGCAACATCACCGCCGCGCACCAGCACATGATGCATCCCGCCTGCGACTTCGCGAAGTCGATGATGCAAGTCTCTTTCGCGGGCACCGGCATCTGGCTGTCGGACGGCGCGACCAACATCATGCCCGTGCCGCCGCATCGTTTTACCGAGGGTGGTCCACAGTTAACGCCACAGCAGATCGAGGAGAATCGCGAAGTGGTCCACCGCGCATGGAAGCTGCATTTCGATCACATTCAACACTCGCTCATCAACGGTTTCTATCAAGGCTGGGATCTGCATCCGGCGCAACTGCCGACGCGCTACGCGGCGGTTTACACGTTCTTCCTCGAAAGTCTCGCGCCCGCTTCAGAGCGTTTGAAGAACTTCGTCGAAAAGGCCGCGAAAGCCACGCTCGTCGGCGACGTGTTCGACGACGCGGCGACCGGACAAGGACTGCTCAACTATTTCCTGCGCGCGATCAATTGCGGCGCGCTCACGGAGGCGGAAGCGCTCAAGCTCTCGGGCTTGACGTTGCCGGAGCTGCGCTCGGCCTCGTTCGTCAAGATTCTAAAAAACAGGCAGGCATTGTGAGATGACCACAAAACGAATCGTCAGTTTCTTTATCACTATGGGATTAATCGCCACAACTCTGACAGCACAAAACTCCAAGCCAACCGGCGATGCGGATCTCGCAAAGAAGATCGCGCGGTTTGCACCAACAACCTTAACGGCCGACGTCTCGAAGCTGACGCCGAAGGATCTCCAGGCGCTCTACAAAATCATCGCCGCGGCGAAGCTGCTCGATCCGCTCTTTCTGCGACAGGTGTGGAGCGGCAACGACGCACTCGAAAAGAAATTGCTGGCCGACAAGACGCCCGCCGGCCGCGAACGGCTCCATTATTTCTACATCAACGATGGTCCGTGGTCGCGGCTCGACAACAACGAGCCGTTCATCGAAGGCGTGCCGGCCGAGAAGCCGCACGAAGCGAACTACTATCCCGCGGACATGACGAAGGATGAGTTCAACGCGTGGGTGCAAACGCTTTCGGACGCGGACAAACAAAAAGCCACCGGCTTCTTCTGGCTCATCCGTCGCGGCGAGGATCGCAAGCTGACGGTTGTGCCTTACAGCCAGGCTTACAAAGAGTATCTCGAACCCGCCGCGCGTCTGCTGCGTGAAGCGGCTGCGTTGACGACCAATGCGACGCTCAAAAATTTTCTGAACAAACGTGCGGATGCGTTCGGCTCCGACGATTACTATGAGAGCGACGTAGCGTGGATGGATCTCGATGCGCCGATCGACGTGACGATTGGTCCATACGAGACTTACGAAGACGAGTTGTTCAGTTACAAAGCGGCGTTCGAGTCGTACATCACGATTCGCGACGATGCGGAAACCGCGAAGCTCGCGCGCTTCAGCGGCCACTTGCAGGAGCTCGAAAACAATCTGCCGCTCGATCCGAAATATCGCAACCCGAAGCTCGGCGCGGCGTCGCCGATTCGCGTGGTGAACGAAGTGTTCGGTTCGGGCGAGGGAAACAGCGGCGTGCAAACGGCCGCGTTCAATCTGCCGAACGACGAGCGCGTCGTGAAAGAGAAGGGCTCGAAGCGCGTCATGCTGAAGAACGTGCAGGACGCGAAGTTCAACAAGACGCTCATCCCGATCTCGCGCGTGGTTCTGGAGCCGAGCGAACAGGCGGCGCTTTCGTTTGACTCGTTCTTCACGCACATCCTCTGTCACGAGCTGATGCACGGACTCGGGCCGCACAACATCACTGTCAGCGGCCAGGAAACGACCGTGCGCAAGCAGTTGAAGGAACTGTATTCCGCGATCGAAGAAGCGAAGGCCGACATGACCGGACTGTGGGCGCTGCAATACATGATCGACCACGGTGTGATCGACAAGGGCATGGAACGCACGCTCTACACGACGTATCTCGCGAGCATGTTTCGCTCGGTGCGTTTCGGCATCGCGGAAGCGCACGGCCGCGGCGTGGCGATGCAGTTCAACTACCTGACCGACGAAGGCGCGATTCGCTACAACGAAGCGAAGGGAACGTTCAGCGTCGATCACGCGAAGATCAAGGACGCCGTGACGAAGCTGACGCACGATTTGCTGACGCTGGAGGCGGAAGGATCTTACGAGACGGCGAAGTCGATGCTCGATAAGTACGCGGTGATCAGGCCGGCGATGCAGCAGGCGCTCGACAAGTTGAAGGACGTGCCGGTGGACATCGAGCCGATGTTTCCGCTGGCGAAGTAATTAATCGCGGAATTGTTTGCGGAAGAACGTAGCGATCTTCCAGGCGTCGATCGCTTTCCACGGCAGCTCGCCGGTCGTGTAGTGGCCGCAAGGCAGCCACACGACGTCGAGCGGCAACTCGTTTCGCCGCGCTTCGGCAATCGCTTCGTGTGAAAGATCGAGGGGAAACGTCAGGTCGTAACGCGCGACGATAAAACGAATCGGACGATGGCCCATCGTCTTCATGCGCGGCATGAACGGCAGCGGGCTGATCGGCTTCCAGTAAGTGCGCAGCTCATCCAGCGATAAATGATCGGCAAACCCGGCGCGGACGTGCGCGGTGGAGAGTCCGTGCCAAACGACGTCGGCCACGTAACCCGACACATGATTGAAAGCGCCCGCTTTCAGATCCGGCTCGTGCGCGAAAGCCAGAAACGCGATACACGAACCCACGCTCGTCCCTAAGATCCCGATCTGCTCGAAGCCTTCATTCTTCAGCCAGCGCACGGCCGCGCGCGTGTCGAGCACCGCCTGCCGCATCGACTGAATCGTGCGCCCGATGTTCGTGCAAACCAGGTGATCGGCGCGCTCGAGCTCGGCGGGTTTACGTTGTTGATGGTAAGGAAGCGTCAGCCGCAGCGCCGCCATGCCGATCATGTTGAAGATGCGGCAAGCCTCGACGTGACTCTGCGGTTGCGCATTCCACTGCGGCAACACGACAACGGCTTTGCGCGATCGTTTGCCGTTTTTGGTCTTCGCGGGGAAGTAGCGCGCTCGCGCGAGGTTGTTTTCCGGCGACGGCGTTTCGATCGCGCTGGTCCAGGTTAACTGGTCGCCTTCCAGCCGATAGTCTGAGATTTCCGGCAACGCATAAAACTCATCGCTCGCCTGCATCACGCGCGCGGCGTGTTGCGCCAGAACGTGTCGCGGATCGTCGCCGTTGACGTGGTCGAGCACGTACTCCAGTCCCCATTCAAACGGCCGCACGAGCCGGTTGTTGTCGCGATCGTGATACCAGCGTTCGCGCCGGTGCATGTAGTCCTGCCAGAGCGGCATAAGCGGGTGATGGTAAATGAGAACCGCGGGAAATGTAAAAAGGGCCGCCCCGAAGGACGGCCCTCGCTTTCACGTGCGGGCACCGCGCTCTATAGACACGTGGATAGTTTGAACGAATGGATGTAGGTAGCCCAGTTGAAGTTTCCATTCGCTGGTTGGAACTGAGACGTGAACACCATCGTGCAGCCGTCGACAGGATCGACGCTGATCGTGCTGTAATCGCCCCAGCGTGTGAGGGTAGCGGTTTGAATGCCGCTGCCCACCAGGATTGTCGTCTCGTTGCCGAGCGTTCCTAACGGATCGGCTGGACCACGATACGCATAACGAATGCTCGGAACGATGCTCGACGCGTTCGAGATGTTGTAGCCGATGGCGATGCCGCCCGTCTTATCGATAGCGGCACTACCCATCCAGCGGAAGTCGTTCGTCGGCGCGAACGTACCTTGCTGCCGGATGACCGGCGTAGCACTGGCCATCGTCTGCCCGATCGCGTTGGTTAATTCGTACCAGCGCACGCCGACACCTGTACCGCTGGTGACGGAATGATTGATCACCAATCTCTCGCTACCGGCAATATTCCGATAACTCAAGCGATACATCAATCGATCACCTAACGAGTCGAGCTTGTTCGTCGTACCCGGCTGCGGAATGCAAACGCCGCCGCTGCAAGCACGACTAAACGCGGCTACGCCGGCAATCGCTGTTGGACCAGTTAACGTTCCGGTGCCGGCGCCCCAGTTGACCGTAAAGCGGAAGAAGTTAAGAGCCGTACTCGTAATGCTCAGCAACAAGCCTGGCGTATTCGCCGGCGGCAACGCTGATCCTTCGAGATCCGACGGCACCAGACTAGCCTGACTCGTGCTCGTCATTGCGCAAGCCTGACGCGCCGCACCGCCGACCAGCATCTGCGCGCGTTCGAAAGCGCAGACCTGATTGCCGATGTACGAGGAGCCATTCCGGAACATGTTGTAAGTGATGTAATACGCATCCGGCCAAACGCCCATCTTCGGATAGTCGGGGAAGTTTCTGCTGTACGAGAAGGCGTAGCGGAAGTAAGTGCCCGTAGGATCGGGACTCGTGGAAACGGCGACGCACTGCGTGTACGGCGTCGCGGAAACCGCAAACTGAGTCAGGATCCAGCGGTCGGCGAGTTGATCGTACTGCACGATCGGATCGCCGTCGTTGTCGCTCTGGCAACGGCCACCGAAACCTGACCAAAGCGTGTTGCCGTTCTTCGGAAAGCCCGGCACGAGATTGAAAGCCGTGATGTTATTGCTGGCGTCGCGCGTCAACGTGTAGACGGCGTAACGCAGGTTGACCCATTGCACATAATGGTTTGGTCCGACGTCACCGGTCGTGTCAGGCGGCGCAACGCGGGCGGCCGGATCTACCGGGGTTCCGACGGTTGCAGCCTTCGGCTCGGCGAGTGCTGACGGAGAACTAACGCTCCTGTCTGCGAGCGGATCGATCGTTTCCCGATTTTGATTGCCCACCGGTTCCGGTCGTCCCGGCTCAAAGTCCTTGCCGCCGCGAGCGGGCTTTTGCTTTTCGCCGTTATCAAACATCTCGCGCAGTGGTTTGGGGGTTTTATCGAACTTGATGGGGTAGCTAATCTCGGCCCGATGTTGTTCAGCCACCTCACTCTGAGCGTGGACCATCAACGGCAGCGAGGAAACGGCACACAAAACGAAAATCATAAATACCGCGTGAAGCTTCTTCATTTCTTCCTCCAAACTCAGGGCTAGGATTGAGGTACGCAAGGCGATAGTACTTCGTGGGAGGAGTCACCTACAGCCTTGCAACTACGGTCGAATTATTACGGAGCCTTCCCCGGGAGTAAGGGCGTTAGCTGGGATGGCGCGCAGTATAGCACCCGGCGTGTCCGGCTGCTAGTCAGATTTTTCAAACCAACGACGAAGGATTTTAGGCAGGAGGAGCGAGGAGTTCAGTACGGAACCGGTCGTAAAACGCCGCGCGAGGCCGCGAAAAAGATTTGCCGCCGGGGCGCTGTAGCGAAACCACCAGACGTCCGGCAGCCATGGCACCCGGTTCGTGTGAATGTGCTGCGGGGTCACGAGTTCGAGCAGTCCGAGCCGTCCGTGCGTGCGGCCGTAGCCGCTTTGCTTCACGCCGCCCCACGGTGTTTGCGCTATCGCGTGAGTGTAGACGACTTCGTTAATCATCACCGTGCCGGCGTCGATGCGTTCGGCGAGCGTGCGTCCGCGCGTGATGTTGCTAGTGAAGACTGCGGCCGTTAAGCCGTAGACGCTGTCGTTCGCGAGCCGGACGGCTTCGTCGTCGGTCTTGAACGTCATGATCGGTAACACCGGACCGAACGTTTCTTCACGCATCACTTCCATCGAGTGATCGACGTTCGTGATGACGGTGGGTTCGTGAAACCAGCCGCCGGCGGTCTCGACGCGATGACCGCCCGTTTCGATCCGCGCGCCCTGCTCGACTGCGTCTTCGATGTGGTTCTCGACGATTCTCAACTGTCGCTCGTTCGTCATCGCACCGAGATCCACTCCGTCAGCGGTGGGATTGCCGAGCTTGAGTTTGCGCGTCTCTGCGACCACGAGATCCGTAAACTGTTTCGCGATCGATTCGTGCACGTAGAGACGTTCGATCGACGCGCACGCCTGGCCGGCGTTGGCGAAGCCGCCCCACACCGCGGCGCGTGCGGCGTTCGGCAGGTTCGCGTCTTCGAGCACGATCATCGGATCTTTACCACCGAGCTCGAGCACGACCGGTGTCAGGTGTTTTGCTGCCGCTTCGGCGACGCGCTTGCCGGTTGCGACGCTGCCGGTGAACATCACCTTATCGACGCCCGCTTCGACCAACGCCGCGCCGGTCGAGCCATCGCCGGTGACGATCTCGAGCAGTCCGTCCGGCAGCTTCGCTTGTTTGAAAACCTCGCCGATCTTCAGCGCGGTGAACGGCGTGAGCTCGCTTGGTTTGAGCACGACTGCATTGCCGGCGACGAGCGCCATCACGACTTCATCGAGCGGTGTGGCCCAGGGAAAGTTCCAGGGAGAGATGATGCCGACCACGCCGAGCGGTTTGAAGACGATGTAAGACGAGCGGCCCATCAGTTCAAACTGGCCGATGTCGATCTTTTGCCGGTGCAACATGCGCTCGGCGTTGCGCGCGAAGTGCTGCATCAGATCGAGCGTCGGCGTGACTTCCATCGAGATCGCCTCGGCCGGCGGTTTGCCGGTTTCACGCGCGATCAATGTGGCGATCTCTTCAACGCGAGAGAGCACGATCTCACGCGCGGTGAGAATGAACTTAGCCCGCGCGCGAAACGAGAGTTTTGCCCACGCGGGTTGTGCCTGGCGTGCGCGCTTCACCGCGGCGTTTACGTCCGCTGCATTGCACAACGGCACGCAGCCGATTTCGTCGCCAGTGGAAGGATCAATCGAGGTGATTTCACGCGTTTGCGTGCTCATCGGGTACAATGTAGGTCCAAATTATTCCAGCCACAAGGAAGGCTCTGTCATGATCAGATCTCAGCTCGCGGAGTTCGTGCGTCGCATGCAGCCAAACTCCGTCGCCATCATTCCCGCGGCGCGCGAAGCCACGCGTTCCAACGACACGCATTATCGTTTTCGCCAGGACTCCGATTTCTTTTACCTGACCGGGTTCGAAGAGCCGGAAGCGATCGCCGTGATCAAGCCCGGTGACACACATGAGTATGTCTTGTTTGTTCGTCCGCGCGATCCCGAGCGTGAGATTTGGGATGGGCGGCGCGCAGGTGTTGAAGGGGCGAAGAGCGAGTTTGGCGCGCACGAGTCGTTTCCCGTGGCGGAGTTTGACGCGAAGCTGACTGACATTCTGAACGACGCTGAGACACTCTATTACCGGCTCGGCATCCACCACGATCTCGACGGCAAGATCATTCGCGAGATCGCGCGGATGCGCAGCTTGAATCGCAAACCGATTCATCCGCCGACGACGATCGTCGATCCCGCGACGATCGTTCACGAGCTGCGCGTGATCAAGAGTCCTGACGAACTGGAGTTGATGCAGAAGGCCGCAGACATCGCCGCCGAAGCGCACGTTGAGGCGATGAAGGCTGCGCGTGCGGGCATGCGCGAATACGAGCTCGAAGCGCTAATCGAACAGGTTTTCCGGCGGCATGGAGCGGCGGGTCCGGCGTATACGTCGATTGTCGGCGCGGGGTCGAATGCGACCGTGCTTCATTACATCAACAACGATGGGGAGCTGCGTGATGGTGAGTTGTTGCTGGTCGACGCGGGCGCTGAGTACAAGGGATATGCATCGGACATCACGCGCACGTTTCCAATCAACGGGCGCTATTCGCCGGCGCAACGCGAGATTTACGAGCTCGTGTTGAAGGCGCAGACGTCGTGCGTGGAGATGGTGCGGCCGGGTGTCACGCATGACGAGCTCAAGCAGCATTCGATCGAAGTTTTGACTGAAGGCATGGTCGAGCTCGGGTTGTTGCAGGGTGAGCCGGAGCAACTGATCAAAGACAAGAAATACGAAAAGTTTTACATGCACGGGCTGGGACACATGCTCGGCATCGACGTGCACGACGTTGGCGCTTATTACCACGGCAAGGAGTCGCGCGCGCTCGAACCGGGTGTGGTCATGACGGTCGAGCCGGGGCTTTACATCGCGCCTGACACGAAGGACGTTCCGGAAAAGTATCTCGGGATTGGGGTGCGCATTGAGGACGACGTGCTTTGTACGAACGGTGCGCCGAGAGTGTTGACGAACAAAGTGCCGAAACAGATCGACGAGATCGAACAGTTAATGAGCCACGGATAACACAGATTTACACGGATAACTCAGCCACGATCTCGCGCACCGCTTTCCGCGCTTCTTCGACTTCTTCCGGCTTGAACGAGATCGCGCCGACAACGGCGTGACCGCCGCCACCGTAACGTTCGCAGATCTTCGCGATGTTGTGCCGGCGCGGCCTCGGCGCCCACGGATTCGAACCGACCGAGATCTTCGTGCGCTGCGGTCCGCGCGTCAGCGCCACCGAGTAAGTCGTCTCGGGATAGAGGTAGTAAGGAATGAACTTGTTGAAGCCTTCGTAACCTTCGTCAACCAAGTCAAACTGCACCACGCCGTCGGCAAACTTCGCTTTCCTGCGCACCGCTTCCAACGTCTCAAGATGCTGTTGCAGTATCGGCTGAAAACGCCGCTGCACTTCCGCGCTCGTCGCCACTTCCTCTAACGATCGCACCGTCAGATCGCGAATGATCTGCTCGATGAACGCGTCATCCGGGTCCGCTTCGATCACCTGCATCAACTGCAACGCCGGTTCCTTCAGCTCGACACACTGCGCCGGCGACTCATAAAGGGCGCCGTCAATGATGTGCGCCCAGTGGACCAGCGTCTCGATCGGCTCGGGATTGAAACCGAAGCGCTCGTGAGCAACGTCGGCGATGAACTCCGTGCACGACTTCCGCGTCGGGTCCAAAAACTTCTTGCCTGATTTGTCGGCGCGAAAGTGCGCCTCGTCTTCCAGCGTGAGAAAAGCCGACTCGTGATGATCGAACCACCACGTCAACTTGTCCGACGCGGCATATTTGAAATCGACGATCGCATTCTCGTCGGAATCAAACATCGAGTGGTCGAAGAGATTGCCGGGCCGGTGCAGCAGCCCGGTGTAGTTGACCTCGGCTTCCGGATGAATGCGTTCCTTGTAGAAGCGAGTGAAAGTGGCCGCCGAAGCGACACCATCGAAGCAGTGGCCGTGGTACAGGAGACGAAGTTTCACGCTCAGTTTTTACAGGGTTCGATTACTTTCGCGGCCGCGGCCGTCGCCGATCTGGGTGTGAGTTTTGAAGCGATGAACTTATCGACTTCGTCTTCGATCAACTCACCGTTCACGACCCACGCTTTTTCCGTCAAGACCTCGCCCTTCGGATTCACTTTCGCGGGCTCGAGAAAAATGTTCCAGGGCGAACCCCAGTTACGCGTGTCGCCGGTTAGCTGCCGGTATTCGTAATGCAGCGTCTTATCCTTTTCCTCGCGCGACTCTGACTCGGTCACGATCGGAAAAGTTGGACCAGCGTCGCCAAAGAAACTCTTCACGTCGTCCTTCGACGCATACTCGCTGACGCCGATTACCTGGAAACCCTGACCTTTGTACTTGTCATAAAGCTTCGCGGCAATCGGTGCTTCGTTGCGCCAGTTATGACACCACGGTGCGAAGTAAACAATCATCACGAGCTTCTTGCCGGCCATCAGCTTGCGCAGATCAGCGTCTTTATCGCTCTTGAGATCCGGCAGCGACCAGTTCCGATAGTTCACCGTCTTTTCGACGAGCGGCGAATACTCGTGGTCGCCTTGGGCCATCGCGGCGAGCGGTGAAATCGCGAGGAGGAGGGAAACAAATAGAAACTTCTTCATGATGTTTACTCCGGCTGCTTAGTTGGTGACGCTGGCGGTAGCCGGCGCTTCCGCGAGAAGCGGTTTCACCGCGGCCTCCCAGCCAGCTTTATCTCGGGCTCCGATAATTTTCTGGCGAATGCGTCCTTGGCGATCGATTAGATACGTGGTCGGCAATACCGACTGCGCGAATTTTACTTTGGCGTCACTGCCGCCGAGCAAGACCTGATAGTCGAACCGCACGACTTCTTTTTGATAATCATTCACACCGTCGATGCTGTCGTCGAGCGAAGCGCCGACGATACGCAGGCCCTGTGCTTCGAGCTCGTGCTGCAATTGATTGAGCGCCGGAATTTCTTCCCGACACGGAATGCAGTATGTGGCCCAGAAGTTCAGCAGCACAACCTGGCCTTGAAGTTCTTTGAGACGAAACGGCTTGTCAGCGAGCGTGCGAAATTCGACGTCGGGAACGGGGTCATAACTCGCGTTTGCGGTTGTCGGCGGCGGCGGTTTTGGAGTTGAGTTGCCCAGGTTCAGCCAACCTTCGAGGTTCGGCAGCAACCCTGTGAAGCGCGAGCTCGCCAGCAGCGTCGATTGCCCGCTCATCACCAAGAGACCGACGACGATCAGCACTACGCCCGAGATAACCTCGACCTTGTGCAGGTGCCTGCGAAAGCCTTTATAGAAACTCAGAAATTGATTGATGCCGAGGCCCGTCAACAGAAACGGCACCGCGAGCCCGGCGGAATAAAACGCCGACAAAACCAAGCCGCTTTTCCAGCCGCCGCTCGTGGCAGCCAGGCCGATGATGCCGCCGAGAATTGGACCGATGCACGGCGTCCAGCCCGCGGCAAACGCAACGCCAAGCGCGGCCGAACCAAACATGCCGCGTGGTTTGTCGTCGGAAAAGAAACGCGTGTCTCTGTAAAGCGCAGAGATCTTGAGCAAGCCGATCAGTTGCAGACCGAAAGCGATGATCACGAGTCCGCCGATGATGCGCACCCACGGATTGCTTGTGATCGCAGAGCCGACGAGTCCGGCGGTCGTGCCGAGCAGCAGAAAGATGACTGACAGTCCGGCGTTGAACGCGAGCGAGTTGAGAATCACCGCGCGACGGCTGCTCACGCCTTCTTTCAGATTGTCGATGCTGACGCCGGAGATGAGCGAGATGTAACCCGGCACGAGCGGCAACACGCACGGCGAGAGAAACGAGAGTATGCCCGCTGCAAAAGAGATTATTACGCGAAATAATGTAATGCCCTGGTCTTCCATTTACTCGTCCACTAACTTCTTAATCATTTGGCCCAACGACTCGATCTCCTCCTCGTTCGCGCCGGGAGAAATGTAGCGCAATACGCCTTTGCGATCGATTAGAAACGACATCGGAATCGAATTCACGCCGTAGTTGATGTCGTTTTTCTCCGCTTCGTCCACCACGACGCCATACGGCAGCCGGTTGCGCTTCTTGAACTCGCGCAGATACGCGAGCTCTTCGGGCGGCGTCATGGGTTTACCGTTGCCATGACCGTAGTAAGTCGTGAGCCCGAGGATCACGAGACCTTTATCTTTGTAAGTGTCGTGCCAGCGCGAAAGGTTCGGCAGCGTGATGCGGCATGGTCCACACCAATGCGCCCAGAAGTCGAGCAACACGACTTTGCCGCGTAGCTCGGAAAGCTTGACGGGCGTTTGATCGATCCACTCGGTCGCGACGATCTCCGGCGGAGTCGCTTTCGGCGCCGTGGAACCGGCGAATAGTTTGTCGATTTCTTCGGCTGAAGGTCCGAGTAGCGCGAACCGGTACATCGCGAGCTTGTAAAGGTTTCCCGACGGCAACTCAAACGACAACCGGACGATTCCTTCGATGGTCTTCAGCGCATCGTCTTTGTGGTTTGACTTCACGTAAGAGTCGGCCAACAACGCGCCCGACTTGATCAGCATCTCGTCGCGCTTGAACGGGTTCGCCGGATTTGCACTCGCGAAATCCTTTGCCGCCGCGAGCATTTCCTTCGCGTGTGCCGTCATCGACGCGTAGTCTTTGCTGCGCCCGTAAGCGTCCGCAAGCAGAAACTCCATGCGGTAACGTTCGTCGGCGCTCTGCGGTTTGTGATGCGTGTACTTATCAACTGCGGTTTTCGCTTCGTCGAGTAAACCTTTTTTGACTGCATACAGCACGACGACGTTGCGCGCGGCTTGTGCCTGTTGTCCGTCAGGATCGTCTTTCAGCAGCAAGCGCATCGTGGCGAGCGCGTTGTCGCCGTCGCCGGCGAGATGCTGCAGCATGCCGAGGTAGTAAAGATCTTCTTTGTTCAAGTGCGAACGCGCTTTGAGGATCGCGGCGTTCTTCACGGCGAGTTCCTGTTGTTCTTTGCGTGTTTGCGCTTCGAGTTTGGGATCGTAAGCGAGCTTCTGCTTGTTGAACTCCTGGTAACGGCGGCCGAGATAGCCGTTGGCGTCTTCATACAGCGCCTGCGCCGCGCGATCGTCGGCTTTCGCCGCCGCGTCCTTGTTCGCATCGAGCGCTTGCGCGAACGACGGCGCGGCCGACAGTAATAGCAAAAGAACCAGGGTTACAGCTTTCATGTGTGGCTTAACTTACGTGTGCCAGCTTAAAACGATTGGGACTAAATGCCGCGAGCAAAGGCGAAATGTGACCCTTCACGACTGCGTCGGCAATCAACTCTCCGGTGACGGGCGCGAGTAGGATTCCGTTTCGGTAATGTCCCGTTGCATAAACGAGCCCGTCAATTTCATCACAAGGCCCGAGCACAGGCAAACCGTCAGCAGCACGCGGGCGCAGTCCGGCCCAGGTGTCGATGATGGGGAGGTTTTCGATTTTTGGCGAAATCTCGCTGGCGTGGGCGAGAATCGAGCTGATGCCGCCGGCTGTGACTTGTTTGGTGAAACCGGCGTTTTCGCTGGTTGAGCCGGCGAGCAGACGGCCGTCTTTGCGGGGAACCAGATAGCCGCGCGGGCTGTAGATGACGTGTCGCGTGAGTTGCGGCTTGGCGTCGAAACAGATCATCTGGCCGCGGACGGGTTCGATTTTTGGTGCGTGGGCGTGTTCGATCGTGCTTGACCACGTGCCGGCAGCGACGATTACTTTCTGACAACTCACAAACCCGCGAGAAGTTTGAACGCCATTTATTTGGCCGCGCTCGATCTTTACAGCTTCTACATCTGTGTGCGTCGCAATTCTAACTGCGGCTTTCGCAACGCTGTTCACCAGTGCGTTTAGTAACCGCCGATTCTCAACTTGTATGTCGCGTGGAAAAAGAAGGGCTCCAGGTAGGGAAGACGCAACGCACGGCTCCAACTCTCGCGCCTCACGTGCCGTCAGCTTCTCTACAGCCAATCCCGCCTTTGATTGCCAGTCGAAACGCTTCTCGATCTCAATCACATCCTCGCCGTTGAGCGCAACGTAAAGCGTTCCCGTCGTATCAAGCTCAACGTCAACACCAGTCTCTTCAAACAGCCCAGCGGCGAAGTCAAAGTGAAGGTCACGACTCCTGCACGCGAGTTCAAAAAACGCATCACGCCCATCAGCTTCAGCCTGCGGCGCGAGTATCCCTCCCGCCGCAAACGACGCTTCCGTGCCCAACGCCGCGCGCTCGATCAAACACACGTCGCGCACACCGCGTTGGGCCAACGCGCGCGCCACCGTTAGACCAATCACGCCGCCGCCGATAACGACTACATCCGCGGATCGCGGCACTTCATTTGAACCGTTCAAGTACAAAGCACTAATATCTGTTTCGATGACGCATCGTATCACACTGATTCCAGGCGACGGCATCGGCCCCGAAGTCGCTTCCAGCGTAGTAAGTATTATCGAAGCCTCCGGCGTCGATATCGAATGGGAAACGCATTACGCGGGTGCACAGGCGCTCGAAAAATTCGGCGAGACGCTGCCGCAGGAACTGCTCGACTCGATCCTGCTCAACAAGGTCGCGCTGAAGGGACCGATCACCACGCCTGTCGGCAAAGGCTTCACTTCGGTCAACGTCGGACTGCGCAAGACGCTCGACTTGTACGCGAACCTGCGGCCGGTGCGCGCGTTGCCGAACGTGCCGTGTCGTTATCCGGAACTCGATCTGATCGTCGTGCGCGAGAACACGGAGGATCTGTATTCGGGGCTCGAACACGTCGTGGTGCCGGGTGTGGTTGAGAGTTTGAAGATCATCACGGAGAAGGCCTCGACGCGCATCGCGCGCTTTGCGTTCGAGCATGCGCGCAGTGAAGGGCGGAAGAAAGTCAC
Organism: uncultured Blastocatellia bacterium; assembly: GCA_946480785.1. The sequence goes on along the minus strand of CAMLLD010000024.1, from coordinate 16,813 downwards.
CGCCGTGCACAAGGCGAACATCATGAAGCTGTCGGATGGTTTGTTCCTCGACTGCTTTCGCCGCGTGGCGCAGGACTATCCGGATATTCAGGCTGACGACAAGATCGTTGACAATGCGTGCATGCAGCTTGTGATGCGCCCCGAACAGTTTGACGTGATGTTGCTTGAGAATCTTTATGGCGACATCGTTTCTGATTTGTGTGCGGGTTTAGTCGGCGGCCTCGGGCTTGTTCCCGGCGCAAATATCGGCGAGAAAGGCGCGGTCTTCGAGGCGGTGCACGGCTCCGCGCCGGACATTGCCGGCCAGGGCATCGCAAACCCGACCGCTTTACTACAATCCGGCATCCTGATGCTGCGCTACATCGGCGAGCGCGACGCCGCCGATCGCATCGAGCGCGCGATGCTCACCGTCTACGAAGAAGGGAAGGTACGCACCCGCGACATCGGCGGCACCGCCAAAACCGCCGAGTTCGCCGACGCGATCATCCACAAGCTGAACTCTTAACCGAGGCTGAGCTCTTAATGAGAAGCTGAGCTCTTAGAATATGAACTCTTAACTAAGGAGTTCGAAGGAGATCCTCATGAAAGCTTACATCATCACGAGCGGTGCAATCTTCGCGTTGATCACGATTGCGCACATCGCACACATCGCGATGGAAACGCACGTTCTGCGCGAACCCTTCTTCCTCCTCCTAACCCTTCTCGCCGCCGCCCTCTCCGTCTGGGCTTTCGTCGTGCTGCGGCGTGTCAGCTCGAGTTGATCACAGGATCACATCGAGTTTGTAAGAAAGCCGTCTTTGGAACGGTGCTTGCTCCTCGAACTGCGTGACGCAAATCATCAAGGTATGAGGAGGTTAAGATGGGACTACCAAATAGAGACGAAGTCGAAGGCAAATTCGATCAGGCTAAAGGTAAAACTAAGGAAGTAGTCGGTAGAGCGATCAACGATCGCGATCTCGAAGCCGAAGGCAATGCGGACCAAGCCGGCGGCGATCTTAAAGAAGGCTTCGGAAAAGCGCGACGCAAAGTCGGTGAAGCAGTCGAGGATATCGGCGACGCGATCGGACACTGAGCGCGATCGACACTGAAGGCTGCTAACAACAGCCAAGGCCAGCAACACAAACACGGATTACATGGACAACGTTCCCTGTAATCCGTGTTTCGTATGATCCGTGTGTATCTGTGGCTTATTCAGTCCGCACGTGTTCGGCGCCCAACTCACCGAGCAGCTCTTCCAACCGATCGACTTCTTCATCCGTGCGCCCTTCAACGCCGATCAGGATGCCGCCGCCACGAATGCCCGCTTCGTAAACTTTCGCGCGATATTCAGGGATTCCCGCGCCCACAAGAGCGCCAATCAAACCACCCGCCGCGCCACCCGCGCCGAGCCCCGCGAGCGCCGCCGCGATTGGACCAGCAATCACAAGGTTCAACCCTGGCAAAAACAACGTCGTGCCGACAGCCGTGATCGCCGCGAGCACCGCGCCGATCGTGCCGCCCAGCGCCGCGCCCATGCCGAGCCCGTCGGCCGCATGCGTGCGCGACTGCAGCGCGAAGTGCTTCGAGCGCGTTTCGTCTGACATGAGCACGCTGATGTCTTCCCGTGTGAAACCGCGTTTCATAATCGCGTCCACCGCCGCTTCGGCGGCCACCTTGCTCTTAAAAAGTCCGGTTACTAATTTCGCTTTTACGTTTTCCGCTTTTTCCTTATCAGCCATACAATCCTCCCGACCGCAAAAGTTCGCTCAGCCGCGAATTGGCAACCGTTATGCCGACTGCGTGACCGGGCCGCGGTGTCGAATTGCCTTGTAAATTGACAACACTGAACACCGCCGCTGTTTGGCTTTCGGACAGTACGAGTTGAGAATCCTTCAGATTAGTTCAGCGTCATCTTTCGGCGGCGGCGAACGCTACGTCGCCGATCTCACCAACTCACTCAGCGAGCGCGGTCACGATCTTTATCTCGCGTTGCGTCCGCACTCGCCGCTCGTCGAGCACGTGCGCTTACCACCAACGAAGATCAAGACGCTGCGTTTGCGCAACGCACTCGACGTACAAAGCGCGCACGAGCTAGCGCGGTTCGTGCGCCAGCAGGAGATCGAGGTCGTGCACGCGCACATGGCGCGCGACTACTCGCTCGCTGCTTATGCTGCACGGCGGAATCGCAACACGAAGTTTATCGTTACGCGTCACGTGCTGTTTCCGTTGAACCGGTTGCACCGGCAAACGCTTGCTCGTGCGCAACGCGTGATCGCGGTGTCGAATGCGGTGGCAAGAGAATTACGAAAAGAGCGACTGACAAGCGACGATCGAATCACGGTCGTTCACAACGGCATCGACACTGATCGGTTTGCGCAAGTGCTTAACAGCTTCGATCGAGCGGAGTTTCTAAGCAGCAAAGGTTTGCCGGAGGATTGTTTGCTCGTCGGCAGCATTGGCGAGCTTCGCACTTTGAAACGACACGACGATTTCATTCGCGCCGCAGCGAAGATCGCGGAGCGCTTTCCGCAAACGCATTTCGTGCTGGCGGGCGTCGACACGTCGCCTTCAGGTGAGGTACGCAAACAACTCAAGCAACTCGTAACCGAACTCAATCTCGACCATCGGTTTCATTTCCTCGGCTGGCTCGACGACGCGGCCAAACTACTCGCAGCGCTCGACGTGTTTGTCTCTGCGTCGGAAACGGAATCGTTCGGTCTTGCGATAGCTGAAGCAATGGCGGCGGGAACAGCGGTCGTGGCAACCGCAACTGACGGCGCGGTTGAAGTAGTCGAAGATCAGAAGACAGGGGTGATTGTTCCTATCGGCGACGTGCCACGGATTTCCAGCGCGATAGCGGCGCTGTTGTCTGACGACGACCTGTGCACACAGATCGGGTTGCGAGCGCAGCAAGAAGTCGCCAGGCGCTTCAGTTTGCGGCGTATGGTGGATGAGATTGAACGGATCTACGCCGGATGAATCTTGTCGATCTTCGCCGCGAGGATGAAGTCGCTCTCGGTGAGGCCGTCGATCTTGTGCGTGTAGATCGTGATCTCCGCCGTGCCCCAACCAAAACAAATATCCGGATGATGTCCCTGCTGCTCCGCCAGCTCACCAACGCGATTCACAAAATCCCACGACTCGCGAAAATTCGCGAAGCCGTAATTCTTCTTGAGATGGTGTTCCATCACGACTTCCCAGCCGTTGAGCTGCGCCCGCAGCCGTTCGATTTCCTCGCCCTGAAGCGGCGGCACACCGCCGCGGCAAGGCACGCATTCCATACTCGATAAGTCGCAAATTTCTTCGCTCATAGTCCCAACGCTTTCTTCAATATCGCGATCTGTCCCGCGTGATAAAGATCGTGCTGCACGCCGCCGTGCAACGTCACGTACACACTCGAAAACTTAATCTCCGGATGAACGAGGATCGGCTGGTCCAACCGCGAATCGTCGAGCGTGCCGATAGCTTCCAACAATCGCTCGTGCGTGTCGCGCAAACCCTGCTTCGTCTTCGCCCACGACGCCTCGCTGAAATCATTCACCGGTTCCCAGTCTTCCTGATCCGGCAACTGCGCCGGGTCGCCGTTCAGCCGGCGCAAACATGCGCCTTCCCACGCGCGAATGTGTTGCGTCAACTCCCAAATCGAGTGCGCGCCGCGAATCGGATGCGCCGCTGCCTGTTCGGCAGTGACGCCCTCGAGCAGCTTCATCACCGATGGTCCATGCCACGCTTCACCGTCGAAAGCACGGCGAAACTGATCGCGTATTCGATCTACTTCAGACATTCAATTACTTCTCCAATGCGGAAGATTCGACAAAATAGTAAGCTCTACGCGTGGCGCCGCTCAAGCAAGTGACGATCTTTTGCGACGGTTCGAGTCTGGGCAACGGACAGGAATCGAGTCGCGCAGCGTCTGTCGCATTGCTTGGTTACAAAGGATTCTGGCGCGCAGTCGGCGAGTATCTTGGCCGCGCGACGAACCAACAGGCCGAGATCATCGCCGCGGCGGTCGGACTCGAAGCGTTGCGCCAGCCGTGCGACGTTAAAGTATTCACCGACTCGCGCTACGTGGTCGAAACCATGAGCGGACGTTTCCGCCGCAAAACCAACCTGCCGTGGTGGGAACGGCTCGATCGCGCCGCACGTCCACACAAAATTCATTGGGAATGGACGCGCGGCCACGACGGCCACCTGCTTCAGGAAGCCGCCGACAACGCGGCGCGACGCATCGCTGCCGCGGGCCACGTCGATGAATCAATTCTGCGCGATGCGGTGGACGCAGTGGGCACCGTTGAGCCATAATTTCGCCTCCCCTTAGCAAAAGTCCGACGAGTTTGTGATAGTGGCTCCCACTTTGGCCGGAAAAAAGACCCTGTTTCCCGACGTTTGTTTGCGCCCAGCCGCTCTCGCGCTCGTCGTGTCGCTGCTACTCATTACTCCGCTTACAACTCGCGCTCAGGAACAGGCTCGCGGCTGGCAATGGCAGAACCCGCTGCCCCAGGGAAACTCGATCAACGCGATCAGGTTCGCGCCTGACAAGCGTCACGGTTGGGCGGTGGGCGCGAACGGCGTCGTGTTAACGACGAGCAACGGCGGCTTCGAATGGGAAGAGCAGGAAAGCCCATCTGACACGACGCTCTACGGCATGTACGTGAAGGACCGCTCGCGCATCGTGATCAGCGGCGCGCGCGGTGTGATTCTCACGACGAACAACGGCGGCAACAAATGGACGCTGCGCCCGACTGGAGTTCGCGATCATCTCTTCGCGGTCACGTTTGCGCCGCAGAACCCTTTGCAAGGTTGGGCAGTCGGCACGTTTGGCTCGATCATCGCGACAATCGACGGCGGCAGGACCTGGAAGCAGCAGGAAAGCAAAACCCGCGCACATCTTTTTGCAGTCGCTTTCAGCAACGCGAAGAACGGCATCGCAGTCGGTTCACACGGCACGATCCTGATCACGGCAAACGGCGGCGCCGACTGGAAACCGATCAAGAGTTTGGCTGACACGGCTCTGACCGGCATCACGTTCACGACTGAAACGAATGCAGTCGTCGTCGGTTATCACGGCACGATTCTGCAAACAACCGACGCGGGCGAAACCTGGACCACGAAAGAGTCTCTCGTCACCACCGATCTTTACGCCGTCTTCTTTACCGACGAGAAGCACGGTTGGGCCGCGGGCGAAAGCGGCGTCGTGCTCACGACCGGCGACGGCGGGAACATCTGGCTGCCGGTGAACGTGCGCACGAGCCCGCGTCTTTTGACGATTAACTTCGCCGACGAATCGCTTGGTTGGGCCGCAGGCGCTGACGGCCTCGTGGTGCGAACAGACGATGGCGGCTTCTCGTGGAATCGTCTCACTGACGGCGGTCGCGACGATCTCGCAAACATATTTTTCATCGACAACTCACACGGTTGGGCGGTCGGCGAACGCGGCCGCGTCCTGTACACCAGTTCCGGCGGTAAGAGTTGGACCGTGCGTCCTTCGGGATCGAATGCAAACCTCAACGCGGTCACTTTTCCGAGTGAGCGTTCGGGTTGGGTGGTCGGCGACAAGGGAACGATCCTGCATTCGACGAACGGCGGCGTGACGTGGGCCACGATCCCGAGTCCGGCGAAAGAAGATCTGTTTGGCGTGTCGTTCGTGTCTGACGCGGAAGGCTGGGTCGTCGGCTCGCGCGGCGCTATCTGGCACACGAAAGACGAAGGCGTTTCGTGGCGCTTCGAACAGACAAACACGATGAGCTGGATCGAGGACGTGAAGTTTTACGATCCGACTCACGGCGTGGCGGTCGGTTCGGGCGGCACGATCCTGCGCACGGAAAACGGCGGCGAAAACTGGCAGCGAGTCGATCGCAATTTGAAAGAGTGGTTGTACGGCGTGACGTTCACCGATACGCAGCGCGGCTACATCGTCGGCGCGCGCGGTCTTATTCTACGCACGGACGACGGTGGTGTGACGTGGAAAGATCTCGAGAGTGGTGTCAGCGGAAATCTCTTTGCTGTCGATGCGGCGGGACGTAACGACGTGCTCGTTGTCGGCGAGCAGGGACGCATTCTGCACAGCGCCGACGGCGGCGCGACGTGGGAGATTCAGCCGTCGATCACGAGCGCTTCACTCTTCTCGCTCGCGTATCGCGGTGGAAACAACGTGTGGGTCGCGGGCCGTGGCGGCGCGATTCTGCGCCGCGTTGAACCCGTGGCGACTGTGCGTATTCCGGTTTCGAAACTGCCGCCGATGTTGAAAGGTGGAGCGGCGAAGTTGGAGGAGCCTGTGGATACCGACGATATTCCGCGCGCGGTGCCGCCGAAGAAGCCGCAACTGCGGCCTCAATAGCGCACCGGGTGTTCTTTCGCGTAAGAGTAAGCGCAGTAAGCTGAGACGAGGTGACAGATCCAGCCGAGCGTGCCGCCGGTGCCGATCCAGAAGCCCGGCGTGAAGATCAGCCACAGAATGCCTGCCAGGATCCTGCCGTTGTAGAGTTGGCCGACGCCCGGAATAATCAAACTCAAAATACCTGCTAAGACTGGATCGCGCATCGTTTGCTACCTCCGCAATGGAACGCCATACGACAGCCGGATTTGTTTTGTTCGTTTGGTCGTTTAGAGCGGATTAGTCGGAGTCAGGGTGGCGGACGTCGACGATTTCGCCGCGAAATGTTTTCAACAGGTGTTGCACGTTGGAGCTGTTTTCGGCGTTTTCGCGAAGGCGTTGTTTTTCGAGGCGGGCTTCGTGTTCGGGGCTGCGTGTTTCGCCGTCGGCGTGTGCGTCTTTGATTGCGATGCGCAGGGCTGTGTCTTGTCCGGTCACTTCGCGACAAGCGGCGCAGATCAGTTTGGCGTTTTCGGGTTTGAGGAGCGTCTCGCGCAAGTGGCGATACTCGGGTGCGAATTCAATGAAGAGTTCGGCGTCGTCGAGAGTCGTAGTCAGGGCTTGTTCGAGCGCAGTGACGAGCAACATCTTGCGCTGGTTTTCGAGAACAGTTTTCACGCGTCCGAATGGTGAGGTGTCGATGGTTGGCGCTGGAGCCGGCGCCGCCGCTGTGGCTGACGAAGAAGGAGCCACGGATGACACAGATGACACGGATACGGGCTGTGCGCTGCGCGGTGAAGCTTCACTGATCGGTTTTGGTTTCGGTGCGCCACCTCCGCTTCCGCTCTCCAGCGACTGGAGCCGATCCAGTATTTGATTAATGCTCTCAACGCCGCGGAGCTCCATTAACTTAACGATGCCAACTTCCATCTGATACCGCGGCTGCGTTGCAGCGCGCAGTTTCGTTTCTGTCTCCGACAACGAATGAAAGAAGCGCACCAGGTCGGCTTCGGAAAATAGCGCAGCCTGACGCTTCAACTCTTCAGGCTCGCAAACCGCCGACTCCAGCAGTTCAACGTTCCCTGAAACCTTACTCACCAGCAGATCGCGAAAGTGCGCGAGTAGGTCGCGACAGAAGTTGCGCAGGTCGTGACCACGCATCACGATGTCGTCCACAACGGCGATTGCATCCGCCGGTCGATTCGCCGCGATGCTCTCCATGATGCGTGTGAGAATGTCGGCGCCGGCAATCCCGAGCGCCATCTCCACGTCTTCTTTCTTGATCTCAGTTCCGGCAAAACTGATCACCTGGTCCAACGCCGACTGCGCGTCGCGCATCGAGCCTTCACCGCTGCGCGCGATCTCGCGCAGCGCCTCGTCGGGAATCGAGATCTGTTCCGACTGCGCGATCAGTTTCAGCCGTTCGAGAATCTTTGCCGTCGCGATCGTGCGAAACTCAAACTGCTGGCAACGCGACAGGATCGTTTCCGGCACTTTGTGCTTCTCGGTCGTCGCCATGATGAAGACGACGCGCGGCGGCGGCTCTTCGAGAGTTTTCAGCAGCGCGTTGAAAGCCGCGCCGGAAAGCATGTGCACTTCGTCGATGATGAAGATCTTGTAACGATCGCGCGCGGGTGCGATGCCGACGCTCGCGATAATCGCCTCGCGCACGTTGTCGACGCCGGTGTTCGAAGCCGCGTCGATCTCCTGCACGTCGATCGAACGGCTCTCGGTGATCTCGCGGCACGAAGCACACTGATCGGGATCGTCAGAACGGCACGGTGTGGGTGTTGGTTGCGGAGACTTGTGACAGTTCAGCGCCTTCGCGAGCAGGCGCGCGCTGGTGGTTTTGCCGACACCACGCGCACCGGAAAAAAGGTACGCGTGGTGCAGGCGCTGGTGTTCGATGGCGTTGCGGAGGGTGCGGGTGATCGGCTCCTGGCCTGTTACTTCGTCAAACGTTTGCGGGCGCCATTTGCGCGCGATTACTTGATAGGCCATCGATGGTTGAGACTAGTTTACTTCGGGTATCGGAGTTCTTTCCATTTTCGGTACTGGAAAAGTTTTCAGCACCTTGTAAACGAGGATCAGACTTCCATCCGTGTCCTGGCGGACGACGCGAAACACCGCCAGGATGTCGGAGTCGTCAATCGAGATCGACCGCAACAGATACGTGTCCGAGACTTTAGCCGGCACGCGGCTCAGGAAATTGAATCCCGAGAGCTCGATGCCTTTCCAGAGTTTGTAATGCGCGGCCCGGACCTCAGCCTCTTTTATCGGAGGCGTGTAGTCCATCAAAGCGCGCGTCGCTGCGTGATCGCTCGCGACTTGATCGAGCGAAACGTCTCCAAGGTCCAGAAGTAGTCCGTAATCTGCGCCGGCAAATCCGACGGACAGATAACCCTGTTCCAATTCAATGTCCGAGCCCCGGCCGTATTCATGGGTCTTAAGGACAAAAGAGTAAAAGGCGCCACCACCGTTGATCGCGAGCCGTCTTTTGCCATTCCCGTCATATAGCTCCCGGGGCATCAACCGGATCACTCCGGTCTGAGGCTGCGTGAGAAACGCCGCAAACTCCGCTCGGTCCGAGTCGGCAACAGCGAGGACTTTCTTCTCCAGCACCGCGAGTTCGGCTCGCTTCGCTTCAATCTCCTTGATTACGTCGTCGCGCGACTGCGTTTGGGTTTGGGCGGCGACGCTCAGGCAGGCGAGTACCAACGTCAGGCTGACGGTCGTCAAAGCGACAATCTTTTTCATAACCACCTCCTCCATGGTGTTCAAAAACCTACGGGGAGAATGTTGCTAAGAACGTGGCCAGACCCCGGACTTTCCCGCAACACACGCTGCCGTTGCTACCGTTGCTCCGTTCCCGGCCTGGCGGGGTTCACAAGGCTAGCGTTGTGCGGAGCCCGGGATCTGATATTTGGTTGTCAATTCCGCGTGGGCTAAATCTCGGTCTTGCGGTGCGCGAGCAGACGCAGGAGACCATTAATTAACAGGTGCAGTATCACGTACGCAACCAGCGCGATCACGATCGGCAGCAGCAACGTGTGACCGCCTTCCGCGGTTGGGCTCGCCACGATACCACGAAACGGTGCGTAAAACGGATTGCTGACCGTGACGATGAATTGCACGAAGCCGGCGGTGCTGCGTGCGGCGAGTAACGCCAACAGGAAACGCATCGCGAGCAGCGCGTAGATTATGTAGAAAATGTAATCCACGACCTGTGAGACGCGTGCGAGTCCGCGTGAGCGTTGCACTTCGCGCTCGGTGTCAACGACCTCGTCTACTGCTCTCGAGCGAAAGTCGCCGGCAACTGCGTCGATTCGTTGTGACTCGTCGCGGGTGGCTTTCGTAGCGGCGCGTTCGCTGATTTCAGACTGAACTTCGCCTTCGACCTGTGCCTTTACTGCTTCGTGTTGCGCGGCCCGCCGCGCTTCTTCAGCCGCCAGTTTGTCGTCCATCGGTTCTCCCGAACTGAGCTTGAAATGTTTCGGGGGCTTCGGGGGACGAAAACTTGTGGCGGAGAGGGTGGGATTCGAACCCACGGAACGGTTTCCCGTTCACAGCATTTCCAGTGCTGCCAGTTCAACCACTCCTGCACCTCTCCTGAGCTTATAGCCCAAATCTCAGAACTGAGATCTCAAAACCGACTTTGAGGTTCCTCAAATCTGAGATTGAAGTGGCGGAGAGGGTGGGATTCGAACCCACGGTGGCCGTTAAGCCACTCCGGTTTTCGAGACCGGTGCACTAATCCACTATGCGACCTCTCCGGGCCTTATTCAGTTCGCCTGCGGCGGAAAAAATCCTGCATGAGCGCGCGACATTCGTCTTCGAGCACGCCCTCTCGCAGTTCGATGCGATGATTCAAAAACTCCGTGTCGCAGATCCGGAAGCGACTGTGGACCGCGCCCGCGCGTTCGTCTCTCGCGCCGTAAATCAGTCGCCTGACGCGCGCCTGGATCAAAGCGCCCGCGCACATCGCGCACGGTTCGATCGTCGAGTAAACGTCGACGCCCGTCAGCCGGTAGTTGCCGAGCTTGTGGGCGGCCTCGCGCAGGGCGACGATTTCAGCGTGGGCAGTGGGATCGCAATCGGTGCGCGTGCGGTTACCGCAGACGGCGATGAGTTGGCCGTCGTGGACAACACAAGTACCGACCGGCACCTCACCGCGATTTTCCGCTTCCCGGGCCGCGGCGAGCGCCTGCCGCATCCAGTGTTCGTCGTCCGTTTCCGCGGCAGTATTCACTAACTTCGCTTCCTTCAAACAACCGAACGGCCACTATAGGACAAGCCGTTGGGAGTTGGCAATCGACACGCCGAACCGCCGCGAGTAACACGTCAGTTGGGTTGAGCTCCTCCCTGGAGTGCGCCGACTTGTCGGCGCTTTGGCCAAAGCGGTGCCAGGCACCGCACTCCAAGGAGACGCTCAACCGAACTGGCCCAGTGCCTTCGCCCCGCGAACATCGACAAGAAGCATGTTGCGCGTGTTATTATCGGTGTCCTGGAGTTCCGCGCCCCCGCTCTGGCGGTGCGCTCCACACGACCCAATGTCCACCGAAGCAAGTCAAAGAAGTAGCGGTCCATCAGCATCAGAAAGAGGCAGACTCAGAGCTCCTCTCGGATCTGTGCCCGCATCATCTTCCGCCGCCGACTTGTCCGCCGAATCGCCAGCGCAATCGCCGGCCGCGTTGATGCGCCGCATGACGCCGGGCGAGTTCAACACTGCGATGATCCACTTCTATCGCGGCGAGGTGCAGCGCTCGAACACCTGGCGCAACCGTCTCGACACGACCACGAACTGGGCTGTGATCACTGCCGGCGCGACGCTTTCATTCGTTTTCAGTTCGCCGAACAATCCGCATTTCGTCATCCCGATCAACTCGATTCTCGTGGCGATCTTTTTGTTGATGGAAGCGCGGCGTTATCGCTATTACGAGATCTGGTCGAGCCGCGTGCGCATCCTCGAAACGGGTTACTTCGCGCACCTGCTCGCGCCGGAAACTCAACCCGCCGAAGAATCGTGGGCCGAACATCTCGCTGCGGATCTCACGACGCCGCATTTCACGATCACCGAGTGGGAAGCGATCGGGCGTCGTTTGCGTCGCAACTATCTCTGGATATTCGCGCTGCTCGCCGCGAGCTGGAACTTGAAAGTTTACTTGTCGCCGCTGCCGGCGCGCGATTTCGACGCGTTCATCGAACGCGCGACAGTCGGTGTTGTGCCCGGTTGGATCGTGTTCGTCGTCGGCGTGATCTTCAACGCGGCGATCTTTGTTTTTGCGATCGGGACGCTGCGTTTGCGTGAAGCGACTGGGGAAGTGTTGCCCAAGCATGAGTTCTCGCTGCGGCCTTTGAAGCGCATGACGAGCTGGACGGCCGCGACCACCAGGCGCACGACAGTTCGCGCGAAGCGCGCGCGGCAACGCGTACGCAGCACCGCAACCACCGCCGCGACCGCCACAGGCGAGTTTAAGAAGATCGACATTTCTGAAACACCGGATAAGCGAGTGGGCGTCAGTTAGCAGCGCCATTTGACCACTGCGATCCGTCTTTAGTAGGTTCCAACAGAGGGATCGAGGTCGATCTGTGTCAGGCATGCTCGAATTAAGCGGTCAACCACTAACTCTGCAACAAATCGTCGATGTAGCCAGCGGAAGAGAGCGGGTCACGCTCGGCGCGGAGGCACGCGCGCGCGTCGAGGAAGCGCGGCGCATCGTCGAACAGATCGTCGCTGAGAAGCGCACTGTCTACGGCGTCAACACGGGTTTCGGCAAACTTTCCGACGTGCACATCGACCCAACGGATCTGCGGCAGTTGCAGTTGAACCTCGTGCGCAGTCATTCGTGTGGTTTGGGCGAACCACTTTCCGAGCTCGAAGCGCGCGCGATGTTGTTGCTGCGGGCGAACGTGCTCGCCACCGGTTTCAGCGGCGCGCGTCCACTCGTGATCGAAACCCTGATCGCGATGCTCGAACGCGGCGTGACCCCGGTGATTCCCGAAAAAGGTTCGGTCGGCGCGAGCGGCGATCTCGCGCCGTTGGCCCATCTCGCGTTGACGGCGATCGGCGAAGGCGAAGCATTTTTCAACGGCGAACGGTTGCCGAGCATCGTGGCGCTGGAAGGCGCGCAGATCGCGCCGCTGCAACTCGAAGTCAAAGAGGGCCTCGCGCTGCTAAATGGAACCCAGGCGATGGGCGCGGTTGCCGCGATCGCGTTGCATCGCGCGGAGAAACTCGCGCGCCTCGCTGATGTCGCGGGCGCGATGACGCTCGAAGCGTTACGCGGCACTCCGGTCGCATTTGACGAACGTATTCACGTCGCGCGGCCGCACGCGGCGCAGATCGCGGTCGCGGCGCATCTGCGCGAGTTGCTCGCGGACAGCGAGATTCGCAAGTCGCACGTCGAGAACGATCCGCGCGTGCAGGACGCGTACAGTTTGCGTTGCATGCCGCAGGTGCACGGCGCGGTGCGCACCGCGTTGGCCCATGCGACTTCAGTTGTCGAAATCGAAAGCGGCAGTGCGACTGACAATCCGCTCGTGTTTTCCGAGACTGGCGAAGTCTTGTCGGGCGGCAACTTTCACGGCGCGCCGCTCGCGCTCGTTTTTGACTACGCCGCGATTGCTTTGACAGATTTGATGAGTATCACCGAACGGCGTATTGATCGCCTGGTGAATCCCGATGCAAACGAAGGACTGCCGCCGTTTTTGACCGCGCATCCCGGAATCTCGTCGGGCTTCATGATGCTGCAAGTTTCGGCAGCGGCGCTCTTGAACGAAGCGCGAGTGCTGGCGCATCCGGCGAGCATCGACAACGTGCCGACAGACGGTGGCAAAGAAGATCACGTCTCGATGGGCATGACTGCGGCGACGAAGTTGCGCTCCGTAGTGAAGCTGGCAGAGATGGCGACGGCGATCGAGTTACTCACGGCCGCGCAGGCGCTTGATTATCGCGCGCCGCTCGCGCCGGGTCGCGGCGTGAAAAAAGCGCATCGCATTGTGCGCAACCTCGTTGCACCGCTGGTCGAGGATCGATCGATGGCCGCCGACATCGAACGTGTGCGGGCCGCGATCGTGAGCGGTGAGTTTGATTCACTTCTATGAACAGAGTAGTCCATGCGCCGCGAGGCGCTGAGTTGAGCTGCAAAGGTTGGCATCAGGAAGCCGCGCTGCGCTGCCTGATGAACAATCTCGATCCGGACGTGGCCGAGAAGCCCGATCAATTGATCGTTTACGGTGGCGCCGGGAAGGCTGCGCGCAACTGGCAATCATTCGACGCGATCGTGCGCGAACTGCGCGCGCTCGAGAACGACGAAACGCTGCTGGTCCAATCGGGCAAACCCGTCGCGGTGTTTCGCACGCACGAATACGCACCGCGCGTTTTGATCGCCAACTCGAATCTCGTCGGCGCGTGGGCCAACTGGGAGCATTTTCACGAGCTCGAACGTCGCGGCCTGATGATGTACGGCCAAATGACCGCAGGCAGTTGGATCTACATCGGCACGCAAGGCATCGTTCAGGGCACGTTTGAAACGTTCGCCGCGATGGCCGACAGACATTTCGGCGGCGATCTTTCGGGCAAGCTCGTCGTGTCCGGCGGCATGGGCGGTATGGGCGGCGCTCAGCCACTCGCCGCGACACTCAACAACGCGGTCTTTCTCGGCATCGATGTCGATCCCGCGCGCATCGAGCGTCGTGTCAACACCGGTTACTGCGATCGTCTCGCGCTCACGCTTGACGAAGCGTTGCACATTTGCGAAGACGCGCGAGAACAGAAGCGGGCGATCTCCGTCGGTCTCGTCGGGAACTGCGCGGAAGTGCTGCCCGAGCTCGTGCGGCGCGGCGTGAAGGTCGACGCCGTCACCGATCAAACCAGCGCGCACGATCCGTTGAACGGCTACGTGCCTGCCGGGCTTTCACTCGAAGACGCGGCAAACCTGCGCGAGAAAGATCCGGCGGGTTATGTTGAGAGATCCAAAGCGTCGATGGCCCAACACGTCGAAGCGATGCTCGCATTGCAGCGCGCGGGCGCGATCGCGTTCGACTATGGCAACAACATCCGCAAGCAGGCGTTCGACGCCGGTTGCAAAGACGCGTTCGATATTCCGGGCTTCGTGCCCGAGTACATTCGGCCGCTGTTTTGTGAAGGCAAGGGGCCGTTTCGCTGGGTGGCGCTCTCGGGCGATGCGGAAGACATTCGCAAGACCGACGATCTCGCGCTAGAGATGTTTCCCGACGATCGCACGTTGAATCGCTGGCTACGGCTCGCGCGCGATCGCGTGCACTTCCAGGGCTTGCCCGCGCGTATCTGCTGGCTCGGTTACGGCGAACGCGCCGAGATGGGCGAAGCGATCAACGATCTCGTCAAGCGCGGCGATCTCAAAGCGCCGATCGCGATCGGCCGCGATCATCTCGACACGGGATCTGTAGCTTCTCCTTTTCGCGAGACGGAGGGAATGAAAGACGGATCGGATGCAGTCGCTGATTGGCCCATCCTCAACGCGCTGCTGAACACGGCGAGCGGCGCGAGCTGGGTTTCGTTTCATCACGGTGGCGGCGTCGGCATCGGCTATTCACTGCATGCCGGGCAAGTGTCTGTTGCCGACGGCACTGACGAAGCCGCGAAGCGTTTGAATCGCGTGCTCACGAACGATCCCGGACTCGGCGTGGCAAGACACGTCGATGCTGGTTACGAGGAAGCCGAAAACACGGCTCGCGAAAAGCAGATCAAGATCCCGATGTTATGAGAACAACTATCAGGCTTCTCAGTGTCGCTCTGCTCACGTTTTATTTGACACAGATCGGCAACGCACGCGTAGAGACAGTTAAATTTCAAAGCAAACTTGTCAATGCAACGCTGCCTTACAACGTGATTCTGCCCGCGGACTACGACGCGTCGCATAGCACGCGCTATCCGGTGCTTTATCTCCTCCACGGTCTCGACGGCCATTACTCCGACTGGATCTCGCGCACGAATCTTGCCGACTACGCGTCCGAGTATTCGCTCATCGTCGTCACGCCCGAGGGAAACGACGGCTGGTATACCGACAGCGCGACTGTCGCGACCGACAAATACGAGAGCTACATCCTGAAAGAGTTGCTGCCCGACGTTGAAGCACGTTACCGCACGATCGAGGCGCGCTACGGCCGCGCGATCGCGGGGCTGTCAATGGGCGGTTACGGCGCGATCAAGTTTGGTTTGAAGTCGCCGCAGACGTTTGTTTTCGCCGCGTCGCTGAGCGGCGCGTTTGGCGTGACGCGCTTCAGTGAAAAAGACATTCCCAACAACTGGCAGGACTCGATCAAGTTGTTTGGTCCAGTCGGCAGCGAGACGCGCAAGGCAAACGATATTTTCGATCTCATTCGCAACGTGTCCGCCGATCGCATTCGCTTTCTACCTTATTTCTACTTCGACTGCGGCACTGAAGATTCGACGTTGATCTTTCCCTACAACCGCGAGCTCAGCGCGCTGATGTACGAGAAGAAAATCCCGCACGAGTTTCGCGAAATGCCGGGGGATCATTCGTGGGGTTATTGGGACCGGCAGGTCCGGGAAGTTTTGCGCATCGCAGGGCAGAAGATGCCGCGCGTGAAGCTGACGAAAGCACGAGGAGTTTGATTGCTTAACTTTGCGATTGACGCAGCGCGCGACGCCGGCGGTTTGTTGATGCAACGCCTCGGTGTGGCGAAGGTTCACAACAAGGGCGACATCGATCTCGTCACGGAAGCCGACCTTGCTTCGGAGAAGCTGATCATCGAGCGCATTCGTTCTTACTATCCGCAGCACGGGATTCTCGCGGAAGAGTCGGGCGAGGCGGAAACGTCGGGCGGCAAGAGCAGCGAGTGGAAGTGGATCATCGATCCGCTCGACGGCACGACGAATTACGCGCACAGCTATCCGTGCTTCTGCGTTTCGATCGCGCTGGAACACGCGGGCATGCTCGAGGTCGGCGTCGTTTACGATCCGGTGCGTGACGAGATGTTTGCTGCCGAACGGGGCAATGGCGCGACGCTCAACGATCGCAAGATCACGGTTTCGTCGGTTGAAGAGTTGAAGGATGCGATGGTTTGCACCGGCTTTCCTTACAACGTGCGCGAGCGGGCCGATTTCACGCGTGACTTTGCAAACTTCACGATGGCGGCGCAGGCGGTGCGGCGCGACGGCTCGGCAGCGCTGGATCTCGCGTATGTGGCGTGCGGCAGGTTTGACGGATTTTGGGAAGACGGTTTGAGCCCGTGGGACATCGCGGCGGGAAAGATCTTGATCGAAGAAGCACGCGGCAGGGTTAGTAACTTTGAAGATCAGCCGTTGAGCATTTACACGAAGCGCGTGCTCGCGAGTAATGGACTCGTGCACGACGCCATGTTGAAAGTACTTAAAGAAGGGATTTAGAGCGCCGATTCGATCAGTTTCGCGAGTCGCTCGCTTTCGCGGCGCGCGAAGGCGCGCTGCGCGAGTTGGCCGCGAGCGATGACGTTCAATTTATATCTATGAACAGGCGCATCGCGGCGCTCGGCCAT
>CAMLLD010000023.1 GCA_946480785.1 uncultured Blastocatellia bacterium | reverse complement strand
CCCGACAATCATGTAGAAAGTCGTGGTCTTGCCTGCGCCGTTCGCGCCCAACAGTCCGACAACCTCGCCGCGGTGCACTTCGAGACTGACGTCGTCCACGACGCGTCGCTTGCCGTAATGCTTGACCAGATTAGTAGTGCGCAGAGCGGAGTTGGCAGGTAGGTGATTGCTCACGGTTTTCGAATCTTGTGTGTCGAGCGCACGCGGCCGGGCGAGAGTGGTCCACGCGCATCGTCGGCAGTGACTTTATTCTCGCGCACCCAAACGGTCAAACGCCCGCCTTCGGTGTTGCCCTGCTCGATGTCGTCCACGCGCGCCGGATTACCTTTGAGGACCGCGGTCTCAGTCGCCGCCGTGTACTCGCACCAGTCGCCCGTACCGCGCCGGTTCGGCTGCGTGAGCACGACGTTCTTTTGCGCGATCGTCTTCTCCATCTCGTTCGAGTCTTTCGCGAGATAGACGTCCGCGACGCCGCCCGTCAGCCGATCGGTTCCCTGTTTGATATCGACGTCGCCTTCGTAATGGATGATCCGATCGGGATCGGAATAGAACATCGAGTCAGACGAGGCGAAGACCGGCACGACCGTCATGTTGTTATCGACGCGGCGCTTCGAATCGTAGATCGCGGTCTGCACGTGGCCCACTGCTTCCATGCGTTTGTCGTTGACGTAGACCACGAGCTTGTCGCCGCGCACGAAGTTGTCGTCCTGCCACGCGCGCGCGTTGCCGGTGTAAGTTCCTTGTCCGCTGTCGTGACGAAACTCGGCGCGATCGCTCGTGATGTAGACCGGGCTTTTCGTTTTTGAAAATGGCGTCGCGCCGTTGGTCTGTTCCTGGCTGTAGTAAGTCGTCGACGTTTTGTTGCGCGCGTAAGAGACGTCGTTGGCGAGATCGGAATCGAGCTCGACTGCTTTCGTGCGGCCGCGCGAATCCCAAACGGTCGGATCGCCGCCGCGGAGTCGCACCGTTTCATCGGCCGCGGTGTAAGAGACGTTTGCGGCGACACCGTTGCGATCGTTCTCGTTGAACTTACCGTCGCCCTGCCCGTCGACGCGCTCGATATCCTGCGTGTCGCGCACGAAGACCGCAGTCATGTTTTGCGACGTGAACGTGCGCGTGCCGCGTTTCGGATCGGGTTGCACCGGATCCATCACGGCTTTCGCGCCGCCGGTGGCTTTGCAAGTGCGCGCGAGATTGCCGGCTTCAAAGAAGTCGCAATCGAACTGCGGCGCGTTGAGCTTGCGGCGTTCGGCGCGCGGGCTATTCGTGACGGGCTCGATGGATAACTCCGCGTTGCCGGAAGCTTCTGCTTTTTCGAGATCGCGTCCGGTGCTGCGCCAGCTCAGTTTCACCGAATCGGCAGTCAGGCGTTTGTTTGCGGCATGCGGATCGTTTGCTTTCGACTTCGGCGCGCTGAGCGTGATCACTGACCGGCCGCTCGAATACATCTCTTTCAAAAGGCTCGTATCAGCAGTCGCCTGAAACGAAACGTCGAGCGAAGTGCCGCCACTGAGCTGCATGTCTGAATCGGTGTCGAGCGAACGCGCGATCACGTCTTTGTTGGCGTTCGCGTGTTCGAGTCGCTGGTCGTTGTCGAGAAAGAAATCCATGTCGACGGCATGGACTTCGGCGGCGCGACCCGGCTCCATCGTGCGCAGATACGAGTTCCCGCGCACTTCACCTTTCTGGAGGCGTTGTTGCTGATTGAGCTGAGCGTAGATGTTATCGCCGCTGAGAATGTTGCGTTCCTGATCGAGCGTGGCGCCGCCGGTGAAACTCAGTCGCAGTGCTTCGTGTTCGAACGTTGCGTGGCCGGATTTGATCGTGACTGGTTTGGCGCGCACCGAACCTTTCGTCGCGGCGTTAGCCTGCGGTTCGACTCTGACGGAAACGTCTTTCTTTAATTCGAGACGTTTGTTTTTCTGTTCGACGACTGCGCCGGTTGCGGTGCCCGAAACGTTTTCGCGATTGAAAGCGATTAGGGCGTCAGTTTGGGCCACGCCCGTGTCCTGATCGAACGACAGCGACTCGGTCGTGACCTGGAGTTTATCTTTCGTGTCGATCTTTACGTTGCCGGCGAAGGAGATGACGTTCGCCGTGGGCTGGTAGATCGCGCGCGCGGCGGTGATCTGATCGGGCACGTCACCTTCCGGCGGGTAGACCGCGATGTCGACGTTTTCCAGCTCGTGATGATTGTCGGAGAACGTGATATCGACTGACGCTTTCACGAGCATAGAGAGCCGGCCGTTTTTGGTGACGCGTTGTGTGTAGCCCTCGATGCGACCCGTGACTTCCTTCGATAGCTCGGGCTTCTCAGACTTCGCGCGAAACTTCTCGACGTTGCGCAGCTTGTAATACGAGATGCCGACGACGGCGATACCCGACGCGAGCAGCACGAACGCGAGTATGCGCGCGATCAGCGGCACGCGCGCGCGCCAGCCGATACCGAATGAACGTTTCCGCGTCAGTTCTTGCAACTCAATTCACTCTTCTCTGTGTCTCTGTGCCTCTGTGGTTTGGTTCACCCACACTTCATGTCGAGCACGCTTAGCTGCAGGCGATACTCATCGTTCCACGCGTTCACCTCGAGGTTGTAGGCGAGTTCGATGCTGCCCTTCATCTCGGGCGTTTGCCCCGCAGTCTCAATACAATTCCACCAAACAGCTTCCAAGGGCCGATTCTGCGGACCGGCCAGTCTTAACTTCAAGTGCTTGTCTTTCAGCACGAGCGGCTCCGACAAACAGCGCAAGTTCTTCGTCGCAAAAACAGGACGCGGATTCCCCGCGCCAAACGGTTCCAATGCCTGTAACTCGCGCGCAAACTGAAACGTCACGCTCTCGGGCGCGACTTCCAAATCTATCGCCACCGAATGTTCCAGATCCTCTTCCGTCAAACACGACGCCGCATGCTCGTTCAAACGCCGTCGAAACTCGGCGATCCGCTCGGGCCTGATCGTGATCCCCGCCGCGTGCGAATGCCCACCAAACTTCTCAAACAAGTCGGCACACGCCGTCAACCCATTTAACAGGTGATACGCCTCGATGCTGCGCCCCGAACCATGGGCCACCTCACCGTCGATCGAGAACACGACGCACGGGCGGTGCAAACGTTCGGCGATCTTCGACGCAGCGATGCCAATGACGCCACGATGCCAGCCCGCGCCTTCGATCACCGCGACCTTCGCGTCTTTGCTGTCGCCCAGCTCCGCCAACGCGAGATCGATGATCTGTTGCTGCACGGTCTTCCGCTCTTCGTTACGTGCGTCGAGATGTTCGGCCAGGCGGCGCGCCTCAGCGGAATCGCGCGTATCAAAGAGCTCGACGACCGCGCGCGCCGCGTCCATGCGTCCCGCGGCGTTGATGCGTGGTCCGAGTCGAAACCCGAGATCGTATGCTGTCATGCCCTTGCCGTCTCCGCAACCGGCAACGTCGATCAACGCCTTCAGTCCCGGATTCGCGGCGCGGGCGAGATCTTTCAAACCGATCGCCACGATCGTGCGGTTCTCGCCCGTGAGTTTCGCAACGTCAGCCACGGTGCCGATCGCGACGACTTTCATGAACGCGGCGACTTGTGGTTCGCGTCCGTATTCGCGAAACAGTGCGTGAACGAGTTTGAATGCTACGCCTACGCCGGCGAGGTTTTTATCCGGATACGGACAGCCCGCCTGGTTTGGATTGAGCACCGCGAACGCGGGGGGCGCGCCTTCGTCTTCGTCAGGGAGATGATGATCGGTGATGATGACGTCGAGATTGTGGTCGCGCGCCCAGTAGAGCGGTTCGTGCGCGCGAATGCCGCAGTCGACGCTGATGACGAGTTTGTAGCCGTCGGCGAGGGCGCGTTCGAGCGCGGGTTGTTGAATGCCGTAGCCTTCGGTGAAACGGTGTGGGATGTGAAAGCCCGTGCGCGCGCCGAGAAGCTTTAACGCGCGAAGCAGGATGGCAGTGCCGGTGGTGCCGTCGACGTCGTAGTCGCCGTAGATCAGGATCGGTTCGTTGTTTTCGACGGCGTGTTTGACGCGCGCGACGGCTTCGCGCATGCCGAGCATTAGATAAGGTTCGTGGAGTTGATCGTAAGACGGCGAGAGAAACGCGCGCGCCGAGATCTCGTCGGCGTAACCACGATTGATGAGCAGAGCCGCGAGGATTGGTGAGACACCGAGCACGCGTGCGAGTGAGGCGGCGGCGTCAGTGTCATGCCGTCGGACGATCCAGCGTTTATTCATTCAGTTCTTGCTTTTCATTGGCTTTTATTTATTCCCCAAACCAGCCGTTCGCTTCGAGGAGCCGCACGCCAATGCGTCGTTTCCCGTCAAGCTCGTCTGTCCACGCGCCGTTAACTTCGGCGGCCAGTTTAGCACCGGAGGCCTGGACCAGTGTCACCTTCGACCCGACGGGCACGTCCATGTCGATCACGATCGTCGCGCCGCCGTGGCTGATCTTCACCGCCGTGCCCTCAGCTTCAAAAGGCTCGCCGGACTCGTCCGTGCCTTCAATTTTCAACGGGAACTCAACCGGAACTCTCGGACTGCGAGGCCGCTGATCCATTTACACTCCCCTCCTCGTTAAATATTTCCTGAAATGTATCCCGCCGACAACGCGACGAGAATCGCGACTCCCACGATCACACGATACACGATAAACAGACTCAGCGAGTGCGTGCGCAGATAACGCAGCAAAAACCAAATCGACGCATACCCGACTACGCCCGCAACGACCGTCGCCACCACCAGCGACCCATAGCTTCCGTGAGGCAACTTGGCAGCGGCCTCTTTCAGTTCCAACAGACCGCTCGCCGCAATCGCCGGTATCGACAACAGAAACGAAAACCGCGCCGCGGTTTCACGCGTCAATCCGGCAAACAAGCCGCCCATGATCGTCGAACCCGAACGGCTCGATCCGGGAATCAGCGCGAGACACTGCGAGAACCCAACGGCGAGCGCGTCGCCGACGCGCAGTTGGTCCATACCGCGCTCACGTCGACTGACAAGCTCCGCGATCATCATCAAAACTCCGACAACGATCATCATCGTCGCGATTACCCAAAGATTTTTCGTAAACGTTCCTTCGATATGCTTCTTGAGCAACAGCCCGATAACACCGACCGGAAGCGAACCGATGATCACGAGCCAACCGAGCCACGCATCGCGCGAGAGTTTTGGCCGTCCAGCATCAGCGCGGCCACTGAACCACGCGATGTGGTCGCCGATAAATGCGCGCAGGATATTGATGATGTCGCCCGCGAAGTAAATCAGCACGGCGAGCAACGTGCCGAGTTGGATCACCGCGATCGTGGCGGTGGTCTGTTCGGCTTGCAGCGTCTTGTCGGCGCCGCCGAAGAGATTCACGAGGCGCGCGGCAAAAACGAGATGAGCAGTCGAACTAACGGGAATGAATTCGGTCAGGCCCTGTACGAGGCCGAGAAAGATAGCTTGAAGGATTGTCACTCTCGGAAAGAATTCCTTTCTGCGATCCAATCGTAGAGCGAAGGCGGCATGAGCAAACTAGAACGGACGATCGTGGCGAGCTGCCAGGGAAAGGCATAACTCTTCTTGCCTTTTTCAATTGCGGTCACGATCTTCTTAACACCGTCGTCGAGCTCCATCAGGTACGGCATCTTCGCCATGCGGCCCGAAGTCAGCGGCGTCTTGATAAAACCGGGATAAATAATCGAAACCGTTACACCGGTGTGGCGCAGATCGATCCGCAAACTCTCAAAGAACGACGACAACGCGGCTTTGCTCGCGGAATACGCGGCCGACTTCGGCAAGCCCCGATAACCGGCGAGACTCGCAATCGCCACGAGCTGACCGCTCTTGCGCTCGATCATCTCCGGCAACACCGCGGCCACACTGTTCACTGCACCAAGCACGTTGATGTTGATGACGTCGGCGACGACTTGCGGATCGAGTTTCGCGACGTAGTCGGTCGTGCCGACGCCCGCATTCGCGATCAGCACGTCGATTGGACCAAGCTCGGCGCGCACGCGGTCCGTCGCTTGTTTCATCGCGTCCGCATCGCGCACGTCCGCCGCGACAGCGACCGCCGTTCCGCTGCGCGCGCGAATCTCGCCGACGTTTTCATTGAGCACATCTTCGCGCCGCGCGACAAGTCCGAGCCGTCCGCCGCGCGCCGCGATCTCCAGCGACAGACCTTTGCCAATCCCGGACGAAGCGCCCGTGATCAGCACCGTCTTGTTGGTCCAAAACGTCATGTGAAGACGATAACCGGCATGATCACCGGCCGCGCGCCGGTCTGCTTCTGAATGAACCGCTTCAACTCCACGCGCACGTGCTCTTTCAACAACGTCTCGTCTGTCAACGTCTGCCGCGAAGCGCCGGCGATCGACGCCGCGACCACACGCTTCGCATCACTCATCAGGCGGTTCGCGCCATTGCTGCCGAATCCGTTTGGCGGAAGTCCACGCACGCCACGCGCGACGATCCGCGGCTCCTCCAGCAACCGGCCCGAGTTTCCATCGATCGTCACTACGACCGTGATCGTGCCTTCGTACGCGAGCTGCTTCCGTTCGCGCACCGTGTCACTATTTATTTCCTCAAAACCACTTTCGTCGATGAACGTACGGCCGATCTCCCGTTTGTCGACAACCACCGCACGCTCGCCGTCAAGCTCGAGCACATCGCCGTTTTCGATCAGGATGATGTTCTCTTCCGCGTAGCCGAGATGGTTTTTGACAAACTCCTTGTGGCGGAAAAGCATCCGGTACTCGCCGTGAATCGGCACGACAAACTTCGGCCGCACGGCTTCGGTCATGATGCGAATGTCTTCCTGGGACGCGTGACCGCTGACGTGGACCAGCCGGCGTTTTTCCTCGATGATGTTTGCGCCGCGTTTGTAAATGAAACCGATCATCCGCGAGATGAGCCGCTCGTTGCCGGGAATGATGCGCGCTGAAAGCACGACCGTGTCGCCCTCTTCGACCATCAGTCCTTTGTAACTCTGCATAGCCATCTGCGACAGCGCCGCGCGCGCCTCGCCCTGCGATCCGGTGACGAGAAACACGACCTCATGATCGCTCATCAGCTTCGCTTCGTTGAGCGAAACAAGCAGCCCGTCCGGAATGTCGAGATAACCGAGCCGCTCGGCAACTTCCACGTTCTTCTGCATCGAACGGCCGAGCACGCAGACGTGGCGGTTGAACTGTTGGGACACGTCGAGCACGATCTGCAAACGATGAATCGACGAAGCAAACGCCGCCACGATGATGCGGCCCTTTGCTTCCGAAAAGATTTCCTCGAACGCGGGAATCACCGCGCGTTCCGACGGCGTGCGGCCGGGAACGGTCGCGTTCGTCGAATCGGAGAGCAGCGCGAGCACGCCGTCCTGCCCGTAACGCCGGAACGACCTTAGATCTATCGGCTCACCGATGACGGGCGTCTCGTCCACTTTGTAATCGCCCGTGTGAATGATCGTGCCGACTGGCGTCCTGATGCCGAGCGAAAAACAATCAACGAGCGAGTGCGAGACGCGAATGAACTCGATGCTGAAGACGCCGATGTCCACCACATCGCGCGGCTCGACGCGATGCAGCAGAACGTCGCCCAGCAGGTCGTGTTCTTCGAGTTTGCTTTCGGCGAGCCCGGCGGTGAAGTGGGAACAATAAACGGGGACGTTGAACTTCTTGAGTAAGTACGGCAGCGCACCCAGATGATCTTCGTGGCCGTGAGTGAGCACGATGGCGGTGATGGCGTCCTTGTACTCGTCAAGAAAATTAAAATTGGGAATCGAGACGTCGACGCCGTACGCAGTCTCCTCGGGAAAGCCCATCCCGGCGTCGAGAATCAGCATCTCGTCACCGTAACGCACCGCCATGCAGTTCATTCCAAACTCGCCGATGCCGCCGAGTGGAATGATCTCAAGGACACTAGCCATAGGTTCGATAGTGTATCATCCGCACTATGATTATCAGACCAATATTTGTCGTAATCGCCCTTTTAATACTGGCTACGAGCGCGTTCGCCGCCGAGACCATGCGCGTCGACTACTACCACACCGGCGACGCGGCGCAGGAAATCTTCAGCCTCGATCGCGTCGTGATCGAGCCGCTGCCATGGCCGGGAAATCCGAAGCAAAACATCGACGCCTCGAACCTCGGCAAATACTTTTTCGAAGTCAGGGACGCGAAAACGAAGCAGTTGCTCTACTCGCGCGGGTTCGCGTCGATCTTCGGCGAGTGGGAAACGACTGACGAAGCGAAGTCGATCAAGCGCACGTTTCAGGAGTCGTTGCGCTTCCCGGCTCCCTGCGCGCCCGTCACCATCACTTTACAGAAACGCGATGCGAAGAACGCGTTCGTCGATATCTGGACCACGACGATCGATCCGGCGGACCAGTTTGTCGATCGCTCGAAACCCGCCGCGCCCGCGCCGTTGCTCACGATTCAGAAAACCGGCGAACCGGAAAACAAAGTCGACTTCCTGATACTCGGTGATGGTTACACGGCCGCCGAAGCGAAGAAGTTTGAAGCGGACGCGCGCCGGCTCACGGAAGTGTTGTTTGCCACTTCGCCTTTCAAGGAGAACCGCCGCAACTTCAACGTGTGGGCCATGGCGCCGCCGGCCGCTGAATCGGGAATCTCGCGGCCATCAACCGGCATCTATCGCGACTCGCCCATCGGCGCGACGTACGACGCATTCGGCTCCGAACGATATGTATTGACGTTTGACAATCAGAAGCTGCGGCGCGCCGCGCAGTTTGCGCCGTACGAGTTCATCGAAGTGGTGGTTAATGGCCGCACGTACGGCGGTGGCGGCATTTTTAATCTCTACAGCACGGTCGCGTCTGACAATGCGTTTGCGAATTACGTGTTCGTGCACGAGTTCGGTCATCACTTCGCGGGACTCGCTGATGAGTACTACACGTCGCCGGTCGAGTACACGACGCCGGCGCAGCGCGTCGAGCCGTGGGAACCGAACGTCACAGCGCTACTGGATATCAGCACGTTGAAGTGGCGGCATCTCGCGTCACCGTTCGCGAACGTGACGCCCATCCCGACGCCGTGGAACAAGGAGGATTTTGAAACTTACTCACGCGAGATTCAGAAGCGGCGCGCGCAGTTGCGCAAAGACAAGCGTCCCGAGGAAGAGATGGAGGCGCTGTTTCGCGAAGAGCTGGAGCACGAGCAGAAGATGTTCAAGGCCGAGAAGCATTACGGCCAGGTCGGCGCGTTTGAAGGCGCGATGTATGAGGCGAAGGGTTATTACCGGCCGGAGATCGACTGCATCATGTTTTCGCGCTCGGATAAGTTCTGCAAGGTTTGTCGTGAGGCGATCGAACGGATCATCAAGATGTATTCGAGTTAATGGGGTTTCAGAGGTTCGATGAAGTCCTGGTCCTTCGTGCCCTGGTGACAAACGATGCACGACTGCTGCCCGCGCTCATCGAGGTCTGACACGAGTGCATAGGTGAGACCGCGGTCGGACCACGTGATCACTTTGAAACCGTCAATCGAATTGTAGTGAAACTTCAAACCGCGCGAAGCGATCTGCTCGCCGCCTGACGGCCGCGCCACCGAATCCGACGTAATCACAAGACTGATCGGCCGCTCCTTCATCCGATACGCCACGTACGCCGCGTAATCCTTTTCATAACCGACGAGCCGCGCGCCCTCGAGCGTGTAGACTTTCTCCTGCCCTGACGACTCCTGATAACTCGGCAGCTTCACGTTGAAATTGACCTTGTTTGCAAACCACGTGGAGATCTCTTGCGGACTGCTCGTATTAACCTCCAGCGGCAACTGCCCGCGCATGTGACGCAAATGGCTCTCGACCGCCATCAACGCAAACGGCGATGGCCCACCGTTTCCGGCACGATTCGCTTGCCGCATCACCCGCCACACCACAACCGGCGTAATAAGCAACAGCAACACGGCCGCGATCGGCACGATCCATTTCAACCGCGAACGAACATGCACCGTCGGCTTCGAACCACTCACAACCGCGCCCACTTTCGTTTTCAACTCCGCCGGCGCTGCGTGCAATGGTCCACTGCCGCGGATCGCATTCAGAAATGCAAGCTCTTTTTCGACAAACGCCTTGCACGACGCACACGACTGCACGTGCGCTTCGATCGCTACGCGCTCGTCATCTTGTAACTCGTTATCGAGATACAAGGTCAGTCGCTCAGGTATGTCTTCGCAAGTTCTCATCCGTGTAATCTCTGTACTCGCGTGATGCCTTTCCGCGGCGCTAAAGCCTCTCGGAGTTTTTCGCGCGCGCGACCCAAACGCGACATCACCGTGCCTGCCGGACAGTTCAGCACTGTGGCGATCTCCTGGTAACTAAACCCTTCGATGTCGCGCAAGACGACGATCTCGCGATACGCGTCCGGCAGTTTCTCGATCGCGTCGCGCACCTGTTCGCGTTCCAGCTTGCGCAGGTAGACGACGTGCGGATTGCTGGTCGTATCGTTTGCCGTGCCGGTTTCGGGTTCGTCAGTTTCGAAATCAAAGATGCGCCGGCCGTTGTGCTTGTGACGCATGACGTTGAACCAGGCGTTGCGCATGATCACAAACAACCATGCCTTCAGATTGCCGTCGCCCGCCGGTTGGTTGGCGGCCCGGACCGCGCGCAGATAAGTTTCCTGGACCAGATCCTCTGCTTCGGTCTTGTCGCGCGTCAACGTCATGGCATAGCCATAGAGCGCGTCGATATGCTCGAGCGTCGCTGCGGCGAAAAGGGCATTACTGCCGGCGGTGTCCATTTTGATACCAGGGAGTATATAGCTGAGAGGGCTATTCTAGATTAACACTCGGAAATGAGAAATATTCCCGCGCGAAAAAATTTTGGGAATATTCTGCCGGGTCGCGGGTTATTTCACCTAAGAGACACACCATCGGCGCCCTCCTAACGCCGGTGCAGCAAAACTAACAGCCCAGAGAAGAAGATCTCGTTACGTTTCTGCGCGTTTTCATGATCTTTTCTCGGGTGGCCCAACGAGCCATCCGACCGGTCGTGCTGTGATCGGGGCGGCTACGGGAGTGCCGTCACGACGCATCGCGCAGCGGGGTGGCCACACGGGTCACCCCCTAGATCTTTTGTTGTGTTATTTTCTCCCGCATGACACAAACAAAGCCACGAACAATCGCCCTGGCGCTTTTGCTCGCGAGTTTGTTTCCCTTAACAACCGCTGCCGCTCTGAAACTGACGCCTCACCACATCACGCTCGCAAACGGCAAATCGTTTGACCTGAATCTTCCCGAAGGCTTTGAGATCGCCGTCGCTGCGCAGGGACTCAAGCGCGTGCGCTTCATGGCGCGCAGTCCTGACGATCGAATCTTCGTTACCGACATGTATAACAAGACCGACAACAGTCGGGGCGTGGTCTACATTCTCGATCAGTTCGATCCGGCGACGCATCAGTTCAGGAAGATAACGAAGTATCTGAGTGGGTTGCGCAATCCGAATAGCATTGCTTTCTACACTGACGCGGGCGGTGTTGAATGGTTCTATCTCGCGCTCACCGATCGACTCGTTCGCTATCGTTATGAGCGTGGCAAAGACGCGCCTGCCGGTGAGCCGGAAGTGCTCGCGACGTTTCCTGATTACGGACTCGGTTACAAGTACGGTGGCTGGCATCTCACACGCACGGTGGTTATCGGCGGCAATGGGAAGCTCTACATTTCGGTTGGCAGCAGTTGCAATGCGTGTGAAGAAAAGGAAGACGTGCGCGCGAGTATTTTGGAGATGGATCCTGACGGGAAAAACCAGCGTCACTTCGCGCGCGGTTTGCGCAATGCGGTCGGGTTGCGTTGGGTGAACGATCGGCTTTACGCGACGAACATGGGCGCGGATCATCTCGGGCCGAACCGTCCGGCGGATACGTTCTACGCGATGAAAGCGCTCGCGAATGATGCGATGAACTTCGGCTGGCCTTACTGTTTTCAAGCTGGGCCGAAGATCTATCCCGATCCGAAGTTCAATCCACGCGGCACAAAGTTCGACTGTCGGAAAGTGCCGCACGCGCTTGTCCCTTTTGACGCCCACAGTTCACCGCTGGGCTTCGACTATTTCGAAAGCTCATTCCTCGTCGCGCTGCACGGTTCGACAACAAAGCGACTCGGCCGCGGCTATCGCGTCGTGCGCATCTCCGAATCGCGTGCGGGCGCCGACTCACGCCCAGCCATCGCCGAAGACTTCATCACCGGCTTCCTCGCCTCCCCAACACAGGTCAACGGCCGCCCCGCAGACATCTTCAACTTCGAACGCGGATTTTTAGTGACGGACGACTACAGCGGCGTGATCTATTACGTCTGGCGTAAGGAACATTGAAAGCATTCATTTGATCAGTTGCGATTTTGGTGAGACAGGATGGTGATAACAGAAAGACGTTTTCGGATAGAACTGAGGCTGAAGGCAATAAACCGTTTTTGGGCCTGCTCTATTCTAATCTGCAGCGTCGCGACGTGCACTCAAGCACAGGGCTGGCGGGGAATTAAACCACTGCACTCGACACGCGAAGATGTTGAGCGACTGATTGGGCCGCCGATGAGGCGGAATGATAGTGTCTATGACCTTAAAGATGGCAGAGCGAGCATCAGCTACGCTGACGTATCGTGCACCAAAGGGTGGCCGTACGGGTGGCGCGTTAAACCGGGCACAGTAACTGGCATTACCATCTATCCGCAGCCAAGGCCCAAGCTCTCGGAACTCCCGATCGATATCAGTAAGTCAAAAAAGTACGTGGATCCGTCGGGAGTCATTCACTACAACGATGATGACGAAGGTTTGAGTGTAGCCGTTGACCCGGATGAGTTTGAAGTAAAAGTAATCGAATATTACCCGGCGACTAGCGATGATGACTTACGCTGCCCTGAAGCCGCTGCGCGTGCCCGTGAAATCAAGAACGGTGAAAAAATACTTCGCGCTCCGGATGTTTCCTACTCCGACTCATTACCTGAGCAAAAGCAATCTCGCCTTAATGCTTTTGCAGACGGCCTGAAGGACTGTCCACCTGACTCCATCGTCTATATCATCGCCTATGCCGGGCGACGGGCTCGAATTGGCGAAGCGCAGAAACGAGCGACTGAGGCGAAGGATTACCTAACGACGAAACGGGGTATAGATCCGGGACGTATGGTTATAGTCGATGGGGGCTATCGAGACCCGGCTGGTGTGGACCTTTTCCTCGTCCGACCGAACCAACCTAAACCGCTTTCCTCTCCCAATCTGTATCCAGGTAACGTACAAATTATCGAAGACAGCAACGGCGCCAGGAACCGCCCGCGCCCCTTGCCGTGACCCGTTCCGGGTCGAGAGTTTGGGTTTCATATAACTAGACTGCGCTTCACGGCAGTCGTAGAATACCCGCGCCGCGTTGCCACACCGTTCACCGAAAGGAATTCCAAATGCGCCTTCGTGTCTCTGGCCGCCTGATTAGTGTCTCTGTTCTTCTGCTCATCGTGGTCTCTTTCGCTGCGCCTGCACTCGCGCAGAAGCGAAACATCACCGAAAAGGATTTGTTCAACTTCGTCTGGATCGGCGATCCGCAACTCTCGCCCGACGGTTCGCGCGTCGCTTTCGTGCGCGTCACGGTCAACGATAAAAAGGACGGCTACAACACCGCGATCTGGACGGTCGCCACTGCGAATGGTGAAACGCGCCAACTGACGAACGGTCCGCGCGACACGACGCCACGCTGGTCGCCCGACGGCAAGTATCTCCTCTTCGTGCGCGCGCCTGAGAAAGACGGTCGAACGGAACCAGCGCAACTCTTCATGCTGGCGATGGCGGGCGGCGAGCCGTTTCAGTTCACAACTCTGCCGCGCGGCGCTGGTGGTCCACAATGGTCGCCGGACGGCAAGTACATCGCGTTCTACAACAACGCGACCGCGGAAGAACTCGCGAAGGCGGCGAAGAACAATATGCCGCCGCCAAGCACGACCCAACCGGCATCAACCACGACACCTCCGACGCCGAATACAACTCAACCGGCGGCAACAAACGGTCAACCGAGCCCGACACCGCAAGAACGCGAAAGCGACGTGCGCGTGATCAATCGCGCGGTCTATCGCGCAAACGGCGCGGGCTACCTCGACTTCAAACATCAGCAACACATCTGGGTCATCACCGCGCCCAAAACCGCGGATGAAAAAGTCACCCCAAAGCAATTGACGAACGGACGCTTCGATGAAGGCGGCGCGTTTTGGTCCAGGGACGGTTCGCGTCTTTACTTCGACACCGACGTCACTGACGAGCCTTATTACGAATCACCGCGCACGGATCTCTTCTCGGTGTCCGTCAACGGCGGCGAGCCGGTGAAGTTCGCGTCGTTTGATATGGGCGCGGGCGGATTCAGTCTTAGCCCCGACGGCAAACAGGTCGCGTTCATCGCGTCCGTGAGCCAGCCAGTTCGGTCGTATTCGCAACCCGACCTTTGGGTGATGGACATGACGCCGAACGCGAAGCCACGCAACCTCACCACGAACTTCGATTTCGACATCGGCGGCGGTGTCGGCGGCGACAACGTTGCGCCACGCGCGGGCGGCGGCAATCCACTCGTCTGGTCTGCTGACGGCCGCAGCATCCTCACCATTTACGTCAAAGAAGGCAAAGCAAACGTCGGCTCGTTTGACCTGTCCAGCAGCAAGCTCTCGGACGTCACGACCGGCAACCAGGCGGTCGTCAACTTCCGCACCGTTCCCGACGCGTCCAAGTTTGTGCTGCTGATCTCGACACCGACGCGTGTCGGCGATCTCTACTGGCTCGACAAACCGAACGGCCAGCCGCGACAACTGACGCACATCAACGACGGTCTCTTCGCGAACCTGAATCTCACCGAGCCCGAAGAGATCTGGTACACGAGCTTCGACGGCAAGAAGATCGAAACGTGGGTGCAGAAACCACCCGACTTCGATCCGAACAAGAAGTATCCGCTGATTCTCAACATTCACGGTGGACCACACTCCGCCTACGGCTACATCTTCGACCACGAGTTTCAGTGGATGGCGGCGAAGGGTTACGTCGTGCTTTATCCGAATCCGCGCGGCAGCACCAGCTACGGCCAGGAGTTTGGCAACATCATTCAGCACAACTATCCCGGCGACGATTACAAAGACCTGATGGCGGGCGTCGATGAGTTGCTCAAGCGCGGCTACATCGACGAGAAGAAACTGGGCGTCACCGGCGGCAGCGGCGGCGGACTGCTGACGAATTGGACCATCACGCAAACCACGCGTTTCGCCGCGGCAGTCTCGCAACGCGACATCGCCGACTGGGCCGACTGGTGGTACACCGCCGACTTCACTCTGTTCCAACCTTCGTGGTTCAAGGCGCCGCCGTTTGAAGATCCGGAAGATTACCGGCGCCGTTCGCCTATCACTTACGTCAACAAGATCACGACGCCGTTGATGTTGATACTCGGTGAAGCAGACTATCGCACGCCGACCGGATCGGGCGGTGAAGCGATGTTTCGCGCGTTGAAGTATCGCCACATTCCGACGGTGATGGTGCGCTTCCCGAACGAGTCGCACGAGCTTTCGCGTTCGGGCCAGCCGTGGCATCGTATCGAGCGTCTCGAACACATCGTCGGCTGGTTCGATCATTGGTTGATGGGCGTCCCGAAGCCGGAATACGACATCGGCGAACCGACGCGGCCCACGAGCACGCAGCAATAATTCATGGCCAAAACACTCGGCCTCATCGGCGGCACCGGCCCCGAATCCACGATCGAGTATTACCGTCTGCTGATCGCGAAGTATCGCGACCTGGCGGACGGTAATGCTCCGTCGCTGATCATCAACAGCGTAAACATCAAGCCGTTGCTCGAGTGGATGACTGCGGGCGAGCTCGGGAAGGTCACAGACTACCTCGCCGAGGCATTCGAGAAACTTCACCAAGCGGGCGCTGACTTCGCCGCGCTCACCGCCAATACGCCGCACATCGTTTTCGACGAACTAAAACAACGATCCGCGCTGCCGCTGATCAGCATCGTCGAAGCGACGCGTGACAAGGTCCAACAGCTAGGTTTCAAAACCGTCGCGCTGTTCGGCACGCGCTTCACGATGCAGGCGTCGTTTTATCCGGAAGTTTTCTCGCGCACCGGCATCAAACTCGTCACCCCAAGCGACGAGGAGCAAAACTACATTCACGAAATCTATCTCGGCGAACTGCTCAAAGACGTCTTCCGTCCCGAAACACGCGCGCGGCTTCTCGACATCGTCGACACGATGCACGCGCGCGACGGCATTGAAGCTGTAATCCTCGGCGGCACCGAACTCCCGCTGCTTCTGCGCGACGAGTCACACCACGGTCTGCCTCTTCTCGACACCACCCGCATCCACGTCGACCGCCTGATCGCGGAGTTGTTTGATAACGGCCACAGATGAACACAGACTGACACGGACAAAAACGATCCGTGTTCGTCCGTGTTTATCTGTGGCCCGTTGTGGAACATCGAACGCCTAAGCGGTGTCCAAGCCTTCGCAAGTTTCTGAAAGGCGGACGTTCTCACAGCTATGAAACCACTTCTCTTCCTGACACTCGCCTCGATGATCAGCGCCTCTGCACTCGCAGCATGTTCCGGCACCGCAGCAGGACCAGTCGTTCCGGCAGGACCACCCAAAACAATGAAGGCGTTTACCTCAGAAGAAGAGCTGACGCGGTATTTGCAGAAGCTCGCCGAAGAGCGAAGAAAGCGATTAGAAACACGCCTTGTCAATACGCAGAGCGCAGCAGCCCCTTCCGACGTCGCTGGCGTCGCGAACTACGGCATGGCGGCGAAGTCCGGGGAGCCCGCGACCGAATCAGTCACAAACACGCAGCACGAAGGCGTCGACGAAGACGACATCGTCAAGGTACACGGCGATCAGCTCGTGATCCTGCGGCGCGGCCGTTTGTTCACGGTCGCGATCGGCGATAACCAACTCAAACCAATCTCAGCGGTCGATGCATTTGGCTCGGAGATCGATCCGGCGAACACGTGGTACGACGAGATGCTCATCTCCGCCGACACGATCGCGATCATCGGCTACAGTTACCAACGCGGCGGCACCGAAGTCGGTCTCTTCAACATCGATCCGCAAGGCCAACTCAGCTACCGCTCCACTTATCACCTGCGTTCGAACGACTATTACTCTTCGCGCAACTACGCCAGCCGCCTGATCGGCAGCAAGCTGATCTTCTACAGTCCTTTCTACATGTATGCCGGCCAGGCGGATCACTTCGCTGCGTTTCCCGCGGTGCGCAAGTGGCACAAAGGCGCGAAGGACGACGAGTTTCAACGCATCCTTCCCGCGACGCGCATCTACCGGCCCGAAGGTGACTTCAGCGTTGACTACAGCACCGCACTGCACACGGTGACCGTTTGCGATCTCGCCAATGGCGGCTTCGATTGCCAGGCAACGAGCGTGATTGGACCAGCGGGCCGTGTGTTTTATGTTTCGCCTGATGCTGTGTACGTCTGGGCCAGCTCGTGGACGTCCGATGACAAGAGACCTCCGTCATTACTGTTTCGCATGCCGCTGGATGGTTCGGCGCCGAGCGCGCTGCGCGTATCCGGCAGTCCGGTCGATCAGTTTTCGTTTTTGCAAAGCGAAGATCAGCACTTGAACGTGCTGGTCCGTTCACAAGCAAAAGGCGACGGCATGTGGCGAGCCGAGGTCGCCCAGGGCGACGTCGCCCTGATGCGTGTTCCAATCGCCAGCTTTTCTGATGGAAGTCAGTTGGTTCCCGCGACCAGTTACCAGCAGTTGCCGAAACCGGAAGGCTACACGTTTCAAAACCGCTTCGTCGGCGACTATCTGCTTTACGGCACGGGCAGCGGCTGGTGGCGTCCGGAAACATTGAAACAGCCTAAGGATCTGTTTCTGTTTGATTGGAAGAGGGGCAACTCTCACAAACTCGAACTCCCGCACGGCATCGATCGCATCGAGCAGCTTGGCACGAACGCCGTCGTCGTCGGCACAGACGGCAAGGACCTGCACTTCAGCGCGATTCGTCTTGGTCCACAGCCGGAAATCGTCTCGCGTTACACGCGCGCGGCCGCATCGCAGGGCGAGTTGCGCAGTCACGGTTTCTTCTACAAACCCGAAGACGAAAACAACGGTACGCTAGGGTTGCCGATCAGCCGCCCCGGCCGGCCCGGTTACGAACACCTGTTTACATCGTCCGCCGCGATTCTCTTTCTGCGCAATGAGTCGCTCGAGTTCAAACCGATAGGCGAGCTCGGGGCACAGGCAGAGAAAGCCGTCGACGACAAGTGCCGCGCCTCGTGCATTGATTGGTACGGCAATGCGCGACCTCTCTTCCTGCGCGGCCGCATCTTCGCGCTACTTGGGTATGAACTCGTGGAAGGTAAACTGGAAGACGGACAGATACGTGAAGTTGGTCGCCTGAACTACATGAATTAACACGGATGCGTTGTAATCTGTGTAATCCGTGGTTTAAACTCCTGACGCTGCGCGGCTGTAATCGATCATCCCAGTTCAGTTTCTCAGGAGGCCAAACCCCATGTACCGCAGACGCCTGTCTTCTCTCTCGCTGCTGCTCGTTCTAACTTGCGCGTGCGTGCTCGTCGCCCAAACTGCGCGTCACCCGATGACGCTCGACGATCTCGCGCGCTTCCGCAACGTGGGCGATCCGCAAATCTCGCCTGACGGCAAGTTCGTCGCGTACGTCGTCAGCACCGTCAACGTCAAAGATGACAAATCCAGTTCGCACATCTGGATGGTCGGTATCGACGGGAGCAACGACAGGCAGATCACGTTCAGTAACGAGAGCGAAGGTTCGCCGCGCTGGAGTCCCGACGGCAAGTACTTGTCGTTCACTTCGTCGCGGCCGGGCAAGGCGCGCGGCAATCAGGTTTGGCTGCTCGATCGAAACGGCGGCGAGGCGTGGCAGTTGACGGAGCTCAAAGGCCGGCTGCAAGGCTACGAGTGGTCGCCAGACGCGAAACGACTCGCGCTCGTCATCGGCGATCCAGATCCCGAAGCAGATCGTGATCGATCGCTACCGCTACAAACAGGACGGCCAGGGCTACCTGCTTTCGGGCCGCCACAGTTACATCTACCTCTTCGACGTCGCCACGAAGAAACTCGATCGGCTGACGAAGAGCAAGTGGGACGAGAGCTCGCCTGCGTGGTCTCCCGACGGCACTCGCATCGCGTTCATGAGCAACCACGGCGACGATCCCGATCGCGATCCATCGGCGCAACCGTTCGTCGTCGAAGCGAAAGCCGAGTCGATCGAGAAGGCGCTGACGCCGGCAACGACGCGCGCCGGACGTTCGCGGCCCGAATGGAGCCCGGACGGAAAGTGGATCGCGTTTCTCGAAGGCGACGAAAAGAAGTATGGCGCGTACAGCATGGACCGTCTCGCGCTCGTACCGGCCGACGGCAGCACTCCGCCAATACGGATCAAAGCGGTGGACGATCTCGACCGTGGCGTGTCGTCACCGAAGTTTAGTGCCGACAACAAGTCGATCACTTTTGTCGTCACCGATGATCGATCCGTTTATCCGATGACGGCCAAGCTTGGCGGCGGCGCGCCGGAACGGTTGCTGGCCCCGCCGGTCGTAGTCGGCAATTTGATCTCCGCGGGTGGAAAGACCGTCACGATTTCCGGCAACGACTCGAAACCCGGCGAGGTTTATGTTTGGGAAAGTAATGGACTGCGCCAGCTCACGCACCAGAACGACGCGCTGATGAACGAGCTGGAGCTTGGGGCAACTGAAGACGTCAGCTTCAAGAGTAAAGACGGCACGGTCGTTAATGGACTGCTGACTTATCCGGTCGGTTATGTGAAGGGCACGAAGGTCCCGCTGTTGCTGCGCATTCACGGTGGTCCAAACGGCCAGGACCAGCATTCGTTCAGCAGTGAACGGCAGTTCTTTGCGGCCAATGGTTACGCCGTGCTCAACGTCAACTATCGTGGCAGCGCCGGCCGCGGGCAAAAGTTTTCGCGCGCGATCTTTGCTGACTGGGGCAACTACGAAGTGCAGGACCTGCTCGCGGGTGTCGATCACGTTATCGCGATGGGCGTCGCTGATCCTGACAAGCTCGGCGTCGGCGGCTGGAGTTACGGCGGCATCCTGACGGACTACTTGATTGCGAGCGACACGCGCTTCAAAGGCGCGACCAGCGGCGCGGGCACCGCATTCACTGTCGCGTTCTACGGCACCGATCAGTACATCATTCAGTATGACTACGAGATCGGGCCGCCGTGGAATCCGCAGGCGTGGGCGACGTACCAGAAGATCTCGTATCCTTTCCTGCACGCCGATCGCATTCAAACGCCAACACTGTTTCTCGGTGGCGAGCGTGATTTCAACGTGCCGGTGCAAGGCAGTCAGCAGATGTATCAGGCGCTGCGCAGCCTCGGCATCGACACACAATTGATAATCTACCCAAATGAAAATCACGGCATCCAACGACCGAGCTACCAGCGCGATCGCATGGAACGTTATCTGGCGTGGTACGACAAGTACGTGAAGAAAGCAGCGAGCGCGCCGAGTAGCACAACAGCGCGCTAACAAAAGTTGTAAAACGCCACCGAGGGCGTCGGTGGTATGTAAGTAATGAGGTTCTTCTTAGTAGCGGTATTGGTGTGTATCTGTGGTTCGGTGACGACGCAAGCGCAGTCGTGCCTCACACCGGACGACATCAAACAGATGCTCGCGCGGGTGGACTCCTCTCCACCCGCAACGCTCAACAAAAAACTCCAGGCGGAACTGATCAAGATCGCCACGAAGCAACAGGACCTGTTGAACGAACTGGTCGCCAAAGATCGAACCAAGAAGTCAGACCAGGAAAAACTCCACAAGCTCTACGAAACTAGCACCGCAAAACTCTGCGAGCTGATCAAGACCAACGGTTGGCCCACGACCGCAATCGTCGATCGCGAAGGTGTCGCCGCCACTTACTACATTCTGAAAAACGGCGGCACCTACGAGTTGCAACGCGATCTGCTGCCCGTGATCCTCGCCGCGATCAAAAAAGATCCGGCGCAGAAGCCGGAGTTTGCCGGTCTCTTCGATCGCTTGCGCGTGAGCGCCGGGATGAAGCAGATCTTCGGCACCCAAGCCGTTAGCATGGGCGGCTTTCTGGTGCTTTATCCGATCGAAGACGAAAAGCACGTCGACGATCGCCGCGCGGAATTTGGCTTGTCGACGATGGAGGACAACGTCAGGAGTCTCGAACGCACCTACCGCAAGCCGCTCATTAAGTCGCGCCAGCCACCCGAAAGCAAAGTCTCGAAAGAACTGGCCGACTCGCTCAACAACGCTCTCGCTTCCTCGGCGATCGACGGGACTTACGTCGATCCCAGCGACGTGATAAAGACTGAGACTGATCTCGTAAATCTTAACGTGAGCGTCTTCAACGACAAGTCGAAGACGTTTGTCGGCTCACTCAACAAGGAAGATTTCAAGGTCCTCGAAAACGGTAAGGAACAAACCGTCACTTACTTCGCATCGACCGACGTGCCGTTCGATCTCGTATTGCTGATCGACTTGTCGGGATCGACCTCCGACAAACGCGACTTGATCAAAACGTCGACGCTGCGTTTCATCGAAGCGGCGCGGCCGAACGATCGACTCGCCATCGTCACCTTCTCCAACACCGTGACTGTCGTTTCCCCGCTCACGCTCGATCGCGCGCAACTCGCGGCGAGTGTCGCGCAGATGGAAGGCGCGGGCGGCTCGCACGTCTGGGACGCGATCAAGTTTGCGCTCGACAAGGTGCTTGGACCAAAGACGCTCGAACGCCGGCGCGCGGTGGTGTTGATGAGCGACGGCGTTGACGGCTCGCTTTTCCTGAGTGGTTCGGGACAAGGCTCACAGACGACGTTCGCCGATCTGATCGAACAGGTGCGACAAACCGACACGCTGATCGTGCCGATCTATCTCGACACTGAAGAGACGATGGGTAATCCTTTCACGAAGCAGGAATACGAGAATGCGCGGCGCGCGCTGAATCTGCTGGCCCAGGAGAGTGGCGGTAGTTACTACAAGGCGCGTAAGCTATCTGACCTGAACGGTGTGTACGAGCAGGTGATCAACGATCTCGGCAAGGTTTACAGTCTCGGTTACCAGCCGACGAATCCGGCGCGCGACGGCAGTTGGCGCTGGGTACAGGTTTCAATCGTGAACCGGCCGGATCTGGTCGCGCGTGCGCGTCCCGGCTACTACGCTCAGTGATTTCAAATTCAGTTTTCGAGGAGACCCGATGATCCGTCGCAGGTTCACGTTGGCGTTGTTTGTGTGGCTGTTGTTGGCCGCAATTCCTTTCGCACCCGCCCAAGTCAAGAATGGACCAGTCGCAGCGAGCGCGCCGATTCTCGAACGAAACATTCGCGCCGAGTTAGGTTTTTTGGCGAGTGACGCAATGCAGGGCCGCGGCAGTGGAACTAATTACGAGCGCGTTGCCGCGGAGTACATCGGCTCGCAATTTCGCCAGTTTGGTCTCGAAGGTGGCGGCGATGCAGATGCTGCGGGCAACAAGGGTTTTGTGCAGCAGGTGACGCTCGGGTCGTTGAAGTTTACTGAAGCGCCGGTGTTGACGGTCACGTCGGGCGGCAACACGCAGAAGTGGACGTATGGGCGTGACTTTCTCGTTTCACTTTTGCGCGCGCCGCGTGTGAGTGGTGACCTCCAAGTCATCGAACCAGACGGCACACCCGCCAAGGGGGCGATCGTGCTGGTGAAGTTGAGCGAAAGCGCGGACCAACAACAGCGACAGGATGCAGTTCGCAAGGCGCGCGCCGCGCAAGCTGCGGGCGTCGTGCTGCTCGAATCAGAAGCGAACCGGAAATCACGCGAAGCGGGTGACGCGAAACTGCCGTCGTTGCCGGCGCAAGTCGCGAACGACGGTAACAGCGGAAATCAGTTCATCGTGATCGCATTGAAGAAGGAAGCGATCGATGCGCTTGTCGCACTGCCTGCGGGCGCAAAGATGGAATTCGCCGGACCGGTAGCAGAAGACAAAGCGGGTGCGACGTGGAATGCAGTCGGCGTATTGCGCGGTTCCGATCCAAACGGCGAAACGATCATGTTGAGCGCGCATCTCGATCATCTCGGTGTGAACGAAGCCGCCGGCAGCGACAAAATCTTCAATGGCGCTGATGATGATGCGTCAGGCTGTGTGGCCGTGCTGGAGATGGCGCGCGTCCTCGCCGCCGGACCACGACCGCGACGCACGATCTATTTCATCTGTTTCGGCAGCGAGGAACGCGGCGGTTTCGGCGCGCGCTACTTCATCGCCAACTCGCCCGCGCCGCTCGAAAAGATCGTCGCTGATTTCAATTTCGAAATGCTCGGGCGGCCGGATGCGAAGGTGCCGCCGGGCACGTTGTG
Source organism: uncultured Blastocatellia bacterium (assembly GCA_946480785.1). The sequence goes on along the minus strand of CAMLLD010000023.1, from coordinate 46,736 downwards.
GCTCACCGGTTACGAACGTTCGACGCTTGGTCCGGAGCTCGTGCGCCAGGGCGCGGCGCTCGTTGCCGATCCGCATCCCGAGCAGAATTTCTTTCAGCGTTCGGACAACTACACGCTCGCGGTCCGTGGTGTGGTGGCCCACACGGTTTCGAGTTTTGGGTTGCACACGGATTATCACCGCGCGAGTGATGAACTCAGTAAGATCGACTTTGCGTTCATGACGCGTTCGTTGAATTCGTTAGTGCGCCCGATTCAGTGGTTGAGCAACACGGAGTTTCGTCCAACGTGGCTGCCCGGGCAAGCGCCGACGCGTTAGAGCTTCGCGGCCAGCACATCCACTTTCTCAATCGAAGGAGGTTCGGCTAAGAGCTCGCCGGCCTTCGCCATTAGTGCCGCCGCAACGCGTCCGGTCAAATGGGCCTGACGACCCTCCTCATCCGGAAACGCGTCGAAGATGCCGAAAGTTGACGGTGACAATTGCAAAGCAAACCACGCGATCGTCTTGGGCTCGGCCTCGACCAAAGGCAATCCACCAAGCAGGAAATTCGCCACGTCTTGTTCTTTCCCCTGTTTCGCTTTTAACTTCACCCATAGTGCTACCTTAACCATTGCGCCTTTCTCCTTTGCGAAAACGGTTGGCTCAAACTGTAAGGTATAATGCCCTCAAACGGCCACCAGATGAAACCCAGTCGACAGTTCCGCAATGCCTGACTTACTTGTAAACCTGTTGAAGCTACCGTCCCCGGAGAACGCGCGCTCGGAGTTCATCGTGCGGCGAGCGCAGCCGTTTGAGATCAGCACGGTGCGAAGGTTCGTTGGAGAGAATTTTTCCGCGAACTGGGCGGACGAGATCTCGGTCGGGTTTGCACGCCAGCCGGTTTCGGTTTTTGTGGCGACGAAAGAACGAGAGTTGATCGGGTTCGCCGCGTACGAATGCACGCGGCGCGGGTTCTTTGGTCCAATGGGCGTTGTCGAGAGTGCGAAAAACAGCGGCGTCGGAAAGGCTCTCTTACTCGCCGCGCTCGAGGCGCTCAAAGAAATGGGTTACGTCTACGCCATCATCGGCGCCGCCGGCCCGGTGCGTTTCTACCAGAAGACTGTCGGCGCGATCATCATTCCCGACAGCGAGCCGGGCATTTACACCGATCTGCTCAAGAATCAGCAATGAACGCGCTTCCACCAGGACCAAAGGGCAGCCTGATTATGGGTGTGATGCGCGAGTTCAATCGCGACATGTTCGGCTTCGTCACCCGCCTGCAGCGCGATTACGGCGACGTCGTGCGCTCGCGCTTTCTCTACGTTACCGCTTACTTCCTCTACAACCCTGCGGACATCGAAACGCTGCTCGCGACCAATGCGAAAAGCTTTCGTAAAGCGGGATCGCTGCGTTCGCCGTTCTTTCACCGGCTCGTCGGGAACGGGCTCGTCACCAGCGAAGGCGACTTCTGGCGACGCCAGCGCCGCCTGGCCCAACCCGCGTTTCATCGCCAGCGAATCAGCTCGTACGGCGACATCATGGTCCAATACGCGCAGCGCGCGATGGCTGCGTGGCGTGACGGCGAACAGCGCAACCTCGCGAAAGACATGACGCGCCTGACGCTCGAGATCGTCGTCAAGACGCTGTTCAATTCCGACGTTTCGAGTGATGCCGATCATGTCGGCGCGATGCTCTCGCAGATCGCGCAGCCGTTTGCTTCGCAGGCAACGTTGAAATGGGTCGCCGACAATCGTCTGCCGACGCCCGGGCACTATCGCTACTTCAACGCCGTGCGCGAGATCGACAACATCGTGTTTCGCATTATCGCGGAGCGGCGTGCGAGTGGAACCGACGAAGGCGATCTGCTGTCGATGCTGTTGCAGGCGCAGGACGAAGACGGCAGCCGCATGAGCGACGCGCAATTGCGCGACGAAGTGATGACGCTGTTTCTCGCGGGGCATGAGACGACGGCGCTCGCGTTGTCGTGGAGTTGGTATTTGCTCGCGAGGCATCCGGAGGCTGAGCAGAAGTTTCATGCGGAGCTGGACGAGGTACTCGGCGGCCGTGCGCCGCAGGTTTCAGATCTGCCGCAGTTGAAATTTACGGAGATGATCGCGAAGGAGGCGATGCGTTTGTATCCGCCGGCGTATGCGATCGGGCGCGAGGCGCTCGAGGAGACTGAGATCGGCGGGTTTCGCGTGCCGAAAGGGACGCAGTTGTTTGCGTTTCCGTGGGTGACGCATCGCGATGAACGCTTCTTCGAGCGTGCGGATGAGTTTGTGCCGGAGCGTTGGGCGAATGGAGCGACGCAATCGTTGCCGAAGTATGCTTACTTTCCGTTTGGTGGTGGACCACGGCAGTGTATCGGGAACTACTTCGCGATGATGGAGATTGTTTTGTTGCTGGCGACGATTGGGCAGCGGTTCCGGTTCGTAGTTGAAGAAGAGGTGGAGGTGTTGCCGGTGCTTTCGTTGCGGCCGAAGAACGGGATCAAGGTGAAGCTATTCCATCGCACGCACGAGTCTTCCCCACTCCTCAACGGTTAGGGTTTCGGCTCTGCGCTTCAATTCAATACCAGCTTTACACAGCACAATACTCGCGCCGCCGTTTCGCTTTAGCACTTCAGCTAACCGGCCATGCGCCTGCCTTAAGTTGTTTAAAATCGTCTTCCGTTTCTGCGCAAACCCGGCGCTTACTGTTTCCCACAACAATTCTTCGTCCGTGACATCCGTGTTCATCCGTGGCCTAAACTGCAGACGCATCACGCTGCTCCAGACCTTTGGCGGCGGGCGAAACGCGCCCGGCGCAACGTCAAACAGTTTCTCTGTTTCGCAGTACGCCTCGATCAAAACAGAAAGATAACCGCGTTCGCTCGAACCCGCGGGCGCCATGATTCGCTCGACGACTTCGCGTTGCAGCATCACGACCATTTCGGTCAGGCACGCGCGCTGTTCGATTAGTCGTTGCAGAATCGCGGTGGAGATGTTGTAGGGAAGGTTCGCGACAAGTCGCGCGTGTTTTGCGGGAAGGATCTCGCGACAAAAGTCTGTCGCGAGGGCGTCGGCCATGATCAGTTTGAAGTTTGGGGAGCTGCCGAACTGTTCGGTCAGGAGCGGTGTGAGTTTGTCGTCAAACTCGACGGCAATGACTCGTCCGGCCTGTTCGATTAGTTGCGCGGTCAGTGCGCCGGTGCCTGGACCAATCTCGACGATGGTTTCGTCCGCCTGTGGCGCGAGCGCGTCGATGATGCGTTGGATTGTTCGTTTGTCTCTGAGGAAGTGCTGGCCGAAGCGCTTGCTCACGTTGTTTGTCCCGCAGGATAGCCGGTCACTTCGATATCGCGCCCGCGCTGGGTTACTTCAACGCGTTCCAGTTCGAGCGCTTCGGACATGCGTTCCACGCCTTTCCAACTCAGGCCGCAATTACCGCCGATGATCTTCGGTGCGATAAAGAACGTTACTTTGTTGACGAGTCCAGCATCAATGAACGCGCCCGCCACTTTTGCGCCACCTTCGACGAGTACGCTCTGAATCGAGCGACGTCCTAGCTCTTCTAAAACCAGACACAGATCTGACGGATCTGAAGTAAAGATCTCGACGCCTGTATCCGTTAAATCTGTGTTCCCTACTCTCCCGAATACGACCACCGGCGCTTCACTGGTCGTCTTGGCCAACTTCGAATCGGGAGATAATCCCCCGAGCACAACACGAACGAGCGGTCGTCGCCGCTTTAAACCGGATCGATCAGTTAACGACGGATCATCTACAGCCACCGTACCGGCGCCGACAAGAATCGCGTCGTACGCATGCCGCAACTCATGCGCGCGGCAACGCGCTTCCGGCCCGGTAACCCAACGCGAATCACCCGTGCGCGTCGCGATCTTCCCATCCAACGTCACCGCCAGCTTCAAATGCACAAACGGCCGCCCGGTCTGCATAAAATGCAGATACGCTTCGTTGATCTGCGTCGCCTCGTCTACGAGCAACCCAGTCTCAACTAGCAAACCCGCCGCGCGCAGATGCGCAAAGCCCTTACCGGAAACTTTTGGATTCAGATCCTCGATTGGCGCCACGACGCGCTTGATCCCCGCGGCAATCAAAGCATCAGTACACGGCGGCGTGCGACCGTAATGCGCGTGCGGTTCAAGTGAAACATACGCAGTGCCGCCGCGAGCTTTCTCACGCGCCTGAGCGAGCGCGATCGTCTCCGCGTGGCTCACGTCTTCAAAGAGATAAAAGCCTTCGCCCACAATCTCGCCACTCGCATTCACGATCACGCACCCGACGAGTGGCCCCGGACTAACCTGGCCCAAACCCTGCTTCGCCAACTCCAGCGCACGCGCCATCATGCGATGGTCCACGTCGGTCCAGCCGGAGGTCGGTTCGGTTCTGGTCATCGTTTGCACTTGAGAAAAAGCGTTTCGGGAAACCACTGCTAGTTTCCAAAGAGGCTGTTCACGTACTGGCGTGGATCGAACACGACGAGATCATCGACCTTCTCGCCAATACCCGCGTAACGAATGGGCAGGTTCAACTCTTTCGCGATCGCGACGGCGATGCCGCCCTTCGCGGTGCCGTCGAGCTTGGTCAACACGATACCCGTCACGCCCGCGACTTTCAAAAACTGCCGCGCCTGTTCGAGTCCGTTCTGGCCGGTGACCGCGTCAACTACCAGCAGCGTCTCGTGTGGCGCGCCTTCGACTTCACGGCCCGCCACGCGTTTCATTTTTTCCAACTCCGCCATCAGGTTCGACTTCGTGTGCAGACGCCCGGCCGTGTCGACAATCAACACGTCAGAACCGCGCGCCTTCGCTGCTTTCAACGAATCAAACAACACCGCGGCCGGATCAGTTCCCATCTTCTGTTGGATCAACGGCACGCCCGTTCGTTCGGCCCAGATGGCGAGTTGATCGGAAGCTGCGGCGCGAAACGTATCCGCCGCGCAGATCAATACGTCGTTGCCTTCGGCTTTGATACGTTGGGCCAGCTTGCCGATCGTCGTCGTTTTGCCGACGCCGTTCACGCCGACGATCATCATCACGTACGGCGCGACGGTTTCGGGGACGCTCGTCTCCGAAGCGACACCTTCGCGCTCGGAAGCTTGCAAAATCTTCAACAGCTCGTCTTTGATCGCCTGCTTCAACGCTTCGAGATCGTTGATCTGTTTGCGCGCGATGCCCCGACGGACTGTTTCGAGAATCGCGAGTGTCGTCGGCACGCCGATGTCCGCGGCGATCAGAACTTCTTCGAGTTGGTCCAACAACTCTTCGTCGATCTGTTTGCGGCCGGCGAAGACGGTGTCGAGTTTTTCCGAAAGCGATTCGCGCGTGGCGGCGACGGCGCGACGGAAACGCGCGGAGAATTCCTGTTCGAGCGCGGCTTCCTGCGCTTGCAGTTCTTCCATCGAGCGATCCAGGCCGAGGATCGAACTCGAGAACGGTGAACGTGACGGAACAGGAGGCGGCGCTGCGGCTTTGGCCGGCGGCTCTGGCGCTGGTTTCGGCGGCTCCGGTTGCGGCGCCGGCGGAACAGCTTGCTGTGTTACGGGCGATGTCTCTGGTTTTGCAGGTGGTGCTTCCGCTTTCGGAGGCGCGGCTGGAGGAGTTTCCTCTTTAACAGCAGGCTCGTTCAGACGAAGTGAGACGAACTGATCTTCTTTCTTTCGGCGCCAAAAAAGTCCCATGAAGCAGGGGATTATATCCCACGACCTCAAACGTGACTAATCTGCGCTACCTCTGGGTTAGCGGGTGGTTTCGGAACTGTAGACTGCGGTTTTCGCAACTTCACCACGCCGGGGCGGATCTGGCCTTCGCGGCAGGCTTCAGAGAGCGCGGCCACGACCGCCGCGTCGTAACGCGTGCCGACAAAACTCTCGATCCGCGCGAGCGCGTCTTCAAACTTCATCGCTTTCTGATACGGACGATCCGTCGTCATCGCGTCGAACGTATCGGCGACCGCGACGATCTTGCCCATCAACGGGATCTCATCGCCCTTCAAGCCCTGCGGATAACCCATGCCGTTGACCATCTCGTGGTGCATGTACATGCCCGACAGAAACTCCTTCATCGCCGGAATCTGCGACATGATCTTGTAGCCCTTCTGCGGGTGGCCTTTCATGATCTCGTACTCTTCGTCCGTGAGCGCCGCGGGCTTCTTCAGGATCTTGTCGTCGATCGAGATCTTGCCGACGTCGTGCAAGAGCGCGCTGATGCGAATCTTCTCTACCTCGTCATCGAGCAAGCCAAGCCGTTGGGCGATCGCCATCGAGAAACGTGAGACGCGTTCCGAGTGGCCGCGAGTGTACGGGTCTTTGCCGTCGATCGCGGCGGCGAGTGCTTTGACCGTGCCGATGAACAACTGCCGGTTCTCCTCGGCCGAACGTTGCAGATCGCCGATGAAACGTTCGATCTGATCGGTCATCAGGTTGAACGAGTTGCCGAGATCGCCGAGTTCGGTGCGGCTCGTGACCTCGATGCGTTTGGAAAAGTCGCCCGACGCGATGCGATGCGCGCCGCCGGCGAGCTCGCGCACGGGATGCGTGAGCTTGTTGGCAAAGAAGAGACCGGTCAGGATCGTGAGCAGTCCGGCGACGAGGCTGATCCAAAGCACTTGCCAGCGCATTTCGGAAACGGAAGCGAGCGCGGCGGCTTCGTCCTGGATCGCAATCACGCCGAGTCGCGCGCTCTTGTCGAGTTCCGCAGTCGCGTACGAACCGAGCATCTCGACAGTCTTGCCGTCGCGTGTCGCCGAGAACGGAGCGAGCGCGGACTGGACCTGCGCGCCTGACTCCTGCCACTCCTGCACGACCTTCAGATCCGTCATCGGTTTTTCAGAAAACGCGACGCTGGCTTCGGGATGCGCCACGGCGCGCCCGTTCTGATCGACGACAAACACGACCGGCAGTCCGGCGTTCAGCAGTTCGCGTTCGCTTTTCGAAGTCGGCTGCTGCACGGCGTCGAACACTTCCTGAAACGACACGATCGCGACCACGGCGGCGACGACTTCCTGGTTGTTGTTACCGCCGAGCACGGGTTCGGCGATCGTCAACGCCATCTCTTGTCCGGAACGAATGACTTGCGGTCGGCTGACGACGAGTCCGCGCCCGTTCATTCGCGCGAGCACTTCGCTGACTCTCGCGTCGACTTCTTCGAGCTTGATCACGTCCGGCTGAAAGGCGCGGTGCAGCGTGCCGTCGACGGGCCAGAGCGCGAGCGCGATGAGGTTTGGATCTTCCTGAAGTGTCTTTTGTAGACGCTGGTCGTAGCCGCTGTCGTTGAAGTTTTGAATGCCCCCCGCGATCTCAAAGGCGCGGGCGAGACCGGTGACGACGTCACGATAGCGCTGGCCGTAGAGCTCGATCTGGCGGGCTTTGTCCTGCACGAGCTGAGCCTGGTAGCGCCCTTCGACGGAGCGCAGTTCGTCGGCGCTGCGGCCGGAGAGCAGCACCCCCGTGAAAGTCAGGGGCAGCAAGCCGACCAGGAGCAGCACTCCCAAAACGATGTAAAGGAGACGAATTCGTCCGAGTTTTTCGAGCATTCGTTACGTCGGGCAGTACAATCGCGGCAGGTCTTTGGGTTGGGCAGGTTGTGAAATCGCCAGCACGTCGCTCGGCGAAAGCTATTATTGTCGAGCGGTTGTTGCGGTGTCAACGAGTTTTGCCACGAATGAACACAGATTTGGTCGGCTGTTGGGGGAGGCACTGCGTCTAAAGGCTGGTGCTAATGGAGACGTTGGGCACGGACGAGATCATCGTTGAGCGCGCTCTGAGTGGAGATGCGGACGCTTTCGGCGAGATTGTACGACGCTGGGAGCGGCGCATTTTCGCGCTCACGTACGGGATTCTCGGCCGCGAGGAAGACGCGCGCGACGCGACGCAGGAGACGTTTCTCGCCGCGTTTCGCAACCTGCGCGGGTTTCGCGGCGAAGCGAAGGTTTCGTCGTGGCTGCACCGGATCGCGGTCAATCAGTGCCTCACGCGGCAGCGGCGGGCGAAGGTGCGGAAAGAGTCGGCGCTGGAAGATTCGCCCGAGACTGAGTTTGCGGCGGCGGTGGCTGAGTCGCCGGTGTCGGTGGTTGAGGGACGGCTGCGAACGGCTGCGGTGAGGCGCGCCTTGAATGGTTTGCCGCTGGAGTTGCGACAGATCGTGGTGATGAAGGAGTTCGAAGAATTGACTTTCCGCGAGATCGCGGAGGCGCTCGAGTTGCCGTTGAGCACGGTGAAGAGCCGGCTTTACACGGGGCTGAAGCAACTGCAACTGCGGCTCGCGAAGTTTGGTGATGAGTAGACTTGATATGAAAGATATAGATGATTCCTCGACTTGTGAACGCGCCGGCGACCTGGTCGCGGTGCTGTACGGTGAAGCGACTGAACGCGAGCAGCGTGAGTTTGAGCTTCACGTGAAGCAATGCGGCGAGTGCCGGGCGGAGTTTGCGGCGTTCGCACAGGTGCGCGAAGCGATTGGTGAATGGCGCGACGAGGCGCTGAATGGGTTTGTGTCCTCGCCAATGGTCGCAGCGCCGCCACGAAAATCGGCATTAGCGGCGTTGCGACAGTTCTTCGATTTGTCGCCGATGTGGATGAAAGGCGCAGTCGGTTTTGCGGTGGTTGCGTTCTGTGTGCTCGTCGTGCTCGCGTTGGGGCGCACTTCGTCACCGACCGCTGAACCACCAGTTGTTGGTGGTGGCCGCGCGGCGGTTTACACCAAGGAAGATGTTGACCGCGCGGTCGCTGACGCGCTTGCGAAACAGGAAGCAGTTCTAGCTAAAGCTCGTGAGCCACTTGTAACTCAATCGCCTAAGCCAGCGGTGGTCGCGAGTTCTTCCGGTTCGAAGAGTTCTAATCTCGCGAAAACATCGGGGTCAACGCGCGCGCCGCATGAGCGAAGGCCGTTTTCGCGTTCCGAGCGCGAACAACTGGCTGCGGATTTGAGATTGTCTTCGAGTGATGAGAGTGATTTTGAGTTGCCAGATAAATAGTTAGAGGTAGACATGAAAACTATAGCTTCGCTTTTACTAATCCTCACCGCCACGACGATCGTGTTGGCCCAACAGGAACCGCCTGTCACGCCCGATCCGATCGAGCAGCTTCGTTTGACGCCCGATCAGCGACAGGCCATCCGCCGTATCGTTGCCGAAAACAGAGACGAACGACAAGCCACGAATCAACGCGTGCGCGAAGCAAACGTCGCCCTCGATCAGGCCCTCGACTCCGATCCACCGGACGAAAATCTGATCGAACAACGAATCAACGACCTCGCTGCCGCTCAAACCGCCCAGTTACGCATGCGCATCCACACCGAAGTAAGAATCCGCCGCATCCTGCGCCCCGAACAGATCGCCACCCTGCGCCGTCTCCGCCTCCAGGTCCGCGACGTCATGAACCCCCAACGCCTTAACCGCCCCAACCAACCCCTCCGCCCGCAACCATAACCACAACTGTCGACGCGGACGTTGATGAGTTAAGTTAAGAACTTGAGGCGCTTGACGCGTCGCACGCAATTTGCGCATGATAGGCCGCTCTTTTCAACGTAGTGCGCCTCGTTTGATTGGTCTAATTAGCTCTCAATGAACTTCGCCACGCGCTCTCTGCTCGAATTGCAAGAGACGACGCTGATGGCCGCGCGCGCCACCCGCGGTCTCTTCAAGCGACCACGTTATATCCCCGAAACTATCGCGCAAATGGACGCCATCGGCGTCGGGTCACTCACCATCATCATCCTCACGGGCTTCTTTACCGGCGGCGTGCTCACCGTACAAACGTTCCCGACTCTCAAAAGCTACGGCGCCCAATCGCAAACCGGTTATCTCGTCGCCGTCTCGCTCGTGCGCGAACTCGGACCAGTGCTCTGCGCACTGATGGTCACCGGCCGCGTCGGCTCCGCCATTTCCGCCGAGCTCGGCTCCATGGTCGTCTCGCAACAGATCGACGCGATGCGCGCCCTCGGCACCGATCCGATCCGCAAACTCGTCGCGCCGCGTCTGCTTGCTTTGCTCGTGAGCCTGCCGCTCTTGACCGTACTCGCTGACGTACTCGGCATCATCGGCGGCTGGGTCACTGCGGTCGCGCTCTACTCCGTTTCATCGAGCGTATTCATCTCTTCGGTGCGGGAAGGAATCACTACCGACGATCTTGTCGGCGGCGTCGTGAAACCCATCGTCTTTTCGCTGATCATCGGCACAATTGCGTGCCGGCAGGGTCTCAGCACCGGAGGTGGCACCGTGGGCGTAGGCCGTTCAACGACGCGGGCCGTCGTCATGGCCTCGATTGTTGTTATTATTGCCGACTACTTTCTCGCTAAAGCGCTTCAGGTTATCCTAGGCACTACCTAGAACCTTCGTTACCAATCGGAACCGGATGTCAACCGAAATACACGATACTCCAGACACTGTCAGCGAACAGGCGCAGGAATCGACTTTTCACGAAGTCGACGATCGCCAGCGCGCGATCCCGGCGATCGAGTTTCAGGACGTGGTGCTCGCTTTCGACGACCGAGTAATCCTCGATCATCTCAGTTTCAAAGTAATGAAAGGCGAGACGAAGATCATTCTCGGCGGCTCGGGCGGCGGCAAGTCGACGATCATCAATCTCGTGCTCGGCCTGCTCAAACCCGACGAGGGCCGCATACTCGTCGACGGCGAAGACGTCACTGACTACAGCGAAGAACAGATGATGCGCGTCCGCAAGAAGATCGGCATGATCTTCCAGGAGGGCGCATTATTCGATTCCCTTTCAGTCTACGACAACGTCGCTTTCCGCCTGCACGAACAAGGCGTGCCGGAAGATGAAGTCGAGCCCGAAGTGCGACGCATGCTGCGATTCGTAAACCTCGAAGACGCGATCGACAAGATGCCGGCTGAACTGTCGGGCGGCATGCGGCGACGCGTGGGCATCGCGCGTGCTCTCGTCGGCGATCCGAAGATCGTGCTATTCGACGAACCGACTGCCGGACTCGATCCACCAACCGCGCGCACGATCTGCGAGTTGGCGATGAAACTGCGCGACCTCGAAGACGTGTCGTCAATCTTCGTGACCCACGAAATGAACAACGTGCAATACATCTGTTCGGAGTACGCCGTGGTCGACGAAGACGGCAAGGTCGTGTTTGAGCGTGAAGGCGAACGCCTTTGCCTCATCAACAGCAAAGTGATGATGATGCGCCAGGGCAAAGTGATTTTCAGCGGCACAGACGAATCCCTGCGCAAAGCTGAAGACCCGTATATCCACCGATTCCTTCGCGGACATTAAGAAAGGACGCTATGCCTCGATCGACGAGCAATGTAACCCTGAGCCAGTTGCGTGTGGGCATCTTCGTGCTGATCGCGATTGGTGTGCTGATCTTTCTGATCCTCAACGCCTCCGGCGACATTAACCCGTTCAGCCGCAAGCTGCACCTGAAAGCGCGCTTTGTCGACGCGAATGGATTGCGTGAAGGTTCGGAAGTGCGTCTCGCGGGTGTGCGCGTAGGCAAGGTCGACAAGATCATTCTGCTTGAACCGTCGCCGGTGCCGAATGCGCCGCGAGTCGAAGCGCAGATGGTGATCGACTCGGCGATCGACGGCCGCCCGGCAAACGAACGTATACGTTCGGATTCACAGGCGCAACAGGGCTCGCCGAGTCTGCTCGGCAACGAGATGCTAATCAACATCACGCCGGGCACCGCGATGGGCCAACCCGTGGCGGACGGCGCGATCCTGCCGTCGTCGTCTTCGAACACGGTGAACGACTTCGCCACGTCCGGTACAGACCTGGCCCAGCGTCTCAGCAAGTTGTCTGATCAAATCAGCGACATCGTGGTGAGCGTGAAAAAGGGCGAAGGCACGATGGGCCGGCTGTTCAGTGACGAAGCTCTTTACAACAATCTCAACGCCACTATCAACGAAACGCAGGACCTGATGACGCGCCTTCGTTCCGGTAACGGTTCGGCGGGAAGATTCATCAACGACCCGGCGCTTTACAACAACGCGAACGACATCGCCGTCGAGTTGCGGTCAATCGCCGAGGACCTGCGTTCCGGCCGCGGCACTGCCGGCAAGTTGTTAACCGACGACGAGCTCTACGTTCGCATCAATCGCACGGCCGAGCGACTCGACCGCTCGATCGATCAGATCAATTTGATGATTGCCGACGTCAACGCCGGCCACGGAACGCTTGGCAAACTGCTCAGAGACGAACAAGTCTACAACGATGCACGCGCCGCTATCGCACGCTTCAACACCACCGCTGAACGCGTCGACAGCCTTGTCGCAGCAGCGCAGCGCGGCGAAGGCACAGTCGGCAAGTTGCTCAACGACGAGACGCTTTACACGAACGTGAACCAGTTGTCGTCGGAAGGCGTGAAGATGCTTTACGACTTCCGCCAGAACCCGAAGAAATACCTGACGATCAAGTTTGAGTTGTTCTAAAGATCGTGTTTATTCGATCTGCCGTTATCGTGTTGCTGGTGGTCCAAACGATCACCGGCCAACACGCAGATCACCGTCACGACCCGTCTGAAAAACTCGGGCAGGTGAACTTCACCGTCTCCTGCACGCCCAAAGCACAAAAGCAGTTCAATCACGCGGTCGCGTGGCTGCATTCGTTCGAGTACGAAGAAGCCGCCAAGGCCTTCAACGAGATTGCGGCTGTCGATCCGCAATGCGGGATGGCGCACTGGGGCGTCGCGATGACCAGCTATCATCCGCTCTGGGCCGCGCCGACCGCGGACGAGTTGCAACGCGGCTGGATCGCGATCGAAAAGGCGAAGCAGGTTGGCGCGCGTACACAGCGAGAGCGTGATTACATCGCCGCGCTCGAGCTCTTCTACAAAGACGCGGACAAGCTCGATCATCGCACGCGAACTTTCGCGTATCACGACGCGATGAAGCGGCTTTACGAAAACAATCGATCGGATCAGGAAGCGGCGGTGTTCTATGCGTTGACTCTCATCGCGACGGGCATGATGTCCAACGACAAGACGTATGCGCGCGAGAAGGAGGCCGCACAGATTCTGAATCGCGTGCTCGCGCGCCAGCCGCAGCATCCGGGCGTCGCTCACTACCTGATTCACAGTTACGACTATCCGCCGCTGGCCCAACTCGCGCTACCTGCTGCGCGCAGCTACGCGAAGATCGCGCCGGCGTCGGCGCACGCGCAACACATGCCGTCGCACATCTTCATTCGCCTCGGCTTGTGGCAGGAAGCGATTCGTTCGAACCTCGATGCGGAAGCGTCGGCGAAGGCTTTCGCGCTGCGGAACAAGATGGCGGGTGCGTGGGACGAGCAGCTTCACGCGATGGACTATCTGGTCTACGCGTATTTGCAAAGCGCGCAGGACAAGCAGGCGTTGGGCGTGCTTGAGGAGATGTTGCAGCTCAAGAGTGCTGAACCGCAGAACTTCAAAGTCGCGTATGCGTTTGCGGCGATTCCGGCGCGTTACGTGCTCGAGCGGAAACGCTGGGACGAAGCGACGAAGTTGACGTTGCCGCCGAACACTGTGGGGATGTTTCCGTGGCAGAAGTTTCGTTGGGCTGAAGCGCACATTCACTTTGCGCGTGCGGTCGGCTTTGCGCGTACGGGTGATATTGCTTCAGCGCGACAGGAGTTGGACCAACTCGCGGCGTTGCGCGACGCGCTCGTGATTAACAAGGGGGAATACGATTGGGCGAAGCAGGTGGAGATCGAACGCCAGCTCGCGGCGGCGTGGGTGGCTTACGCTGACGGAAAGCATGACGAGGCATTGAGGCTCATGCGCGCCGTCGCCGACCTCGACGACGCAACTGACAAGCATCCCGTCACTCCCGGCGCGATCCTTCCCGCACGCGAACAGCTCGGCGAGTTGCTGTTGGAATTGAAACAGCCCGCAGCAGCCCTGGCAGAGTTCGAAACATCCCTTCGCACCACACCCGAACGCTTCAACAGCATCTACGGCGCCGCCCGCGCCGCAAGCCTCGCCGCAGATCAGAAGAAAGCCCGCACCTATTACCAGAAACTCCTCGCCCTGACTCAACAAGCCGACACACCGCGTCCGGAGATCAGCGAAGCAAAAGCGTTTCTCGCGATAGCGTCAAGACATTAATTCAACGCGAAACCAGGCCGAAGGCGCGCACGGGGAAGGTGCCGAAGCGTTTTACTTTCACGGGGACGGCGAAGAACTTGAAGCCGGTGTCGGGGAGGTCGCCGAGGCCGCAGAGGTGTTCGACGATGGGAATGTCGTGGCCGAGAAGGATTGTATGCGCGGGGCGGGTACCGTCCGCGGTTGAATCGATGTTGAAGGAGTCGATGCCGACTAAGGCGGCCCCGTTTTTCGCGAGATAAGTGGCGGCCGGGCCTGTGAGATAAGGGTGATTGCCGTTCGAATATTCTTCGGTGCGCCAGTGTTGGTCCCAACCGGTGTGCAGCAGGACGGCCTTGCCGTTAACGTCGAGATCGCCGTTGAGTTCCAAATCGCGGAAACGAGTCTCGTCGATCTCACGCACACCAGGACAGCGAATCACGAGGCCATCGAGATTGGCAACGGAGTAGAGATCGAGCTGCGCGAGATCTTTGCCGCGCGCGTAGCGATGAAAGGGCGTGTCGAGATACGTGCCGGTGTTCGCGACCATGTCGATCCTGCCGATGTGAAACTCGGTGCCGGGCGCGTAACGCGTGTGCGAATCTTCGCGCCGCAAATGATCGCTGATCACCGGCGCGGGCAAACCCTTGTAAGTGATCATCCCGTGTTCAATGCTGTGACAAACGTCGATCAGTTCGAACTCACGCCCCATCGTTTTCCTCCTCAGACTCGTCTCTGAACCAGCACTTGAAAACTTGAAGCCATGCCTCCGGGTAAGATCATCTCGCGGGCATCGGTCGTCAGACGCAGCTTATCCGCCTGGTTTTCAATCCGCGATAATCTCTTCTCCAACTCGTCCAACAAACCGGCGCTTAGCAGAAACTTGTCCTGCTTTGCAAACTCGATGGTCTCAAAACCCAACCGCTCACCCGTGCGCTTCACCTGCGTCCAATTCACGCTGCTCGTGATGTCGTACTCACCGGGGGCGGACAACACTTCATCAACAAACCCGTGCTTCGAGAACGCGCGCAACGTCCCGTTCGGCCTCAACAACGGGTCGTAAAGTTCATCCTCTTCCGCGCCGTAATCAACGGTAACGACAAATCCTTGCTTCATTTTCGACGCCACGCCAGCGAACCAATCATCCACGCCTAAGTTGACCTCGATTATTTGGCCCTCTGCGAGTGAAAGCGCGGGCTCCGCTAGACGAGGTGTCGAGAACGGACCGGTGGTCCAAGTGAAGTTGTTGTTGGAATCCAATATAACGTGAAGCTCGCCTTCTCTAACGACACGGTGAACTGGAAACGCGTCGAGCAACTCGTTGGAGAAGTAAATCCCTTTATCCAACATCTCTCGCCACTTGTAGCAAACACGTTCTCCAAACTCAGCCAACAACTCACGCGCACGAGACGTGGAGTCTTCGCTTATCTCCTCCAAACAATAGAGCGTCGCCTCAAAAACATGCGGATACTCTTCCGCTAAACTCCGCAACACCCGTTGCGCAAACCACCCCTGACCAGGGCCACCCTCGACAATGGTCCAACGCGCCGGACGACCAAGCTCTTCATAAAGCCGCGCAAAGTACCGCGCAAACGTCGCCGCAAACAACTCACTGCGCTCAGCACTCGTGCGATAGTCCGCTTCCCTGCCCCAACGCTGCAAATCACTGCGGTTGTAGTAGCCAAACTCAGGATCGTAAAGCGCCGCCGCCATCCAATCACGAAACGTGATCGGACCACGCGCGCGTATCAACTCTCTTAACGTTTCGGCTAGCAACTACTGGTTTGTACGATCTTCCTTGTCGAGCAAGCGGGTGGTGTTCTCTGTGACGCTGGGCCGATCGGCGAGCTCCGCCGTCGTCGGCCGGCCACGCCATGAGGAAGGTGTATGAACCGGAGGCGGCGGCAACGCCGTGTTTTGCCGCGGCGGCGCAAACTGTTGCGGCGCCATCGGCGGTGGTCCATACATCACACGCTTCGGCGCGCCCTCTTCGAACAACGCCGCGTAAAGCATCCTGAATGGACCACCAACGAAACAAATGATCGCCGCGAGGGCCGCGAGCAACTGCGGGAAATACGAAGGTGAGAAACTCGCAATGGTGCCGAGGATCGGAACGATCACCGCGCCCGACAACAACAGTACCGCGCCCTGTTTCACGCCCTTGCGCCGTGGCGAGATCTGCACCGGCTCGTCAGACGCGCGGTAAACAGGCATCATGCCGCCGCTCGCCAACAAGTGAATGACGCCATCGAGCGGGAAACCACAACGGGAACAGAATCGCACTGCTCCCGAAACTTGTTGCTGACCGCATTGCGGACAATACATGAGATCGTTCCTCGCCAATGGACTCTAACGACGCGTTAGATAATACCCGTTGCAGCCTTTACTGGAAAAATGTTTTGAGCGTCGCGACCGCGCGGCCGTGATAATCGCTCGCTTTCACCAGCGTCTCGAGCAAAACCGCAAACAACGGCCGCGGCTCGTCCCACGGCCCCGAAACATTTCGCCTTAACTCGTTGTCACTCGCGATCGCTCGAAACGCGCGCTGCCGCGCTGCATCGACTTCCGACAGATATTCATTTACGAGTGCGGCGGTCGAAAGAGTTTCAGGCAAAGTCCATTCAAACGGATCGTCCCAAAGGTTCGCCGTGAGTCCGCCAAACGTTTGTTCGAGAGCCGCAGCGCTGCGCAGCAGGTTCTCGCCGATCGTCACGGCGGGTGGACGTCGATAAAGCAGATCCGGCGTGATGGAATTGACGAATTGCTTGAGCTGGTTGATTAAACGAGTGAACTCTTCGTCGAGATAGTCTACAAGCTGGCGGGGAGAGTCATGGTCCATTGAGCGAGCTGAGTCTACTTGGTTTGCGCGCGGCGGTCTTTTTCCTCGAGCACCGTGCCGTAACTGCGGCCGGCCCAACTAAAGCCACTATGGACGTAACCCTTCGTGCCGACGCGCGAGCCGCGCGTGGGCACGCCGCGTGTCGTAGCCACCCAAATGCGTCCGGTGCCGTCGTCGATCTCGTAAGCACCCTGACCCATCACGCCATAGCTGTCGGTCACGCGCCCAACGATGCCGACCTCTTTGCCGCGATAACGTCCGGGATCGGCGTTGATTCTGGCGATGTTCGTTTGGCTGGGACAGGCGGTAAAAAGAATTGTCCCACTGAGAAGAGCTAAGAACGCGGCGGTCTTTCTCAATGCTGGCATAACGTCTCCTTCAATGTTGGTCTCATCGCGGGAGAGGGGTTGATATTACCATCCTGATTTCATTTCCCAAACCAGCCGATGGGCCGTCCGGAAAGGTCCACCCAAACGCTCTTCACCTGCGTGTAGAGATCGAGCGCGTGCCGGCCCATTTCACGCCCGTAGCCCGACTGCTTGTAACCGCCAAAGGGAGACGCTGCATTGAACATATTGAAGGTGTTAATCCAAACCACGCCGGCCTTGATCTCGCGCGCGAAGCGATGCGCGCGCGTGATGTCGCGCGTCCAGATGCCGGCAGACAAGCCATAGATCGTGTCGTTGGCCTGTTTGATCAGATCGTCTTCATCCTTGAATGTGATGACCGACACGACTGGTCCAAAAATCTCTTCCTGGGCCACACGCATGTTGTTCTTCACTTCGTCGAAGATCGTCGGCGTGAAGAAGTAGCCACGCTGGAACGAACCTTCGAGTTGCGGCGACGCGCCACCGGCCACAACCGCCGCGCCTTCACTGCGCGCGATGTCGACGTAACCTTTAATCCGGTTCAACTGCTCTTCGGAAACCTGCGGTCCCATCTGCGTCGCCTTGTCCGACGGATCACCGACGACGATCTTACTCGCCTTCTCGCTCAGTTTGCCAACGAACTGTTCTTTGACTGACTCTTCGACGAACAGACGCGAACCGGCACAACAGACCTGGCCCTGGTTGTAGAAGATTCCCATCATCGCGCCGGCGACAGCCTGGTCCAGATCGGAATCAGCAAACACGATGTTCGGTGCTTTGCCGCCGAGTTCGAGAGAGACTTTCGTCAGGTTCTCAGCCGCGGACTTCGCGATCAGTTTGCCGACTTCGGTCGAACCAGTGAACGCGATCTTGTCGATGCCTTTATGCGAAGCGAGCGCGGCGCCCGCGGTTTCACCGTAACCGGGCACGATGTTCACGACACCTTCAGGAAAGCCCGCCTCCTGGATCAACTTGCCAAGCTCCATCGCACCGACAGGCGTTTGTTCGGCCGGTTTGAGCACGACTGTGTTGCCTGCGGCTAGTGCGGGAGCGAGTTTCCACGCCGCCATCAAGAGCGGAAAGTTCCACGGAATGATCTGGCCGCAAACGCCGATCGGCTCGCGCAACGTGTAGTTGAACATGCGGCCGGGAACGGGAATCGTTTCACCTTCGATCTTCGTGGCCCAACCGGCGAAGTACTCGAAATTCTCGACGACCTGCGGCAGATCGACGTAGAGCGATTCTTTGATCGGCTTGCCGTTGTCGGCGGTTTCGATCGCGGCGAGTTCGGCGGCGTGCTGTTCGATGAGTTGCGAGAGCTTGTAGAGCAGACGGCCGCGATCGCGCGCGCTCAGCTTGGACCACTTACCGTCGAAAGCTCGTCGCGCGGCGGCGACAGCTTTGTCGATGTCGGCTTTGTCGGCTTCCGCGACTTCCGCGAGTGTCTCGCCAGTCGCCGGGTTTGGCGTCTTGAAAGTTTTGCCTGACTCGGAATCAATCCATTGTCCATCGATAAAAAGTTTGTAGGTTTCCATAACTAAAAATCTGTTGTCCCCGCGAGTAGTTGTCGTAAAACGAACGGGAGAATCCCGCCGTGTTGGTAGTAATCGACTTCGATCGGCGTGTCGATGCGTAAGGTTAACGGAACTTCCTCAACCGCGCCGCTCTTGCGATGAATTACGAGCGTGATCTCTTCGCCCGGTTCGATTCCATCTCCAATACCCAACAGATCAAAACGCTCGCTGCCGTCGAGCCGCAACGACGCCGCGCTCGTGTCGTCTTTGAACTGGCACGGCAGCACGCCCATGCCGACGAGATTGCTGCGATGAATGCGTTCGAAGCTTTGCGCGATCACGGCTTTGACTCCGAGCAGGCTTGTGCCTTTCGCGGCCCAGTCGCGCGAGCTGCCGGTGCCGTATTCCTGACCCGCAACGATCACGAGCGGCACCCCTTCAGACTGGTAGCGCATCGCTGCATCGTAAATGCTCATGCGTTCTTCAGCGGGATGATGAATCGTCACGCCGCCTTCGACGCCCGGCACCATCAGGTTCTTGATGCGCACGTTCGCAAACGTGCCGCGCACCATCACCTCGTGATTGCCGCGGCGCGCGCCGTAGCTGTTGAAATCTTTGATGTCGACGCCCTTCTCCTGCAGGTAGAGACCGGCCGGTGACGACGGTTTGATCGCGCCCGCGGGACTGATGTGATCGGTCGTGACGGAATCGCCGAAGATCGCGAGCGGACGCGCGCCTTTCACATCAGACAACGGTTCGAGTGAGCTGTGGAAGTCGTCGAAGTAAGGCGGCTCGCGAATGTAAGTCGACTCCGGTTCCCACTGATAAACGTTTCCGGTGGAGGTCGGAATCTCGTTCCACATCGGGTTCTGTTCCGCGAAGTTGCCGTAAAGACGCCGATACGTTTCCGGATCGAACGCCGCACTCATCAGCTCGCGGACCTCTTCCATCGTGGGCCAGATGTCGCGCAGATAAATGTCGCGGCCATCTTTGCCGCTGCCGATCGGCTCGTTGGCAAAGTCCATGTCGATCCGGCCGGCGAGCGCGAACGCAACGACAAGCGGCGGGCTCATCAGGAAATTCGCTTTGATACTCTGGTGCACGCGCGCTTCGAAGTTGCGGTTGCCCGACAACACGGAAGCGCCAACGATGTCGCGTTCTGAAATGATCTGCTCGATCGACGGATCGAGTGGACCAGAGTTGCCGATGCAGGTGGTGCAACCGTAACCGACGAGATTGAAGCCGAGCTCGTTCAGATAAGGTTGCAAGCCGGTGCGTTCGAGGTAATCCGTCACGACGCGCGAACCGGGCGCGAGCGAGTTCTTGACTTTCGGACTCACCGACAGGCCGTGTTCGACCGCTTTCTTCGCCACGAGTCCCGCGGCAAGCATCACGCTCGGATTCGAAGTGTTTGTGCACGAAGTGATCGCCGCGATCAAAACATCGCCATGACCGATCAGCTCATCGCCCGTCGGAAATTCGTCTTCGGGAATCTCCGGCACGATGTCCGGCGTCGGACGGTTGTTGACCATTTCCGTTTCGGTCCAGACGCTGGTGTTCTGCTCGCTGACGTGATTTTTGACGGCCACGGGCACGGTTTCCCCGCGTTGTTCACCACCGCCGGCAATCGAGCGTTGCCGATCGGCGCCAATCTTCACGTGATAACGCGTCCAGAGCTCGTCCTCGGTCTTGCCGTAACCGCCTTCGTTCGCCGGCTTCAGCATCAACTGCGCGAACTGCTCTTTCAAGTTCGAAAGCTCGATACGATCCTGCGGTCGCTTTGGACCAGCAACGCTCGGCGCGATCGACGCGAGATCGAGATCGAAGACCACGCTGTAATCACACTCACCCTGCTTCGGCATGCCAAACATGCCCTGCGCTTTGTAATACTCCCGCACGAGATCGACGTGCTCCTCAGATCTTCCCGTCGCCAGCAGATACGCGCACGTCTCCTCGTCAACCGGGAAGAAGCCCATCGTTGCGCCATACTCCGGCGCCATGTTCGCGATAGTCGCGCGGTCCGTGACCGACAAACTCGCCGCGCCTTCGCCGTGAAACTCGACAAACTTTCCGACGACCTTCGCTTTGCGCATCATCTCCGTCACACGCAGCACGAGATCCGTCGCCGTGACGCCTTCATTCAAACTGCCGCTCAAATGAACCCCAACCACGTCCGGTGTCAAAAAGTAAACCGGTTGGCCCAACATCGCCGCTTCAGCTTCAATACCGCCGACGCCCCAACCGACGACACCGAGGCCGTTGACCATCGTCGTGTGCGAGTCGGTGCCGACGAGCGTGTCGGGAAAGTAGACCGTCTTCTCCCAAACGTTCTTCGCGAGATATTCGAGATTCACCTGGTGGCAGATGCCGATGCCCGGCGGAATCACGCGAAAGCCGTCAAACGCCTGCGTGCCCCACTTGAGAAACTGGTAGCGCGAGCGATTGCGTTTGAACTCCATCTCCATGTTCTTTTCAAACGCGTCGCGCGTGCTGGAGAAGTCGACCTGGACCGAGTGGTCGATGACGAGATCGACGGGCACGAGCGGCTCGATGATACCGGTGTTTTTGTTGAGTCGCGCTACGGCCGAACGCATCGCCGCGAGATCGACGAGCAGCGGCACGCCCGTGAAGTCCTGCAACAACACGCGCGCCACGACGAACGGGATCTCCTCGACGCGTTTGCCGTTCGGCTGCCAGTTAGCAAGCTCGCGCACGTCGTCTTCGGTGATCTTCTGGCCGTCGCAGTTGCGCAGCACCGACTCGAGCACGACACGGATACTGTGCGGCAGGCGCGAGATTGGACCAACGCCGCTTTTTTCGAGCTGTGGCAGTGAATGAAAACGTCCGGCTGGGCCGCGGGGCGAATTGAAAGTTTGCAATGAATCAAAAGGACATTCTGGCATAGTGATGCTCAAACTCTTTCCTCGGGAAGAAGTAGTTGTAGGTTGTTGTGATTCAAGTTGAAGTTTAGCGAGTTTGACGCTGGGGCGCAAAGACACAGCCTCGATGACATGCTTGACAAGCTTCCCGTTAGTCGCGTAGCGTCTGCTCACCCAGAGCCGCGTGTGCCTCATTCTTGCGCGCGGAATTAAGACCCAGAATTAACCCCCTTCGGCTGCCAGGAGGCAGTGTGTTTACGTTCTGGTTACTGGATGAAAACCTCAGACTCACGAAAGGACTCAAATGCAAAACTACTTGGCAAAAATCCTCTTGTTAGTGGCCGGTGTCGCCCTCGCCGCCTTCTCGTTTCCCACACGTGATCAACTCCGGCCACTACCACCCGGAATGTCTCCGAAAGATGAACTTCGCAAAATCCTGTCCAAACACTCAGCTCTTCCGCCCGTCGTGCGATTCGATGAACCATCCGTCCCTTCAGACTCACAAGATGAGCAACGGCGACAGGTCAGAGACCGTCTCGGCAAGGGAGTTTATACACACAAGGTCATACACGATCCCGGCGTCCGTGAAATAAACGGCCGGACGGAGAGCATCGATCTAACGTTCATCGATACTGTGCAGATAGTCAAACCAGGCGAGATGCCAGATCCGATGGGCTTACCTATCCGCGGTTACGTCATCGTGATCGCCAACGCTACCAGCGGTAAGGCTTATCTCAATCAAGAGCACACCGGGGTCTTTAGCGAATACAAATTGGCAGTTACTGATGTTCTCAAGCCGGATCCCGACAATGTGATTTCCGCACAAGATGAGATAACGGCCTGGTTGCCTGGTGGAACTTTGCAATTTCCATCCGGTCACATCAGCCATTTCATTATTTCCGGGTGTAACTACCCGGAGATCGGGACACAGTACGTTTTCTTTCTCAGGAGGCCGGATAAAACCGTCAAGGACTACATAATCACTACTGCCTACTCCATCAAGGATCAAGTCGTCTCACCGTTGGACGATCAAAACGATCAGCGTTCGTATGAGGGTATGCCCGCAAAAGAGTTTCTGGACAAACTGCGACACGAAATCAGTGTTCGCCGGGAGGGAGGTAATGACTAATGACTTTACTCTCCCAAATCATCCACCGCGCTGTGCTTACCACGTTCGCCGTATGCATTTTCTTCGTCGGCGTTGCTGGTTGTCCCGGAAACAAACTCACGATCACATTTAGTTGGCCGTCGCTTAGTCTGGTCCACATCATAAATTCCGGTGTTCCCTCGGCAGCAGTAACCTCCGGTATCTCCGGGTGGAATGCGATGAACGGTTTCTATGAATGTTTCGGACCAACTTTCATAGCGGACAACAATCCGGGCGGGGAGCAGATCAACCTGTCTTTTACTGCCCTGACTCCGGAGCCGCGAACAGGAGCGATCCGGCGCGGTGTAACTCACTTGGAGACCGCGGTAATCATCCTCGGACGCATAGTCGAAGTGAACATAGAAATCAATAATCAGATGACCGCGAACTCTGCGATCGCTGAGGTAGTCGCTCATGAGCTTGGTCACACCCAGGCTCTGGCGGATTGCCTAAAATGTGGACTGCACTCGACAGTCATGGAGACTGGCGATCCTGTTTCGAGCATCAACGATTCGATCGGATTGGTAAATCCCACGCTGTGCGATCTTGCACTCGTTCAATCGGTAGCTACGGATTACGCTTGTCCCGCATCGGTACCTGGCGGCTGCAACGGCATCGCCGACTTCCAAACGTATCCCTCAACAGGCTGCCAGACAGGATTCACGAATAGCGGTGGAGTTTGCACTCGAAGTAGCACGTTCCAAAATCGCTGCGCTGATCCGAGTGGCTACGATTCCTCGTCTTGCACCTGTCCGGACGGCATCAATACGTCGCCAATCGTCATCGACGTAAACGGCACGGGCTTCTTCATGACAGATGCCGCGAGTGGTGTCGTCTTCAACATTCTCAACGATGACGTCCCGTTACAGATTTCGTGGACGGCCAATCGTTCGAGTAACGCCTTCCTTGTACTCGATCGCAACGGCAACGGCGTGATCGATAACGGCGCCGAACTATTCGGCGACTCAACACCACAGCCTCCGAGTGCGAAACCCAACGGCTTCCTTGCGCTTGCTGAATACGACAAGCCGGCAAACGGCGGTAACGGCGACGGAAGAATTGATCGCCGCGACGCGATATTCGCAAGCCTGAAGCTGTGGCAGGACGCGAACCACAACGGCGTTTGCGAGCCAGGCGAGTTGAGAGCATTGTCAGAGTCTCTCAGCGCGATCGATCTGGCTTACAAGGAATCACGTCGCGTCGACCAGTACGGCAATCAATTCCGCTACCGCGCGAAAGTGTTTGACGTGAACGGCGCGCAGGGTGGCCGTTGGGCCTGGGATGTGTTCCTAAAGGTGCAGTTGTGATCGGCGTTTAGCACGGCACGGGTCTCCGTGTTTGCAGTCGCGACCCTTTGCGCACGGGCGGGAAGTTCACTATAGTTTGCCGTAACTTCCCCCACCAATTAGCGACTGAACCAAGGAGACCCGCATGGCCAAAAAGGGCGACGACGTATACCTGGCAAACGATCCTGACTACGTTCCCGATCCGGAGATCGAGGAGTTTATGGAACTCGAGATCTCCCGGGCGCCAAAGGATCCGGACGTGCTCGCGCAACGGCTGCGCAACAACACTGCTGCGTCGCCGCGCGATGCGGGCGGCGATCTCGACGCGGATTGGGAAGACGTGAACGACAGCGGATCGGAAACTGTGGCCGGCGATAATCCGACGCCGGATCAGTCGCTCGTGGAAGAGAACGCGTCGGCCGTGGGCGTGAGTTACGAAGACAACGAAGAGCTCGAGTTTCTCGAGAAGATCGAGAAGCGCGACCGCGACCGCTACGAACTGGACGAGAACTCCAAAGCTTCAGAGGACATGATCTAAACGCTACTGCTCTGAGATCTGAACACTACTGGTCTGAGATCCGTGTCTATTCGTGTTTATCTGTGGCTCAAAACAGTTTGCGGCTGTCGAGCAATATCGTCACGGGACCATCATTAATCAGATCGACCTGCATCGTCTTACGGAAGCTGCCCGTCGCCACGCGCGTGATCAGTTTCCGGCTGCTTTCCACGAAATATTCGTAAAGCGGTTCCGCCACTTCCGGCGGGGCCGCGTCGCTCCACGAAGGACGCAAGCCGCGTCGCACGTCGCCATATAACGTAAACTGCGAAACCACGAGCAAGCCGCCGTCGATCTCTTTAAGCGCGACGTTCATCTTCCCTTCACTGTCGTCGAAGATACGCAGCGACGCGATCTTCGGCGCGAGATAATCGGCGTCGGCTCGCGTATCGTCGTGGGCCACACCCAACAAAACGACAAGCCCTCGCTCGATCTCGCCGACGACTCGTTCGTCAACCGTGACTCGCGCTCGCGTTACTCGTTGGACCACCGCCCGCATTGGTTATTTTTTCGGTGGTTGCGATGGTCTAATCTCGATGCGGCTTGGTAGCGCGCGTTGTGGGTAGTTCAGCAAATCGATCACGACCTGGGCGATGTCTTCGGGTTGCAGTTGCCAGCTCTTCGCGGCGCTCGGCTCGTCGCCACCAAACTCTGTGTTCACCGAGCCCGGCATAATGTAACTCACCTTGATCCCGTCGTGACGCACTTCCTGCATTAACGCCTCGCTGAATCCATTTAGGCCAAACTTCGAAGCGTTGTAAGCGGCCATTTCCGCATGAGGATTAGCGCCGGCAAGCGAAGATACGTTGATGATGTAACCGCCACCGCGCTGCTTCAGCAACGGAATCGCTTCATGGCAACAATAGAAGACGCCGCAAAGGTTCGTTTCGATCACCATGCGGAAATCATCGCCACTCATCTGTTCGACGGGCGCGAACAGGCCGACGCCGGCGTTGTTGACGAGAATGTCGAGACCGCCGAGCGTTGTCGCGGCGTGAGCGAAAAACTCTTTCACTTGCGACTCATCGCGAACGTCGCAAGGAGCGCCCGCACAGCGACCTGGGCCGAGCTCATTCAAACCATTCACCGTCTCGGCCAGCTCGTCCTTGCTGCGCGCACTAATAACCACGTCGACGCCGGCGCCAATCAACGCGCGCGCAATCGCACGACCGATACCCTTCGTGCCACCTGTGACTACGGCTTTGCTACCGGACAACTTCATAACAACGATTCACGCGGACAACTTCGCGCGCAGGCGCTCGTTCACGATTTTCGGATTGGCCTTTCCCCGCGACGCTTTGATCACCTGCCCCACGAAAAACCCGAGCAACGCCTCTTTGCCGCCGCGATAAGCCGCGACCTGGTCTGGATTCGCTGCGATCACTTCATCGATCAGCGCATCGATCTCGCCGGTGTCGCTCACCTGGACCAACCCTTGTTCCTCGATGATCGCGAGCGCGCCCTTGCCGCTCTTGAACATCTCGACCAGAACGTCTTTCGCCTGCTTGCCGCTGATCTTACCTTCGTCGATCAAGCGCACGAGCATGCCCAACTCTTCCGCCGGCACCGGCGACTCAGCCGCCGTCTTGCCTGCTGCTTCGAGCTCACGCAACAACTCGGAGCGAATCCAGTTTGCCGCGCCACGCGGATTTCCCGACGCTTTCGCAGTCGCTTCGTAGTAATCCGCGAGCGCACGATCCGAAACCAGTTGCGAAGCATCGGCGAAACTCAACTCATACTCTTCAGCGAAGCGCTTGATCCGCTGCTCCGGCAACTCCGGCAGCGCTGCGCGCACACGGCCCACGAACTCATCACTCACCATCAACGGCTGTAGATCGGGCTCAGGGAAATAGCGATAGTCGTGCGCCTCTTCTTTCGAACGCATGACCCGCGTCTCCATCGCCCGGTCGTCCCAAAGGCGCGTCTCCTGCGCGATGCGTCCGCCCGCTTCGAGCGTCTTGATGTGACGCGCGACTTCAAACTCGATCGCGCGCTGCATAAACCGCACCGAGTTCAGGTTCTTCAGTTCAACCTTGGTGCCAAACTTCTCCTCGCCCACGCGCCGCACGGAAACATTCGCCTCGCAGCGCAGATTTCCCTTCTCCATGTCGGCCTCCGACGCGCCGACCCATTGCAGCGCGCGCCGCACGTGATTGACGTAGTCGTAAGCTTCCCACGACGAGCGAAAGTCAGGCTCGGTGACGATCTCGGCCAACGGCACACCCGCACGATTCAGATCGATATAGGAATAACGATCGACGTCGGGCAAGCCTTCGTGCACGTTCTTGCCGGCGTCTTCTTCGAGATGCAGTCGCGTGATGCGAATCTTCTTCGGCCGCCACTCCAGCGGATGGCCCGCAGCGTCACGTTCGGCCGTCATGATCTCGAGCTCCCCATTCGCCGAGAACGGCTGATCGTATTGCGAGATCTGGTAGCCCTTCGGCAGGTCGGGATAGAAATAATTCTTACGCGCGAAGATCGACTGATTGTTGATCTGCAAGCCGAGCGCGAGCGCGGCGCGAGCCCCAAGTTCGACTACGCGACGGTTCAAGACCGGCAGCGCGCCCGGCAAACCGAGACACGTCGGGCACGTGTTCGAGTTGGGCTCGTCGCCGAAACGCGTCGCGCAGCCGCAGAAGATTTTGGATTCAGTACTCAGTTGAGCGTGAATCTCGAGGCCGATGATTGTTTCCCACGTCATCTATTTTAGTGGCCTCTGCGGTGACCGGATCGCACGACAACGCGAGTTCCCGGCGTGCTGAACAACAGCGGTCTTCTCGTTGGTCTCAACGAAGGAAACGGAGTTATCGGTGTCGATAGAAATCCCGGAAACAGCGAAACCGGCAAGCGATTGAACCGGCCAAATCCTCCGACGCCGTTACCAAAACCAAAACCGTCGAAGGGAAAACTCGAAAAGCCATCGAACGGAAACGCTCCCGGATAATCGACGAACCGCTGACCACGCCCGTCGTTCGCCTCCATGCGGAACAACTGCGCGCGATCGCGCCAGTAAGCTTCCTGCTCCAGCGCCTGTTGCTCGCGCATCTTGCGCACCTGCTCGAGCGTGCGCTCCTGAATCGCAGCCGCTTCGCGCCGGCGCTCTTCCATCGACGGCAGGCCCAACTCTTTACGACTCCGCTCGTAATCCTGCTCGCCTTGAACACGCGCGCGCCGGTACGTTTCGAGATCAGCATTCGTGATCGAACGCGTCGCGCGTACCCGCTGGACCTGCGGCGCAGGTCCAACCACAAGTTGCGTCGTCGTTGCTCTCAACAGCAACGCGCCCCTCGCTTCCCCGTTTGCGCGTTCAGTTGCCGCGATGTCCACCGTGTTCAACTGAATCGTCACCTGAATGTCGTCACCCGCTTCATACGTCAACGTCGAATTCGTAACCGTGAACTGGTCCGGTATCTGGACCTTTCGTCCATCGCGCATCACGATCGTGTAAGCACTCGCCGAAGCCGCGCCAAAAACCAGGACCAACGCCGCCACCAGGACTCGACCCGTCAGACTCCTCTTGCGTCGAATCATATTACACCCCTTAGATTGAACAGATTGGCGAACAGTATATCACCCGCCTCCGCAAAAAACTTTGCAAACCGACCCGACTCTCTGGTATACATGCGGCGCATTAATCGCACCACCCATAGGTTGAAACGCGGATACCCGCCCCACACGCGGGTACGTTACCGCCGGTTCATAACTTTGACATAGGAGCGGGTCACAAATGGCAAAGACTATTTGCAAGATTTTGGGAGTCGTTTTCTTGTTGGTGGGTGTGGTTGGCTTTGCGAGTCCGCATCTGGCGGGCGCGCATCTTTCGCCGGCACACAACGTAGTTCATATTGTCTCGGGCGTTATTGCACTGTACTTCGGCTTCGCTGGCTCTCTCTCCGCAGCAAAAGCCTTCTGTTTGATTTTTGGCGTGGTCTATCTCGCGCTGGGCATTCTCGGATTCGCCTTTGGCGCTGGAACAGACCGCTTGTGGCATGTCCTGGATGACACGCTGATGTTCGGAACGTCGGACCACGGCATCCACTGCCTGCTCGGCATCATATTTCTCGCCGGTGGGCTGTTTACAAAAAGGACTTAGGTTTCGCTTTCAGGTTGCAAGGACGAATTCTGTAAGTGACGCACTTGCGTCCGTGAGTTCGCACACCTTGCAACCTGATCCTTTCTCCGCCCTTAGAACTTCAGTTTGATTCCGCCGCGTCCAACCGCACCCGGCGCAAGGAATCCGTTCTCGTAGTATTTCCGATCGAGAAAGTTTTCCACGCCGCCGAATAAAGTCCACGTCCAACGTTCACCCGCGCGCCGCTCATAACTCGCAAACGCATCCGCCTTCGTGTAACCGTCAAAGCGCAGCTCGGCCATGCGAAACGGGAAGTTGTTTTCAAACACCGGCGCGATGTACGAGCCGGTTCGGTTTACGTCGACGTTGAATAGAAACGATCTGACTCGCTGCGTGAGTGTGAAACCGATCAGGTGTTTCGGGATGACGTACTCGGGTGCGAGTGCGCCGCCTGCCACCGCGCGATCGCTGTTCGTGAAGGTGTAAGACGCGCGCACTTCCATTCCCTTCAACGGCGCGGCTTGTAGATAACTCTCGACGCCGCGAGACATCCCGCCCGGTTGATTAACAAAGCCGCTGAAGCGGCCCACGCCGAGTGGATCGACGAGAAATCCGGTGAACGTAATCACGCGTTGCAAGCGCGTGTAGAAATAAGTCGCGCCAAACAACAAGCGATCGGTCGCCAGCCTCTGATCGAAGCCGCCGTCGACGCTGATCGACTGCTCTGCTCTTAGTGTCGGATCGCCAAAGCGAACTATACCCGCGCCCGAGAACGTTCCCTCACCAAAACGCTCGAAGAGCGAAGGCGCACGAAAACCGTTGCCGACGTGTGCTCGCAGCTTCGTTCCCGTGCGATTGATCAGATAAGCGATCGAGCCGTCGCCGGTGATAGAACTTTCCGCTTCGCGTCCCTGCAGAAAGCCGGGCCGATCTGCGCTGCGAATGCGATACCACTGCCCACGCACGCCGACTGAGATCCGCAAGCGATCTTCCAGAAACGACAACTGGTCCTGTCCGAATACTGCGAACGTTCGCTGCCGATCTGTCGTGTTGTTGAAGAACGTGAACGACGGCTGCGAGCTCTGAAACAACGACTCGTGTTCGAACTCAACGCCCGCCGTTGCAAGATTCGTCCTTGCGAGTTGCAGGTTCACACGCGCGTCCACCGTATCGGTCGTACCGCGATTCACGTTCAGAAACTCGAAATCGCCGAACGGCACAAACGCAGCGAAGCGTGGATCGACTGCCGGACCGTTGTAGTTTCGTCTGTTGCTCGATACGCGCTGGTACGCCACCGTGTAAGACACGCGGTCGTTCACAACCTGCGAGAATCGTCCCGAGCCGACGAGAAAGCGATTGCGACGGCCCTGGTCCGGATTGTTGAAGTCGGGTTGAAACGTCACACCCGCGACCGCTCGCGGAAAAATTCCGAGATGTGCGAACGCCGCAGGTAGCGCAAACGGGCTGTCGTTTACGCGCGCGTTCGCGATCGTGCCGTAGAGATTGCCCGAGATCGTGATCGACTGCGTCGGATGAAACTGCGCGCGGCCCGCGAAGCCGGTGTTGCCGTATTCATCGTCGCCGTCGATCCCGTTTCGCACGTCGAGTCGATTGACGCCGAGGTTGAAGCCAAATTTTTCGCTGCCGTGGGAAACCTGCAAGTGTTCGCGATAAGTAGCAAGGCCGCCGCCTTCGAAGCCGCCGCTGAAATGAAATCCCGCCGCGCCCGCGTCCGGAATCAGATTGATGACGCCGCCGATCGCGTGTGTGCCGTAGATTGACGAACCCGCGCCGCGCAGGATCTCCACGCGATCGAGCGCGACCGGCACGAGGTCCGGAAAGATCACCAGCGCCGAACCGTTGATGTCGCTCGCGTCGCGCACGCGCAAACCGTCGAGCAGCAGCGCCGTGTCGAAGTTGCGCTGGCCCCGCAAACGCAGACTCGTGATTGCGCCGGGCGATCCCTGTTGCTGCACGCGCAGTCCCGGCGTGCCGCGCAACGCCTCGCTGAGAGTCAACTCGTGTTTTGCTTCGATCTCCTGCGCGTCGAGCGTCGAAACGACTTTCGCGACTTCATCAGCGCGTTGCGCGGTGCCGGTCGCGGTGACAACAACGTTCGCGTTGATGGCTGCGACTCGAAGCTGGGCCGGAAGCGCTTTGCTTTCGCCGCGTGCGAGTTGAATCTGTTCGGAAGTGAACACAGCGAAACCTTCGGCTTCGATCTCCAGCAGATAGGAACCGGGTTTGAGTTTCGTAAACTCAAACACGCCCGCTTGATTGGTCGTGGTAGTGAGCTCGTTCGTCGACGCGAAAGTAAGTGTGACCTTCGCGCCGGAAACCTTTGCGCCGTGTTCGTCGGTGACGGTGCCCGTGATCGAGCT
Source organism: uncultured Blastocatellia bacterium (assembly GCA_946480785.1). Next base: position 15,688 of record CAMLLD010000023.1, on the reverse strand, counting down.
GGTGCTTTGCGCGAAAACGTTCGTCGCGAAAACGAGTATGAGAAATAGCAGCGTGGTTTTCATCTTAACTTCTCCTGCCGTGTACCGGCGTGACGCGCGGCGCGTTCGTGACCGGATGGGCGTCAACTAAAACGGTTACATCAAAAACTTCGCGCAGCAGCTCGGGCGTCAAGACCGCGCGCGGTGGTCCAGCATCGAGGACCCTTCCCTGTTTCATCAGCAAAATGTGATCGGCAAACTGAGCGGCGAGGTTGATGTCGTGCGTGACGACGAGCGCCGCAGCCTGATGCTCGTCGCATCGACTTCTGACCAGTGACAACAGCGTGGCCTGGTGTGAAAGATCGAGGTTTGCGGTCGGCTCGTCGAGCAGGAGATGCGCGGCTTCGGTGGCCAACGCGCGCGCGAGCACGGCGCGTTGTCGTTCGCCGCCTGACAACTCGTTCAGCAAACGACCGCTCAACTCCGTCAATTCCGTTTCCCGCAACACCGCGTCCGCGACGCTGAGATCCCTGTCGGTTTCCCAACCCCAACCCGCGTTGCTGGCCCATGCGAAGCGGCCGCCGAGTACGAACTCGAGCACCGTGACGGGAAAGCGCAGTTCCGCTTCCTGGGCCACGACCGCGATGCGTCGTCCAATCGTGCGGCGGCTGAGTTTTTCGATCGGCTCGCCGTCGAGCAGGATCACGCCCGCAGCCCGGCGCACCTGGCCATTCAGCGCTCGCAGGAATGTCGACTTGCCCGCGCCGTTTGGTCCAATGAGCGCCGTGATCTCTCCCGCCGCGAGCCGCACGGACACATCCGCGACTGCCACGCGTTCGCCATACTTGATTGTCACGTCACGAGCTTCGAGCATCTCTGACTCACACGCGCTTCAAGAGGTAAATGAACAAGGGCGCGCCAATGAGCGCCGTGATGGCGCCGACGGGCAGTTCGCGCGGAGCGATGATCGTGCGCGCGACTGTGTCCGCCACGATCACAAACAACGCGCCACCGAGCGCCGCGGCCGGAATGCTGATCCGGTTATCGCTGCCGAGCGAGAGTCGCACCAGATGCGGCACCACCAGACCGACGTAACCGACCGAACCACTCGCCGCGACCGAACTTCCCACCAACAAACTCGCCACGACGAAAACCAGAATCCGCACGCGTCCCACTTCCACGCCGAGATCAAACGCATCGCGTTCGCCAAGCATCAGCAAGTTCAGCGAACGCGCATTCAGCGTCAGCGCAAGCGTGCCGAGCAACGCGATTGCGATCACGACCGGCAGCAATCCTCCGGTTGGACCAGAGAGATCTCCGAGCAGCCAGAACGTGAACGATCTGATCCGCGTCGCATCCATCAGCGTCGTGACGAACACGATCGCCGACGAAAGAAATGTCGTAACGATCACGCCGGCGAGTATCAAACGCTCGGGCGTCGCGCCGGTGCGTCCGCGCGCGAGTTGGTAAACGGCGATGGTCGCGATCAAAGCACCCGCAAACGCCAGCACCGGCCGGCTCCACTCGAACGCGCCGAAGAAGACGAGCGCGATCATCGTCCCCACCGCCGCACCGTTTGAGACGCCAAGCAGGTACGGCTCCGCGAGCGGATTGCGCAGCAGCGCCTGATAACTCGCGCCCGCCGTCGCGAGCGAACCGCCCACCGCCGCCGCCAACAAAATCCGCGGCAAACGAAGCTGAAACAGAATGTCGTACTGGTCGCGCGACAGACCGCACGGCGACGTGCCTGCGGTGAAGATCGCGCAGAGCGACGCACTCGCGGGTAATCGTTCGCTGCCGATCAACGACAACGCCACGATCGCCGCGACCAGCGCGAGCGTAAGCGCGCCGCAAGCGATCAAAGTGCGCCGAAGTGTGACGCGCGTCGTCGTCATTGCTTGAAAGCTTCCGGATGAAGTGCACGGGCCATCTCTTCGAGCCCGTCCACCACGCGTGGTCCAGGCCGCGCGAGATGATCGTCGTTGATTTTGTAAACGCGCCCGGCGAGCACCGCGGGCGAGTTGCGCAACGCTTCGGCGACCGTGGAATTCGCCGCGCCCATCGAGCCGCCGGTCGGCAAAATGATCGCTTCGGGTTTCGCCGCGAGCGCGGACTCGTTACTGAACTTGGGCCACGCGCCAGGCACGTCCGCAGTGACCGAGATCCCGCCCGCACGGCGAATCAGATCGGTGACGAAAGCATCGTGGCCGGGAACGTAGAGCGGTTCGCCGGAGGCCTGATAGAAAACACGGACCGGCGGCAGGTTCTTCACCGCTTGCTCCACCGCATTCGTGCGCTCGCGCAGTTTCGCCACGAGCCCGTTGGCTTGTTGCTGCTGGCCCATGATCCAGCCCACTTGTTCGATTGAACGAAACACGCCATCGAGATCGTGCGGGTCGGTAACGAAGGCGACGATGTTTTGATTCTGTAATTGCTGGGTGAAAGTCTCGAGCTGCGAGGCAGTCGAGATCAGCACGACTTGCGGTTTCAAAGCGATGATCCGTTCGAGGTTGGGATGCAGCGTGTCGCCGATCTTGGCGATGTTCTTAGCTTCCGCTGGATAATCGCAGTAGGTCGTGTTACCGACGAGGCGATCCCCCGCGCCGATCGCAAACACGATCTCGGTGAGGTTCGGCGCGAGCGTGATCACACGATCGACGCGCTGCGGAACAGTTACCACGCGACCCGCATCATCCGTCAGTTGCGCGGTCGAAGAGGAGGAACTTGGCGTCGGCGTGCGCCCCGTCGAACACGCGAACGCCGCCGCGAGCAACAGCACGCCGAGTAAGATCAAGAACCGTCTGAACTGAATTTGTGGTAACAACGACAAAGTCCCGCTGACCTCCTGTTTCGCGAAGGAAACAGGCATCAGCGGGACTCAAATAGGAAACCCGTGTGCGGCCTGAACACCTTGCGCGAGTGTTGAAGAGGCTGCAACGTCGGGCAGGTCTCCTGGCTTAGAGAACAACGTTCTCATCACAGTGGCGCGACCGCGCGGGATTCACACCCGCTTCCCTATTCTCCCCTTTTTCGGGGCACCCGGACGTTTTTATCTCTACAAAGATCGGTCCAACGCGCCGCACACTATCACGCGCTTTCCGCGGGTGTCAACTCGATCCGCTTCATCCGTGATAAGATTCGCGCACGATGATCAAAACTGTGGAATGGACAAAAGACGGCGTACGCATGCTCGATCAACGACTCCTGCCGTCGCAGGAAGTCTACCTGATGCTGCGTTCTTACGATGAAGTCGCGGAAGCGATCAGGAAAATGGTCGTGCGTGGCGCGCCCGCGATCGGCGTCTCCGCCGCGATGGGCATCGCGCTCGGCGCGAGCCAGTCAGTCGGCACTTCAATCGCCGATCTCGAAGACGACTTCCAATACATCTGCGACTACATGGGCAAGACGCGTCCGACCGCGGTGAACCTCTTCTGGGCCATCGAACGCATGCGCGCGACCTTTCGCGGCGCGAAAGCCACCACGAACGACGTGGAAGAAATGAAGAAGATTCTCATCGCGGAAGCACTCGCGATCTTCGAAGAAGACATCGCCGCTAATCGCGCGATCGGAAAGTTTGGTGGTCCATTGCTTCCCGACGGCGCCACCGTGCTCACACATTGTAACGCCGGCGCGCTGGCTACCGCGGGGGATTACGGCACAGCGCTCGGCGTCATCCGCGGGGCGCGTGACGCTGGAAAAAAGATCGCGGTGATCGCCGATGAGACGCGGCCGTTTCTACAAGGCTTACGACTGACGGCGTGGGAACTAGCGAAGGACGATATTCCGGTCACGGTGATCACCGACAACATGGCCGGGCATGTGATGAAGAGCGGCAAGGTCGATGCGGTCGTTGTGGGCGCGGATCGCATCGCCGCAAACGGCGACACGGCAAACAAGATCGGCACTTACATGGTTGCGGTGCTCGCGCGCGAACACAACATTCCGTTCTACGTTGCCGCGCCTTTGACGACGCTAGATATGTCGTTGCATTCAGGCGATGAGATTCCGATCGAGGAACGCGATCCGGCTGAGGTAACTCACATTCGCGACCACCAGTTGGCGCCGGACGGCATCAAGGTTCACAACCCCGCGTTTGACGTAACGCCGAATCACTTAATCGCGGCGATCATTACGGACAAAGGCGTCGCGCGTGCGCCGTACGATGAGAGCTTGAAGGAACTATTCCAGACCGCGGAAAGAAACTAGGAATTCGCAAAGCGGCTCGTCTGCCACCAATCCATGGTTCGTTTCAAACCTTCACGCAAACCCACTTTGCATTCGTAACCGAGCAGCTCGCGGGCCATCGTGTTGTCAGCGAGACTGTGCTTCACGTCGCCCACGCGCGGCGCAGCGTACTCGGCGTTCACGTCCGGCCTGCCCGTCAATTCTTTCAGCACCGCAAGCAATTGGTTCAACGTGATGCGCTCGCCGTTTGCGACGTTGATGACTTTGCCCGACGCGCCCGGCGCATCCGCCGCGCTGAGGTTCGCGGCGACAACGTTGTCGATGTAAGTGAAATCACGCGACTGTTCGCCGTCGCCAAAGATCATCGGCGTCCCGTTGCCGAGCAACGCGCTGATGAAACGCGAAACGACGCCCGAGTATTGCGAGGTCGGATCTTGTCGTGGTCCAAACACGTTGAAGTAGCGCAGCGCCACCGTCTCAAGTCCGTAAACACGCGTGAAGACGCGGCAGTAGTACTCGCCCACGAGTTTCGCCACCGCGTAAGGCGACAACGGATCCGGCAGCATCTGTTCGGACTTCGGCAGCGTCGGCTGATCTCCGTAAGCCGAGCTCGACGCCGCATAGACCACGCGTCGCACCTTCTGATCGCGCGCCGCCAACAGGAGAGAAAACGTGCCGTCTACTGATGCGATGTGCGTCTGTTTCGGCGCCTCGACCGAGCGCGGCACCGACGGAATCGCCGCCTCGTGAAAAACCACTTCCGCGCCCTGGAGTGCTTTCTGCACGAGAGCTTCATCGGCAACACTGCCCTCGATGAAATCGATGTCGCCGCCTATCTCTTCGAGGTTCTCACGATGGCCGGTCGAGAGATCGTCGAGCACTCTGACGCGCGCACCGCTGTTGCTAAGCGCGGCTGCAATGTGCGAACCAATGAAGCCGGCGCCACCTGTTACGACCACTGTTCCCGTTAACGGCATCGTTTATCGGCCCACACCCACATATTGAAAACCAAGTTCTCTCATGTCATCGGGATCGTAAATGTTGCGGAGGTCGGCGACTTTCGGCGTCGCCATGAGGTCGCGAATGCGGGCGAGATCGAGCGCGCGAAACTGGTTCCACTCGGTGATAAAGACGAGCGCGTCAGCACCGGCCACCGCTGCGTATTCATCGTCGGCATACTCGATCTTCAACGGTAACTTCTTCGCTTCCGACATCGCCACCGGATCGTAAGCGCGAACTTTTGCGCCGTCCGCGACGAGACTCTTGATGATCGGGATTGCCGGCGCCTCCCGCATGTCGTCTGTTTCGGGTTTGAACGCGAGTCCCAACACCGCGATCGTCTTGCCCTGAAGCGTGCCGACGAGCTCGCGAATCTTGGCGAGCATCAGTTCGCTTTGCTTCTGGTTGACTTTGATCACCGCATCGACAATCAACGTTTCGCATTCGTACTGCTTCGCTACCGACTGCAACGCACTCGTGTCCTTCGGAAAACAGGAACCGCCAAAACCCGGACCAGGATGAAGGAACTTACTGCCGATGCGTTTGTCCATGCCGATCGCGCGCGCCACGTCGTGAACGTCGCAACCGATCTTGTCGCACAGGTTCGCAATCTCATTGATGAAGGAAATCTTGGTGGCGAGAAAAGCGTTGGCAGCGTATTTCGTTAACTCGGCGGCTTCGAGTGACGTGATCACGAAAGGCGCTTCAATCAGATAAAGCGGGCGATACAAGTCTTTCATGATCGCGATCGCTTCTTCGTCGCGGCTGCCGAGCACGACGCGATCGGGCCGCATGAAGTCGTTGATCGCTGCGCCTTCGCGCAGAAACTCGGGATTCGAAACGATACCAAACGTGGCTTTCGTCTTTTTACGCTCGGCGATCAGTGTGCGAAGGTGTTCCCCCGTCCCGATCGGCACCGTCGACTTCGTGACGATCACCTTGTAGCCGTTCATGTAATCCGCAATCGAGCCCGCTGCTTCCTCCACAAACCTCATGTCGGGAGAGCCGTCTTCCTTCGGTGGCGTGCCCACGGCGAGAAAAATCACGAGCGCCTGTTCGACAGCCTGGCGAACGTCGGTCGTGAATCGCAGCCGTCCGGCCTGACTGTTCTTGGCAACCAGTTGCTCGAGACCCGGCTCGTAGATCGGCATATCGCCGTTGAGCAGATTTTTGATCTTCCCTTCGTCAACGTCCACGCAAGTGACGTCGACACCAAACTCGGCAAAGCAGGCTCCCGTAACGAGTCCTACATAGCCTGTTCCAATAACTGCGATATGCATTCGGAGATTCCTAGACGGCAGGGGCCGACGAAAACATGCGGGCAAAATCTTGCGGGCCACGCGCAGTTCTCGCGTGACCCGCAGAGTCAATTCATAGTGACCGCAGCGCTGATTGCCAGTGCCACAGTGCTTTTACCAACCGGACGAAACTTTACTTGGTCGGGCTGACTACGGTAACGCTGCCGCCGAAGTTAAGGTCGTTGTTGTGGAACGCAGCATAAAGAACACCTGCCACCGCGCCACCGATAGCCAACAGCAGCACGGCCAGCGCGCCACCACTCAGACCATCGTCATCATCGTCACCCTGCGGATTCGGAGTTCCCGCGGTTGCACTCTCGCCGGCTGCGATCTGCTTCGAAGTATTGCCGGTGCGGAACTGCGCGACACCCGACTGAGTGGCAACTGATGTGCGGCCGCGCAGAGCACTCACCGTGAAGGTGGTAGCCTGGCTGCCATCGACCACAACTGTTCCGTCTTTGGTGGTCAGGTTAACGGTCTTACCGGCTAAGGTCGATACCTGGGCACTGCCGGTTTCGAGCATCGCTGTGATGCTGTTGTCAGAGAAGCTGAGGCGAAGATTGCTGTTCGGAGCGAGTTCAACGCGTCCGACCTTGCTAATGTTCACCGATGCGCTGCTTTGAGCCGCGGTGCTAATCGTCGAATCCGAAAACACCGTGCCACCAGAGATAACCTTTTGGCCGTTCACCGTCACTTGCCCGGAGACCGACAACTCGCCTGACGCCTTGGCGCCTGGCGCAGCCAATACCACCATTGAGTAGACACTCAAAACGGCAACCGCCACAGCAGTCGCGATGGACTTGCGGCTCCAAGATTTGCTGATCATCAACTTTCCTCCCGTAATGTGTAACACAAGGTCTTTATTGCGTACCGCGACGGCCTAACAGTCGTGGGAAACTATCGTCTGAGGTTGCAAAACCTGCAAAGCACTTAATTGCCAGAAATTACGCGTCGAAACCACTTAACGCTTGGGATTTATTACACTAATAAAAGTTCTCTGTCAACAAACATTTGGGCCGACATTGCCACAAAACTGTGTCAGGACCACGCGCGATCATTCCTGCGGCCGGCTCGCCTCCGCTTTGCTGGAATCCGCCTTTTCCCTGAGCTCGGCCTGTTCGTAGGGATCCAGCCGGGCAAATAAATAAAACACCTCGCCGGTCCGGACCACGCCAAGGAAACGGAACGTCTTCCGGACCACTTCCCCAACCTTCAGACGCGCCGGCGCAGGGGCTTCCGAGCCAAAAAGCAGGCCCAGTTCGCTCGCGGAAACGGCTTCCAGCTCAGGCAGATAGTCGTTGTTCGACTCGCGGGCCAGCTTGATCGCCATTTGTCGTAGCGCTTTTATGCGGTTCGAATTGTGGCGGTAATAGGTCGGACTGACTTCCCTGCGGCTGACGCGGTCGTCTACGACCTCCTGCTCGTCCTTCAGGTAACCGAGATAGGCGCGCACGACTGGACCAAACTCGTCGTCGGCACGCTGCCTGGTGCGCTTGTTGGCTTTCAGGGTCGGAACACACGTGAAGAGAAAGACAACGACGATCAGAAGCGCCGGTAATCTTCTCTTGAGAGTGGCCATCGTCTTACCGCCTGACTCGCGTATGTTCTGGTTGTATTGTTGACCGCGCATTGTAGCAGGCGTCCGGTTAAGTAAATTGCGCACGTCTGTCGGCAATGTTACATTGATCTTCGTTTTCCGTTAAGCGCGATGTCTGCGTCAGATCCTCAAGCACACAAGCACAAAGCGAACGTGGCTCTCGGTGTCTCCGGGGGAATTGCCGCTTACAAGGCGGTGGAGGTCTTGCGCGGGCTGCAGAAGGCGGGCTGTGTGGTCCGCGTGGCGATGACGAAACGGGCGTGTGAGTTTGTGCAGCCGCTCACGTTTCGCGCGCTTTCGGGCGCGCATGTAATCGTTGACGATTACGCGCCGGACAATCCAGACCCGATTGCGCACATCACGTTTTCGCAGACTTGCGATCTGCTGGTGGTCGCGCCCGCGACGGCCAACATCATCGCGAAGTTTGCGAACGGCGTGGCTGATGATTTTCTGACTTCCACTTATCTCGCGTGCAACGCGCCGGTTTTGATCGCCCCCGCGATGAACACGACGATGTGGCAGCATCCGGCGACGCAGCGCAATCTCGAACGGCTGCGCGCGGATGGGATTCACCTTCTCGAGCCGGACGCGGGCGAGATGGCTTGCGGCACGATTGGACCAGGACGGCTCAGCGAACCCGATCGCATCGTGGCCGCTGCGTTGGAACTCTTGCGCTCGACGCAAAAGAAGGATCTGAGTGGCGAAAGGTTTCTGATCACGGTTGGCGCGACGCGTGAAGAGATCGATCCGGTTCGGTTTATCTCGAATCGATCGTCGGGCAGGATGGGATTTGCGCTTGCTGAAGCAGCGTTGAAACGTGGCGGTGAGGTTACGGTCGTCGTAGGAATCACGACTGTCGATCCGCCGGCTGGCGTGAGAGTCGTGCGTGCGCTTTCGGCTGAAGAGATGAATCAGGCGGTCGCGCGTGAAAGCCACGGGGCGTCAGTGTTCATTGGCGCGGCGGCGATTGCTGACTACCGTCCGGTACAACGTGCGGCGCAGAAGATCAAAAAATCAGAGGAGTCGGTGATGCTCACGCTGGAGCGAACACCTGACGTGCTCGCAAACGTCGCCGCGGCGCGAACTAATGGACTGCTCGTCGTCGGCTTCGCGGCGGAAACGGAAAACGTCATCGCAAATGCGCGCGAGAAGCTGCGCGCTAAAAAACTCGATGCGATCGTGGCGAATGACGTCACGCGCAGCGATTCGGGTTTTGACACTACGACTAACGCGATCACGATCATCACCGCCAAAAATAACGATCCGGTTGAGCTGCCTGCGCTTTCAAAAAGCGAAGCAGCTAATCGCATTCTCGATACCATTGTCAGTCTTCGGTCAGCATGAAACCATCTCCGGAACTCCAGCAACTCATCACCGACACAAAGAAACAGCTCGAACACCTGCGCGCGCTTGGCGTCGAAGGCATTCGTTTAGAGCAAGGTATTCATTTAAACGTTACGCCAGCGGCTCCAATCCCCACTGAAACAAAACCAATCGTCCAAACGCATCTAACGAGCACAGCGCTATTCGAAGATCTCCCACCGTCACCGGAAAAACTAACTCCTTCAACCGAAACGTTTGAGCAAATTCACGCCGAGATCGGCGACTGCACGCGTTGCCCGCTGCACTGGGACCGCACTCACGTGGTCCATACCGAAGGCAATCGCAAAGCCCGCCTGATGTTCGTCGGCGAAGCACCGGGCGCTGACGAAGACGCACAAGCACGTCCCTTCGTCGGACGCGCCGGCCAGTTGCTCACAAAGATCATCGAAGCCATCGGCCTGAAACGCGAAGACGTGTTGATCGGCAACGTCAACCGTTGCCGTCCGCCGCAAAACCGCGCGCCGATGCCCGACGAAGCCGCGACGTGCAAACCGTTTCTCGAACGCGAGATCGCCGTCGCACAACCCGAAGTCATCGTCGTGCTCGGCAACACCGCGCTGAAAAACCTGCTCGACACGCGCGAAGGCATCACGCGTGCGCGCGGCCGCTTTCACGATTACAAAGGCATCAAGGTGATGCCGACGTTTCACCCCGCGTATCTTCTGCGCGACCCGAGCAAGAAGCGCGAGACGTGGGAGGATTTGAAGAAGGTTCGAGACTATCTCGACAGCACAGCGAAGCCGTAGAATTCATTCGTGTCGAAAAGCACTGCAACCGAGATCTCGTTACAAAACGAACCTCACACCGCGACGAGCGCCTCACGCTTCGTGGAAGTCGCCGTGCCGCTGCACGTCGCGCAGACTTTCACTTACCGGCTCACACCCGAGTTGAGCAGCGACGCGAAGCCCGGCGCGCGCATCAAGGTTCCGTTCGGCCGCAAACTGATCACCGCTTACATCGTCGCGCTACACGACGCGCTTCCGCCTGAACTCGGTCTCGCCGAAGAGGAGATCAAAGACGCCGCGAGTCTTGTGGATCTCGAACCGGTCTGCACGCCGGAGATTTTGCAGCTCGCGCGTTGGGTGGCCGATTACTACGCGTCGCCGATCGGTGAAGTGATCAAGGCGACGTTGCCGCCGGGGATCAATCCGCCGCCACAGGGATCGTTCGTGAAAGCGAAGCTGCGGCGGTTCGTGAGGCTGAAGCCCGGGGATTCCGAGCCGAAAAAAATCACGGATCGACAAAAGGCAGTGTTGACGACCCTGCAGGAAAAAGGACCGTTGGCGTTGCAGGCACTGCTCAAGGAAACAGGTATTGGCGCGGCGACGGTTTCATCGCTCGAAAAAAAGGGACTGGTCGAGATCTTTGACGAAGCGGTGCGCCGCGATCCGTTGGCCCATGCCTCGTCGCTGCCGGCGGAAGAGTACACGTTAACCTCCGCGCAGGCTGTGGTGCTCGATGCCATTAACAAGCAAGTTGATGATGAAACGTACAGCGCGTTTCTGTTGCACGGCGTGACAGGCAGCGGCAAGACTGAGATTTACATTCGCGCGATGCGCGCGGCGCTCGCGCGCGGCCGCTCCGCGATGATGCTCGTGCCCGATATTGCGCTCACGCCCGTCTTCTCACGCCGCTTGCGCAGCCACTTCGGCGACCGCGTCGCGATCTTCCATTCCTCACTGCAGCGTGGCGAACGTTTCGACGAGTGGACGCGCGTGCGCAACGGCGAAGCACGCGTCGTGATCGGCACGCGTTCTGCGGTGTTCGCGCCCGTGCAGAACCTCGGACTGATCGTCGTCGATGAAGAACACGAGTCGACTTACCGCCAGCAGGAATCGCCTTACTACAACGCGCGCGACACTGCGATCGTACGCGCGCAAAAAGAGTCCGCTACCGTGGTGCTCGGGTCCGCGACACCGTCACTCGAATCGTTTCACAACGCGCGCACCGGAAAATACCAATTGCTGACGCTGCCCGAGCGCATCGCCGCGCGCCCGATGGCCCCTGCGCGGATCGTCGACATGCGCGCGGTCTTCGTGCGTCATAGCAAACCCCGTGTCTTCTCCGACGAACTGCTCGACGCGATTCAAGCGACGCACGATCGCGGCGAGCAGTCGATCATTCTGCTCAACCGTCGCGGCTATTCGAGTTTTATTCTGTGCCGTTCGTGCGGCGAGACGGTTCAGTGTCCGAATTGCGACGTGACCCTAACGTATCATCGCTCCGAGCGCGTGATCATTTGTCACTACTGCAATCATCGCCAGGCGGTGCCGAAACTCTGTCCGTCGTGCGGCAAGAAATACATTTACTACGTCGGCGAAGGCACCGAGCAGATCGAAGAGATGTTGACGCAACTCTTCCCTGCTCTGCGCGTCGCACGCATTGATCGCGACACGACCGCGCGGCGCAGAGTGTTCGAGCAATCGCTCGCGGATTTCAGCGCGGGCAAGATCGATACGCTCGTCGGCACGCAGATGCTGGCGAAGGGACATGATTTTCCGAACGTCACTTTGGTCGGCGTGGTATCGGTTGATGCGGGACTCGCGTTGCCCGACTTTCGTTCAGCTGAAAGAACGTTTCAACTGATCACGCAGGTCGCAGGACGCGCGGGACGCGGCGATCGTCCGGGGCAGGTGTTGATTCAGACGTATCATCCTTATCACTACGCGTTGCGGCACGCGTGCGCGCAGGATTACGAAGGCTTCTATAACGAAGAGATTCATTACCGGGAGAACCATTCTTATCCGCCGTTTGTGGCGCTCGGCAGTTTGTTGGTCCATGGGCCAGACCTCGGGCGCGTGCGCAACGACAGCCTCGAAGTGCGCAAGCAGCTCGACGCCGCCAACGAGCAGCGCCGGTGTCGCATTCTTGGCCCCGCGCCCGCGCCTCTTGCGCGGCTCAAAGGCGAGCATCGCTTCCAACTCCTGCTCAAATCACGCAGCCGTCGTCACCTGCGCGAAGTCGCCGACGCGGCGCTCAAAGCCGCCGCTGAGAACGGCGTTAACCTCCGCTCCGTCAACCTCGAGATCGATCCTGTTTCCATTATGTGAGGTTCTAAATGAAACTTTCAGAACTTGCGCAACTGACCGGCGCGCGTATTGACGAACGACACCGTGACATCGAGATCCACGGCGCGGCCGGGCTGGACGAAGCGTCCGAAGGCCACGTCACGTTTCTCGCGAATCCGCGCTACACGCCGCGCGTGAACACGACCCGCGCCTCCGCGATCTTTCTGAGCGAAGAAGCGCCGACCGATCGCGACATCGCCATCCTGCGCGTGAAAGATCCTTACCTCGGATACACGCGCGCGCTGCGCATCTTTCATCCCGAGCCGCAACTGGAAGCGCACATTCATCCATCCGCCGCGATCGATCCATCCGCACGCGTCGCCACTAACGTCGCCATCGGCGCATGCGCCATAATCGGCCGAAACGTCGAGATCGCGGAAGGTGTTTGCATTCATCCGAACGTCACGATCTACGAAGACGTCACCATCGGCAGAGACTCGACGATCCATTCGGGCGTGGCGATTCGCGAACGCACCGTGATCGGCGAGCGCGTCGTGATTCACAACAACTCGGTCATCGGTTGCGACGGTTTCGGTTACGCGAAAGACGAAGAGAAACGCTGGCTGAAAATTCCGCAAACCGGACGCGTCGTGATCGAAGACGACGTCGAGATCGGCGCGGGCACGACGATCGACCGCGCTTCAGTCGGTGAGAGTCGGATCGGCCGCGGCACGAAGCTCGACAACCTCGTGCAGATCGGTCACTCGTGTACTGTCGGCGAAGACTCGCTGTTGTGCGCGCAGGTCGGTCTCGCCGGCAGCTCGCACATCGGCAATCGCGTGATTCTCGCGGGACAGGCGGGCGTCGCCGGTCATCTGACGATTGGCGACGACGTGGTGCTGACCGCGAAGAGCGCGACGAGTCACGACATTCCGGCTGGAAAAGTTATCTCGGGAATTCCGGCGTTTGATAACAAGGATTGGTTGAGATCCACGGCAGCGTTTCGCCGGTTAGGGGAGATACAGCGCACCGTTCGCGACCTTCAGCGCTTAATAAAAGAAAAGCCGATTCAAGAAAACGCAGTCGATGAAACTAAGTGATCGCGCCGCCGTCCACGATCACGATCTCGCCGTTCATAAAACTATTCCGCTCGCTCACCATGAACGCCGCGTACTCCGCCAGCTCTTCGGGACGGCCGAGACGTCCGGCTGAGGTCCAGAAGTCGTGCATCTGTAACAAGCGATCGGGAAGCGCCTGGGCCAAATCGGTGTCGAAGATCCCGGCCGCAATCGCATTCACACGCACACCGAACGTCGCCGCCTCGCGCGACAAACATTTCGTGAACCCAATCATCGCCGCTTTCGACGTCGCGTAATGGACCGCCGTCGGCAACGCGCGCATCGCGCCTATCGACGTGATGTTGAGAATGATTCCCTTTCGCTGGCGAATCATCTGCTTGTAAATCGGTTTCGTGACGGCAAACAGACTATCGACATTCGTGTGAATCACTTCGTCCCACGCGCGGTCGGTCGTGGTAGCGAAGTTGTCGCCGCGATTGATGGCCGCGTTGTTGACGAGAATGTCGATGCCGCCCCACTTCTCGACCAGCTCGCGCGTCATCTTCTTCATGCCGACGCGATCGACGACCGACACCTTCGCGCTGAACGCGCGGTGCCCGTGGCCTTCGATCTTGCGGCTCGTCTCCTCGGCGAGGTCATCGCGCGTGTTGTAACTGAAAGCGACGTCGGCGCCTTCGCGCGCGAAAATATCGCAGATGGCCGCGCCAATTCCACGCGTTCCACCGGTGATGAACGCGCGCTTTCCCTCCAACAAAAGGCTCACTGAGCTATGTTTCTCCTGATTTAGAACCGGGGATAGTTTAAATGACGGCAGATTAAACCGTGAAAAGCGCGGGGCCGTCAATTCGGCCGGGCCGCTTCGCCGCCTCGCGGGACCGAAATTCCAACAACGCCGAGAGCGAATGTTGCACGAAGTCGGTGCGAATTTCGCTGTAGTAAAGGCCTTGTCGCAGGCCGCCGAGAGCGTAGTCGAGATTGGGCAGAAGCGAGCGATCGCGGTCCTGGATGATGAGCCGGTCGAGGAACGAAAAGCCGTTGATGAACGAGCGGCGATAGGTTTCGTAGCGCGTTTCATCGCTGGTTTCGGCGGCGACTGAGAGTGCGGCCGCGATGCCTTCGAGATAAACGGCGGTCGTATAACCGGGCGTGTCGGATTGGTGGTCGTTGATGAAAGCGCCGGTCTTTTCCTGTTGGTAGTTGAGCAGCCAGTCCGCGACTTCAAAGACGAACTCAGCGAACTCTTGTTGTTTGGTGATTCGATACCAGTTGCTGAAGGCTTGCAGCAGCCAGGTGACCTGGCCGAAGTGACGTTTGTAACGGAAGCGATGGCGGTAGTAGCGGAAAGCGCGCGCGAGTCGTGGGTGATCGATCTCGGTTGCGCTTTGTTCGACGGCCGCGGCCAGAGAAAGTAGGACCTGGCCGGGAAAATAGTCCTGGAAAGCGTCGGCGCCGCAATCCGAGCCGGGATGCGTTCGCACGCGGCCGTGGGGCAGATCGATGCAACGCCACAAGTGTGTGGCGAGACCTTTGATTTGCGAGCGACGTGAATCGTCCGCGGGGAGATTGCAGAGCGCGAGTAGCAGGAACGAAAGCTCTGCGACAGAGGGCGTTTCGTTGTCCAAGCGTAGCCACAGATCGTTTTCTTCGTGTGAGAGATGGGCCAGGAGCGCATCAATAACTTTGTCGGCTGCGTTTGTTAGTTCGCTGGAGTTGTGCAGCTTCGCGACGCGCGCGAGCACCCACGCGCCGTGGGCTTGTCTCGCTACGTCGACGCCTTCGAAGAGCCGGTTTTGAAACGGCTGATAGCGCGAGTAGAAAGTGCCGTCGTCTTTCAAGTGCTTCAACAAATAGCGCAGGTGTAAGTCGACATAATTGTCGAGCTCGATTGCCGGCTCGTGTTCGGGAAAGCCGCCGCGGGTGGACCACACGCCGGTGTGATCGATTAACCACGTCGCGCAATCAAAGCGGCACCAGCGATACGGCGGCGCGGTGAGTCCCGCTTTCTCGATCACTGCTTTCGCAAAACTCACCGCATCGAGGTTCCACGTGGAAGCGACGAACGGCAGCAATATGCCGAGTTGCTGCCCCTGATAAACCATTACCGTCTGTTCGCCGTGACGATAGTAGTTGACGATCTCTTCGGGCGCGGCCTGTCCGATT
>CAMLLD010000022.1 GCA_946480785.1 uncultured Blastocatellia bacterium | reverse complement strand
TGGAATGGAAAACCCGCACCCTCGAGGTTTTTACACAAGCTGCTTGACGTCACCGATTCTCCGGTAGTGTCTTAATTTGGATTCTGGCGCTCGCGGTTCTAGTTTGCTTCATTATTGCTATCGCACTCATCAAAAGTGTGTCGTGTAGGATTCCATCTCGCGTAGAAGCTAGTAAAGTATTGCCCGCCAGTTGGCCCTTCGTATCTGACAATGGCATAAACATACAGCCACCACTGCCCCGATTCGATTCTCGTAATATCTTCAGCCGTGGCTTTGATAAAGCTGTGGGGATTTGCCAGTTTGTAACCACCGATGGGAACCTGCGAAACACTTGGAAGACCGCTCATCAGCGGTTGAGTAATGATCCTAGGACAGGGCTGGCTTATATCTCCTGCGGGTTCTGTTCTAAAGTGAGTGCGAACAGTGGCATTTTTCGCAGACGTTTGGCCGGAATTTTTGAAACGAATCGATCCCTCAATTTCGCTTCCCGCTTCGAATTTGGTGATTTCCCCTCCGTCCACTCCCAAACTAGGTCGATAGACCAAACGGAACGTGTCCTGTGTTATGGAGGCGGTACGTTCAGCGGCTCTGGCAGATACTTGGGAAGTGTTGGCTTGAGTCTGAGCGGCTTTAACCAAAACTCTGTTTTGGTCAATAGCGGTTTTAGCCGCACTCGCGGAGTCTCTTGCTGCTTGGGTCGCATCTTTAAGAGCCTGCAATTGGTCAACGGCAATGTTCGCTTGTTTTTGAGCGGCATCAGCGCTATCACGCGCGGCTTGGGCCAACCTACGGGTTTCTTCCGCTCCCGAATGAATCTCATACCACTGCCATCCCGCAAAGCCGGAATATATCAGAGTAGAGACAGCAATCAGGGCAGTGAAGTAGATCATGAGTTTGGTGAGCGGAGACGCAGATCGCCAACTGCGGCGGTAGGACTTTTTGTGATCGGGATTCTCTGCCTTGCGCTTGGATGCCCGCTTGCCCTTATTGGTCTCTGTTTCGATGATAGACGCAAAATCAGAATCGGGAGTGGACTCGTGCTCATCATCAGCGGGATCGGGTTTTTCCATTTCGGTATTTATCTCCTTTATTGGAAAGTGTAACACAAAAAGTCTTGACGGAAAATGGAAAACGTATTACATTATCTCCGTCGATAAGGAGATAAGCCCGACATGGCAAACGTACTTCCGAGAGAAAAGCAGATTGCGGTTATTGCGGCGTTGGCCGAAGGTTCGAGTATTCGGGCCGTCGAGAGAATTACGGGCATTAACCGTAACACGATTATGAATCTTGGCGTTCGCGTTGGGCAAGGCTGCGCGAAGATTCTGGACGCTAAGATGCGCGACCTGACTTGCCGCTTTTTGCAGTTTGATGAGATTTGGGGATTCATCGGCAAGAAGGAAAAACACTTGCTGCCGGAAGATGATCCGACGCTTGGCGACGTGTGGACATTCTGCGCGATTGACGCCGAAACAAAGCTGATGCCGTCATTCAAAGTCGGCAAGCGCGATCACCGAACCGCGAATGCGTTTGTGAGTGACGTTGCTTCGCGCTTGAAGAATCGCCCGCGGATTTCCAGTGATGGTCTACGCTCCTATGTCGAAGCGGTTGAGAACGCTTTCGGGATGAACGTAGACTTCGGCATGATTATCAAAAACTACGGCGCGGACAAAGGCGAGCATCATCAGGAGCGCCGCTACAGTGCGCCCGAAGTCACGTCTATGCAGAAGATGGTCATTGCGGGCTACCCCGATCCTGATTTGATTTCCACGAGCCATATCGAGCGGCTGAACGGTACTACGCGCTTGCACATGCGCCGCTTGACTCGCCTAACCTATGCGTTCTCGAAGAAACTGGAAAACTTCGAAGCGGCTGTGGCGTTGCACTTCGCGTATTACAATTTTGTCCGCACGCATGGCAGCTTGAAAATGACGCCAGCAATGCGCGCGGGTGTCGAGAAAACTTTCTGGAGTGTTGGCGATCTAGTCGAGGCGGCATTGTGAACTACATCGAAGAATTACAAGACGTGATCGAAAGGCTGCATGGCGCGCGGGCAACACACGTTGAGACTGTGCCGATCAAAGAAGAATTCCAGGGGCAGACAGTTTGGGAAGGCGAAGTAGAGGTATTCGATCTACACGATCACCCTAAGACGCATCGCGTTTATGCGTGGGCGCATGAGACGGAAGATGCAGACCGCCCGCGACGGCATGTGACCGTGCTGCATATCCCGCCAGCCACAAGCCCGCGTAAGGCCGTACAGGCATCAATCGTGAGCGATTACAGGGAGCAAAAAGGCGATGCCGAAAACTAAGAAGATGGGACGGCCAAAACTCCCGAAGGGCCACGTAAAAGGCAAGATCGTGCCAGTCCGCTTAAACGATGAAGAACTAAGATTGTTCACGAGGGCGGCAAACGCAAGCGAGCATAAAACGCTGTCCGCGTGGATACGTCACAGCTTGCGGCAAGCTGCATCGCAAGGCGACTAAAGCAGAAGGGCCGACGAATCGGCCCTTGTGGCTACATCGGCAAAGCAAGAAGTTTCATTTGGGCCAAAACAATGTCACGGGCAAAGTTAGCTCGCCGCGTCGTTGATTGACCACAGTTAGATAGTGTTTGAAGTAGTCCAGCGGAATCTCATCGTCAACGATGAATTCGAGCGGAATACCAGCAAACTTGGCGTAGCGTATGAGCACCTTCCAGTCAGGCATCCGTCGCCCCCATTCCCACTCAGACAGGCGTGTCCGTCCTGTTTGCAGTAGTTTCGATAAGCGATATTGGCTTAGTCCAGCGTTGTTTCGGATGGCCCGTAGCTTGGCTGGAAGGTGCTGTGGCGTTGGACGTTTGTGGCCCATCGCCCTATGTCCTTATCCCGAGAGCGTTGATAACGCTTTCAACGTCTACCGGAAGTCGCCCCTGCACGGTGACGCGAAACAGATCCAGACTCACAGACCGGAATTGACTGTGCTCGTAGAGTTCATCTACAGCGCGGTTGATTGCGGCTGTGGCCTTTGCTGCGTCGCTTTGGGCGAGGTCTTGGAGTGCGGTTAGGTGTTGGGCGAGAACGAGCGCGAGAATCGGAAATTGGGCGTAAGGCTCAAAGACGATCTGCCAGTCCTCGGAGTCAAGCGGAGCGTGCTCCGTGCTAGGATTATCAAGCATGGTCGAAGTCCTCTCAGACAGGATTTCCGGCTGTGTAGGGCTGGCGAGTGCGCAAACACTTGTCGGCCCGCCGTGTTTAGGAGCGGCATCCTACCACCTGATCAGAGGATTGTTTTGAGAGATGCGTGAGGATTTGAAATTAAGACACTACCGATTCTCCAAGTAGTTTGACGTTACGCAGGCTCGCGTATATTATGCGTCGCGCTCGCGTCAAAAGGAATGCCCGGATTTCCCGACGCGAGGTCCTTTTTCTGCTTTAGCTCCTGCAAGTTTGCTGACGATTACAAGCGAAACCTCGCTGAGATCGAAAACTGTTTCGATCATCTTTTCACTTCGACTAAGGAGAACTCTGCATGTCCTGGCAAAACCCGCCTGCTCTTTTGAGAAAACTGACCGCATCGCAACAGGGCGGCAATCGTGGCGCTCAACTTTGGGGCGTCGATGTTAAAGGCACTCTCTACACCATCTACCAGGAAACACCTGGTGGTCAGTGGAGCGGTTGGAAGGGACCTGATTGGAACGGCGCCACCCGTCCCAAACAGGTTTACGAGTTGGCTTCCTGCCAACGTCACGACGGCACCGTGCAACTGTGGGTGCTCGATATGAAGCGCCAGCTTTGGACGACGTGGCAGAACAGTCCGGGCGGCAACTGGAACGGATGGAAATCAGATTGGAACCGGCCGCCGGGCAGCTTCAGGTTCAAAAAGATCGCCGCGTCGCAGTTGCAACAAACCTCGGGTCAGCCCGCGCGCTTCTGGGGCATCACCGAGGACGGCATTCTCACGTCCTGCGCCGAAACCGTACCGGCAGGCAACTGGGGCGGATGGGGCGACTGGAAAAAAACTCCCGAAGACTCTCGCTGGATCGAGGTCACCGCGTGCAAACAGGGTGACGGCAAAGGCGCGGTCTGGGCCATCGACACCAAGAAGCAGCTTTGGGGCATGGGCCAGGCTTCGGCCGGCGGCGATTGGGGCGCGTGGACCGGACCAAACTGGCTCAGCGCGCCAAAGGTCGGCAACATCGCCGCGGTCGAAATGGGCGGTCAGAAGGGCGCGTGCATTTGGGCGCTCACTGACGACTACAAGTCGATCTTCAACTGGCAGACCGCGCCGGGAACGAACAACTGGTGGGGCTGGGGCGAGGGTGACTTTGAAAACAAGATGAAGGCCTACGAAATAACCGCCGCTGGACAGAACAACGGCCGTCAAGTGGTTTGGGTTATCAGTCTTCAACAGACGTTGCATGCCATGGGAACGGCGGGCAGTCCGCCGGACTGGGAACGTTTTTGGACGCCTCCCGCTCCCGAAGAGAAGAAGTAATTCCTCCCATATCACAACCACAGATTACACAGATGGCTTGCAGAGTCTGTGTAATCTGTGGGTAATCCTAATCTGAGATCAGATGACTTTCCTGTCCCCGGACATCCCACTTGGGTGATAGAATCCCTCCTCGAAATCTCGGGTTACAGACGATCGGGTGAAGCCAGGCATTCACCCTCCCTCTCATCATCAATCGTCTTGACCTGGTATATGACCTAAGCCTGAACATCGGATTTTCGCCCAATCCATAGGATCACCATATGGTTCCTCCACGGGCCCACCTCTCTATCCTCGCACGCCTGTCTCCGTTGATCCTGATCTGGTTCCACACCGCGACCGCTCAATATCACCTGGACAGTTGGACCACAGACAACGGGCTACCCCAAAACTCCATTCGCTCGATCATCCAAACCCGCGACGGCTATTTGTGGATGACGACGTTCGACGGGCTGGTGCGCTTCAATGGCGTGCAATTCAAGGTATTCGACAAGAGTAATACCCGAGGACTCAGCACCAATCGCTTCACTGCTCTTTACGAAGACAAGGACGGAACGTTGTGGGCGGGCACGGGCGACGGCGGATTGACGCGCTATCGTGATGGTAGTTTCACGTCTTACACGACTGCCGACGGCGTGCCGGCCGGTCAAGTTCTGGCTTTTGCACCTGACTTGAAAGGCGAGTTGCTTATTCGCATCGGCGGCGGCGAGTTTTATATGCGCGCAGGCAAGTTTATCCCCGCGCCGCCCGAATATGTCGCTGAGAATTTGCGACATTACCTTGCGCCTTCCGGAGCCCAATGGATTATCTCGACAAGCGAAGCCAAACAGATCAAAGACGGAAGCTTGACTCGATATCCGATCACTTTGAGCGTTGCTGATGGTGTCGAACCTTACGAAGACAGCAAGGGCAATCTGTGGTTGGGCGATAAAGCGGGAATCTACCGGTTACGAGACGGCGAGGTAACGCGATACTCAAGAAAAGACGGCGTGCCAACGCACGTGATCTCGCAACCGTATTGTGAAGACGATGAAGGCGGCATCTGGTTCGTAAGTGACCCGCTGGTGCGCTTCAAAGATGGCAAATTCACCCTCTATGGAAAGGACGAGCTAAGCGGTCTTACCATCTACTGCCTCTTTAAAGATCGCGAAGGCACCATCTGGATCGGCACGTCGCACGGGCTGTATCGCCTGACAAGACAATTCATCACCGGCTACTCGACAGCAAGCGGACTGCTTCACCGCGAAGTCTATCCCATCTTGCAATCTCACAATGGAGATATCTGGGTCGGCTCGATACGTGGTCTGAGCCGCTTTCGAGACGGCGTATTTCACAACACTCTACTGCCGGAAGGTTACAACGCCGTACAAGCTCTGGCCGAAGACACCCGCGGCAATCTATGGGTCGGCGTCGTGGGCGGATTACTACGGCAGGAAAATGGGAAACTCGAAAATCTCTCGGGCCTGGTCCAGAAAGCCATCGTCAGCACGATTCTAACTGATCGCGCCGGCGACGTCTGGGTTGGTTCAGAACGCGGTCTGTTCAGATTTCATGACGGTCGCATAATCGCCCACTACACAACTAAAGAGGGACTGCCGGCCGACGATGTAACCGTGATTCACGAAGACCATCAGGGCGCACTCTGGATCGGAACTTCCGGAAATCTGGCGCGCTTCGACGGAGACAAATTCATCTCCTACGCAATGCCTGATGGGTTGGCGACCAATCACATCCGGTGCATTTATGAAGATGCGGAAGGAACGTTTTGGATCGGCACCTATGACGACGGGCTCAGACGTTTTCGCGACGGCCGTTTCTTCAGCTACAGGATGGACCAGGGACTGTTCGATAACGGTGTCTTTCAGATACTCGAAGACCGTCACGGCTCTTTCTGGATTAGTTGTAATAAAGGTATCTACCGCGTGAGCCGGCAGGAGTTGAACGATTTCGCCGCCGGAAGAATCTCCCGTATCAACAGCGTCGCTTACGGAAAACGAGATGGCATGCTCAACAGCGAGTGCAATGGCGGGCGGCTGCCCGCGGGAATTATTGCGCGCGACGGGAAACTCTGGTTCCCGACTCAGGAGGGCGTAGCGGTAGTTGATCCGGAAGCCGTCTATCTCAACCCGGAAGCGCCGCCAGTGTTGATTGAATCAGTGACGCTCGAGCGCAATCCCGTTGATTTTCAGCACGGCATTACGGTTCAACCAGGCCAGCGCGGACTGGAGATCAGTTACACGGGACTCAGCTACATCAAGTCAGACCAGATTCGATTCAAGTACAAGCTCGAAGGGCTGGACACTGATTGGATCGATGCCGGCACACGCCGGGTGGCCTACTTCCCGTATCCGCCGCCCGGCAACTACACGTTCCGCGTAATAGCCGCCAACAGCGATGGCGTATGGAACAACACCGGCGCCAGCATCAAGCTAGTAGTACGCGCTCCCTTCTGGCGACGCTTGTGGTTCCTGCTGTTGTGCGCCGGCGCCGTCGCGGCCGTCGCGACTCTTACTGTTATGGGCCAGGTGGTCCGGTTCAGGCGCAGGCAGGCAGAGCGCGAGGCTTTCGCGCGACGGCTCATCGAATCGCAGGAGGCCGAACGCAAACGTCTGGCGGGTGAGCTGCACGACAGCTTGGGCCAAAACTTGCTACTCGTAAAAAACCGTGCCCAGATCGGCTTGAACTCGCTCGCGGAAGACCACTGCGCTCGCGATCATCTGACTGAGATTTCCAAGATGACGTCACTAGCTCTCGACGAAGTGCACGAGATCGCGCGTAACCTGCGGCCTTATCACCTCGAACGACTCGGATTGACACGTACGATCGAACAGATGGTCCGCCACGCCAGTGACTCGACGGACATAGACTTCATAACCCGGATAGACGATATCGACGCGCTGTTATCAAAAGACTCTGAGATCAATCTCTACCGCGTGGTCCAGGAGTGCGTTAACAACGTGCTGAAGCACAGCGCAGCGACGAATTGCTGGTTCACGATCAAACGAATCGCCACCGGGGCGCAGATTGTTTGTGCGGATAACGGGAAAGGATTTGACCCGGAAGCAACATCACTGGAGACGGGTATCGGGTTGATAGACATTGCCGAACGCGTGCGCATGCTCGGCGGCAAATACACACACGAGTCTGCGCCGGGAAAGGGCGTTACGATCCGCATCACGATCGGCGCAAAGCTTTAATTTCAATTTAGGAAATTTCTGGTGTTCTACGATGCATGAAGAAATTCGCATTCTAATCGCCGACGACCATCCCATTTTTCGCTCTGGCTTGCGCGGAGTGATCGACGCCGACCCGCTGCTGAAAGTCGTGGCCGACACCGGTGATGGCCCATCCGCGCTCGCGCAAATCGGAGAGCTTCAGCCAGACGTAGCGGTCCTCGATGTAAACATGCCCGCTCCCGACGGGTTGGCCATTGCCTGCGAGCTTCAACAACAGCGATCGCCGGTGGGCGTAGTTTTTCTGACTATGTATCGAGACGAAGAATTGTTCGAAGCGGCGCTGGCTGCCGGCGTGAAGGGCTTCATAATAAAGGACTGCGCCGTAAACGAGATCGTCGACTGCATCAAGGCGGTGGCTGCGGGACAGAGTTTCTTTTGTTCAGTGCTCGGAGATTATCTGGCCGGCAGAAAGAAGCGGGCGAAATCATGGTCAATTAACAAACTGACTGCGGCAGAGCGCCGCATCCTGCTGCTGGTCGGCGAATCAAAGAGCAACAAAGAAATCGCCGAGCTGATCTCGATCAGCGTACGCACCGTCGAGCGTCACCGCTCGAACATCTGCGCGAAACTCGGGCTGACCGGCAGCAATGCGCTGCTAACCTTCGCGCTGACTCACAAAAAACATTTCTAGTCCTTCGTGCCTTCCTGGGTTTTAAAATACGTGCTACTACCCATAGCAAATTGCGTAGCAGCACCGATGACTGGAAAGGTACGCTGCCGGATAATCCTTCCGTTCTCAAACTCAGCTCAGAAGACGTCAAAACTCCCAACGATCGTAACCCGCAAGGTTCTCGAAATTAATACTGAGTCTTGAGGAGCCCGAGTTTCACCGGGCACGCCTGAAGTGACAGTCCTCATGGCTTTGATTCACTAACCCCGCTGAAAAACAAAGGAGTCCCCTAATGAAGAGCAGATTTTTGGTTTTCACTCTCTTTATCGCCGTGATGTGTATCGGCGCGAGTAGCGCCATGGCGCAGTCAGTGACTGGTACTGGTGTCTTTAGTCCGGGCAACGGCGGCCCTCCGGTCACCCTCACCGTCTCGGCTCAACAAGGCGGAAATGGCGGCGTCCTGCGCTTCGGCGCCGGGCAAACTGAAATTGTCGCTCACCCGGTTGATATATGTGTCCAGGATAACGCCGCCTTCGTGGTGGGCGAGATCACGCATGCTTCCGGTGATTTCGCCGGCGCCGAAGGTCAATTCTTGAACTTTGGCTTCCAGGATAACGGAAAAGACGGCGATTTTGTCCTCGTTAGCTTTCTTGTTGGTCCGATCGGCATCACTCCCACTCAGATACCCGCCTGCGACTCGCTCGCAAGCAGTATTCCGATCGCCGTACCCGATCGTGGGGGCTGGCACGTCAAACCGTAATGGCTAACGGATAGGGCCGGAGCTGGAGCATCGTTTCCCCGACCGCTCCGGCCTATCCAGGTTCCGCGCACGCAACCCCGCACAAAGGAAACTCACATGACCCGACAAAGATCATTTCACCGCGTAGTAATGGGAATTCTGCTGGTATCGTTGCTGGGACTGACCTTGACGCCAGCCGCTCCCGCGCAAAAAAAGACTGACGAGCGAACACCCGTTTACGTCATCCACAACGTCTTCGACGCAAAAACGCGGTCAGCCATCGTCGCAACGGGCGCGCTGATTATCGAAGTCGGCAAAGACTACGTGCTGGTGGAAGCGACGCGAAAAGAAAAGATCGCGATCGAGGCTCTCGGCCTGCGCCTGGAAACGCCCGCTCAACCGGACGTGACAACGTTGGCCTTTCCGGCGGGAGACGAAGGCTATCACGACTACGCGGAAATGGTCGCCGATCTGCAACAGGTGGCAAGCAATCATCCGGACATCTTCTCGTTGTTCAGCATCGGCACTTCCTACGAAGGCCGTCAGATCTGGGCCGGTAAAATTTCCGACAACGTCAATGTGGATGAAGACGAACCTGAAGTCTTATTCACCCATCATCAACACGCGCGCGAACACCTGACCGTCGAGATGGCGCTCTACACATTGCACATGCTCACCGACGAGTATGGCATCAACCAGCAGATCACCGATCTCGTCAACTCGCGTGAGATCTGGATGGTGTTCGATCTAAACCCGGATGGCGGCGAGTATGACATCGCCACCGGCACGTATCGATCCTGGCGCAAGAATCGCCAGCCTAACTCGGGCACTTCCGCTGTCGGCACCGATCTAAACCGGAACTGGGGTTACAAGTGGGGCTGCTGCGGCGGCAGCAGCGGCACAGCGAGCAGCGAAACCTACCGCGGCGCAAGTCCTTTCTCGACGCCCGAAGACGCTTTAGTACGCGATTTTGTCAACAGCCGCGTAATTAACGGCAAACAGCAAATCAAAGTGGGGATAGACTTCCACACTTATGGGGAACTCGTTCTCTGGCCGCTGGGATATACCACTGCCGATGTACCGGCCGACATGGTCCAGGATGATCGCGACGTGATGGCGACTATGGGCCAGGCGATGGCGGTGACCAATGGTTACACGCCGGAACAGGCCAGCGATTTATACATCACCGATGGGACGATCGACGATTGGCTCTACGGCGTTTACGGCATCATGGATTTCACCTTCGAGATGTATCCGGTCACCTCGGGTCAGGGAGGTTTTTATCCGGGAGACGAGATCATCGCGGCCCAGACCGTGCGCAATCGCGACGCGATTCTCTACTTGCTCAGCAATGCCGACTGTCCCTACAGGGTGATCGGTAAGGAAGGCCAGTACTGTAGCGGCGCGCCTCCCACTAATACAGGCATGAAGGGCCCGACCGCTAACTCGGCTGAAATAACTTCTGCCGGTGACAACAACGGTTTCGAAGTCAATGCTGCCCTTGCGTTAACAAATGAAGGTCTGTTTGCCGTCGATAACAACAGCGGCTCAGGCACCAACACCTCATGCACTCACGCGCAAAAGGACAAACACCGCTTCTACAACTTCGGCTTCGACATTCCGGGCACAGCGACGATCAAAGGGGTCGAAGTGCGGCTGGACGCCAAAGCCGATAGCACCAGCGGCGCGCCAAAGATGTGCGTGCAGTTGTCATGGGACGGCGGCGTATCGTGGACGGCGACCAAGTCGACGGCGACGTTGACGACGAGCAACGCCACGTACATTCTCGGCGGACCACTCGACAACTGGGGCTTCTCGTGGACACTGGCGTCGCTGAGCAATGCGAACTTCCGCGTCCGCGTCATCGATGTTTCGAGCAGCACCTCGCGCGACTTCTCGCTTGACTGGGTGGCGGTGCGCGTCAATTATTAGTCCGTCGATCCCCCATAATCTGTCGATGAACTTGCCCTTTTTACAGGGCGTTTGCTAGAATCCGCCTTCGTTAGTTTCTTACTTTTGATAGGACGCTCCTGAAGACCTTCGCATGAATCGAACAACTACTCGATTCTTTATCTTTTAATAGCTGCCCGCCTTGCGGGTGGCGCGGCGAAGGCGCTCCTATCGAATCCGATCAACGAAGTAAGCAAATTAGTGAATCGTCAATCGTAAGGAATCGCCTTCGGCCTCGGGTCACGGGTCTTCGTAGTCGTCCCGCCGGACGAAAGGTGGTTTGGAAATGAGCGAGATCAACGTACAACTCAAAGACGGCGCACCCGTCTCCGTGCCGGATTCGGCCACGGTGGCGGAAGCTCTCAAAAAGCTCGATCGCGACCTGGCTAAACAAGCACTGGCCGCCAAAGTGAAGGGCCGTGAGGTCGATCTCACCGCCCCACTCGATACCCTCCCGAGCGATAACGGAGCCGTGCAAATCGAACCGATCGTGCCCGAGACGCGCGACGGTCTCGAAGTGCTGCGTCACTCGACCGCGCACCTGCTCGCCGCCGCCGTACTCGATCTCTTTCCGGGCGCCAAACTCGGCATCGGTCCAGCCCTGCTCGACGATCCGCGTTACGGTTTCTTCTACGACGTGATCACGCCGCGGCCTTTGACGGAAGCGGATCTGCCCGTCATCGAGAAACGGATGAAGCAGATCGCGAGCAAGAACCTGGTCTATCGTCGCGACGAGATCGCCAAGCCGGAAGCGTTGCGCATCTTCAACGAGCGCGACGAGCCGTTGAAGTGTGAACTGATCGACGAGAAGGCCGGCGACGTGGTGAGTGTCTACTACATCGAAGGCTCGCCGTTCATCGACTTCTGTCTCGGCCCACACGTGCCGAGCACGAACAAGCTGCGCGCGTTCAAACTGCTTTCGCTTGCCGGCGCTTACTGGAAAGGCGACGCGTCGCAACCGCAGATGCAGCGCATCTACGGCACGGCTTTCTTTACGCAGGAAGAGCTCGACGCGTGGTTGAAGCAACGTGAAGAAGCAGAGAAGCGCGACCACAGACGATTGGGACGCGAGCTCGATCTGTTCTCGATTCAGGAAGAGTACGGCCAGGGACTGATCTTCTGGCACCCGAAGGGCGGCGCCATTCGCAAGGAGATGGAAGACTACCTGCGCGAGCAGCTCCTGCGACGTGGTTACGGTCTCGTGTTCACGCCACACATCGCGAAACGCGACCTCTGGTTCACGAGTGGTCACGAAGGCAACTACGCCGATTCGATGTTCTCGCCGATGGAGTTTGAAGGGCAGGAGTTTCGCATCAAGCCGATGAACTGCCCGTTTCACATCGGCATTTACAAGTCGGCGCAGCGTTCGTATCGCGACCTGCCGCTGCGTTACGCGGAGCTGGGCACGGTCTATCGCGCGGAGCTTTCCGGCACGTTGCACGGTCTGACGCGCGTGCGCGGCTTCACGCAGGACGACGCGCACATCTTCTGCACGCCGGAAAACGTGCACGCGGAGATTCTTGCTTGCATCGACTTCGCCTTCAACATGTATGAAGTCTTCGGCTTCAAGGACATCAAGGTTGAACTGTCCGTGCGCGGCGACGATCCGGATGCTCACTATCTCGGTTCCGACGAGCAGTGGGCGTGGGCTGAATCTGCCCTCGTCGAGGCGCTGAACGCGAAGCAGATTCCTTATCAACGGATCGAAGGCGAAGCAGTTTTTTACGGCCCGAAGATCGACATTCGTGTGGAAGACGCGATCGGCCGTACGTGGCAGTTGACGACGGTACAGTTCGATTTCAACTTGCCCGAGCGTTTTCAACTCGAGTACATCGGCGAAGACAACAAACCGCATCGCCCGGTAATGATCCACCGCGCATTGTTTGGTTCGATGGAACGTTTCTTCGGCGTGCTAATAGAGCACTACGCAGGCGCGTTTCCAATGTGGCTCGCGCCGGTGCAGGTCGCGGTGCTCCCGATCACGGATCGAATCAACGGCTACGCCGAGGACGTGACGCGCGAACTACGCGACGCCGGCTTCAGAGTTGACGTTAATTTGCGAAGCGAAAAAATCGGAGCCAAGATTCGTGACGCGCAGTTGCAAAAGGTGCCGTTCATGCTCGTGCTCGGCGATCGCGAGATGGAGCAGGGAAACGTAGCGGTGCGTGAGCGAGCGCAAGGCGACATCGGTGTAATGTCGCTCGCAGAGTTCAGGGAAATGGCGCGCAAGTTTGTTGAGACGCGCGCGTTGACTAATAACAATCAAACCCAGGAGGTGCAGCAATAGCTACAGGCTTTCGTGGTCGCGGACAGCGTCCTGATAACCGGCGCCTGCCGCCGGTCCGAATTAATGAAAGAATTCGCGTACCTGAAGTGCGCGTGATTGGCGAGGAAGGAGAGCAGTTGGGCGTCATGGACGTGCGCGATGCCGTTCGTGCAGCCCGCGAAAAAGGGCTGGACCTGGTCGAAGTTGCTCCCAACGCCGATCCGCCCGTTTGCCGGATCATCGACTTCGGAAAATACCAGTACGAAGCGAAGAAGAAGGCAAACGAGGCCAAGAAGAAGCAGGTCACGATCACCGTTAAGGAAGTTAAGTTTCGCCCCGGCACTGACGACCACGATTACGACTACCGCATGAAACATGCGCGCGAGTGGTTGCAGGAGGGCGACAAAGTAAAGGCCACGATCTGGTTTCGCGGACGCGAGATGACGCACCGTGAGTTGGGCGCGCGCATTCGTGAGCGGCTCGAACACGATCTGGCGGACGTCGGTGAGGTCGAGGCAAGGCCGAAGATGGAAGGGAACCAGATGTTCATCATCCTCGGACCGAAGAGACACAAGAGCGGCGGCGGGAAGGAATCGCATCCCGCGTCGCCGCAGAACAACGCATAAAGGAATGGAACTATGCCAAAACTAAAAACACACAAAGGCGCCGCCAAGCGCTTTCGGCTGACGGCGAGCGGAAAGGTCAAACGAGGCCACTCGCACGCCCGCCACATATTGACGAAGAAGACGAATAAGCGGAAGCGCCACCTGGACATCGACGTGTTGGTTGCGCCGGCGGACCACGAACGCGTGATGAATATGCTGCCGTACGGCCGCGATTAACCGAACTATGTTGTCCTCAGTGCGCCTCTTTGGAGTGCGGCGGCTTGACGCCGCTTTCACCTCGATTGCGCATGAGCGGGACCAAAGCGGCGCCAGGTCGCCGCACTCCAAAAGAAGAAAGGGGATAAGTCATGCCCAGGGCAAAACGTGGTAACAAGCGTCTCGAACGGCGCAAGAAGATTCTTAAGTTAGCGAAAGGCTATCGCGGCACGAAGTCGAAGTTGTATCGCTCGGCGAAAGAGTCGGTCGAGCGCGGGTTGAATTTCGCTTACACCGGACGGAAGTTGAAGAAGCGTGATTTCCGTAGTCTGTGGATCGTGCGCATCGGCGCGGCGGCGCGTCTGAATGGTTTGAACTACTCGCAACTGATGCATGGTTTGAAACTGGCGAGCATCGAGCTCGATCGGAAAGTGCTCGCGGATCTCGCGGTGCATGAGCCGGAATCGTTTGCCGAAGTCGTCGCGCAAGCGAAAGGCGCGCTCGAA
The DNA here is from genome assembly GCA_946480785.1 of uncultured Blastocatellia bacterium. Next base: position 55,559 of record CAMLLD010000022.1, on the reverse strand, counting down.
AACGAGCAGCGCAACAAAGCGGCTTAGTTTTCAACGCGCTTTTGAAAGGACCAGACAGTGAAACTGATTACACTGCTACTCACGTTGTTGCTCGGAGCAACCGTTGGTTTTGCCCAAGCGACGCCTGCCGCTCAGTCCACCGACATTGCCGGCAACTACGAGGGAACGATGAAGGGCCAACCTGTTGCTCTCGAGATCCGAAAGAACAACGGCAAGATCGAGGGCCGGCTGAAGAACGGCGAAAAGGCTTACGAGCTCACGGGAGCCGCAGTTAATGCTGAGGGGACTCTTCAACTTAACTTTGGCAAAGACGCCAAAATAGACGGCAAGACTGACGGCGCCACGATTACGGGCAACTGGATCGCGGGAGCGGAAAAGTCACCGATCGAATTGAAACGAGTTGCTGCGGCTGCAACTCCTGCGACTGCCGCTGCGCCCGTTAATCTCAGCGGTGAGTGGGACGCCGTGGCTGACGCGAACGGTCAACCGTTTCCGTTTGCGTTGACGCTGAAGGTCGACGGCGAGAAAGTCACGGGCGGCAGCAGTTCGCAACTCGGCGAAAGCACCATCAAAGACGGCTCGTGGAAAGACGGCAAGCTCGTGTTTCAACTCGAAGGACAGAACGGCACGATCTCGATGAGCGCCACCGTCGTCGACGGTAAACTGGCGGGCGAGTTTGATTACGCTGGACAGTTGTCGGGTAAGTGGGTAGCGGTACGGAAGCAGTAGACAAGATTGCAGGACTTACAGGATGGCCGATAGTCAAACTGCAGAAACGCCTTTACAGACAGTTGAGGCAGCCCGCAAAGCGTTCGAGCAAGAGTTCGAACGCTTTGCTCGCTTTGCGTCGGACTCAAGTGTCATTTTCTCCTTACCGTTCGAGGAGGCGATTACCGAAGAGCGGGCGTTGTCAGATCTGCGCACTCGCCACTTAGGTAAAAAAAGTGCTTTGGTGGCAGCGAAAAAACTGATCGGACGCGTTGCTCCCGATGCGCGTGCTTCGTTCGGACAGGCGGTTCAAGCAGCGGAAGTAGCCATAGTCGCTGCGATTGAGAAAGCCGAGCAAAATCTCAAGGCGCACATCGAACAAGCACGCACCGCGCGCGAGAGTATCGACGTGACTCTGCCCGGCCGGCGTCCGCCTTACGGTCATCGCCACCCGATCACGATCTTGCGCGAGCGTATCGAAGACATTTTCGTCGCGCTCGGCTACGTCATCGAAGACGGCCGCGAGATCGAGACTGACTTCTACAACTTTACTGCCCTGAACATTCCCGAAAACCATCCGGCGCGCGGCGAGGCGGACACGTTCTACACCACCGACGGCTTTGCGCTGCGTTCGCAAACGTCGACCGTGCAGATTCACGCGATGCAGCGTCGCGGCGTGCCGATTCGCATGATCGCGCCCGGCCGCGTCTTCCGGCGCGACACGCCCGACCCGACGCACAACCCGATGTTCTACCAGGTCGAAGGACTGTGCGTGGACCGCGGCATCACGATGGCCCATTTGAAAGGCACGGTGACGGAGTTTCTGCGGCGGATGTTCGGGCCGGATACTGTCACGCGTTTTCGTCCGTCGTACTTTCCGTTCACGGAGCCGAGCGCGGAGTTTGATTTCAGTTGTTTCAAATGCAAGGGCGCGGGCTGCCGCATCTGCAAAAACTCCGGCTGGATCGAGCTCGGCGGTTCGGGAATGGTCCATCCGAACGTGTTGCGCATGGTGGGCGTCGATCCGGAAGTGTATTCGGGGTTCGCGTTCGGACTCGGCATCGATCGGATGTGCGCGTTGATGTACGAGCTTGATGATATTCGGTTGTTGTTCGAGAACGACGTTCGGTTTTTGGAGCAGTTTGAGTAATGCTCATCAGTTACGACTGGCTTAAGGATTACGTCGACACGCAGCTCAGCCCGGAGGAGCTGCGCGATCGGCTGACGAACGTCGGGCTCGCGATCGACGCGGTGGAGCAGCACGATGACGACGCGGTGATCGATGTTGAAGTCCCGTCGAACCGGCCGGACTGTCTCTCGCACGTCGGGATCGCGCGCGAAGTGAGCGTCATCGAACGCAAGCAACTGCGTCTGCCCGAGATCAAATCTTTTCCGACTGAGGGCCGCGCTGGTGATCTCACGTCCGTTGAAATCAAAGATCCCGATCTCTGTCCGCGTTACGCCGCGCGGCTCGTGCGCGGCGTGAAAATTGGTCCGTCGCCGGAGTGGCTCGTGAAGCGCCTCGAAACGATCGGACAACGTTCCATCAACAACGTTGCCGACATCACGAACTACGTGCTGCACGAGTTGGGCCAGCCGCTGCACGCCTTCGACTTTCACAAGCTGGGCGGGCGGCGCATCGTCGTGCGTCGCGCGAGCGCGGGCGAGAAACTTAAAACGCTCGATGGCGTCGAACGCACGCTAACTAATGACATGCTCGTCATCGCCGACGCCGAACGGCCCGTTGCCATGGCGGGCATCATGGGCGGTGAAGAGTCGGAAATCTCTTCCACGACGACGGACGTTTTGATTGAAAGCGCTTACTTCGATCCCGATTCAGTGCGGCGCACCGCGCGTCAACTCGGCATGGACACCGAAGCATCGCGTCGCTTCGAGCGCGGCGCTGATTGCGGCGGCGTGCCCTTCGCCCAGGATCGTTGCGTGCAACTGATCTGCGAGCTGGCAGGCGGCCTCGCCTCTGAAGATCGGATCGACATCTACCCAACTCCTTTTGTTCCCCGCACGGTGACTCTTCGACCAGAGCGAATCGCTGAACTGACTTCCGTTTCTGTCGAGCGCGCCGAAATACTTCGGATTCTCAAAGGCCTCGGCTTCGAACTCGTCAACGACTCGGTCGACAAGTTGGAGTTCAAAGTTCCGTCGTGGCGCATCGACGTCGAACAGGAAGAAGATCTCGTCGAAGAAGTCGCGCGTCACACAGGCTTCGACAAGATCGGCTCGGAACTTCCGCCCTCGAGCGCGTCCGGTGAATACCAACCGAGCGAGATGAAGCAACGTCTCTTGCGTCGCGCGATGAACGCCTTCGGCTATTACGAAGCAATCAACTTCAGCTTCGCGCCAAAGCAAACAGACGACCAGCCCGAGCTAAAGAACCCGATTATCGAAGACGCCGCCTTCATGCGTGCGACGCTGTTGCCGGGTCTCCTGAACGCACTACGTCACAATCTCAATCACGGCCTGCGCGACGTGCGTCTGTTTGAGATCGGCCGTGTTTTCGGCGCGATGACGGCAAACGAGTTACCGCAGGAACGTCTCTCGTGCGCGCTCGTCGCGACCGGCGGCGCGCTCGAAGCAAACAAAGCACAAGCCGAACGCGAGATCGATTTCTACGACGTGAAAGGCGCGCTCGAAACCGCAGTCGACTGGATGAGTTTGACGCCGCTGACTTTCACTCAAAGCTCTGCGCCGAATTTGCGCGCGGGGCAATCCGCCCTGATCAAACTCAGCGACGGAACGGAGATTGGCAGTATCGGGCGTTTGGCAGAGAGCGTCGCCGCGAATTACAAATTTCGCAATCCGGTTTATGTAATGGAACTCGATTTGGAGTCATTACTTAATGGACCGGCAAGAGTTGTGCAGTACGCGTCGCTCCCGCGCTACCCGTCAGTCGTACGTGACATCTCTCTCCTCCTCAACCGCAACATCGCGCTCGACGACGTGCTGCGCGCCGTCGATCAACAGCGCATCCCCGACTTTCGCAGCGCGAAGCTGGTGGGCACTTTCGAAGGGGGAAACATCCCGTCGTCGAAACGATCGGTGACGTTGCGTCTGGAGTATCGCTCGGACGAGCGCACGTTGCGCGATGAAGAAGTCGAAGAGCGTCACGCGCAACTGACGTCGTCGTTGCTCGACACTTTTTCCGCACAGCAACGATAGAAAGATTCACTGCAGGAAAATAAATCTGCCGCGAGCGCGAAATGAGTCTTGCGCTCACAAGCGCGAAGACGGATAATCGCGTTCGCACTTCAACTTAGTTCAAAAACGCAGGAGATAAAGATGGTTGGTCTTTCAGGGTTGGAAAAGTTCTCACATCTCGAAGATAAGATCTACCGGACCATCGAACTCACCAAGACGCTGCGTCAGGAAAAAGAGAACCTCGAAAAAGAACTTGCGCTCATTCATCGCGACATGGGCAACGTGCTGAACGAAAAGGAGCGACTCGAAAGTCAGGTCGAGAAGCTGCTCGCCGAACGCGAAACGATTCGCATGAAAGTGGAAGCGATGCTCGACGCCGTCGCTGCTCTCGATCCGGAGATGGCAGAGGAACTCAGATGAGTTCCGGTATCGGCCGCATGATCAATAAAAGCAGTATGGAAGGCACGACCAGCAGTCCGACAATTCGTGTCGAGATTTACAACCAGACCTACAACATCCGCTCCGACGGCGACACCGAATACATCATTCAACTCGCGGAGTTTGTCGACAGCCGGATGCGAGAGATCTCTTCGGGCACGCTCACCGTCGACTCGCTGAAAGTCGCGATCCTCGCGGCGCTGCACATCGCCGACGAACTTCACCGCCTCAAGAACATGCACGAACAGGCCGACGCGCAACTCGCCGCGCGCAGCGCCGAGTGTGCCGAAATGCTCGATCGCCTGTTGAAAGTCAGAACGAGCCTCGAAAACGAGCAGGGCGGCGCGGGCAAGCTTTCACTAGGCTAAATCAGCCTGAATTTCAACAATAGTACAAAGGACAAAATTCGCGTCGTTGTGTTAATATCCCGCACGGCGGAGGGTAACGTTCTGCGGTGTTCGTCACCGATTTACGATGATTGAGCCAACGCCGTTGATTCGGGAGACCGAGGTCGTCTAGCCAGTGCATTTCTTCATCGTTAAGAACTGCCAGAGGCTACGTCATTAAGAGGTCACCCACCTGTCATTGCAGGTTCAATTACGGCTTCGGAACGACAGATGCGGATCTCCCTCCCGCCAATAAAAACCGCCTATCTCGACTGAGATTTGCGGTCTTTTTTGTGTAGCCCCTTTTTTGTAGGCCCTCCAATTTAAGCTTATGAAGATCCTCATGATCGGTGATGTGGTGGCGAAGCCCGGGCGCGTGGCAGTGCTCGAGCGTATTCAGGATTTGCGCGAACAAAATCAGATCGATCTCGCGATCATGAACGCCGAAAACCTCGCGGGCGGTTTCTCCGTCACCCCCGCGCTTTGCGAACAACTCTTCGCGACCGGCATCGACGTGATGACTTCCGGCAATCACATCTTCGACAAGAAAGAAGCAATCGACTACATCCGCAAACAGCCGCGCCTCGTTCGTCCGGCGAACTATCCGCCCAACACGCCCGGCAGCGGTTTCTGGACGGGAGAAGTGAAGGGAATTCGCGTCGCAGTAATCAACGTGATGGGCCGCGTCTTCATGCCGCCGTCTGACGATCCGTTTCGCATCGTCAACGAGATTTTGCAATCGTTGCCGAAAGATACTTCCGTGCGACTGGTTGACATGCACGCCGAAGCGACGTCGGAGAAAGTGGCGATGGGCTGGCATTTGGACGGGCGCGTGTCGGCGGTGGTTGGGACACATACGCACGTGCAGACTGCTGATGAGAGGATCTTGCCGCAGGGCACTGCGTACCTGACGGATCTCGGAATGACGGGCAGTTACGCGGGCGTGATCGGGATGAACAAAGCCGACGTGATCGCGCGCTTTACTTCAGTGACAGCGCGCCGCGCCGATCATGCGAGCGGCGCGGTGCGTATTTGTGGGGCTGTGATTGATGTCGATGAAGAAACCGGCCACGCCAGATCGATTGAACGCGTGAACCTGGCCCACGATCAGTAAGCTATTCCTTCCTCGTATTGCGCAGGTGTCGCGCTAAACCAATCTTGTCGTCAAGTTCGGCTTTAATCTCGGGCTTCAACTTCAAGCACGTGTCGAAGTCGCTCTGCGCGGCCGCTTCATTTCCGAGATACAACTGCGCCAAACCGCGATTGAAATAGGCATAAACGAGATCCGGGCTGTGTTCGATCGCGTGCGTGAAATCTTTGATCGCCCGTTCCATCTGGCCTTTCTTCATCGCCACCGTGCCACGGCCCTGATAAGCCCAGGCCATCGTCGGCTCGAGCTCGAGCGCGCGATCGAAGTCCTTGATTGATTCGTCCCACTTGCTCAGCGCGAGCTGAACGTAGCCGCGTTGGTAGTACGCTTCGGCGACGTCGTTCTTCAACTCAATCGCGCGGTTCAGATCCGAAAGTGCTTCCTGCTCGTGGCCCAGATCGTGAAACAAACTGCCGCGATTGATGTAAGCCTGGTAAAAATCTTTCTTGAGCGCAACGGCCTTGTCGAGATCCTTCAGCGCGCGCTCCGAATCACCCTTCGCTTCCAGCGCTGCCGCACGGTTCAGATAAGCGATGACGAGGCCGGGTCGCACACGCAGTGCGGCATTGAAGTCTTCAATCGCGCCGACGAAATCGCTCTTCTTAAAACGCGCGAAGCCGCGATTGTTGTAAGCATCGGCGGTGAACGGATCGATGACCGTAACGTTGTCGGGCACGACTTCTGCCGGAGTGGAGACGCTCGAGCCGTTGAAAGAGCTCGCGGGCGGGCGCGACGACTGTTTGCGATTGTCGAGTCGCGAACTGAGCGCAATCGCGCGAGTGAAGGCTTCGATCGCGCCGTCCAGATCGCCGCGCTCGGTTTTCTTCAACCCTTCGTTGAAAGCATTGACCGCCGCTTCGGGCGTTTGCGCTTGAGTAGAAATGAAGACGCAGAGTATGAGGGTGAGTAAAGCAGACGAAAACACACGGTGACGCATGATAAACCCTCCCCAGGTTGAAGCTCGTTACCGTGTGCGCTAAGATGCCGCGTGCCGACGATGCATCTTCGTGCGCCGCAAGGCGACGAACTTTGTATTGTCATCAAAGAGCCTCGTTGCTATCGCAAGTAGCAGCGGGGCTTTTTACTTAGAGAGATCAGGCGATGGCTCTGAAGTTAAAACGAGCCAATCAGAAAAAAGTTACAAAAGATCGCAGGGAGACGTGCTACTTGGGAAACACCGTGCGGTAGTGAGTTGTGACAGGGAATAGATACTACAGGAGTTATCCGATCGTTAGGACAACTATTCAGGCGCGGTCTCTTTCGGCACTGCGCCGACCGCACCGGAGTGAGTCTTCACGATCGGCGGCGCCAATAATCTCTGCGCGTATCCTTCGGGAAACGAGCGCACGCGGCCGTTGCCGTCGGTGATGACGTGCCCGGTCTCGCCCTCGGCGACGACCTGCCCGCTCACCGCGCGCACGATCTCGTAGCCAAAACGAAGTGAACGCTTACGCAATTCCGTGATGTGCGTCCGAACAATCAGTTCATCGTCGTAATACGCGGGAGCTTTGTAGCGGCAATAAGACTCCGCCACGACGAGGAAAGCGTCGTCGTTCTCTTCCATGTCGCGGTAAGAAAAACCCCGCGCCCGACAATAATCCGTGCGGCCTATTTCGAACCAGACGAGATAGTTGGCATAATAAACGATGCCCATCTTGTCCGTTTCGGCATAGCGGACGCGTAACATCGTCTCATGCCAAACGCCGAATACATCATCAGGAGCAGGGCTTGTCATCTGAACAAAACCTTCAACCCTTTCAGAGTGCGCGAAGGAATGGGTCTCCCTCGAATCGAGCTGTGAACGTTTAGCGGACTATAAGAGTGAACCATCAATATGTCAAAGAAAATTAACCTTCCCGTGGCCCTGCTCATCCTGATTTGTCTCTATGCCGGCGCCCTGACGGTCCGGACCCACGCCCAGGCGGGCGCTGCGACCGGCGCGGCCCAAAACGCCGCAATCGTCTCTACGACCGACGCCGTTCTTAAAGAAACCAGCGAATTGCGCGAGCTTTCGATCATGCGGCCGGTGAAGAGCGGCGCCCAGTCGCGCGCCGAAATCGAGCGCATGATCGTGCGGAACCTCAACGAGGAGACCACGCCCGCCGAGATGCACGCTACCGAGGCGCTGCTCCGGGTTTTCGGTCTCGCGCCGAACAATTTCGAGTACCGGCCGTTCCTGATCAAGTTGCTGACCGAACAGGTCGCGGGTTACTACGATCCAAAGGCGCAGCAGTTTTACCTCGCTGACTGGATCGAGCTCGAAGGGCAGAAGCCGGTGATGGCCCACGAACTGACCCACGCCTTGCAGGACCAGCACTTCAATCTCAAGCGGTTCGACAAGTGGCCCAAAGGCGACTCCGACGCCGAGCTCGCCGCGCACGCGTTGATCGAAGGTGATGCTACGCTCGCGATGACGCTCTACATGGCGAAGCATCCGCTCGTCGCACTCGCTTTCATCAAGAGCCTCGGTTCGCAGGAAAATGCGACGGAGCAGTTCAAGGCCGCGCCGCGCGCGCTGCGCGAGTCGCTGCTGTTTCCGTACGAAGCGGGTTCGAACTGGGCCACCGCCGTTTACCGGAACGGTGGTTGGGACCTTGTCTCGAAAGCGTTTACGAAATTGCCGCAGTCGACCGAGCAGATCATGCATCCGGAGAAGTACTTCGCGTACGAAGCGCCGTTGAAACTGACGCTGCCGGAGTTGAAGCTGCAACTTGGTCCAACGTGGAAACGCATCGACAGTGACGTGAACGGCGAGTGGGGTTGTTACCTGTTACTAGACGAGTATTTGAACGATGCGGCGGAGTCGAAGAAAGCGGCGGCCGGTTGGGGCGGGGATGAGTTTGCGCTTTATGAAGGCGCGACTCCGGCGGAGCTTTTCGTGGCGCAAATCACGGCGTGGGACACGCCCGTTGACGCGCGCGAGTTCTTCGATGCTTATCTCAAGCGCACCTGGAACCGTTATCCTGATGCACAGGCGACCGACGTTACTTCAAATACCGAACGCGGCGAACGTCACGAGTGGAAAACGGCAACGAGCCACGGCGTGGTAGAGTTGCGTGGCGCGCGCGTGCTGATTCTTGAGGGAATACCCGAGAAGGCGAACACGACTGCGCTGCTGAATCGAATCTGGCACCAGGGCTGATAGGAACAGACGATTAATACCGACAAGATGAAAAAACTGGACACGGCTACTCAACAATCACCTTCTCGTTTGCGCGAGCTCACGAATGAGCTGCAGCAACTCGAAGCGCGTCTGCGTCTCGGCGGCGGCGCGGACAAGATCGATCGCCAGCATCAACAAGGCAAGCTCACCGCGCGCGAACGCATTGAGAAACTGCTCGACAAAGACGCCTACGTGCAGGAGATCGGGTTGCTGGTCGCTCACGATCAGTATGACGGTGGCGCGCCGGCGGCGGGTGTGGTTACGGTTGTCGGGCGAGTCGAGGGCAGGGAAGTCGTAGTCGTCGCGAACGACGCGACGGTAAAGGCGGGCTCGTGGTGGCCCGAAACGATCAAGAAGATATTGCGCGCGCAGGAGATCGCGATGCGCTCGCGCGTGCCGATCATTTATCTGGTCGACTCGGCCGGCGTGAATCTTCCGTATCAGGGCGGCGTGTTTCCGGGACAGTACGGCGCGTCGCGCATCTTCTATTACAACTCGATTATGCGCCACTATCTGAAAGTGCCGCAGATCTCGGCGGTGATGGGACCATGCATCGCCGGCGGCGCGTATCTGCCGGCGTTGTCGGACATCATCATCATGGTCGAGAACACGTCGTTCATGGGTCTCGGCGGCGCAAACCTCGTAAAAGGCGCGACCGGCCAGACGATCGACAACGAAACGCTCGGCGGCGCGCGCACGCACAACGAGCTAAGCGGCGTGGCCCATTATCGCGTTCCTGATGACGATGCGTGCGTCGAGAAGATTCGCGAGTTCGTTGCCGAACTGCCGAAACCTGATCCGTGTGAGGTCAAAAATCCAAACGCCGACCCGCTGCGTGCGGCGGAAGAACTCTACGAGATCATTCCCGAAGATCATCGCCAGCCGTACGACGTGCGCAAGTTGCTCGAGTGTCTGCTTGATGAAGGTCGTCTCGATGAGTTTCAAGCGGACTACGCGAAGGAGATGATCACCGGCCACGCGCGCGTGCGCGGCATTCAGGTCGGCGTGATCGCAAATCATCGCGGCATGGTGCGCGTTTCCGGCAAGCCGCCACGCTTCGGCGGGATCGTTTACACCGAGTCGGCGGAGAAAGTCGCTTACTTCATCGAGACGTGCAATCGTCATCGCACGCCCCTCTTGTTTGTGCAGGATGTGTCCGGCTTCATGGTTGGACCAGACGCGGAACACTCGGGAATCATTCGCGCGGGGGCGAAGTTTGTCGAAGCGATGGCTACCGCGCTCGTGCCCAAGCTCGTGTTAACCGTGAACCACGCTTCGGGCGCCGGTTACTACGCGATGGCCGGGCAGGGTTTCGATCCCGACTTCATCTACAGTTGGCCCACCGGCCGAATGGGCGTGATGGAAGGCGACTCGGCCGTGCAGGCGGTGTTTGGCAGCCAACTCGAGAAGTTAAAAAAGAACGGTCAAACTCCCGACGCCGAGCTGCTCGCGGAAATGGACAAAGTTCGCCAGACCTACGACCAGGAGCTCGATGCGAAATACGCCGCGGCGCGCGGCTTTGTCGATGCGGTGATCGCGCCGGAGCACACGCGCGACGCGCTCGAACTCTCGTTGCGCACGAGCCTGAATTACACCGGTCCGCACATCGGTCAGTTCGTGTTACCTGCCAACCTCGTTTAACCCGCAAACTCGGGGTTGTGATCTCTTCCCGTGAGTGGTACAAGATCCGTGTTCCCTCCTTTGTAAATAGAAGCCCCCTGAACAATCAGCTCAGCCGGCGTAATCGGAATCGTGCGCCGCGACGAACACGAACACGGGAGGAGAGTTCCATGAGCAAGAGAGTTTCAGGCTCAGTGTTGCTTCTCACAACGCTGGCTCTTTCGCTAGTTATGGGTGATGTGCTGGTGCGGGGTGCGCAAGATCCGCAGACCCAGCCAGCCACTCCGCAAACGCAACCAACACCAACAACCAAGACCCGAACTCCGAAACGGAAACGCGGTCAGATGAAGATGAACACTCCGGCGAACGAAACAACAACCGGAGATCAAACCACGCCTGCTACAACACCCGCTGACACGACGATGCCGGCAACGATGCCGATGCAAAACGCAAGCTCGATGGCGTCGACGCAAACAGATCTGTCAGGCACTTACGCGGGCACGTTCAACTGCGACGCGCTTGGTCTAACAGGCGATACAACGCTAACCATCAACGGCAATCAGTTCACTACCGCCGACGGAAAGACAGGTCGCATCGTCGCTTCCACTACACATGGTTACACAGCCGTCGCATTGCAAACAGGTGACGTACCGACTACGGCAACTACAACGCCAGGCGCAGCGGCCACTACACCGCCGCAGATCGTTTCGTTGCGTGCGCATCACTCGGGCAATCGTCTGACGCTGACCTCGGTTCCGGGTGCAACGATGCCGTGCTCCTTCTCATCGTCGCGCAACGTCGCGCGTCGCATGAGACAAACACCGTCCGCTGCGGGAACAACTGTGGCGAGTCCGGCTGAAGCTGGAGCAACGCCCACCGACGTGACCACGCCGGCTAAACCCGCGCGCAATCGTCGTGGCAATAGACGTACGACAACCCCGACGACGCCGCCGACGACTAATCCAACTGAGACTCCGGCTCAGCCCACTCAACCGACGCCGGAAACTCCGATGCCGTCGCAAACTCCGAGTCCGGAGCCGACGCAAACTCCGAGTCCGGAACCCGCGCCGAGTCCGAATCCGAGTCCGAGCGGCAGCCCGACGCCGGTGCCCAATCCTTCGCCGAGTCCGACCACGACTCCCAGCCCGACGCCGAGTCCGAGTCCGCGGCCGCGCGGCTAATTGGTTCTCCGTGCGATCTGTGTTATCTGTGTCTACATCGGGCACAGATAACACGGATGAAAGACAAAATTCGCATTGCCGCAGGCCAGGGATTTTGGGGAGATCTTCCTGACGCACCCGTGCGCCAGGTTGAAGGTGGACCAATCGATTACCTCATGCTCGACTATCTGGCGGAAGTCACGATGTCGATCATGCAGAAACAAAAGGCACGCGATCCAAACGCCGGTTACGCGCGCGATTTCATTCCTCTGATGAAGCGCATTCTACCGGCGTGCATCGAACGCAATATCAAAGTCACAGCGAACGCGGGCGGCGTGAACGTGCGCGGTTGCGCTGACGCCCTTGTCGAAATAGCGCGCGGGCTCGGGCTCGCGGGGAAACTGCGCATCGGGCTCGTCACTGGCGACGACATCATGTCGCGTATTGACGAACTGCTTGCGCGCGGGATCGAGTTGCGCAACATGGACACGGGCGAGCCGCTGTCGAACGTGCGCGATGCGATTCAGAGTGCGAACGTTTATCTCGGCGCGGCGCCGCTGGTCGAGGCTTTGAAGCAGGGAGCGCAGGTCGTGATCACCGGCCGCGCCACAGACACGGGACTCACGCTCGCGCCGTTGATTCATGAGTTTGGTTGGGCCAGTGATGATTGGAACCACCTCGCGGCGGGAACGATCGCAGGCCACATCATCGAGTGTGGCGCCCAGTGTTCGGGTGGAAATTGCCAGTACGAGTGGCGCAGCATTCCCGATCTGGCGAACGTGGGTTTTCCGATTGCCGAAGGTTCGCCTGACGGCACGTTTGTGATCACAAAGCATGAAGGCACCGGCGGGCGCGTTAACATTCCCTCGATCAAGGAACAACTGGTTTACGAGATGGGCGATCCGCATGAGTACATCACGCCCGACGTCGTTGCGGATTTCACTACCATACATCTGCAGGACGACGGGCGCGATCGCGTTCGTGTTTACGGCATTGAAGGACGACCGGCGACGGAGTTTTTGAAAGTCTCGATCAGTTACTCGGCCGGATATAAAGCGGTGGGCACACTCGTTTACGCGTGGCCGGACGCTTACGAAAAGGCGCGGGCCGCGGACAAGATCCTGCGCGCACGGCTCGATCGTTTGGGGCTGCGCTTTGATCACATGTTGACGGAGTTTGTGGGCGCGAATGCCACGCATGGACCACTCGCTGGCGAGCCGCGCGCTGATGCGCCGGAAGTGCAGTTGCGTGTTGGGGTGCGCGGCCAGGATCGCGCCGCGCTCGAACGATTCACTAAAGAGATCGCGCCTTTGATTCTCACCGGTCCGCCCGCAGTGACAGGCTTCGCCGGTGGGCGTCCGAAAGTCGAGGAGATCGTCGCCTACTGGCCCGCGCTGATCCCGAAGACGGAAATCGAACCCAAGGTTGAGGTGCTCGACGCGTGAAAGTGCAATTAGCAAAACTGGCCCATGCACGATCGGGCGACAAGGGCGACACGGCGAACGTCGGCTTGATTGCGTTGCGTGACGAGGCTTATCCGATTCTCGTGCGCGAAGTGACAGCAGAGCGCGTGAAGCAGCATTTTCGCGGGATTTGCAAAGGCGACGTGGAACGATTCGAGTTGCCGAATCTCGGCGCGTTGAATTTCCTGCTGCACGAGAGTCTCGGCGGTGGCGGCACGTTGTCGTTGATGACTGATGCGCAGGGCAAAACGTTTTCGACGGCGCTGCTGCGCATGGAGATTGAAATCTCCGACGACGAAGCGCGGAAGCTCGAGTTGAATTAATGGCTGACGAGCAACCAGTCCTTTACGCGGTTGAAGGCGCGGTCGCGCGCATCACTCTCAATCGTCCCGAGAAAAGAAATGCGTTGAATGAGGCCGTGATCGCGGGCCTGAAGGAAAGTCTGCGGCGCGCTGCTGACGACGAACGTGTGCGCGTGATCGTGATCGCCGGGGCCGGGAGAGATTTTTGTTCGGGCGCGGACCTGGCCGCGCTGCAAAAGATCGCGCAAGCGTCGGTGGATGAAAACGTCGAAGACGCGCACTCGCTAATGGAGCTGTTTCTGCTAATCCGCCAAATTCCTGTTCCGGTGGTCGCGGCGGTGACGGGCCGCGCTCTGGCGGGCGGCGCTGGTCTCGCGAGCGCGTGTGATCTCGTTGTGGCGGCTGAGTCGGCGCGTTTCGGTTATCCGGAAGTGAAGATCGGATTCGTGCCGGCGATGGTGATGGCGATCCTGCGGCGCAACGTTTCCGAGAAACGCGCGTTTGCTCTCATTACGCGCGGGGCTGAAATGACCGCGCAGGAGGCGCACGCGTTTGGGCTCGTGAATGAGATCTTCGCGGATGAAAGCTTCGATGATGAGGTGAGATCGTACGTCGGTAGTTTCGATAAGCTAAGCCGTTCAGCAGTGTCGCTAACGAAGACTTTGCTCTACCAGATGGACGGTCTCTCGTTTTCCGCGGCGCTCCAAACCGGCGCTGACGTGAACGTCATCGCGAGACTCACCAAAGACTGTCAGGAACGAGTCGCTCGCTTCTTGAGCAAGAATCAAAGTTAAGGATTCTTCTTCGACTGCGCCTTCTCACGCAAGCGCTTGATCTCGCCTTGCAGCGCCGCCGAGTTTTTTAGCTGCGGGTTCTTCTGCACGTACGATTCCAACTCCGCCGCGGCGCGTTCCGGTTGATCCTTCAACTCGTAGAACAACGCGAGCGTCATACTGTCAGGTTTCGCTTTGTTGTCGCTCGCACTCGCCGCTTGCGCCATCGCCGCTTCCGCCCTGGTCAATAAATAACTCCTGTCGTCCGCGGATGCCGCCGCCTGGTGGACCAGAGCCGTCGCGCGCATGACGTGGTTCGCAGGATTCGCCGGATTCAGTCTCGCAGCCTCGGCAAACACCGCCACGGCCACCGCGAAATTCTTCTGCTTCATCAGCAGCAAGCCGAACGATTGATAAGCGCGTTCGTCATTCGGATTGATCTGGCGCGCCAGGTCGAGCTCGGCTATCGCCTCGTTGAATTGGTCCACTTTGAGAAACGTGTTGCCGAGTTGCAGGTGGGCCTCGAAATAATCGGGAAAGATCCTGAGCGCGCTTTGCATCTTCTCGACTGCTTCCGGGATCTTTCCTTCATCGGCAAGTTTGACACCGGAAGCGAGCGCTTGCTGCGCGGCTTCGGGCACGTTTTGCGTGAACGCGTTGACAACGCCCGCTTGCGCCGTCGATTTGTGAGCAACCGGCCGCAGTTGAATGTCCTGCGTGAAAGTTTGTGGTCCGCCAAACGCTGTGACATCCGCGTACACAGTGGTTGTCTCGAAGTTCACGCCGTCACCGTCAGCGGTTAGTTGATACCTGCCGCCGGCAATTCCCGGGAAAGAGAAGCGCCCACTGAGATCCGTAAAAGTTTCATTGATCGCGCGGCCGTTGAAAGTGAGTTTGACGCGAACGGGATTGGTCGGCTGCGTTCCCGAAGGCGTGATCACTCGGCCTTGCAAAACGTTGCCGCCCTGCTGGGCCAAAACAGTCGAGGAGCACGTGAAGAGTAATGCCAGGACGACTGGAAGAAAAACAGTTTTCATGGGAAACCTAAAGAGGCACTTCGCGGACTGACTATACATCGTCCGCGAAGTGCCTCCAAGGTAGGTGGCAGGTTAGAAGCTGAAGCGAACGCCTAACTGAGCCTGGAACGGAATTCCCAAAGGCTCGGAGAAGCCGGTCGCGCCAAAGAAGTTAATCGGTTTACCGAAATCCGGTTCGCCAGTCGTGTTCTGAAACTGGTTGCCATAGTTTCCGGTGTTGAAAACGTTGAAGGCTTCGAAGAAGAGGCCGAGTTTTTTGTGCTCGCCCCAGTTGAAGAACTTCGAAACGCGAACGTTGAGTTGCGAGAAGTTGTCTCCCCGGTGGTCATTCAGCGGCAGCTTGTGCTGATCGTCGATACCCGGATTCACCGACTCGCGATCGTTGATCACGCCGTCGCGGTTGATGTCACAGCCGCAAGCCGGAAGAATGCTGTAAGGACGCGCTGATGCCGCCTGGAAGATTGGCGCTACCTGGAAGCCCCACGGCAAATCGAAAATGCCGGAGACCACAAACCGGTGACGCTCGTCTTCGAGAGTTGGTCCAAAATTGATTGGATCGAACTTCGCGAACATGTTCTGCGGCTGCAAACCGAAGTCTGCGGTCGCGCCGAACCATGCCTGCGACTTCGCGAGGGTGTAATGCGCATTCAGTTGAAACTTGTTCGAGTAGCGTTTCTTGTAGGCGACCGTGAACGCATCGTAGCGCGAGCGGCTATCCGACTGCGCGACAGTGATGCGACCGAACGGTGTCGGCGTACCAAACGCTGCGGTTAATTCAGCCGCGTGCGCCGCAAACGCCGAGGTCAGAATACGACCTGGATTCGGGTCGCTGCGTTGCGCGTTGATGAGTGGTCCAATGCGCGGGTTGATGTCGAGGCTGGAGAACTCGTGGAGTCCGAGGATGTGAACATAGTCAAACTCCAGCGCCGAGTTCTTTCCGATCTCCTGCGCATAGCCGAGGTTCCACTGCTGCGAATACGGCGACTCGAAGTCAGGATCGAGCATGCGGCCGCGCGTACCCGACAACGGATTGTTCAGCGGACGCGGCACCGCGGGCGGCGGTGAGTCGATACTGAGGTTCGGATCATCGTTGATGAAGGTGGCGTAAATTTCCGGGTTCGCCTGTTGCACCGCGAACAGCGGTACGTTCAGGAACGACTGATCGTAGTAGATGCCGTAACCGCCGCGTAACACGGAACGGCCGTCACCCTTCAGGTCCCAGGCGAAACCGACGCGCGGGCTGAGATTGTTCTTATCGTCCTGTACCGGGTGTTTGGCGAACTGGCTGCCGATGATCTTGAGGGCGAGGAACGCACGATTTTCCGCAGCATGCGCTTCGTCCACAAAACCGAGGTCCACGTCGTAACGAACACCGAGGTTGAGCGTGAACCGCGGCGTGATCTTCCAGTCGTCCTGTGCATAAGCCGCAAACTGCTTCGCGCCTTCACGCAGGTTGAAACTCGGATCGCCGCCCGAAAGGATCACATCGGCCACGACACCGACGCCCGCGAGTTGCGCGGCCGTGCAAGTGGCCGTGCCGACGATCGCGGGGCAGGTCACTGAACCAGGCAGCACTTGCGTCGTTTTGAAGCCCTGCGGAAACTGGCCCGGGTTCAGCGCGATCTCGTCCGCGTTGAAGTTGAAGTCGTATTCCGGCGCGGAGTTGAAAGCGAACAAACCGCCGAGCTTAGGAACGAAAGTTACGTCACCGCCGAACTTCAAACCGTGATTGCCGCGCGTCCAGGTCAGGTCGTCGCGGAACTGATGTTTCCTTTGCAGTGTTTGCTGCGGGACGTTGCCGTTGCGACCGACTGCCAGCGTGTCCGGAAAGACAAGCAGGTTCAAGTCAGTGGTCGCATTGATACGATTGTCGAACGTTTGATACTGGTAGGTGAACTGGTTGACCGTGGTACTGCTCAGCGTCGAAGTCAACGAGGTCAGGAAGTTGTACAGCGTGTTCAGGCTCTCGTTGCCGCCCGAAAGGTCCGTGCGCACGACGAGGAATCCCGCCTGGTCGTTAAGGGCGTTGTTGTTCTGGCCCGCGAAACGCACCACCAGCGTGTGTTTCGGCGAGAGATTGAAGTCGCCTTTAACTGTGTACTGCCAATCGTTGAAAGGCTGCGGCAGAAACTGCACGGCTTTGTAGCCGAACGGTTCGAGGAAGCCGATCTTTTCCCGATCCACGCCCGGTACAATCGAGTTGCCGCGTTCGCGCGTGCGCTCGACGGTGCCGAAGAAGAAAGCCTTGTCCTGCTTGATTGGACCACCGAAGGATCCGCCGAACTGTTGCCGGCTGAAAGGCGGCTTCACCGCGTCTGCCGGATCGGGAAACAGGTCGGGATTCACTTTGGTGAGCAGCTTCGGCGCATTCGCGTTCAATTTGTCATCGCGGAAGAAACCGAAAACGGAGCCGTGAAACTCGTTCGTGCCGCTCTTCGAAACAACTGAAAGCAGCGCGCCGCCCGAGCGACCGTTCGCCGCGGAGAAGCGTTGCGTTGAGAGCGCGAACTCCTGAATTCCTTCCATCGAGAAATTCTGCAGAATGCCGCCGACTGCGTTGTCTTTGTTGTCGCCGCCGTCGATCGTGATGTTGAGGTTGCGGCCTGTCGAACCGCCAACCGAGAACGTGCCGACGCGCGCTTTGGTTGGATCGAACGAAGGTTCAAGCGTGGCGCCCGGAATCAGGATCGCGAGCGATGCGAACGAGCGTCCATTCACTGGAAGATTTTCCAGGCGACGCTGGTCAATCACGCCGCTGACGTCGGTCTTCGTTGTTTCCACAAGTGGACCACTCTCACCGGTGACCGTGACGGTCTCACCGATGCCGCCGACTTTCAAGTCGACGTTGACTGTGGAACGTTGCAGCACGTTCACTACCACGGGTTCCTGAATGTACTTCGAAAAACCCTTGGCCTCGATTTCGAGCCGGTAGTTGCCGGGAACGAGCTGAGTAACTTCATAAATGCCGTCGGAACTGGTGACTGTCGTGCGTTCGGCGTTGGTTCCTGTGTTCACGAGCTTCACGGAAGCGCCGGGAACGAGGCCTCCTTTTTCATCTTTGACGACGCCAGTGACCGTGCCGGTGTTAGAGGTTTGCGCATAGAGGGGAGCTGTGATTCCTGACAATGCAAGGATCGTGATCGCCAGGATTACCGAGAAGAGCCATCGATCTGAATAGCTAGTCTTCATGAGTATAGTCTCCTGAAATCTCCTGAAAATAAGGTGAGCTGCCGGGAAAAGTCTTGGCAGACACAAAATCTACCAACGGGTCTTGAGTTCGCGGGTGGCAACCTACATGCCTTTTGGCTGCCGGCACGAAAGACAGCTTTTTTAGGCGTATTTCTGCGTTTTTTCGGAGACCGGACTAATGCGTCTCATCCGAAAAACGCGATTCGCCTTTAGAAATTTGGGTTAGTCGCGGGGTTTAACGTTGTCGCGGAGAAACTTGACGATGTCTTCGGTCGAGGTGCCGGGCAGAAAGATCTCGGCCACGCCCTGTTCCTTCAGCTTCGGCACGTCTTCCTGTGGAACGATGCCGCCGACGAGGACGAGCGTGTTGTCCATTCCTTTTTCGCGCAGCAGTTGGACGATGCGCGGGCAAAGCGTGTTGTGAGCGCCGCTCAGGATCGAAACGCCTACTGCATCGACGTCTTCCTGAAGCGCGGCGGCCGCGATCATTTCCGGCGTTTGACGCAAGCCGGTGTAGATCACTTCCATGCCCGCGTCGCGCAACGCGCGCGCGATCACTTTCGCGCCGCGATCGTGCCCGTCGAGACCGGGCTTTGCTACCAGCACACGAATCTTTCGAGTGGACATATTTTAGAAGGCAGGCTCTTCGTAGACGCCGTAGACGTCGCGTAATGCGGAACAGATTTCACCGAGCGTCGCGTAAGCGCGAACGGCGTCGATCGTTGCGGGCATCGTGTTTTCGTTTCGCTTCGCGGCGAGCTTGAGTTTTTCGAGTGTGTTCGCGACTGCGCCGTTATCGCGTTGCGCACGCGTTTGCTCGAGACGCTCGACCTGGTGCGTGCGAACCGATTCGTCGATGACGAGGATCGGCACTTCCGCCGGTTCGTCAGTCATCGCGTACTTGTTAACACCCACGATGATCTGATCGTTTCGTTCGACGGCTTTCTGATATTGATAAGCCGAGTCCTGGATCTCACGTTGCGGAAAACCTTTTTCAATCGCCGCCACCATACCGCCCATCGCATCGATCTTGCGGAAGTAGTCGAGCGCTTCCTGCTCCATCTTTTCGGTCAGCGCTTCCAGGTAGTATGAACCACCGAGCGGATCGACCGTGTTCACGACGCCGGTTTCTTCGGCGATGATCTGCTGTGTGCGCAGGGCAATGAGCGCGGCGCGATCTGTAGGCAGCGCGAGTGCTTCGTCGTAAGCGTCAGTGTGCAGACTCTGTGTGCCACCGAGCACGCCGGCCAGCGCCTGGATCGCGACGCGAACGATGTTGTTGAGTGGTTGTTGGACCGTGAGTGAGACGCCGGCAGTTTGCGTGTGAAAACGTAGTTGCAGCGTGCGTGGATGATCGCTGCCGAAGCGGCGTTTCATCTCGCGCGCCCAGATGCGGCGCGCGGCGCGATACTTCGCGATCTCTTCGAAGAAGTCGTTGTGCGCGTTGAAGAAGAATGACATGCGCGGCACGAAGCGATCGACGTCCAAGCCGGCTTCAACTCCCCACGCGACATACTCGATACCATCGCGCAAAGTGAACGCGAGCTCCTGTGCGGCGGTCGCACCCGCTTCACGAATGTGATAACCGCTCACGGAGATCGGGTTGTAACGCGGCACGCGCTCCGTGCAGAACTCAAACGTGTCGACCACCAGCTTCATCGCCGGCTTGATCGGATAGATCCATTCTTTCTGGGCGATGTACTCCTTGAGAATGTCGTTCTGAAGTGTGCCCGAGATCTTTTCCCAACTCGCGCCCTGCTTTTCGGCGACGACGAGATACATTGCCAGCAACACCGACGCGGGCGCATTGATCGTTTGCGAGACGGTGACTTTCTCGAGCGGAATGCCGTCAAACAAGACTTCCATGTCCGCGAGTGATGAGACAGCCACGCCGCATTTCCCGACTTCGCCTTCAGACAGCGGCGAGTCAGCGTCATAACCCATCAACGTCGGCAGATCGTAAGCGACTGAGAGTCCGGTTTGTCCTTGTTCGAGCAGGTATTTGAAACGCGCGTTTGTTTCTTCAGGCGTACTGAAGCCCGCGAACTGCCGCATGGTCCAAAGCTTGCCGCGATAGCCCGTCGGATGAATACCGCGGGTGTAAGGGAACTCGCCGGGAAACGAGATGTCGCGATTGAAGTCGAGTTCTTCGACGTCGGCGGGCGTGTAAAGCCGATCGACTTCCGCGAGCGAGACAGTTTGAAAACTCTTCTTTCGTTCCGGGTGCTTGCTCAGCGCGGGCTCGAGAGTCTCCTCTTCCCAACGTTCTTTTTCCACCTCAACCGGTGAGGAGCTTTCCTTTGTTTCCGGCATTCAACCCTCTCGCTTTTCTCGAATTCGCAGTTGCACTGCGATATTAGTGATTTTCCCGTAAAGGCGCAAAGGCCAGAGCTTAGCACTTTCAGGAAGCCTGTTAGCTTGTCTTTTTTAAGAGGGGAGCGCGGCTGCGATGGCAGTCACAGCCGCGCCAACTCGGAAGGGAACCCGGTTGCGTGGATGTCGAGCTGGAAAATCTACGGGCAGGTTTTGGCAGGCATAGAAATCAATCTCCTAAGTTGTCGACACATGTCAGTCAACAGGAACTACATACTCGTTGCTGCGAACCATGTTGAGGTTCGCGCGCGCGGCCGATTCGATGGCCCGCGGATCGTTACGAAGTTGTTCGACGTCGGCTTTCAACGACTGATTGATCGTGCGCAGTGTTTCCACGTCGCTTTGCATAACGGAAAACTGCTGTTGTGCTAATTGAAACTTCGCGCGCGTGCGCATGTTCACCGTCACACAGACGGCCGAGGTAGCCAGCAGAATCATTCCGAAAACCACCCACGAAGGAATTATTCCTCCGCGGCGTCGTACCTCAGCGCGGCTGCCGATGATCTCCGTGGAGATCTGTTGCACTGAAGCGAGAGAAGCGTTGGTGTGGCGGGGCAACACGCGTTGCGCTCTGATGCGTTCGTCAACCCAGTAAGTATTTGCGACCTTGCTCAAGTAGCACCTCCATGTCCTCTTTCGATTCTGACTCCGCGTAAATACGCACTAGGGGTTCGGTTCCCGAAGGACGCACCAACAGCCACGAATCGTCCTCAAAAATGATTTTCAAACCGTCAATACGGTTGAGTGATTTCACCTTGCGCCCACCGATCGTGGTGGGCTCTTCCTTCAGTTTTTCCTTCAGCACCGGCATCAGTTCCGGCGTGAGTTGCAGCCCCGTGCGCCCCGACTCGAGACGTCCGACCTGCGCGAAGAGCTGTTCCAGTTGATCGGTCAGGGACGCGTGGCGCGCCGCGACTGCTTCCGCTGCAAGGAGACACGCCAGGAGGCCATCTTTCTCCGGATAGTGACCTTTGATCGATATGCCGGCCGACTCTTCGCCGCCGAGGATAATCTTGTCCTCATTGATCAGTTCTCCGATGTATTTGAAACCCACGGGTGTTTCGTAGACGGGTAACCCGCGAGACTTCGCAACGCGATCAACCAAGTGAGATGTGGCGACAGAGCGGGCCACTCCTCCCTGCCAATTGCGCGACTCGGCCAGGTAGTCAAACAGAATCGCGATCAGTTGGTTTGGCGTGATGAACTGTCCGTTCGCGTCGATGACGCCGAAACGATCGCCATCGCCGTCAGTCGCCAGGCCGAGTACGCATTTCTTCGCCAGCACCAGATCTCTCAATTCATTTAAATGACTAGCTTCGGGTTCCGGCGCCCGACCGCCAAACAGCACGTCGCGCCAGTTATGAATCGTGGTGACTTCAATGCCGTGCCGGCGCAACAGCTCATCGAGATAGCCACGGCCCGTTCCCCAGAGCGGGTCGTATGCGTAATGACCGCCGTGGGCGCCGATCAGGTCGAACCGGATCTTCTGTTCCAGGTCGGCCAGATAGCCGTTACGCGGATCGAAGCTCTGCGCCTCTTTCGGTGCGCTTTTCGGCGGGTTTTCCGGTGGATTTCCCAACAGTTCTTCGACTTTGGTAGTCACTGCCGGGAGCGCCGGAGCGCCGTCCTCGGTCGAGAGCTTCATCCCGCTGTACTCGGGCGGATTGTGCGACGCCGTAAAGTTGATCCCGCAGATTGCGCCGTGCGAACGGATCGCGTGCGCCACCGTCGGCGTGGGCGTCGGTCCGTTGCAAACGAGCGTTTCAAACCCATGACTCACAACGATTTGCGCGCATTCGGCGGCAAACTTTTCGCCGAGAAAGCGCGTGTCGTGAGCGATAATCACCGGGCGATCAGTCTGGTCGGCAAACTGAGCGCAGATGGCTTCAGTTACCCGGCCGACCGCCGCGAAAGTAAATTCGTCGGCGATGACGGCTCTCCAGCCTGATGTTCCGAAGTGAATTGTCATACCAAAAATTTAAGAGACTGCTTAACTGCCAACCGAGACGAACTCTACAAGATAGCTGGTTTCCCGGGTTCCTGAGCCCCAACTAAATGTGCTTTGCGGCTTGTCAATTTATTGCCGCTCAATGAGTTAGCGGCGATATGGGCGGAATGTAGCACCGGCGCTTAAAACGTGTAAAGATTTTTCTGTACAACGCTTTAACCGCGTAAGTTCAACATTTACTTGAACTAAGGGCGCTTAACTACTCATTTGGGCGAACGGGTGGCGAACGGAAATCCGGCGGTTTTTCGGATCTTCCCTCTTTTGTTAAATATTGTTGACAGCGTCGGCCTCGGCTAACTAGACTCCAAGCGTGCGGTTCTTGCCCGACGGCTTTGCGCTCACGCCAATCGGTTTCAATCAAGGAAGTTGTAGATGCCAGACTCCCCGGATTCTGCCCAACTGCCAATCAGCTCGATGATCCGAGCTGTTTGTGACGCGGCGAACGGCGGCCCAGACCAGCTTTACGAGGTGATGATCAAGATGAGCCTGATGGTGGAGGCGACCGCCCCCACTTACGGGCTATCGATCTGGGCGACCTCGGACGCCGGCAAGCCGACTTTGCGTTGGGCCGAAGGACTCGAGGAAAGCGAGATCGCGCTCGCCGAAGGCACGATCGCCGAATTGTTCGCCAGCAAAGGGCGTCCGCAGCCCGCGCAGGAAGGCGATCAGGCAATCTGTTTGTTGCTCTCGTTGCCGACCAGCATTCGCGAAGGCGCGGCGCTCTACGGCCGCTGTGTTCGTCCGCTCTCAATCCAACAAGCGAAGGATCTCAACGCCTTGAGCGACGTGGCCCACCTGGCCCACGCGCATCAGTCTTCGGCGACGATTCCGGTCGGCTCGAAGACTGTGACGGCGATGCCGTCTGCGAGCTCACTGCCGGGAATGGTTTTCAGCAGTCGCGCGATGTCGGACGTGGCGCACAATGTCGAGCGTATAAAAGACTCGAATTCCACGATTCTCGTCACGGGGGAATCAGGCACGGGTAAGGAACTGATCGCGCGCGCGATTCATCGTCTCAGTCGTCGTTCGGAAAGCGAGTTCATTCCTTTCAACTGTTCGGCTGTGCCCGCGGAATTGATCGAGAGCATGTTGTTTGGCCATCGGCGCGGTACGTTTACGGGTGCGATGTCGGACCAGGCGGGTTTGATACGCTCTGCTGAGAACGGCACGTTGTTTCTCGATGAGATCGGAGACTTGCCGCTTTCGCTGCAACCGAAACTGTTGCGCTTTTTGCAGGAAGGTGAGATTCACACGCTGGGCGAGCGCGCGCCGCGAAAAGTTAACGTGCGCGTCATTGCCGCGACGCACAAAGATCTCGAAACACTCGTCAAGGAAAAACTGTTTCGCGAAGATCTCTACTACCGCATCGCTACGTTGACACTGAAAGTGCCGGCGTTGCGCGACCGGCCGGAAGACATCTCGACTCTCATCTCACATTTCGTCAGTCACTACGCGCGCAAGAACGAGCGTCACATTTCCGGAATCACTGCTGAAGCGATCCGAATTTTGGAGGCGTACTCGTGGCCGGGGAATGTGCGCGAGCTCGCGGCTGAGATCGAACGGCTCGTTCTTTATGCTGAAGACGATGGTTACATTCGTCCTGAAAACATCAGTGCGCGTATCTGTCCGCCGGGTGCTGCTGCGCAGGCTGAGCGGCTTGATGAGCTGCTCGATAATTATGAGCGGCGTGTGATTACCGAGACGCTCAAGCGGCACGATTGCAACGTCGCGCGTGCGAGTGAGGCTCTCGGTCTCGGTTCCAGGCAAACTCTCTACAAAAAACTCAAACGCCTCGCGATTGATATCGGTGACTTTCTCCAGGAAGACACCGAACCCGGCATGCAATACCGCGCGTAAATCCGTGTCATCCGTGCTTTAGCCGCGGAGGACACATTAGGCCCGGTTCTTGTCAACTTTCGGCGACAACTCACGATCACCAACAAAACTCAAACTTAACCTCTCAACGCGCCTCGACACCTCACTTGGTCCAACCAGCGTTGTCAACCAGAGGCTACAAACTCACCACTCTAAACCCGCAAATTCGCACTCTTCTCACACCTGACCTACTGGCACACCGGTTGTAAACGTCATGCTCGTCGCGAACAACAATGCGGCGCATCACCAAGTCGAAGCAGACATACGCTAATGAAGACCAACACCACCACAAACGTAGCATCCGCAGTAATGCTCATCATCCTTTCTCCGTTCCTGGCCCTGGCGATTCTCGTCAGCATCCAGACCGCGGGAATCCGGAACAACGAGCTCCTACTGCTGCTGCTTACTTTGTCCAGTGCTGTTCTAAGTGGAATCAACGGCTTTGGCCGCCGCACGGCCAGAGCGGTTCAACTTTCTCCAGCTAAGGTCAGGTCAGTTGGTCCTCAGCGCGTCACGTTTGCCGGCTCACCAAGCAACAACGCCTAATCGAATCCAAAGGAGCACACAATGATTAAGAAATTCTTCCGTGATGAAACCGGTCTTGAACTTTCAGAGTACGCAGTGGCCGCAGCGTTGGTCGCGTTAGCCGCAGTGCTGGCGTTCCAAACGTTGGGTGGAAACATCTCCACGAAGATCAACGACCTCGCCGGCAAGATCAAGTAGTTCAAAAAACTAATTGACCCGGCAGCGCATCGTTGCTGCCGGGCGGGGGCACGAAGGCAAACATAAAGAAGGGACTAATCCATGTTTAAGAGATTCATCCAAGATGAAACCGGTCTGGAATTATCCGAATACGCCGTCGCCGCAGCGCTAGTCGCCTTGGCGGCCGTCCTGGCGTTTCAGGCGTTGGGAACCAATATCTCAACGAAAATCAACGATCTCGCGGGCAAGATTCAATAGTCTCCATTTCGAGACCAACTCGGCAGCAGCGGCTGATGATTGCTGCCGTTGGAACGGAAGGCTCAAGCCTTCAGTTCCTTCGCAGGGAGGAACCGATCATGTTCAGAACATTTTGGAAAGACGAATCCGGGCTTGAGCTGTCTGAGTACGCGGTTGCTGCCGCTCTCGTAGCGCTGGCATGCGTCCTCGCGTTCCAAACGTTGGGCGCCAACATCGGCGCGAGGATCGATACTCTGGCGGGTTACATCAAGTGAACTCCAGATAGTGAACTGCCATTGCCGGGTGGCGCGCCTAGTGAAGCTCAACTCCACAGGTGCGCCGCCACCTTTTGCTGAATTCCCAGACCCCAGGCTCAACGTCAGATGCTTAGCCCAACCGCCACAGCTTTCGAATTTTTTCTCGTACCACTGGCCGCACTCGTCATCTATCACGACGTGCGCTATCGCCGCATTCCCAATCCATTCGTGCTGGCGACACTCATAACCGGACTCTTACTTAACACGATACTAGGCGGACTCAGTGGTGGTCTAAACAGCCTCGGCGGCTGTGCTTTCGCTTTTGTCTTAATGTTCATGCTGCACGTTTTCGGAGCAATGGGCGCGGGCGACGTCAAACTCTTCGCCGCGATCGGATCTGTGATCGGTGCTCATCTTGTGCTTCCGACTTTTATCACCGTGGTGCTGACGGGCGGTGTGCTGGCTCTCGTGTCGGTGGTCCGATCGGGAGTCTTCGCTACCACTATGCATCGCGTGCTTCAGATTCTCGTCGGCTTACTGCCCGGGTGGCAGATGCCCAAGTTCAGCGTTCCTGCTGATCGTCGTCTAACCATTCCCTACGGCGCGGCGATCACCATCGGCGCCATCATCGCAATCGCGATCTTTCACCCTTAGAAAAGCGGCCAACGACCAGGCCTAAACCTGGCAGAACGGAGAGTTGATCCCCATGCGAAACAAACGATTTTTCATAGTTCTGGTAGGAGCACTCATATTCGGAGTGCTCGCTGCCGTTTCAGTCAGCAAGTATTTGTCGAGCGCGCAAGCCTACGCGAAGAACCTGAAAAAGGTGGTCGTGGCGAAGGTCTCGATCCCGCTCGGCAGCAAAATCATTGCGGAGCAATTGATGGTGGTCCAGTTTCCCACGGAATCAACTCCCGACGGCGCTTTCGAGGCGCCGGAAAAGTTGGCGGGACGCGTTGCAGTGATGAACATCGCCGCGCGCGAGCCGGTGACCGAAGCGAGATTAGCGCCGGAAGGAACTGCAGCCGGTCTCTCGGCTGTGATTCCCGAGGGGTATCGCGCAATGACCGTCAAGGTTGACGACGCGGCCGGCATCTCCGGTTTCATTCAGCCCGGCACGCTCGTCGACGTGGTGGTCGTCATCGATCCGCGCGAAGGCTCCGGCATGCAGGACCCGGTCTCGAAGATCGTTTTGCAGAACATTAAGGTGTTGGCAAACGGTCAGAACATCGATAAGCCGAAAGACGAGCGTGAAGCGAACAGCGTCAAGGCTGTCACTCTCCAGGTCACCCCGGAACAGGCTGAGAAGCTTGCGCTGGCGGCGAACGAAGGCAAGTTGCAACTGGTCATGCGCAATCAGATCGACCAGGGCGACGAGCAGACGCAGGGCGTCAACAAGCGCACTCTGTTGACGGGTGAAGCCGCGAAAACAGCTCCGGAACCCGGTGCGCTGAAGAGCGAACAACCGAAACAGGAAAGCAAGCCGGTTGTGCATCGATCGGCGCCGGCAGTGGCGAAACCAGCAGCGGCCCCAGCTCCTCAACCTACACCGCGTGCGTCAGTGGAAATGATCGAAGGCGCGAAGAAGCGCAGCGTCGACTTTCCATAGATCACTCATCACCAATCCATTACTTGAAGTTGATCGCTTTGACGATCGCTAGAAACAAAGGAGCACAGAATCATGCAGAGCCGTTCCCCAATTTCGCGCCGGGTAAGTCTATTGCTGGCGGCGTTGATAACCATCTTTGCTAACTCCATCTCGCACGCTCAGGAGACCTCCTACAAAGCGTCGTTCGCGCAGAACAAAGACGCGATCGCCGTCAACGTTCTCGTGGGCCAATCGCGCGTCATCAATTTCGATCGGCCGGTAGGACGGTTCTCGGTTTCGAATCCCGACATCGCCGAAGCAGTGCTCGTCACGCCGGACCAGGTGCTCGTCAATGGCAAGGCGTTCGGGCAGGTCAACTTCATCGCGTGGGAACAGACCGGCGGTCAGTTTCTCGTGTTTGACGTTTACGTTCGCGCCAATCTTTCACTGATCGATTCGCAGATCCGCACGCTGTTTCCGAAAGACGACATTCGCTTGAGCCAGGCCAATGGTTCGGTCGTGATGTCGGGCAGCGTCAAGGATGCGAATACGGCAGCGCAAGTGCAGAGCGTGGTCGAAGCAGCGGGCTTTAAAACGGTGAACATGCTGACGTCGCCGGTTTCGAATGCGACTCAGGTCCAGCTCGAGGTTCGCGTGGCGGAAGTCAACCGCAACAAGCTGCGCGACTACGGCACGGCGTACACCGCGCTGCCGCAGGGCGGAACTGGTGGCTACATCAACAGCGGTGGTGGCCCAAGCATTCTCGACAAGGTAGATACCAGTCCCGCGGGCGCCGTTCTCAACACGCTTGTTCAACCGGCCCTCAACCTATTCATCTTCAATCGTCAGATCAACACCGGCGCGTTCCTGCGCGCGCTGCGCACGGAAGGCGCCTTCCGCGAGTTGGCGGAACCAAACCTGATCGCGATGAACGGTCAGCAGGCGAGCTTCCTCGCCGGCGGCGAATTTCCGGTGCCTGTGCTTCAGACCGGTAACGGCAACAACGGCATCACCATCGTTTGGAAAGAATATGGCGTCCGCCTCAACTTCAAACCGACGATCGTCGACGAAGATCACATTCGTCTCGAGCTCGAGCCGGAAGTTTCCACGATCGATTTCACGAACGGTGTTCGCTTCAACGGTTTCGTAGTTCCCGCGTTGAGAACTCGCCGCGCGAAGACGGGCGTTGAACTGCGCGACGGTCAATCGTTCGCACTCGCCGGCCTGCTCGACAACAACGAAACGAAGTCGCTGTCGCGCATCCCGATCGTGAGTGACATTCCCGTCATCGGCGCGCTCTTCAAATCGAAGTCGTTCGAAAAGAAAGAGACCGAGCTGATGTTCATCGTCACCGCGCACATGGTCAAGCCGGTCAACACCGACGACCTGCCGGTGCTGCGTGGCATCGATGGTCTCAAGGGCAACTCGCCGCTCGGCGTCGAACCGAAGGGCGAAGGCATCTCGGGTCAGACCGGTTACAAGGTTTCGGGTCAGAACAACACGACTTCAACTCCGGCGCAGACCGCTCCGGCGAAGGTTGAAGAGCCGAAGACGAAAGCTGTTGAGACCAACACACAGACCAGCACCAGCGGTTCGGTGAGCAGCGTGCGCAACAGCAATCCCGCGCTTCCGGTCGCCCGGGCCATCAAGTTTGACTTCAATCTGGAATCACTTCGCCCCTGGTAAACAACTCCTCTCGAAACCAAATCGCGATTCGCAAACAGAGGGGGAAAACATGAAGCAGCAGACGATTAAGCAAGCGGGAAAGAACAAGCGGGAGCGAGGTTCAGTGCTGGCGACATCGGCTATCGGGATGTTGTCGATTCTGCTGGCTGTTGGTTTGGGAGTTGATATCAGCAGGTTCTACCTGACGAAAACTGAATTGCAGAACGCAGCAGACGCGGCAGCATTGGCTGCCGTGTCTGCGCTCAACACGTCGGCTTTGGGAATTACGAAGGCGGCGGATCGAGCCGTGGCGACGATGAACAATTACGACTTCAACAAGACGAACGTGACTTTCCCCCGCGCGAACGTCTTGTTTGCCGTCAATCTCGATGGTCCATACATGAGCGAAGCGGCGGCGCAGGGACAGGCCGCGAAAATTCGCTTCGTGCAGGTCACTACCCAGGATTCTCCCGTGGGAGTCTCCTTCGCAGGATCTGTGCTCGGCAAGAGCAAGAATTTGTCGGCGACCGCGACCGCAGGTCTCTCCGTGCCATTGAATTTGTTCTGCAACTTCCTGCCGGTCTCCGTGATCGACTACGGCACGCCGATCACTCCGGGCAACACGTATACGTTCCGCGCGGGCGCCGGTGGGATGGTCTCGCCGGGCAACTACCAGATTCTCGCAGTCGCTGGTTCGGGTGGACAGGATGCGCGCGTCGGACTCGCGGCTGGTGTGGATAAGTGCGCGGCGCCCGGCGAGGTCTATCAAGTCGATACGAAAACCGGTGTGACCGCGGGCGCGGTTCGCCAGGGATTGAACACGCGTTTCGACGACTATCAAACGTCGCAAGTGAATCCCAACGACATGCCGCCCGACAAGAACATCCAGGAAAACATCAACTACGATCAGTACAAGTCCGGCAGTCCAACGAAAGCGCCGTCGCATACGGGCGTGGACGGACGTCGTGTGGTCATTATCCCGATCGTGAAGCAGGACCAATACGACCAGGGCCGCAACACTGTCACGTTCGATCGCTTCGGCACGTTCTTCTTGCAGAACAAGGTCGGCAGCGGTAACGGCGGCGACCTCGTGGCCGAATACATCGACGACATCGTCATCGGTCAGGGTGGCTTCGATCCGAACGGCGCGCCCACGAATGGCTTGATGGCAGTCCCGGTTCTTTACAAATAAGGCGGCAACTATGATGCACCATCGCCTAAAGAAAATTCGCAATGTGCGACGCTCGCGCCGGCTGCATTGGTTGAACCGTTTTCGCCGCGACGATCGCGGCGTGCAGCTCGTCGAGCTCGCAATCGTGTTACCGATACTGATGTTTCTGTTTGCTGGTGTCGCGGAGTTTGGTCGCTACTTTTACGAGTACTCGACCGTCGCCAAAGGCGCGCGTGTCGGCGCGCGGTATCTGGCCGCGAAATCAGCCGTCAGCAACACCACCAACTGGCAGGCGAACGCCAAGAACCTCGTTGTTTACGGCAACACTGCCGGCACCGGTTCACCAATCCTGACCGGACTCACCACTGCGAACGTCACCGTCGAGTATCAGGGCGGCACCGCGGGAGTGCCGGACCTGGTGAAGGTCAGCATCGTCAACTACAAACACACGCCGGTCTTCGATCTCGGCAAGATGCTCAACAACAGTTCGCTGTCGCTGAACGTCGACGTGAAACCGAGTGTGACGATGCATTACCTGCTCACGCAACCTTCGCTGTAAGGAGCCACAACCATGCTGCGCATTAAGAGCTGTCGCAAGAACGAACGAGGATCGACGCTGGTTGAGTTTTCGATCGGTGTCACGGTGTTTCTCACCGCGATGTTTGGCGTGATGGAGTTCGGCCGCGCTTTGTGGGTACACAACGCGCTGACCGATGCGGCACGTCGCGGCGCGCGTTACGCCACGATGCATTCTGTAAACGACGCCGATCAGGTGAAGAACGTCGTGGTCTACGGCGATCCCGCGGGCGGCGGCCAGCCGATGATCAATAACCTGACGACCGCAAACGTCAACGTCACTTACAACAACTTCGGACTGAACGACGGCACGGTATCGGTAAGCATCACCAACTACCAGTTCCAGTTTGTCATCCCCATCATCGGCACGACGATCACGATGCCGAGTTACACCACCACGTTAACGGCCGAGAGTGCCGGCTTCATTCCCGGCAACGTCTGAGGAAAAAATGACCGAACTAATCTCAGTAGTAGTCCTAAGCACCGGGCTCGACAACTTCAAAGAGATTCGCCGCGCTCTTTCGGCCGAAGAACGCGTCAAGCTGCTGGCCGGGGGCAACGACACCGATCAGCTCTATGAAGAGATCGTTCGTTTGAAACCAAACGCCGCGATCATCGCGCTTGGTCCAAACGCGGAACAGGCGGTCAGGTTCATCGAGCGTTTGAACGCCGAGTGTCCGCAGACCACCATTATTTCAGCCGCGCAGAACGCGTCGCCGGACATGATCATCGGTAGCATGCGTGCGGGCGCGCGTGAGTTTCTGCGGATTCCGATCAGCGCCGACGAACTGCGCACGGTGCTCGATCGCGTGGGCGAGTTTTGCAATAAGCAACTCGTCGAAACGCAACGCAAACAGGGCCGCATGATCGCAGTGTTCTCTAGCAAGGGCGGCTGCGGCACTTCATTCATCGCCACCAACTTCGGCGCCGCCACCAACGCGAAAACCGTTCTCGTCGATTTAAATCTACAAGCCGGCGATTTGCCGCTGTTTCTCGGGGTCGAGCCGAAGTATTCGATCGCCGACATGGTCGAGAAGCGGAATCGTCTCGACGAGTCGTTGATCAATACGCTCGTCACGCCGCACTCCAAACATCTCTCGTTACTCGCCGCGCCGCGCGAAGCCGACTCGGCTGATGAGATCGAACCGCAGCACGTGTTTGAAGTCTTGCAAAAACTGCGCGAACACTATGATTACGTTGTGCTCGATCCGCAGCACACCTTCGATTCGATCACGCTCGCCGCGCTCGATCAGTCAGACGAGATCGTCCTGATTCTGACGCTCGACATTCCCGCCATTCGCAGCACACAACGCGCGCTCGAAATCTTCGATCGGCTCGGTTATCCGCGCAAGAAAGTACGCATCGTGGTGAACCGCTGGAGCAAACAGATCGATCTCGATCTGCGCCAGGTGGAGAAGTTTCTTGGCGAGCCGGTGGTCGGCTTTGTGCCCAGCGATTATCAGACCGCGGTGAGCTCGATCAATCTCGGCACGCCGCTGGTCCAGTCAGAGCCGGGTTCGAAGATCGCGCTCGAGATTCGCCGTATCGCGCAGGAAATCTCGCTCGGCGTCGTGCCGCTCAACGAAGCGAAACCGCGTCGTGCTTTCTGGAATTCGTTTTTGAAGAAACAGCCCGCGCAAGCGCAGGCGAAGTTCAAGCTTGAAACATCAATGGAAAAGGTCTAGCAACGCAGCCCTCCGCACCGGAAAAAACACATCATGGCCCTACGCGAAAGATTAATCGGCAACACGAACGTCCCCGGCCCAGTCTCCGACGGCACCGGCCAACATTCCTTCCAGGAGATGAAGGCGCGTCTGCATCGCACCTTGATCAACCGGATGGACCTGACCAAGCTCCAGACGCTCACGTCGGAGCAAGTGCATGCGGAAGTCTCGCGGCTCGCGGAAAGCGTGCTGGCCCAGGAAGCCATGCCGCTGTCCGTTTCCGAGCGCGAGCGTCTCGTCAGCGACGTCCAGCACGAGCTCTTCGGACTCGGACCACTGGAGCCGCTGCTCGCCGATCCAACAATCTCCGACATCCTCGTCAACAAGCACGACAAGATTTACATCGAGCGACGCGGCCGGATCGAAGTGACGAACGTTCGCTTCAAAGACGACGAGCACCTGATGCGCGTGATCGAGCGCATCGTGTCGTCAGTCGGCCGGCGCATCGACGAGTCGTCGCCAATGGTCGACGCGCGTTTGCAGGATGGCTCGCGTGTCAACGCGATCATTCCGCCGCTGGCGATCGATGGTCCCGTGGTTTCCATTCGTCGTTTCGGCTCCGATCCGCTGCGCATGAACGCGCTGATCGAAAACAAAGCGTTGACGAAAGACATCGCGGACATGCTGCAAATGGTCGTGCACGCGCGTTTGAACCTGCTCATCTCGGGTGGAACCGGCGCGGGTAAAACGACGCTGCTCAACGCGCTCTCCGCTTTTATTCCCGAGAACGAACGCATCGTCACGATTGAAGATTCGGCGGAACTGCAACTTCAGCAACCGCATGTCGTCAGGCTTGAAACCCGTCCACCAAACATCGAAGGCAAAGGCGAGGTCACGCAACGCGATCTCGTACGCAACGCGCTCCGTATGCGTCCCGATCGCATCGTCATCGGCGAGGTCCGCGGCGGCGAAGCGATCGACATGCTGCAGGCCATGAACACCGGTCACGACGGTTCGTTGACCACTATTCACGCCAACACTCCGCGCGACGCGCTGGCCCGTCTCGAAACAATGATTCAAATGACGGGCATGCGTTTGTCTGACAGAGCGATGCGGCAACAGGTCGCTTCGGCGATCAACCTCGTGGTCCAGGTCGCGCGTCTGTCGGATGGCTCGCGCCGCATCACTTCGATTTCAGAAATCACGGGCATGGAAGGCGAGACCATCACCATGCAGGAGATCTTCCAGTACGAGCGCACCGGAGTCGATAAGGAAGGCCAGGTACTCGGACGTTTCCGTCCTACTGGTATTCGTCCACGGTTCGCAGAACGGTTGAAATCGTGTGGTCTGCAACTGCCGCGCGTCTTCTTCGAGGAGATGTAACTCGCCATGCTGATCTCGTTTCTCGTATTCGTTTTTGCGTTGTTCCTTGTGCTGGGCGCTTATCTGTTTGCCACGCACGGAACAGAACAGAAACGCGCGCGTCTGCAGAAGCGCCTGTCGGAAGCTTTGCTCCACTCCGCGCAAACCGAAGACATCGAGGTAGTGCTCGCTCGCAACGAGTTGATGAGCGAAATTCCCTGGGTCAACCGCACGCTGATCAATCTTCAGGCGGCGTTGCAGTTGAAGCGCATGTTGGACCAGGCGGATCTGCATATCACGCCGTCACGCCTGCTCATGTTTTCGTTCATGGCCGGCATGCTCGGCGCGCTCGCGGCGTCGGTGCTCACGGTTTTCATTCCGCTCATGATCCTAGCGGGTCTGGGTTGCGCCGCGTTGCCGTTGGTCCACGTTTACTGGCGGCGTAAGAAACGGTTCGACGCGTTTCTCGAACAGCTTCCGGACGCACTCGATTTGGTCAGCCGCGCGTTAAGCGCCGGACACGCGTTCTCGGAAGCGCTGCATATGGTTTCGCTCGAGATGCCGGAGCCGCTCGCGACCGAGTTTCGCAAAGCTTACGAAGAGCAGAACCTCGGCCTCTCGCTAAAGCTCGCGCTCGAGAACCTGACGCAACGCATGCCGATCCTCGATCTGAAGATGTGCGTGACGGCGATCCTCATTCAACGCGAGACCGGCGGCAACCTCGCCGAGATTCTGGAGAAAGTCTCCTACACGATTCGCGAACGGTTCCGCATTCTCGGCGACTTGAAGACGTTGACGACGAGTTCGCGCATGTCGGCGTGGTTATTGTGCGGCTTGCCGATCTTCGTTGCGCTCGCAGTGACGGTGATGAATCCCGAGTACATGAGCGTCTTGTGGAAAGACCCGCGCGGTCATTACCTGATCGCGATCGCGCTGTTCATGCAGGTCACCGGTATGTTGATCGTGCGAAAGATTTTGAAGATCAAAATCTAGCAAGGAAAAGGCCGAGCGATGATCTTAATCATTGGTATTTCAACTTTCGTTTGTATCTCACTCGGAATGCTGGGTGTTTACTGGCTGCTCTATAAACCGCAGAGCGCTGCGACTGAAAGACTGCGCCGCCTCAATGCTAAAGATGGCGCGAAAGCCGAGACGATGCAGTCGGCGGTAATGCCGGACGACAATCCCGCCGCGGAGATCGCGCAACGGCTTGCCTCGCCACTCAACAAACTCGTGCCGCCCTCCGCGACCGAAGCGAAGCGGCTGCAAAAGCAGTTGATGCACGCGGGTTTTCGTTCGGCCGAAGCGCCGATCATTTATCGCGCGATCCAGTTGACTTCGATGGGCGGTTTCCCGTTGCTGGTCGCAGTCGTGTGCGCCGCGATGGCCTGGCCGCTGAACAAAGCGATCATCTACATCATTCTCGGATTCGTCGTCGGCTTCTTTCTGCCGCGTTTCTGCCTGCGCCGGATTACGAACAATCGCCAGCGAGATCTGCGTTGGGGTTTGGCGGACGCGCTCGACTTGATGGTCGTGTCAGTCGAAGCCGGTTTGGGTTTGAACGCGGCGATGATGAAAGTCTCCAGTGAGTTGAAAGACGTGCATCACGCGATTGCGACGGAGTTCGAGCTCGCGAATCTGGAAATTCGCGTCGGCCGCGATCGTGACGAAGCACTGCGAAATCTTGCGGAGCGAACGGGTGTTGACGATCTGCGCAGTTTGGTCGCGATGCTGATCCAGACCGACAAGTTTGGTACGTCGATCGCGAAGGGCTTGCGCGTGTTCTCCGATTCGCTTCGTACGAAACGTCGCCAGCGCGCCGAACAGGAAGCGCAGAAGGCGGCCGTCAAACTGCTGATGCCGCTCGCATTGTTTCTGTTCCCGACGCTCTTTATCGCGATTCTCGGACCTGCGGCCCTTAACCTCATTGACACTGTGGGCAAGATGTAGAGGAGTTGGACCAATGAACAAACGCAGAATCATTGCGATTCTAATTGCTTTGGTAGTGACCGTCGCGGCGACCGCGATGTGGAGCGCTTCGACGATCCAACGTGAGGGCGATCCGGATGCGAACGTGCTCGAAGACTCTGGCTCGGAAGTCGGAGTGCAACCGAAGAAGGGCGGCAACAAGATCGTCAAAGTCATTGCGGCGCCGTTCAAAGCTATCGGTCACCTTTTCGGTCGCGGCGACGATGAAAACAAATTGCACCGCCTAACGGAAAAGGATGTGGAAAAGTTTGAATCAGCCGGTGTGACCCGCGTCGACGACGCGCGTAATCAGAGTGAAAAGAAGATGACGCCGGCGAGTTCCGCGCGCGAGCATCTGGAAGCCGGTCGCGAG
Organism: uncultured Blastocatellia bacterium; assembly: GCA_946480785.1. The sequence goes on along the minus strand of CAMLLD010000022.1, from coordinate 19,195 downwards.
TTCTTGTTGGCAGGGAATTACAACGACGCGATCTCGGCGCTTTCCCTCGCCGTGTCGCTCGATCCGAAGTTGACCGAAGCGCACAACCTCCTCGGCGTTGCGTATGACAAGAAGGGGTTTGCAGATCGCGCGAAGGATTCGTTTGAGCGCGCCGTCAAGCTCGAAGAAGACGCTGAGACGTTGAACAACCTCGGCTTCTCGCTTTATCAAAATGGTAACTACCGCGCGGCGGTGGATCGTCTCAAACGCGCCGCGAAACTCGCGCCGACTGACGAACGCATTCTCAACAATCTCGGTCTCGCGTATTGCCGTCTCGGCAAAGTCGACGAAGCTTACAAGGCGTTCACACGCGCGACTGGCCAGTTAAATGGAAATCTCAACATGGCCAAGATGATGGAGCGCTTCGCTCGCGAGGAAGACGCGATCCGTTACTACGAAGCGGCGCGTGAGATCGATGCGAACAACACGATTGCGTTGCGACGCCTGACGGATCTTTATCAGCGCGTCGGCCGCTCCACGGATGCGGAGAACGCGCGCATGGCGCTCGCGCTTGCCTCGAACGGCACCGTGTCTGTTGGCCGCTGATAGATCCCATTAATTAGAGAGGACCCCACATGTCCCACACGACGATCCTGACCCGCGCGGAAATCGAGAGCATGGGCCCGCCGCTGCCGGAAGAGCTGCGCGACACCGGCGTCTCCGAAGGCTTTCTTTGCGACCTGGTGCTGAAACACGTCGCCATGCTGCCCGAGCCGACGACCAACAACGTTGCCGAGCAAATCAACCTGCCGCGCTCGCTTACCGAAGATCTGCTGCAAAAGCTCTATCGCGAAAAGCTGATCGAAGTGAAGCTGCAGTCGGCGGTTGGTTCGACGCGTTATGCGATGTTGGACCACGGATGGGATCGTCTTTCGCGGTTGTTGTCGGTCTGTGGGTACGTTGGTCCAGCGCCCGTCTCGCTGCGCGACTACACGCACATGATGAAGCTGCAATCGATTCCGTCGAACACGGCGTCGATGGAGACGGTGCGCCAGGCCTTTCACGATCTGGTATTGCCCGAGTCGTTGCTGCAAACGCTCGGCTGCGTAATTAACTCGCGTCGCTCGCTATTTTTAACCGGTCTTCCGGGAACCGGAAAGACCGCAGTGGCCGAACGAATCAACGGTGCGCTGGCCGGCGGAATTTGGATTCCGTACGCCGTTGAGATCGACGGTCAAATCATTCGCGTCTTCGACTCGCATTGTCACGAACCGATGCCGGCGGACGAAACTCCGGCGGAGTTCGATCGTCGCTGGGTTTTGATTCAACGTCCGCTCGTCGTCGTCGGTGGTGAATTGACGTTGGAGAACGCGGACTTGACGTGGAGCGAAGCGGCGAAGTTTTATGAAGCGCCGTTTCAAATGAAATCAAATGGCGGCACGCTCGTCATCGACGACTTTGGCCGGCAGCGGGTGGCGCCGCAGGATCTTTTGAATCGCTGGATCGTGCCGCTCGAAAGGCGCGTCGATTACCTGGCGCTGCACACCGGCAAAAAGATCGAAGTTCCGTTCGAACAGCTCGTCGTGTTTTCGACAAACCTCGACGAGAAGGATCTCGCGGACCAGGCGTTCCTGCGCCGCATGGGTTATCGCGCGCGCGTCGAGCCGCCGACCGCGGAAGCTTACTCCGCGATTTTCCGGCAGCAGGCGAAACGACGTAACATCACCGTCGAGCAGCCGGTGTTGGACCACATCCTGACGAAGTATCGTTTCGAGCGGCGGCAGATGAAAGGTTGCGAGCCGCGCGACCTGCTCGATCGCGCCACTGACATTTGTTTGTTTGAAAAACACCAGCTCAAGTTGACGCCGCAGATCATCGACATCGCGTGGCGGAACTACTTCGGCACGGCACATTCGTTCGCGACGGGGCAAACACCGGCAGCGCCCGTGCAGATAGCGGAGACGAAGATTGAGCGTGCGCCGGCCGATCCGCTGGAGCTGTAGAAGCGAAATCATGACGCGACTGTCTTATGGAATCCTGGTTGTTGTGATCTGTGCGAGCTCTGCCTTCGCGCAGACGCAAGTGCGTTTGAAACTCGCCGACGGTTCTTACATGTCCGTCGATGACGCGTGGGAATCGCCGCAGGGCGTTTGGTATCGCCGTGGTGGTGTTAGCAACGTGCTTCCGAAAGACAGAGTCAAGAAGATCGAACGGATCGAACCGCAGCAAGCTCCAGCCGAAGAGAAATCGACAAACGACGACGACCACTTCGATGCGTCCGACGTCATCGCGCAACCGCCGCCGACGAACAAGGGCAATTTCGATGGTCCAACGTGGATCTATTTAAAAGGCGGCGCGCGCGTCGAAGCCGAGAGCGCCAGCCAATCACCAGACGGCGTCTGGTACAAGCGCGGCGGTATGTCGATCTTCATCGACGCCGTGCGCATCGATCGCGTCGAACTCGAAGACACCGCGACTGCCGTCGCCAGTTCAAGCAAGAAAGATCGTGGTTGGAGCACGGGCCGGCCGGGTCTCGACAGCCTCATTCGCCAGAACGGAAACAAGTACAACGTTGATCCTTATTTGATCTTTCTGGTGATGGAGCAGGAGTCGCACTTCAACACGCACGCCGTGTCGCCGAAAGGCGCGCGCGGCCTGATGCAGTTGATGCCGGGAACAGGCTCACGCTACGGCGTGCGGCGGCCGCACGATCCGGCGCAAAACATCGCGGGCGGAACGCGCTACCTGCGCGAGCTGCTGAACAAGTTCAACAACCGCGTCGATCTGGTCCTCGCGAGCTACAACGCCGGCGAGGGAGCGGTCATTAAATTTGGCCACAAGGTCCCGCCTTACGCCGAGACCCGCAACTACGTGAAGAAGATAAGCAAGCAGTACAAACGAACCACCGCACGCACCCGGCGACCCGCCCCGGACACGAGCAAATGATCGCCTCTTCGGCGGCCAAATTGATACACGCCTATCGCTTTGTTGCACGAGGATACGACCTCGCTTCTCCCCTCCAAAAGCTAAACTGAAAAATAATTAGACTTAACTCCAAATCGGCTGGCGGCACGGTCATTGCCATTCATTGGCCGGTCTTGCTGAGGCTGTAGTCTGCCAAGACGAGCAATTATTCAAACTCGAAGAGGACGGAAACGAAGAGACGATGCGCCCTGTAAAGCATGCGGAAAGAGGATTGACCCTCATCGCGGGAGGAATTTTCAACGCAATCCAATCGGTAAACAAGTACAAGCCCAATCCTTCTTTTACTCCAAAATGGTCGGACAAACCCCTGCTGAAATCGTGGCAAAAGAGCAAGCCGACGCTCGGCTGGCCGCGCACCACTGATTCGCTTTGTCCAAACTGCGTGATCGAAGCACGTGAAGAGATCATCAGCGGTAAGAAAGATGTCAGCGTTCTGCTCAACGAAAAAGTCGGCGAGATCAAAGCCACGATCATCGAGCGCGACGGTCAGATCTGGATGATCAAGGATTGTCCGGTCCACGGCCACTTCGAAGACATGATGGCCATCGACTCCACGTTTCTTACGCACATCGAAAAGATGTTTCCGGGCCGCGACATCGACGCCCACAACGACGAGAAGCTGCACAATCATGGCTCGAGCACGGTTAAGTTTGGCCGCGGCGCGGTGCTGACCGTCGACCTGACGAACCGCTGCAACATGATGTGCGACCCGTGCTTCATGGACGCCAACCAGGTTGGCTTTGTTCATGAGCTGAGCATGGACGAGATCAAAGAGATTCTCGATAACGCGATCACCATCAAGCCGCGTCGCCAGATGTCGGTGCAGTTCTCCGGTGGTGAGCCTTCGATCTCGCCGCACTTTATCGAAGCGATTCGCTACTCGCGCAAGGTTGGTTACAACAGCGTGCAGGCTGCGACGAATGGAATCGAGTTCGCCAAGAGCAAAGAGTTCTGCCGGCAGGCTGCCGAAGCGGGACTGCGTTACGTTTATCTCCAGTTCGACGGTATCGGCAACGATGCGAACAGCCACCGCCAGGTCGGCAACCTGTTCGACGTGAAGATGCGCGCGATCAATAACCTGCACGAAGCGGGTGTCGAGATCGTGCTCGTTACCACGCTCGTCAACGGCATCAACAACGATCAGGTTGGTTCGATCATTCGTTTCGCTTTGGACAACCCGAAGAAGATTGCGTTCCTTTCGTTCCAACCGGTTTCGTTCACCGGCCGCGACGAAGAGATCACCGAGCAGCGTCGTCTGCAACAGCGCTACACGTTGTCGCACCTCGCGCACGACGTGAAGGACCAGGTTGGTATTACTGAGCCGACGCGTGACTGGTTCCCGCTGTCGTTGATGGGCGCGTTTGCTGACTTCGCGGACCTCGTTCATGGTCCGGAAGCTGAGTGGGGGCAGGTTTCCTGCGGTTGCCACCCGAACTGCGGCGTTGGCACCGCGGTGATGATCGACAAGGAAACGAAAGAGATGAGACCGGTACCGGAGTTTCTGAACATTCCGGGTCTCGTCAAGGACATGCAGAAGATCACTGACGCGGCGCGCGGCAAGTGGATGTCGAACCTGATGATGGGTCTCACGTTGTTGAAGCACTACAACCCGTACAAGTCGCCGACGAACTTCACGCTTTACGAGCTCTTCAAGAAGTTTGACAAGTCGTTTGGTTTGACTGGCAAGGACTATGGCAAGGTGAGCGGCGACCGCACCGAGCAGGACATCGACATGCGCCGGTCCGATCGCTGGAACTTCCTGTTCATCGCGGGCATGTGGTTCCAGGATCTTTTCAACTACGACTTCCGCCGCACCGAAATGTGCATCATCCCGTACGGCACGCAGGAAGGCGAGATTTCGTTCTGCGCGTACAACACGGGCATTGGCTGGCGCAACATCATCGAGAACATGCACCAGAACGCGACCGTCGCCAAGTGGTATCAGGAGCATGGCCGCCACGAGATTTTTGCAGGAGGAAAGGACGTCGAGCTCGCCGACAAGTCGCACGGTTTGATTTTGAATGAGATCGACTTGCAGCGGCCGAACAAGCCACAGATGGAGGGACCGAAGACGGCCCACGAAGAGGCCGTCATGATGCGTAAGATGTACCAGGAAATGGTACTGAAAAAGCAGTTGAAGACGACGGAAGCCGACAAGCCGGTGCAGATCAAGGGTCTGGGCCGCAAGAAAGAGGAACCCACGGAGGCCGAGGCGGTATTGGTTTAACCTCAATTAGCCACACCAGGCACAGAGGGCAAAGGATCATCTGAGCCTTTTGTGCCTTTTGTGTGTTTTGTGGTTAAATACCTGACCTGCAAAAGGAGCTAAGAAAGGGAAAGCGAAAGAACGAATGGCAATAGTTACTGTTAATCAGGGTGAATCGATTGAAAGCGCATTGCGACGCTTTAAGCGCAAGGTCATGACCGAAGAGATCATCAAGGACGCCAAAAAGCACGCGTTCTTCATCCCGCCCGGTCAAAAGGCCAAACTGAAATCAGCCCTGGCTCGCAAGCGCAACAAGAAAAAAGGCCGAATGCGCATCCCGCGCGATTAGGATCAAACTCCCCGCACACGCCACGGCCGTACTTTCATCTCACCAGTCGTCTTAACCAGGATTCAAAAACCGGACGCTCCTAGGTGAGCGAGCCGAAACTGGAGTGTGCAAACGAACGCGCCCGGCTAGACGAGTATGACGCGGATCTTGCTGACAAACGACGACGGTATCCATTCCGACGGGCTCATCAAACTCGAAGAAGCCATGAAAGAACTGGGCGACGTCTTTGTCGTTGCGCCCACCTCCGAGATGAGCGGCGCATCGCACAGCCTGACGCTCGCGCGTCCCTTGCGTATCCGCCAACTCGACGATCGCCACTGGGCCATCGACGGCACCCCAACCGACTGCGTCACGCTCGCGCTCAACAAGATCCTGTCCGAAGAACAACGCCCCGACATCTGCGTCTCGGGGATCAATCACGGCGGCAACCTCGGTGACGACGCGACCTATTCAGGCACCGTCGCGGGGGCACTCGAAGCGACGATCCTCGGTGTTCCCGGTCTCGCGCTGAGCCTCGTCGCGCGCGACAATTTCGATTTCAAAGAAGCCGCTGCGTTCGCCGTCGTCGCGACGCGCAAAGTCCTTGAAGAAGGATTGCCTGAAGGCACGTTGCTCAACATCAATCTGCCACCCGGCCACGTCAAAGGTGTGAAAGTCACGCGGCAGGGCATCAAGAACGCGCGGCCCGTGATCACCGAACACATCGATCCACGCGGCAAACCTTACTTCTGGATCGGTGAAGAGTATTTCAACGTGAACTCGGTCGAAGGCACTGACTACCACGCGGTGAAGGAAGGCTACGTTTCCGTGACGCCGCTGCGCAGCGACATGACCGATCACAACGCCTTCACGGCAATCGAGACCTGGAACTACCTGAAGGATTCCGAGTTACTCCACAAGAGTTAAATCAGTAGAATAGTCTCCCGGTGCAGCCGGCAAACAAAAAACTTTCCCCGTTATGGCTGGAGTACTCCATTCCGCGGGAGCGCATGGTCGCACGCCTGCGCGAGCACTACGGCATCCGCGATCCGCGCGTGCTCGAAGCGATGCGCCTTGTGCCGCGCCACTTCTTCGTGCCTGAAGCGTTGCAGAGCCGTGCTTACGGCGATCACGCGTTGCCGATCAGCGCCAATCAAACCATCTCTCAACCTTTCATCGTCGCGCGCATGACCGAGCTGCTCGAGCTCGACGGCTACAGCCGCGTACTCGAGATCGGCGCCGGTTCTGGTTATCAAACCGCGGTACTCGCGATGTGCGCGGCGCAGGTTTACGCGATCGAGCGCATCGGCGATCTCGCGCGCGAAGCGCAGAGCAGAATTCGTCAACTCGAGATCTACAACGCGACCGTCAAGTGTTTCGATGGCACGCTCGGCTGGGCCGCAAACGCGCCTTACGACGCGATTCTCGTCGCGGCTGGTGGTCCAACCGTACCGGAGCCATTGGCGGCGCAGTTGAAAATGGGCGGGCGCTTGGTTGTTCCCGTCGGCGAGTCGCGTGAAGCACAACGACTGATCCGCGTACTGAAAACTGAAACTGGTTACCGCGAAGAGGATCACGGTGGCTGCGCCTTCGTTCCGCTCATCGGGCGGCACGGCTGGGGCGAGCACTAGTCCGCACATTCTATGATTGCAAAGATCATCGGCATCCTGTCGACGTTTATCGTCGCTACGATCTCCACGCTCGGCTACGCGGGAGTTATTTTGTTGATGGCGATCGAGTCGGCGTGCATTCCGTTGCCTTCGGAAATCATCATGCCGTTCTCCGGCTATCTCGTTTCGCGCGGCGAGATGAATCTGTGGTGGGTTGGCATAGCGGGCGCGGTTGGCTGTGTGCTCGGTTCGCTCGTCGCGTACTGGGTCGGCATGTACGGCGGGCGGCCGGTGATCGAGAAGTACGGGCGCTATATTCTGCTATCGCGACACGATCTCGATCTGGCGGATCGTTGGTTTTCGAAATACGGCGAAGCGATCGTTTTCGTTAGTCGTCTGTTGCCGGCGATCCGTACGTTCATCGCGTTTCCGGCGGGCGTGGCGCGGATGAACCTCACGCGTTTTGTGATCTACACGTTTGCCGGATCGCTGCCGTGGTGTATTGGGCTCGCGTATGTCGGGCAGAAGCTCGGCGAGCAGTGGGACAAAGACGACACGTTGAAGACGTGGTTTCACCGGTTCGACTTCGTGATCGGCATCGTTCTTGTGTTAGCGGTTGCGTGGTGGATCTGGCGGCACATCAAACACTCGCGCGTGCCGTCGCCCAGCGTCGAGACTGAATGAGCAAAGACTACGATGCGATCGTTGTTGGCGCTGGTCCGAACGGGCTTGCGGCGGCAATCGAGTTAGCGCAGCGAGGCAAGCGCGTTTGTGTTTATGAAGCGAATGAGACGATTGGTGGCGGCGCGCGTTCCGCAGCGCTGACGCTGCCGGGTTTTGTTCACGATACGTGTTCGGCGGTGCATCCACTCGCAGTAGGTTCCCCCTTCTTCAAAAATCTTTCGCTGGCTGAGTATGGTCTCGAGTTCATCTATACGCCCGGGGCGGTCGCACATCCTTTCGACGACGGCACTGCGATCCTCTTGCTTCCTTCCGTAACGGAAACCGCTGCACAACTGGGCACAGACGCGAGCTCGTATGAAAAGCTCATGCGCCCGCTCGTTAAGAATTGGGACAAGTTAGCGCCTGAGCTTCTTGGACCACTCCGCTTCCCGCGCCATCCTTTCGCATTGGCGCGTTTTGGGCTAAACGGGATTCGGCTGGCGGCGGGTTTTGTGCGCAGCCGATTTCACGAGGACCGCACGCGCGCCTTCTTCGCCGGCGCTGCGGCGCATTCGTGTTTGTCGCTCAATGACTTCGGCACCACTGCGTTTGGTCTGGTGCTCCTGACTCTGGGCCACACCAACGGCTGGCCCATTCCTCGCGGTGGTGCGCAAAACATTTCGAACGCGATGGCGGCGTACTTGCGCAGTCTGGGCGGGGAGATCGTCACTGGCGCGCGCGTCAAATCGCTCAACCGTCTGCCGCGATCTGCTTGCGTCCTCTTCGATCTAACTCCGCGGCAACTGCTGCCCATTCTCGATGAACGTCTTCGGCGTGGTTTTAAACGCAAACTCGGGCGGTACAAGTATGGTCCCGGCGTCTTCAAAATGGATTGGGCGCTTGATGGTCCAGTGCCGTGGCGTGCGCCTGCGTGTTTTGAAGCAGCGACGGTTCATCTCGGTGGGTCATTCGCGGAGATTGAAATGTCGGAGTCGGCGGTGTGGGAAGGGAAGTGTACTGATCGCCCGTTTGTCCTCGCTGCCCAGCCGAGCTTGTTTGATTCATCACGCGCGCCTGAAGGTAAGCACACGCTCTGGGCCTATTGTCACGTGCCGAACGGTTCGAAGATCGACATGACCGAGCGCATTGAAAAGCAGATCGAACGGTTCGCGCCGGGGTTTCGTTCGCGCATCATCGCGCGCAGTGCGTTGTCTCCCGCGCAAATGGAGACTCTCAATGCGAACCTCGTTGGCGGTGACATCAACGGCGGCGCGGCAACCATCAGACAGCTCTTCACTCGGCCCACAATTCGTACCTACAGGACGCCACTTAAAAACGTGTACATCTGTTCCTCTTCAACTCCACCGGGCGGCGGCGTTCACGGTATGTGCGGCTATCACGCCGCGCGCGTCGCGTTGCGTAAATCATTCAGTCGTGTCGGGCTTTAATACAACCGCCACAAAGAAGCACAAAAAAGCACAAGAGATCCTGCCAGAGATCTTTTGTGCTTTTTTGTGCTTCTTTGTGGCGGCCCTTCGTTTGCTGTTTCGCCGGTGAAATACTGAACGGAGGAGTGCACAATGGCAGACAAGAAGCATGACAGCAAACGCGAATTGATCGACACCGGCAACGACAAGCGTTACGTTCGGCGCGATGACAAGGGCCGTTTTGAAGAGTCAGACGACGTCGGCAGGTCATTGGCCCAGGACGTGCGCAAACACGCGAAGACTGAGTCGAAGCCGGGCCAGGGCGATCGCGGCGATCGCAAACGATGACGGATGAGACTGATATTTTGATCATTGGCGCGGGCGCAGCGGGACTCGCGGCCGCGCGCGAACTGAGTGCTGCAAATTTCAACGTTATAGTTTTGGAGGCGCGCGACCGCATCGGTGGCCGCATCCACACACATCTTGATTCGCAATTATCGGCGCCGGTCGAACTCGGCGCCGAATTTGTTCACGGCAAACCACCGGAGACGCTGCAACTCGCCGAACGCGCGGGCGTCGAGCTGATCGAACTCCCGAACACTCACTGGTACTTCCGCAACGCCCTCATTTCGAAGTCACGCGAATTCTTTTCGGCGATCGAAGCTGTTGACGATGAGATTGCGAGGTATAAGGGTCACGACGAATCATTCGCAGAGTTTCTCGACGAGTACAGCCGCAAGCACAAGGTCGATGACGTGCGCGCGATCGCCACGCTGTTCGTTGAAGGATTTCACGCGGCGCACGCTAATCGGATCAGTGTGCTCGGCTTGTCTAAGACGAATGAAGCGGCGGCCGAGATCGACGACGAGAAACAGTTTCGCCCGGCTGGTGGTTATCGTCCGCTCGTGGAGTGGCTTCACTCGGACGCGGTCGCGCACGGCGCGAGTTTTCGTTTACAGACCGTGGTACGTGAAATCATGTGGAGGGCAGGCGCTGTTACTGTCACTTCCGACACCGGCGAGCAGTTCAAAGCGCGCCGACTGATCGTGACGTTGCCACTGGGCGTGCTTCAGCGCAACGCCGTTACGTTCACGCCGCGACTGGTTGCGAAAGAGGAAGCAGTAAACAAACTCGCAGTGGGTCAGGTCGTGAAAGTGATGCTGCGCTTTCGCGATCGCTTTTGGGAAGAGATACGTCTCCCCTCGAATGACGCTGAATCGTGGCTTGATCCTTCAGTCGCACCACGATCCGTCGGCTTAAAAGATCTCGCCTTTATTCATGCGCCCGATGAAATGCCGCCGACGTGGTGGACGCAGCTTCCGGTTCGCGCGCCGTTATTAGTTGGCTGGGCGGGCGGCACGCGTGCGGAGCAGTTATTGACTGCCAGTGCCGACGAACTGCGTGAGAAATCTCTTGCGGCGCTCTCACACATCTTCGCCGAGCCGGTACGATCCATCGAAGCTCACTTGCTCGACTTCTACACGCACGACTGGGCCACCGACCCATTCTCCCTCGGCGCCTACAGCTACATCCCCGTCGGCGGCTTAAAAGCTCAGGCCGCTCTCTCCGAACCCATCGAAAACACCATCTACTTCGCCGGTGAAGCCACCAACAAAAAAGGCCACCACGGCACCGTCCACGGCGCCCTCGCCACCGCCCTCCGCACCACCCAACTCATTCAACATAGCTGACACTTGCCGTTACATTTGTTATGATGACGCTACTTACAGATGACATTTGGGACAGACATTATGAACCGTGCTCAATTAATAGAATTGGATCCCGAAAAGATGAGCGGTGCGCCCTGCTTTACAGGGACGCGCGTTCCGGTCACGCATCTGTTTGATTACCTTGAAGCCGGCGATACCTTGGACGAGTTCCTCACTGATTTTCCGACCGTGACTCGCGAACAGGTGCTTGGCGTTTTAGAACTCATGAAAGAGCGACTCCTCACAGATTATGCAACTGTTGTTTGACGAATGTACGCCTAAAAGACTAACAAACGACTTTCCAAGTCATCACATTCAAACTGTTACCGAAGCTGGTCTGAGTGGTTTGAAAAACGGTCAATTATTACGCGCGGCCGTTGAGATGGGCTTCGACGTGCTTATTAGCGTCGATCAACGCCTTCGGTTTCAGCAGAACCTCTCTCAGTTCAACCTTGCTGTCATAATCCTCGTGGCAAAGCCGTGTCGCTATCCCCAACTGAAGCTACTCGTGCCGAAAGTACTAAAGGCACTGGAAACGATCCAGCCTGGCGACTGCGTCGTGGTGCAGAGGCTCTCGATTGTGACCTGATAAAGTGATTACGCAAGCTTGCGGGGTTTTACGAGCCAGGCGAGCTTCGCTCGTTTGTCGGCGGCGTTGGCCCATTTGGAGGTCTTTAAGTCGATCTGCATGAAGGTCCCGGTAGGCACGCGCTTCGATTCTCCCGTCAATAACATCAAGAGCTCTTCAATACCGGGATTGTGGCCCACGAGCAAAGCGGTCTTGCGTTCGTTCTCGATCTGCGAAACCACCTCGAGCAGACGCAGGCCGCCGGCTTCGTAGATGCGCTGGTCGAAAAGAACCTCAGGCGTCCACTTCGCGAACTTCGCCACGCGTTCGATGGTCTCGCGTGCGCGCACGGCAGGCGAGCTCAGCACGATCTCCGGCACGATCTGCTCGCGCTTCAGATAGCGGCCCATTCGTTCCGCAGCCTGTTTGCCGCGGCGATTCAGCGGCCGCTCGAAATCAGGTAAACTCTGGTCCTTCCAGCTTGATTTAGCGTGACGTAAAAGAAATAAAGTTTTCACTTCAGCTATGGTTTACGTTGCTGTAACACAACCTGCGTAGAGTGGCCGGCAATTGAAACTTGCGGCAATAGACATCGGCTCGAATTCTATCAAACTCGCGGTCGCGGATGCGGTTGACAGCGATTCGTTCGCGGTCCTCAGACGCGAAAAGGACGTGATCCGCCTGGGCCATGAGACCTTGCGCAAGGGCCGTCTCTCGCGTTCCGCGATCGATCGCGCGATCGGCTGCCTGCAACGTTACAAGGCGATTGCCGAAACGAATCGTGCCGAAGCGATCGTCACCGTGGCCACGGCTTCAGTACGTGAAGCGCACAACGCGGCGCAGTTCGTGAAAGAGGTCGAACGACAGACCGGACTGCGCGTCGAGATCCTCTCGGGAATTGAAGAAGCGCGCCTTATCGGTCTCGCTGCCGCGCACGGTTGCTCGTTGAAAGCAGCGACCAACATCAACATCGACATCGGCGGCGGTTCAACCGAAGTCTCGCTCTTTCGCAACGGCACGTCGCTGTCGCTGTTCTCACTGAAGCTCGGCGCTGTCGGACTAACAGAACGCTATCTGATCTCCGATCCGCCGAGCGCCAAGCAACTCAAGAATCTCAAGGCGGAAATCCACGGTGCGTTCGAGCGTCCGCGCCGTGAGCTGCGCGACGCGAGGTGGCAACAAGCTTCCGGCACTTCAGGCACGATACTCTCGCTCGGCGCGACGCTCCGCAAACTCGCCCAGACCAACGACGAACGCAAGCACCAGCCGGTACAGCCGACGGAAACCGATATCCCTCTTAGTCAACTCGCCGCGCTGAACACCAAACTCGCGACGTTGGACCACGCGGGCCGCCGCGCGCTCGCCGAACTCACCGCGCAACGAGCGGAGATCATCATCGCGGGCGGACAGATTCTCGAAGGCGCGATGCGCGCGTTGAGCATCAACGTGATCCGGACGTGCGATTGGGCGTTGCGCGAAGGCGTGATCATCGACAGTCTGCGCGAGTGGGAAGACGAGTCGCGTCCGCCTGGTCCGAAGTTTGCCGATCAAAAACTGCGCGGCGTGCACGCGGTCGGACGCCGCTTCGGCTACGAAGAGACGCACGCGCGCCACGTCGCGAACCTCGCGGAAAAAATCTTCGACAGTCTCGCCCCGGCGGAAAAACTCTCGCCGCATCACCGGACGCTGATGCTCGCGGGCGCGCTGCTGCACGACATCGGTTATCACATCGCCCACGACTCGCACCAGAAACACACGCTTTACCTAGTCACGAATTCCGAACTCACCGGTTTTTCCGAGGCCGAACGCGCCGTGATCGCGAACATCGCGCGGTATCATCGCGGTTCGTTGCCGAAGAAGCGCCATCCCGAGTACGAGGCGCTCAACGTGGCTGACCGGCAAATCGTTTGCAAACTCGGCGGCATTGTCAGGCTTGCGGATGCTTTGGATCGCAGTCACGACAGCCGCGTCTCCGATCTAAAATGTCACGACGCTAAGAATTTTCATGTAGAGTTATGCAGTGAGGCAGACTGCGAAAACGAATTGCTCGAAGCGGAACGAAAGCGCGAACTGTTCGAACAGGCGTTCAAACGAACACTGAGTTTCAGCGTTCGCCGCGAGCAAGCCCAGCGAGCTTAATAAACCTATGGCCAAAGCGAAACGAATCCGAATCAAGTGCAACGCGCCTGCGACCGCAGGCATAAAATTGGTCCTCGTAACGAGGTTTGAGGAGTTGATGAGCTGGCGCAACGCGGCGCTGGACTGGTCCGATCCGGAAGGCGTCCACTCGATGCGCGTCGCTTCGCGGCGCTTGCGTAGCGCGTTGCGCGACTTCATGCCTTACGTGCGCAAGCGACGTCTCGCGCGAGTGTTGAAACAACTGCGACAACTCGCCGCCGCACTCGGCGAAGTGCGCGATCTCGACGTCGCGATCCTCGGGCTGGAACAGATACAGCGGCAAGTACCGCGCGAATCATCCGCCGCGCTCAAAGAATTGATCGAGACACGCAAAACCGCCCGTGACGAGACGCGCAATCAGTTGGAAGCGATCATCACTGTGGAGGAAATGCAGGCACTGCAAACGGAGTTCGTCGCGCGCGTTGAGGAAGCGACCTCGCCCGAACGAAAGAGCAAACGAACAGCCGAACCGCAACCGACGTTCGCAGACATGGCACGCGAGATCATCCTCGCGCGACTGAAAGAGTTTGAGAAGTTGAGCAATGCGTTGTTCAAGCCGCTGGACAGTGACGCGCTGCACGATATGCGAATCGCGGTGAAGCGGCTGCGTTACGCAATCGAGCTCTTTCAATCCTGCTGGCCGCGCTCGATCGCCATCCACGCGCAGCGCGCCGCGCGCATTCAGACCGCGCTCGGCGACATTCACGATTGCGACGTTTGGCTTGCGAGCGTCGGCAAACAGATCGTGCGCGCGCGCAAGCAAAACGAACACGAACGGATCAAAGGTCTGGTGTCGTTGTTGAGTTACTTCACGAAGCTGCGCACGAAGTATCTGCGCCGCGCACTCGCTCGTTGGTGCGAATGGGAAGCTCAGGATTCAAGCGGCAAGTTGCGCGCGGCGGTGGCGCCGAAGGAAGAAGTCGAAATCCCGGAGATGCCTGTGATCGAGGCGGACGGTAATGCGAATCAACTCGCCGGCGAGCAGATGCGACAAGGCTTGTAGCCGTGCGATGAGGCTTCGGTCTGCGACTTGAAGCCGACGACATTCGGCGCGGAGATCTGATGCACCCAATCGCAGTCGCGCCGGTGATAGATGCCCAGCACACGGTTGCCGATTAACGGCTCGGGCGACATTGCCGCCGCGGAAGGGGTTAGCGGTTGTGACTGCTGCAACGACTGGTGCTGCATTGGCGTGAGCGGCGTGGCTGTTTTCACTGAGACGGGACGCGGAGCAATCGGCGGCAACGCTCCGGCCCCAGATTGAGCCGCCTTCAATCGATACCCCGCGCGCGACTCCTCGAGCGCGCGAAACAGACCGTACGTCAAACACGCGATCGTTACGCACAGCACCGCCGCCAGCAGACTCAACCCTGCTCCCAACCCGCCAAACTGAAACAAGACGTAAACGCCCCAGTACCACCAGAAAAAATGACCGCGGAAAAATTCCTTCGCAAAGTGGAGCGAGTTACGGCCAATCGCGTCGGGATTGCGAGGAACAACGGCACGAGGCGGGATGCCGGGGCCGAAGATCGTTTGCACCGAGTCTGAAGACGGCACGGTCGGCGTAGCCCGTTGTTTCTCTTTCTCCTGCCACGGCATCCAGCGAGCGCTACGATTATCGGCGAGCGCAGCTGTTCTAATTACTTCGCGTGTCTTCGTCGTGCCTTCGAGATCGACAGGCCCCGTCATCCACGACGGCAAACGCGACGGCGCTTGCACGAGCTCCGCGAGACGTGGAACCGCATGTGGTGGTCCAACAGCGGCTTTCCCCAGTACCTCCGCCAAACGTGATTGCTCCGTTCCGATTTCTCTGACCTTCGCAAAGAGCGTCGATGACGACGGATCGAGGAAGTCTGCTTTCGTGAACAGCAGGTTCTCGTCGTGATACTCCTGCCAGAGACTCGGTCGCTCGGCGAGCGCCAACAACGAAAGGTAGATTACCAGCGACGAAAAGTTATCGAGACTCGCATCAAACTGCTCCGCCGTGCGTTGCGGATGTTGATAATGCTGATGGCCCACTTCGCAGGCCGGCCAATCTTTCATCGCGGGCACGAAGATGCCGTCGTGATCGATCAGCCGCAGTTGGCCGTGTTCGACGATCACGTTTCCGTGTTGTAGATCGCCGTGCGCAAGTCCTGACTCCTGAAACGCAACCACCACGCGCAACCATTCATCCGCGAGATGCAGCAACACGTCGCGGCGGTTGAGCATCTCGCTGACGTAAAGATCGAGCGTTGGCCCATCGATCCACTGCATGAAGAGGATCGGAAAGCGCGTCCCGCCGACGAGTATGCCTTCCGACGCGTAACTGAACGGCGAGAGATACGGCACGGGCGACGCGAGCACGTGGTCCTGAATCGCGCGGTAACGCTGGTCGCGGTCGCCGAGATAGCCGCGAAAACAGCGCACCGCGTAGTCACCGTCGCCATTCATCGACTTCAGTTTGTAGACGTAAGCGAACTGGCCCGAGGTGACGATCGGCATGCCGAGCCGATCGACGGCCGGCAGCGTTTTGCGCAAAACAGGATGCGAGAAGCAGACCGAAGGGCACTGAATGACTTCAGTGAAGTGCCTGGCCGAGGGCCAGTATCGCGGGAGTTGTTCGGTCGGCGAGGCGAGCACTAACTGTTACTCCGTTGCTGAATTTCGAGACGCATCACGGCGATGTCATCGTTTCTTATTCTGCCAGCGCGGCGCTCATTCTCAAAGAATTCGCCGGCCGCTTCGCTGTCGTGATTCAGAAACACGTCGGCAAAGTTATTTTGTTCGAAACGTTCGAGATACCACGTGGCGGCTGCGTCTGAGACTAGAAAAAGCACGTCGTTATCTTCGCAACTACCCGATTCGATCACGAGCGACTGCTCGTTGCTTTTGTAAATTGACGGATCGGAAGCGACGAGGATCGGCGCACTGTTGAAGCTGGCGGAGTTTGTTACTGGCAGACTCTTGATGAGCGCACCGTTCCGGCAGTGCAGCAGGCAAGCGTCGCCGAGCGCGATCGCTTTCCACGCGGGCGTCTCGCTTCGCAGATCCAGTTCGACGCCGACGAACGCAGCGAACGATCCCGTTCGCGCTTTCTCTTCCGCGTACCACGAGAGCTTCAGTTGTTTCCAGCAAGAGTGAAGTTCGAGGCCTTCGCTTGCGACCCACTCGTTGAATGCTTCGGGCGTGAGATCTGTGTTACTGCGCACCCAGTTGGTCGCGAGCCGTTGTGCCCAGTTGCGCGCATCAAAAGCTTCGGTCGCGCCGTCGGCCACTGCGAAACGGCAGTTCTGCTCGTCGCTGCCGATCGAGTCTTCACACTCTGACACTTCAAAGCCACACTTGGGCAACAGCACCTGCTGCGTGCGCAGTTCCCAAATCGCGCTTTGTCTGGCCGAACTCATTCAGGCTCCGTTATCTCGTCACCCATCCAGCGGTACGGCGTCATGCCGGTGAGGCTGGTGCCGATTTCATAGAACTGTACGATCGAAGACGGGTCGCCGTTGAAAACAAATCCGCGCGAGCCGCCGACGGTTTGAACGCCGAGCTGCGCGGCCGCGGCCATGAAGCTGCTCGGCAACGGGCTCGAGATCTCGAACAACGTGCGCGCGAATCCGTCGGGCAACAAGCGTTCGTCGGCGGGGTATTCGACTTTCGCTGCGCGCCGCGAGGAGATGTGGCAATTGAAGAGCAGCACGTTGCCGTCGTCGGTGCCGAGCGACATAATCTCGCGTCCGATTTCGTTGGGCTCGCCGTCGCTCGATTCACCGTCGGTCAGGTGCAGAACCGTTGGGGGAAAACCTTTCGGGTGCGCGGTGAGCCAGCGTTCGAGAAGCTGCTTCACGCGCGTGAGCGCCTCGCACATCGGCGTCTTGCCGTCGGCGGTCGGATGAATCCAGACCGGATAACGCACCGGGATCTCGACCCAGCCGGCCGCGCCGTCGGAGACGCGTTTGTAGCTGTTCTTGATCTGCAACGGATGATCGGCAACGTCGGAGATGGGCACGACTTCGCGTGACATCAATGGACCACCGAACCCGGTCCACACCTGGCGTCCGTAACCGAGCACCGCGATGTGATAGTAGTTGCGGACCTCTTCGGTCTTCGTGCAGCGAATGACGAGATCGTGCAGCGTGTGATTGACGACCTCGGCGACGACCTCGGATTTCTTGCGGGCCGAGTCGCCGCTGAAAGGATCGGACATCGACGCTGACTGATCGATCAGCAGGACAATACACGTCGGATTAGCGCGAGTGATCTGGGCGGAATACATTGAGCGTTAATTCGTCAGGTTCAGCATTGAATTTCCGGGACGGGGAGTTCGTAAAAGAGTCAAGTACATCATCAGCGACGACACTGTAAACAATTGGTTGGCGATGTCTGTTGCTACAGCCAGTAATACAACCAGCGGCATGGAGTCGAGATTCTTGGTCAGGAAACTCGCGGGCATGCTCACTGTCAAGGTCAACAACCACAAAACGACGCACGCTCCGAAAATTTCCCATCGATATCCTCGAGTGAGTTCGATACTGCGGCTGAAAACCTCGCCGAGCGATCCTCGCTCCAGAATCGCCACTGGATACACCAACACCAGCGTCAGGCCCACGATGATACCCGGTACGAGGCATAACGCGTAACCCACGAGCTGAATCGCTCCCGAAATCGCGGCGCAGATACCGAGTCGCCCGATTTTCGTCAAGCCCCAGCGAAAGGACTCGTTGACGCCGGGTGCGGCGCCGGTTTCCAGAACCTTCATGAGCGCGTAGACGAGCGCGGGCGCGATCAGGACGTTACACAGTCCGCTGAGGACCGTCGTGATTGCGATTGTTTGCCAGTCCTGTGGGGCGTGGAGGAGGCTCATCGCTTTGAAGATCTCGAAAGGCGCTACGACGATGAACACCATCTTCACGATCAGCCACAGGTGAATCGTGAAGAATCGCAGGGTTAAGGACAGCACGTGACCGACAGTGAAGGGCTCGATGTCCGGGAGCGGCCTGTTCGGGTCGCTGAAAGGTTGCCATTCGTGAGGATCACCGACCGTCCATTGGCTTGAGGCGGATGTGGCATAGGTTGGCTGAGCGGCGGCGTAGGTCGGTTGAGTGGCGAGGTACGAGCCACAGCCGACACAATCGTTGTCTCCGATTTGATTAACCGCTCCGCACTGTACGCAGTAAGCATTGGGCATGAGGACCTTCCTTCAACGGATGGTGAGTCAAAGATGCGAGGCGAGTCGCAGTGCTTGAGAATCTAACCGAAGCGCGCCGCGAGGACAAGATCGAAACTTAAAAACCGAAACTTAAAAACCTGAACCCCGAACCTGCTTTGCACAGATTGCAACGCCGAAGGCGTTAGCTAATGCCAGCCCAGGGCGGAGCGTAGCGACACCCTGGGTCAAGGCCCAAAAGAAATGCGGCAAACGCTGAAAGCGTTGGCTAAGATCTGGAACGGGGTTCGCCAACGCTTTCAGCGTTTGCACGCGTGTTGTTTTAGGATTCCCAGGGTATGAACCCTGATGTTATGAAGCAGCGCCTCCATTCGTGAGTGCTAGACTCACGAACAG
>CAMLLD010000021.1 GCA_946480785.1 uncultured Blastocatellia bacterium | reverse complement strand
GATCCTCTGGAACGACCAGCGCACCGCCGCGCAGTGCGACGAGTTGCGCCGCATCTACTGGCGGCTCACCGCCAACGTCGCGCCGCTCGCGCCGGGGCAGCGCCTGGTCGACAAGAACCCGCTGGTACGCATCAACCGCGAGCTTGGTGGTAACTTCGCGATCGAGCAGTTTAAGTTACCGCTGCGCAATGTCGTTGGTGGATTGCCGCGCACGGATTTCTACGTGCCGGGATCGATCCTGCGCATCGAACTCGACACGTCGCAGCCGATCGCGCGAGACATGTCGAAGCAAACGGTCGCGTGGGCGGAGGACTCGCCCGTGTTTGAAGTCTTCCAAAACCCACAGTCGGAGATTCCTGTTTCCGACGTGACGATCCTCGCGTCTTATCCGAAAACAGCAAGCCCGCTGCTCTCCGGCTGGTTACTGGGAGCAAACCGGATGAGGAATAAAGCCGCACTCGTGGAAGTGAAATACGGCAAGGGCCGGCTGGTTCTATTCGGCTTCCGCCCGCAATACCGCGCCCAGTCGCTGGCCACGTATCCGCTGTTCTTCAACGCCCTGAATCGCTAGCCGCGGCCTTGAACTTTTACTACCGAGGGGCGTATAAACATTCACGCGGCAACGAAGAAATAAGAGTCAAGCGCGTTGCCGGGCCGCGATGGTCACCTTTCTCATTACTTCGGTTCTCGTCTTAGGTTTAATCGCGATAGCCATCTACTTCTGGCAAAAGCCGGCGCACACAACGGAAACCGCCGAACTGCCGCCGCCACCTGTAACCAGCCTGTTTGCCAACGAAGAGCCGCCGCTGCTCACAGAAGCGCCAGAAGAGCAGCTATTAGAAGATGGATCGGTAACAGCAGAGCAGCCCGCGATTCAGGAGCACGACGAACGCGAAGCGAAACGAGCAGCCGCCCAGGAGTTCAGCGAACGTTGGCAACAAGCTCCTGACAGAACTTCAACCGCTAACATGTTGCATCTCGCGGCCGACACCGACGATGCCGAAACTTACAACAACGCAGTGGAGCTGGCGCTCAATGCCTGGCAGGCAGGAAAACTTCCCGACCTGTCGGCAGCAGAACTCCACAGCTTACTTAACAGTGAATACTGGCTTCTTTCATCTCAAACGCGCAGCTCAGGCGCCGGCTTTATTTTGAAGCGCACGCTCTCGCGAGCGAAGCGCGAACTCGAAAGCGTTAACAACGCCCAATAACCATCAACTACCTCCAGTTGATCTGAAAGAGAAAGACCATGGAAAACATAGACGTCACCTCGACCGCACTGATGCTTTTCGGCATCGTGTTTCTACTGATCGTGTTCCTCGTGATCGTGAAGCGCATCTTCGTTAACGTCGGTGCGCGCGAAATCGCGATCAAAGAGCGGCGTTACGTCGGCGCGAAAATGCCGCCGGGACGCGTCGTCGCTACTGAAGGCGAAGTCGGCATTCAGGCCGATGTGCTCAAACCGGGCTTGCACCTGATCAAGTTTCCGTTTGAACGAGTGGTGCGCAAAGTGCCGCTGATCGAGATTGGATCGGACGAACTCGGCATCATCGAAGCAGTCGACGGTGAACCGATGCCCTCGGGCCGCATCTTCGCGCCGGATCGCGCGCAGAACGCGCACAACAACTTTCAGGATCCGATCGCGTTCATCAAACAAGGCGGTGTGAAAGGCATTCAGTTGCGCACGTTGCCGCCGGGACTGTGGCCCATTCACCCGTATCTCTTCCGTGTTTCGGTCGCGAAGGCGACGCTGATACCGCAGGGCAAAGTCGGTGTGGTTACGGCCGCCGACGGCGATCCGCTCGATCCCGGCCGCTTGCTCGGTAAAGCAATCACGAACCATCGCAACTTCCAGGACGCCGAACAGTTCATCGCCGCAGGCGGACAAAAGGGACCGCAAGTCGACATTCTCACGCCCGGCGTTTATCGCATCCTGACGCAGTCGGGCTCCGTTGAAGGCGGTACTGAGACCAAGCCCGGTCTGTTCATGGTTCGACTCTTCGACGCCACAGTGATCAACGAAAACGGCATTGGTCTCGTCGAAGCGCTCGATGGCGCGCCGCTCAACCCGCGCGACTACGTCGCTGAATCAACCGCCGGACACGACAACTTCCAGGATGGTCACGAATTCATCGGCAACGGCGGCCAGCGTGGTCCACAAAAAGACATCCTGCTCCCGGGCACCTACTACATCAACCCGCTGCTGTTCAAAGTGATTCCGGAAACAGCGAAGGAGATCAAACCGGGTGAAGTCGCGGTGGTCGTTTCCAACGTCGGCAAGGATCCGTCAGACGAAGTCAGACGCGAGATGGCGGCGAAAGTGCGGCAACGCATGGAACGCGAAGAACGCGAACAGGCCGAGCAGTCAGCAGCGCGGCTCGACATGATCGACGACAAACGCACGGTCGAAGAGATCAAAGCCGATCTGATGACGGGCGACCCGGCCGATCGTCGTCTCGACGAAGGCGCGCACGAAGCGTACGTCGTTCCCGAAGGTTATCGCGGCATTCAGGAAACGGTGGTTGGACCAGGCCGTTACTACGTCAACACGCTCGCGATCAGCCCGATCGTGATTCCGACCACGAACCAGACGGTCGAGTGGACGGCGGGCGAAGTGGCGAACACGTTCAATCCGTTCGAAGTGATTTCGAAAGACGGTTTCACGATGCAGTTGGAAGTGCGCGTCGTGTTCCGCGTGAAGCCGGAAGACGCGCCGTTCATGGTCGCGAAGATCGGCGGCATCGAACGGTTGATTCAAAACGTGATGCACCCGCTCATCGACTCGATCTTCCGCAACCAGGCGTCTGAGTCGTCGGCGATGGCTTACCTGCAGAACCGGCACGAGGAACAGGAACGCGCCGAAGCTCGCGTCCGCGCGCACCTGCTGAAGTATCACGTCGACGTCGTCAACGTGCTCATCTGTCACATTCACCTGCCGGAAGAGTTGATGAAGACGCAGACCGAGAAGATTCTCGCGGAGCAGCGGCAGAACATGTACAACGCTCAGCGCGAAGCCGAGGAGAAGCGCATTCAACTCGAGAAGACGAAGTCGCAGGCCGACAACCAGAAAGACCTCATGGCTGCGACGGTCGGCGTCGAGATTGCGGGCAAACGCGCCGAACAGCGCAAGGCCGAAGGCGAGGGCGAGGCCCATTACATTCAGCAAACGGGTCGCGCCGAAGCCGAGAAAGTGCGGCTCATGGGCGAGGCGCAGGGCGTAGCTTATCGCGAACAGGTCAACGCGCTCGGGCCGCAAGGCGTCGCCCTTGTGGAAACGCTCAAAGTCATCGGCGAGAAGGGCGTTCGTATCACGCCGGACGTGATGGCGACTGGCAGCGGAGCGGAAGGCGGCGGTGGACTCGGGACCTTACTTCTCCTGAACCTGTTCAAGGAGCGACTGAGCAACGTGCCAACTAACGGAGACAAAGTCAGTCGGTAGAAAACTCCAAACACAGATTACACGGATCTGATCCGTGTAATCTGTGTTTCCCTCGACACACAAAAACAAAAACTCTCGATTAGTTTCTCCGTCCGAACGCACTCGGAGGGGAGCCCACCTTGAAACAACCACTCGTGCTGTTAGTGCTGTTTCTCTTTATCGCGGTTGTGAGTTTTGTTTTGGCGGCCAGGCAGGCGGCGGCTACTGCTGCTCCAGGTACATCCGCGCGGCCATCTTCGTCAGCTTCCACACTCGCGACCACGCAATCCGATTCTCGCCGTTCTCACGGCCAGTAAGTTTGTCGATAATCAGCTTGCGCAGCGCCTTGCCTTCGCGCCGCAGCATGAACTCGCGTGCGAACGGTTTGGCCGTCTCGAAGAAGCTGAAACCCGGATCGGTTACGACGCCGATGCCTTCCAGCGTCATCAACGCGCGCATGACGTAAGTGAAGTTCGACGGCAAGCGGAACGGATACTCGTAAATCACTTCCGCGAGATCGTAAGTGAGCTCTTTGAAGTTTACTTCGCCGAGTTTCAGGTTGAGATAGTGCGTGAACAGACTCTCGACGACCGGCCGCACCGTTTCCGGATCGACGCCGGGCTTGAGGAAGTTGAGGTTGATGATGTCCTGGCCGAGCCCCTGCACGTCACGCGCGACCACGTGGAAGAACGCGTCGATCATCTGCGACTGCAGCTTCGGAGTGATTCTTCCGACCATGCCGAAATCGAAGAACGCGAGATGACCGCTGTCCATCACGAGCAGGTTGCCGGGATGCGGATCGGCGTGAAAGAAGCCGTCCTCGAGTAACTGCTTCAGGTAAGTGCGAATCAACAGGCGATTGACTTTAACGGCCGAGATGCCGTGCGCGCGCAAGCCTTCCACATCGACGACCTTCGTGCCGCGAATAAACTCCAGTGTCAGCACGCGCGTGTTCGTGTGCGACCAGAAAACCTTCGGTACGCGCACCGCGCGCCACGTGCGGAAGTTGTAACGGAAGCGATCGGCGTTGCGGCCTTCCTTGACGTAATCCATCTCCTCGAAGATGGTCGTGTGGAACTCGCGCAGCATTCCTTCCCAATCGGCGTTTTCGTTTGCGCGCGGCAAGAAACGGTTCGTGAGTTTGACGAGGCGGTAAAGAATCGCGACGTCGAAACTGATCGTCTCTTCGAGGTTCGGACGCTGAACTTTGACGGCGACTTCTTCGCCAGTCGCGAGCCGCGCACGATAAACCTGGCCGAGCGAAGCAGCGGCGATTGGCTCGTTGTCGATCTCCGGATAACACTCGTGCAACGGACGGCCGAGCTCGCTTTCGATGCGCGCAAAAGCCTCGTCAGTCGGAAACGCCGGCACCTGGTCCTGGAGCGTTGCGAGTTCTTTCACGTACGCGAGCGGCAGCAGATCCGCGCGCGTGCCGAGCGCCTGGCCGATCTTGATGAACGTTGGACCGAGATCGATGAGCGATTTGCGGAGCCAGGCCGCTTGTTGGTGTAGCCGTGCTTCTTTTCTCGCCGAGCCTTCAGCGCCACGAAAAATCGCGTAGCGCAAGCCACGAATGAACAGATCGAACAAGACGTAGAGTTGCGCCCAGCCCCAAGCCTTCAACCTCGCGATGCGGCCGCGCTCGCGAGCCAGATCTCGCAGTCGCGCCACTGCCCGGCGATTAAAATCGGCGCGCACGTCGTACGTGTCGAGGAAGAGATAAAGCGAGAACAGTCCGAGCACACGCGCAACATGAGCGGCGCGTAACCAGCCACGAAAACCACGACCCGCGAGCAGCTCGTCAACCATCTCGTCGGTCAGAGGACGAACCTCTCGCATGGGTTTGTGCGGTTGTGGTTGCGAAGGCTGTACGCCGATGGGATTGGAATCCCTTTTTACAAGTGCGCTCATTTCAAAAACTATGTGCTAAAACTAAATCACCGACAGCATGTGCTTCGTCGCTGTATGCTCAAAATAACTCTCGGCGCGAGTCACGTCTCGCGTAATCTGCGTCTTTAACTCTTCTACTGAACTAAATCTGCGCTCGTCGCGCAAGCGGTACAGGAATCTAACGCGTATCACGTCGCCGTAGAGGTCACCGTCCCAGTTCATTACGAAGGTCTCAACTGAAGGTTCCGACGCGTCCCCGAACGTCGGGCGGAGTCCCACATTCGTCACGCTGCGCCGCCATTGTCCATCAATCAAAGTGCCGGTCACGTAAACACCGTTCCGGGGTATGACGCGGTTGTGTGGGTGAAGGTTCGCCGTCGGAAAACCGAGCTTGTGGCCGCGTTCCGAGCCTCTTTCCACGCGCCCTTCGACGCCGTAAGGACGGCCTAACATGCGGCGCGCGAGGTTCACCCGGCCGCGCGCAAGCAGCTCGCGAATCTTGCTCGAGCTCACGCGTTGTCCGCGTAGTTTGACTTCCGGAACTTCGCCTGCGACGAAGCCGAGCTCGCTGCCAAGACGACGCAGCAGCTCGATATTGCCGGAGCGATTGTGACCGAAAGCGAAGCCCTTGCCGAGATACACTTCACGTGCGTGCAGACGGTCCATCACGACGTCTCGAATAAAATCTTCGGCGCTGAGATTGGAAAACTCTTTCGTGAAGTGCACGACGATCGTCTGCTCGATCCCGAGCACGCCGAAGCCTTCGATCTTTTGATCGAACGTTTGCAACAGCGGCGGCGCGGACTCCGGATGCAGCACGGCGCGCGGATGCGGATCGAACGTGATCACTGTCGGCACCGCGCCGGCTTCATGCGCGCGCTCGACGACCGTGCTCATGATCAGTTGATGGCCCAAATGCAGACCGTCGAACACACCGAGCGTGAGCACGGTGGGACGTTGAATTTCGGCGTTGTCAGTTCCGTGAAAGAGACGCATCAGAGATTGTCGATTGCCGATTGCCGATTTCCGATTGACTCAACCACGAGTCCGTCGTAACCAAACGCGACGCCCGGCGGCAGCTTCGCTGAATCGCGAGCGTGTTTGATATCGTGCGCGATGTGCGTGAAGAACGTGCGCCGCGGTTTGATCCGGTCGATGTATTCCAGCGCTTTGTCGACCCAGAGATGTGTCGGGTGCTCGCGGAAACGCAGGCAGTCGAGCACGAGCACGTCGAGGCCCTGCAACGACTCAATCGTCTCGTCGGGGATGTCGCTGAGATCGGTCAGATACGCAAAGTCGTTGAAGCGATAAGCCATCACCGGCAGCCGGCCGTGAATCACTTCGAGCGGCGTGATGACGAGCTCGGGCCCGATGCAAAACGGCGCGCGATGATAGACCGTGTAGGGAATCACTTGCGGCAGTCCGCCGCCGAAGTGCGAGGGTTCGAAGATGTATTTAAAGATGCGTTTAATGTCGACCCAGGCGCGTTCGTTTGCGTAGACGCCGAGCGCGCCGAAACGAAAGTTGAGCGGGCGAATGTCGTCGAGGCCGAAGATGTGATCGGCGTGGCAGTGCGTGATCAGCACTGCGTCGAGACTTTTAAGTCCGAAGCGTAATGCTTGCTGGCGAAAGTCCGCGGAAGTATCGACGAGGATCGTCTTGCCGGCGTGTTCGACGATCACCGAAACGCGCAAGCGCTTGTCGCGCGGATCGTCCGAGGTACAGGTCTCACAGTCGCAACCGATCGACGGCACGCCGGTCGAGGTTCCGGTGCCGAGAAACGTGAGCCTCATCGCCCACCGGTGATATCGCTGCCGGTGAAGCGTTGGGACCGTGGAGTTGCATTAATCAGCGAGACGTACTGCATCCGCAGATCCGCGAGCAGGCCTTCGAGCATCTGCCGCTCTTTGGACGTCAGATTGCCGGCGGTCTTCTTTTGCAGCATGCCGAGCACGTCGATCCAGTGTTTGCCGAGCTCGACGTCAACTTCGCGCGAATGCGTCACCGGGTGCTCCATCATTCCCAATGCCGACGCCGCGTTTGACGCGATCGACATGATGAAACTCAGAAATCCCGCCGGGTCGCGCGCGTCAGCGAGTTCTTCTTCCGTGAACTCTTCTTCCGCTTCGCCGCCCATTTCGCCAACAGTCTCGCGGCCAGTTTCGCCGGTGGCTTCAGCGGGCGCCGGCGACGCAGCGGCCTCTGTTTGCGCACTTGCTGCAGTCTCTGTTTGCGCACCCGCGGCGGCCGTCGCGGCGGTTGCAGTCACGGTTTCCGGCTTCGGCTCCGGCCTCTCTTCTGGAGGAAGATCGCGCGGGCTGCCATCGGCGTTGAACAGGCGTCGATCCGTTACTTTGAAATTTGGTTGCTCGTCACTCATAGCTCTATTGTGAATTTAACCCGATGGTAGCATAGACTACTGCCATGCCCACAACGTTCAACGATCTCGTGAATTTGATGGAACGCCTGCGCGCGCCAAACGGCTGTCCGTGGGACCGCGAACAGACTTACGCCACGCTCGCGCCGATGCTGCTCGAAGAAGCTTACGAGGCGTTTGAAGCAGTGGAAGACGCACGCGAAGGACGCCCCGGCGAACTGCGCGACGAGCTCGGCGATCTGCTCTTTCAAATCGTCTTCTACGCCCAAGTCGCGAAGGAACGCGGCGAGTTCAACATCGACGATGTGATCGCGGCGATTCACGAAAAGATGGTGCGCCGCCATCCGCACGTGTTCGGCGATGTCACGGCGGAAGACTCAGCTACCGTCTTGTTGAACTGGGAAACGATGAAAGCCGAAGAGCGGCGCGCGGCGGGAAAAAGTGAAGAAGTCAAAACCTCTTTGCTGAACGGCGTCTCGTCGAAAGCGCCCGCGCTGATGGAAGCGCATCAACTCTCGACGAAAGCCGCGCGCGTCGGCTTCGACTGGAAAAGCGTCGACGACATTTTCGACAAGCTGCAGGAAGAGATCGAAGAGCTGCGCGGCGCGATCAAGGAGCACGCGAACCTGAAAGACGAGCAGACTCACGCGCGCGTCAGAGAAGAGATGGGCGATCTGCTTTTCGCCGCGACGAACATCGCGCGCCACATGCAAGTAGAACCAGAAGCGGCGCTGAAACTGACGAATCGCAAGTTTCGGCGCCGCTTCGACTACATCGAAACCTCGCTGCATGATCGCAACCAGGCGTTTGATCAAACTTCAATCGACGAACTCGAGGAGCTGTGGCAGGAAGCCAAAAGACAATCCACAGATCACACAGAAAAGTCTGCGTAATCTGTGGATGGCTCCTGGTTAATCGTTAATCCGCAACGAACGCAGCACGTTCTGAAACGCGCTTTCGAAGTTACGCTCACTCTGCGGCGCGACCGCGATCATGTAGAACAACTGGCCGTTACGCAGTTGCGTCGTGATCAGCCTGATGTTCTCCGGCCGGCCCGTCGCTTCGTTCACGTTAGTCAACGTCGTCCACAGACCTTGATGGCCGTCGACCGTCGTTCGCTGATAACCACCGTTGGTTCGCAGCGAGTTATTGCCCTGGCCGAGGCTGTTGATGAGCTCGTTGGTCGCCTGCTGTAGATTGCGGCTGTTCGTTTGGGCCACGCCGAAGTTCACGCCGTGCGTAAACACCGCCTGCCCGTTGTACTGGCCGTAACCACCATTCGGCGCAAACCAGACTGAATTGCCTTCGTTGAGCTGCTGCCAGTTCGACGGCACACTCACCTGCACGCCGTTGCCGAAGATCGAAACGCTTTGATAACGCGACGACGGATACTCAACCCGTCCGGTCGGCACGCTGTTCGGATAACTGGTGTTTTCACCCTGCGGATAACGCTGGCCGCTGCGCTGGATCTCGGCCATTGACGGAGCCGATGAATAACCACGCAGCCGTTCCTGGATGCGGGCAAACTCGCGCGAGTCGCGTTGCGAATTCTCGGCATTGACCCGCAACGCCTGCGCTTCGCGATTGATGCGCGCGTAACGATCGCTCGGGCTCGGGTGGTCGCTCAAGAAACCGCCGCCGCCACCGCCCTGTTGTTCGATCGTGCGAAACATGTTCGCCAGATCGCGTGGATCGTAACCGGCGCGGGCCATGATCTGCGCGCCGAGCACGTCGGCTTCAGTTTCGTATTCACGACTGAACTTCAACAAGTAAACGCCGAACGGCGCCTGGGCCAGTTGGCCCACGCCCGCATTTCCGGTCGCGAGCACGCCCGCGATACCGGCGATTGCTGCGAGCGTTCCGTACTTCTGCGACTTGGTCGCCTGCGCGGTGCCGTGACGCAACGCCACGTGGCTGAGCTCGTGGGCCATCACGCCGGCCATCTCGCCTTCGTTGTGCGCGGCTTCGATCATGCCGCGGTTCACGTACATTGGACCACCGGGCAATGCGAACGCGTTGATGTCTCGCGCATTCACGACTTTGAAGTAGTAATTGAATTCGGGATGTTGAAATTCCGGCGGGATCGCGTTTACCAAACGCCGTCCTACGCTCTCGACGTAGCCTCTGACTGTTTCATCGTTGAGCAGGGGAAACTGTTGCTCCGCTTCCTGCGCAGCCTGGCGGCCGAGTTTGACGTCGTCCTGAACACTAAATTTGTTGCTGTGATATTTGATCTGCGTTTGCGCCATCAGCGACAACGGAAACGCTGCGATAGCGATAAGCGTTAGCCATGCGAGCAACGCTCTTCCCTTTTTATTGACCATAGTTAGCCTCCGGTAGCTGTAACCCTTTTCAGCTAGTGATGCACGAAATCGAAACGAGGATCGCCCCATTTCCTAAGGTTTGGGCGACCTGCGGTTCTTTATGCAATGAAAATGCCAGTGGGTCTATTAGCCCTGCGTCCGCGGCTCGATATGTTCGTTGAACCACTGCGCCGGTTCCGCCAGCGGGGCGATGCGATGGGGCTCCCCGCGCCACACGCGAAACATCGAGATGATGAGGAATACGGTGGCTGCGGTCTTGAACAGCAGGCTGCCCAAATTGCTGTCGCTGAAGGTTCCCACCACACCCAGGATCGTTGAAAGGATCAGAATGGCGATGTGCAGCGCCAGCGCCTGCGACGCATGGAAGCGGACTTTCACTTCACGACGCGACGTCAGAAACAACTCGACCAGCGAAGCCACGATGCCCACCCACGGCGCATAAGGAAGTATGACTGCCCATTTTTCGGGAATACCGAGACCGAGCACGCTGCGTGATGTGGGTTGATTGCTGACGGGCCCGTAATACGGGTTCGTTCCTGGCTGCTGATATTGATTCGCAGGTGGCGCGTAGGTCGGCGGCACGAAGACTGAAGGGTATGGCTGTTCGAGCGGTGGATTGTCGTAGCGACGCGTGGGCGCTTCGGAGTAAACGTTCTTACGCGCGCTTTCATTGGCGACTTCGCGCGTCTCGCCGCCCACTTGTTGCGTCGGCGCTCCGCCGCCCCATGATTCCTCCGCCTTGCGTTCGACGTCGGGATCAAGCGGGTTAGTGTCGTACTTGGTCTTCTTTGTCTCCATCTTTAGCGCTCTTTGGAGTGCGGGGACTTGTCACCGCTTTTGATCCCAACCGCGAATTGGTTTCAGGAGAAAGCGGTGACAAGTCCCCGCACTCCAAATCTTACTCGCCCGCGATCTCATACTCAACCTGTTGCCAGCGTTGTTCGCGCTCGGAGATGAAAAACGCCTTCACAGTGGCGTCGGTTCCCCCGAGCCCGACGATCAGGTAAGTTGCTGACGGGTAATAAGCGAGGCGGACGTCTGTTTCCGACGGACTCGGATCCACGGCGCGCGGGTGGGAATGATAGATCGCGAGTAGTTCCTCGCCGCGCTCGCGCATCTGGCGCTGAGCGGCGAACAGGTCTTCGGGCGCGGCTTCGTAGCCGCGTTCGGGATTCGCGGTGACGTTGCGCAGACGATAGATCGTGCGGGCGTTCTGCTCGTCGCGACCGCCGATGAGGCCGCAACATTCGGCCGGCGCCACTTCGCGAGCATGAGCAATCATTGCGTCGAGGTGTTCGCGAAGGAGCCGAAGCGTGGGCATTTTCAATCTTCGACGATCTTCAGGTGCAGTTCTTCCAACTGCTTCGGATCGACTTCGCCGGGCGCGTCAATCATCAGGTCGGCGGCGGACGCGGTTTTCGGAAACGCAATCACGTCGCGCATGTTGTCGGTGCCGGCGAGCACCATCATCAGGCGATCGATGCCGGGCGCGATGCCGCCGTGCGGCGGCGTGCCGTATTCGAGCGCGTCGAGGAAGAACCCGAACCGTTCACGCGCTTCTTCCGTGGTCATGCCGAGCGCTTTAAAGACGAGGCGCTGCACATCGCGGCGGTGAATACGAATCGAGCCGCTCGCCATTTCGACGCCGTTGATGACCGGGTCGTAAGCCTTCGTGCGAATGTTCGCGAGCAGGTCTGTTTCGCCGCCTTCGACCGCGCGTTCGAGTAGCGGGAGATCTTCATCGACGGGCGAAGTGAACGGATGGTGCATCGAGTAGTAACGGCCGTCTTCTTCGTGAAACTCGAACATCGGGAAGTCAGTGACCCACAGCGGCGCGTAGACGTTTGCGGGAATCAGGTTCTCGCGCTTCGCGACTTCGTTTCTTAAAGCGCCGAGACTCGCCGCTACGATTTTCGGCTTGCCCGCGACGATCAGTACCAAATCCCCTTTGTTTGCTCCGGCCACTTGGGCTATTCGCGACACTTGGTCGTGACCGAGCGCTTTCAACAGCGACGAAGAAAGCTCGTCAGCCAGTTTGATCCACGGCAATGCGGTCGCGCCGTAACGTTTCGCAAACTCCTGCAAATCGTCGAGCACTTTGCGCGAAAGGTTTGCGCCACCGGGAACGACGATGCCTTTGACCTGTCCGCCTGAACTCAACGCCGACGCGAACGGCGGAAAGTCAGTACCTTCGAGCGCCGGGGAAAGGTCCTGCAACTCGAGACCCGAGATGCGCAAGTCCGGTTTGTCAGAGCCAAAGCGCGACATCACTTCAGCGAAAGTGAAACGCGGAAATGGCGTGGGCAGATCGACGTCGATCAACTTGAACACACTCGCAAACAGATTTTCGATCAACGTGTAGATCTGCTCGAGCGTGGCGAAACTCATCTCCACGTCGAGTTGGGTGAATTCCGGCTGGCGATCGGCGCGCAGATCTTCGTCGCGGAAGCAATGCGCGATCTGGAAGTACTTGTCCATCCCGCCGATCATGCACAACTGTTTGAAGAGTTGCGGCGACTGCGGCAGCGCGAAGAATTTCCCGGGAAAGATTCGCGACGGCACGATGTAGTCGCGCGCGCCCTCGGGCGTCGACTTGATCAGCACGGGGGTTTCGATCTCGGTGAAACCCTGTGCCGTCATGTAACGCCGGATCTCGTTGAGCACGCGATGACGCAAGCGCAAGTGACGCTGGAGCTGCGGTCGACGCAGATCGAGATAGCGATACTTCAAACGCAGGTCTTCGCTGGCGAGCGCGTCGGGCGGCGCGTCGAGTTGAAACGGCGGCGTGCGCGCGTCGTTCAGAATCCATAGCTCGGTGGCGTGAACTTCAATATCGCCGGTCGGGATCTTCGGGTTGCGCGTGTGCTCGTCGCGCATGACGACTTCGCCCGTGACGGCGATCACGTATTCGCCGCGCAGCTCCTTCGCTTTCGCGTGCGCTTCGGCGGAGAATGCGGGGTTGAGCACGACTTGCGTGATGCCCGCGCGGTCGCGCAGATCGACGAAGGTAAGCTCGCCGAAGTCACGACGCTTCGCCACCCAGCCCATGAGCGTGACTTGTTTGCCGATATCGGCGGCGCGCAGTTCGCCGCAGGAATGCGTGCGTTCCAGATTTCCGAGATGGTCCAACATCATGAAACGTTCTAAAAATTACTTCATCGTCCTGAGTGATTTCGGGCCCGCTGAAGCGTTGAAATCCGCGGACTTGTTTCGCGCAATACTCAGCGTTTGCCAGTCAGCGGAGCGAAAATGTTTGGCCAGGAAAACGATCTGGCCGATGTGATACGCGTAATGCATCAGTTGTCGATTGATCGCCTGCACGACGGTGTGCTCTTCGCCGCGAATGTACACTTTCTTTTCCAGATCTTCGCTTTGCAAGGGATCGAGTGCGTCGAACACGCATTGCCAACCGCGTTCCCAGTAAGCGAGCACGTCGTCCTTCGTCGTTTCGGGAAGGATGACGAATTCGTAGTCGCGATTGCGATCGGGTTTCTCGCCATCGCTGGTAAGAAAGTCGGTCCAGCGCGAAATCGCGTTGCCGGCGATGTGCTTCATGACAACGGCGATACTGTTCGCCTCTTCGTCGAGCGTGACGAAGTACTCGTCGTCTTTGAGTTGCGCGAGCGCTTTGTCCGCGAGCTTTTTATAAGCGCGCATCGCCTTGCGCGCGTCATTTAGATAATCCTGTGCAACTGCTTCACTCGACATACTAACTCTCCGTCTTTCGCAGACGTTCCACCACTTCCTCCGGCGACACAGCTTGCTGCTCGCCCGTGCTCATATCTTTGACCGCGATCTTCCCCTGCGCGCGCTCCTCATCACCGATTACGGCCACGAACGGAATCGAACGC
Source organism: uncultured Blastocatellia bacterium (assembly GCA_946480785.1). Next base: position 57,369 of record CAMLLD010000021.1, on the reverse strand, counting down.
GATGAGGCATACTTGAACTGCTTGCCCAGCTTATCAGCCTCCGGATAGAGATCAACTCGCAAACCTTCCGCGCGCAGCCGCTGCGCCAACTCGAGGGACTCCGCCATCGTGTCTTCGTTCCAGATCGCGACCATCACGTCCGCCGGCGCACTAACGAGTTCGGGCGGAAACATCTCTTTCTCGCTCATCACGACGAGAATTCTTTCGAGACCGAGCGATAAGCCGCAGGCAGGTACGTCGTGACCGAGAAACATGCCGACAAGATTATCGTAACGACCGCCGCCGGCGAGACTGCCCGCGAGATCCTTCACGTTGATCTCCATGATCGCGCCGGTGTAGTACGAGAGTCCACGCGCCAGACTCGGATCGATCTTGAGGCGATTGCCGATCCCGATCGCTTCGGCGAAGTCGAGGATCGATTGCAGCTCGTCAACGCCCTGCGCGCCGAGCTCGTTGTCGCCGACGAACTCGACGATGCGGCCGAGGATCGCTTTGTTGACGGCCTGTTGCGTTTGGTCCGCGATGTCCGCCGCGTGTTCGAGCTCAGCCAAAGCGGAGAAGAGATTTAAGAGATTAGAACCGGCGATCTCATTGATCCCGCGCGCGGCGAATTCTTTCTCGACTCCTTCGCGTCCAATCTTGTCGAGCTTGTCGAGCGCGATCAGCGCCGACTCGTGCTGGTCCAACGCGACGCCCGCGACCGCGAGAATGCCCGTCAACGCTTTCCGGTGATTGATGCGAACAGAGAAATCGTTGAAGCCGAGCTTCGTCAATACTTCGCACGCCGCCGCGCAAATCTCTGACTCAACGATCGTCGAGCGCGAGCCAAGCACGTCCACGTCACACTGATAAAACTCGCGGTACCTTCCGCGAGCAGGACGATCCGCGCGCCACACCGGTTGAATCTGATAACGCTTGAAAAACTTCGGCAGCTTGTCGCGATACTCGGCGACAACGCGCGCGAGCGGCACCGTCAGATCGTAACGCAGCGCGAGATCCGCTTCGCCCGTGCTCTCATGCACGCCGCGCTTCAGTATCTTGAAGATGAGCTGGTTTCCTTCTTCACCATACTTGCCCAGCAACGTCTCGATGTTCTCAACCGCGGGCGTTTCGAGCGGCTCGAAACCGTAACGCTCGTACACCTCCTTGATCACACCGATGACGTATTCGCGTTTGCGAACGTCTTCGGGCAAAAAGTCGCGCATGCCGCGCGCCGGTTGAGTCTTCGTCGCAGGCATTACTTAAAGATAGAAAAACCGCCGTAGATCACAAACTGGTTCAAGCCGCGATTCGATCCCTGCCGATCGCCATTGGAGATGTGATGAAACTTCACGCCGAGAGTGACCGCGCGCCGCTCCGACGTGAAAATGCGCACGCCGCCACCAGCTTCGCCGACATAAGCAAAACTCCCCGCGTCTTCGATCGGCACCGACTTATTGAACCAAAGCAGACCGCCGTTTACGTGCGCGAACGGATGCACTTTCGAGCCGTTTCGAAAATCGATCTGGAAGCCTAGCGGTGTGATGCCGCCGCCGTACGCAGTCTCGCGATGAAACGTCGTCACGCCGCCTGCAGTCGTGCGGCTGACGATCGTTCCCGTCGCAACGGCAACCGGCACTATATCCAGCGTGTATTGCAGCGCCACCCGCTTGGGCGCGCCGAGCGTGCGTCCATAACGAAACGCGGCTATGAAGAACTTTCGATCCTCGGCTTCATCGTCGTGCAAGCCGCCGAAGATCGTCGTCGCTTTCGGTGAGAAGCCGGCCCAGAAGCCAAGCTCGTTGTCGCCGCGTTTTAAGAGAAACGGATTATCGCTTGACTGCGCGAAGGCCGAGACGTTGATGAAGAGTGTGATAGCGATGGCAAAGATCAGTTTTCCGGAAAGTTTCATTCAGGGCTGTGGTCCTTATTGGGATTGTTCTTTCAGATACTCGCGCGTGTAGTTCACGTAGTTTTGCCAGAACAGCGCCAGGTCGGCGACTTCCTTATCGCTCAGCGGCCGCTTCACGCGCGCCGGGTAACCCATCACCAGCGAACGCGGTGGAATCACCGTTCGCGGACTCAATAGCGATCCCGCCGCGACCAGTGAAAACTCGCCGACGCGCACGTCGTCTAACAAAATCGAACCGATGCCGATGAGCGATCCGCGTTCGACGTAGCAGCCGTGGAGCGTGACGCTGTGACCGACCGTGACTTCCTCTTCTAGAATCGTCGGGTGCGTTCCGTTCTGCACGTGAATCACGCAGTTGTCCTGGAGGTTCGCGCGATCGCCTATGCGGATGTAATGAATATCGCCGCGCACGGTGCAATTGCACCAGATCGAGGCCTCTTCGCCGAGATGCACGTCGCCGATAACTTGAGCGCTTGGGTCCACGTACGCGGTCGGGTGAATCTGCGGGTGCACCCCACGAAACGGTCTAATCATGATTTCGCGGATAGTAACACACCGCCGCAGATCGCAACGATTGTGTTAAATTGCATTCATGACCCGACGCCTTTCCTTACTGGGCCTCTTCATCGCGCTGGCACTGACGACCTCGTGCAGCGGTTCGCTGTTCAAGGTGAAGCCTGCATCCGAGCTGCCGCCGCTGCCGGCGAACGCGCGCACCGCTGAAGCGAACGGCGTGACCTTGCGCGTCGCGCCTTTGCTCACCGACGAGCAAATTCAGGAGCTCTTCGAATCAAATCTTCCGCTTGCAGGCGTGTTGCCGGTGCGGATCGAACTCGCCTTTCAGAGCGGCGCGGCGGTGGAATTGAAGCGCGCTCGCTTTCATCTACGCGACGATCAAAACCGCGAATGGAAACTACTGCCGCCGAAGCGCGCCGTGTCGCGCATTATGAAGGCCAACGGCATTACGCTTTACAATCCAAACTCGCGCAAACAATTCGAGCAGGAGTTTGGCGCTTACGCTTTCGATCTCAAAACGCCGCTCGCGTCCGGCGAGTCACACCGGCAGGGATTTCTGTTCTTCCAATCTCCTGATAAGCAGGCCGTGGCTTCCGCACAAAAGTTAACGCTGACGGTCGAACGTTTACCGCAGACCGCCAGCGTTACGATTAACTAAAACCATCCACAGATTACACAGAACAAATCTGCGTAATCTGTGGATTGCACTGTTTACCCTGCTCTTGGACCAGTCGCCCTCACAGTGACCTCTGTTCCGGCCGGCAGTTCGAGATCGTTTCTACCCTGAATGTAGACCGAACCAGCGCCAGCACCGGCGCCGACTACCGCGCCGATCGCCGCGCCTTTGCCACCGCCTGCAATCGCACCGATTAGGGCGCCGACAGCGGTTCCGATCGCCGTGCGCGTGACCGTCTGTTTGGTCTGATCACTGTCGCGCACCGCGCCTTCATTATCGACCCGCACCACATCGCCGCTCGGCGTGCGAACGGTTTCGAGAATGCCGGCAAAGCGATAAGTCTGGCCGTTGCGTAAACGAATCGTGTCGAAGTCCAACGTCACCTGCGAGCGTCCGCTGACACGTCCGCTGCGCTCGACGCTGGCCACGTAACCTTCGATCGTCGCGCCTTCAAACTGGCCCGGCGAACGAACCGTCATCGTGAAGCGATCGTTCTGCTGCACGTTCTGCGTCGACAGATCGTTGTTCAAAACGGCGACGATTTCCGTGCCGTCCGGAATCACGAAGTTGCCGGTGGCAATTGGACCACCCACGTTGCCTTCACGATTGGTGTCGTAGATGTTGAGCTCCGCGACGTCGGAAGTGCGATCGTAGTAAGTCCGCACGGTGACCGGCTGATTCACACGATCCGTGTAGAGCGTACGCGTTACCAGCAGCGCGCGGCCGTTCTCAACCGGATCGAACGTAACCGTGAAATCGTTGGCGCGTTCACCGGTTCTCGTCACTGTCAGCGCATCACCCTGAAACTGCGCCCGAACTCGCACCTGACGTCCGCTTTGCGTCGTCTCGACCTGTTCGCGGCCATCAGCTACAAAGTTGATCTGTTGCGCACGCGTCGAAGCGATTGTCACCGAAGTGCCACGACGATCGATCGCGAGCATCTGCGGCGAATCCAAACGTCGTAGCAACATGTCATAAACACGCTGGCGTTCCGCAGCCGAGAGATTCCTGGTCGCTGCATCAACCGCCGCACGAGCATCGTCACCGCGGCTCGTGTTGAGACGGAACGTTCCAGTCAGATCGCGACGCGTGCCGCCGCCATAGTTGCCGCTATTGTTGTCGGACGGAAGATTGGACCAGTTCCACGCAACGTTGTAAGCACTCGCCAGGCGATCGAGATCCTGCCGCAGTGCGGTCCAGTTGTTCTGTGTCTGATACGAGAACCGCTGGTCTGTGACGTAGCGGTTCAGATAAGCCGCATGCTCGAGCACTTCGCGCGCGTCTGACTGCGACGACTGCCGGCTGTTCACACGATTGCGCAGTTGGACCAAAGCAGATTCAAACTCGCTCAAGTGCGTGCGAACCTCGTCGGCTGAATAGCGGCCGTTAACGCGGTTGAGATCGTTGCGCAGCGTGCGGCTGAACGTGGTCGTGCGCGTGTTGAGTTGGTAAACCAACTGGCGCATCTGCGCGTCATTGAGGTTGTAGTTGTTGTCACCGTAGCTGCCGGTGCTTGTTCCTGTGCCCCAATTCGTACTCAGATTGAAGTAGCTCGCCAGTTGATCGAGATCGGCGCGAAGCGCTTGCCAGTCGCGCTGCGAGCCGGCGCCGATGCGGTTGTTCTGGAAGAAGCTGTCGATCAGCGCCGCACGATCGAGAACGGGGCGCGCGTCTGCTGAGTTAGCGCGACCGGAGTTCAGGCGTCGGTCTAGTTGGTTAGTGGCGCTTTCGAAATCCAGAATCAATCGGTTTAGATCGTTGAGATTGTAGTTGTTGCGGTCGGAGGCATTTTGGACGTCTCGCTGTAGGGAGTCGGTGCGTGTTTGAATACGCCTGACGACGTCTCTAATCGCGGACTGGTTACCGAACTGCGCCATGCCGGTGGCCGTCAGCCCGGTAAGTACAATCGTCACCAGAATGCCTCTTAATATTGGTTTGGAAACAGTTTTCATCCCTCTTCTCCTCCTTAGCTTCCGGGAAGCACTTCAAAAGACGTGCCAGCGCGGAGGTCTTTACGTTAGTGACTTTTTCGCGAACAGGAACGGACAAACGAGGGTGAAAACCGTACGTCGGCTGACTTGATCGCCAACAAGTTTGTGCAAGCCTTCGACGTTTTGGAATAGGGACCTTACGGGAGAGGCGGTCTTACAGGGGAGAGGATGGATTGCGTGCTGCCCTCAGCCGGTTGAGCCGAAGCCGCCCGCGCCGCGTGCAGTCTCGTCGAGATCGTTCGTCCAGACGGCCTTCGGCGTGATGATTTTCTCGATGATGAGTTGGCAGATCTTGCTGCGGGCAGGAAGAGCGATCGCGGTGTCGCTGGTGTTGTAGAGCACGCAACAGAGCTCGCCGCGATAATCGGAGTCGATCACCCCGGCGAGCACGTCTAATCCCTGCTTTGCTGCGAGCCCCGAACGCGGCGCCACGCGTCCGTAGAACCCATGCGGTATCGCCATCGCGAGCCCGGTGCGAGCAATCGCCCGTTCACGTGGTCCAATGACGAGATCTTCAATCGAACAGATATCGAGACCGGCACTAAACGCGCTCCCACGCGTCGGGAGAGTCGCTCTGTCGTCGAGTTGTTGGAAACGAAGAACGTCGAGGGGAAGCGTCATGAAATCTCTTCGTTTGGAGTTTTAGCAGGACGCATTCTACTTCAATTGTCGCCGCGGCGGAGTCGTCAGCAACAGCGCTCTCCGTTTTATCTTAATTGGTGTTGAGCAGTTGGGCTTGCCGAACCGCTTCATACGCATTCAGGAACGTCCCCATCGGAGTTGCGTCCGCGTCAGCGTCAGTCACCGGGGTTCCCGTATCCCTAAGAATGGTCCTGATCTGGTCGGGCGTAAGGCTTGGATTCGCTTCCAGCATCAACGCTACCGTGCCGGCCACCTTCGGCGTCGCCCCTGACGTTCTGCCAAACCCGTTCTGGTAATCGTCGTCGTCTCCCGAGTCGCACGTCACATCTCTTGCCTCGTCGCCGGGCGCGGAAACTACAACCCTGCTGCCCCAGTTACTTAGGAAAAGTTTTTTATTGATGGTGGGGTCGTCATCGAACACCGTCGCGCCGACAACAATCGAATTAGTTTCGCAGAACGTGTGACCGTTGAGATCCAAACCGCAGTCCCTGTTTCCGTTGCCTGCGGGCACACACACGACAACACCAGCAGCGATCGCATCACGAATTGATTGGTTCACCAACAAATCCGTCTCGATGCTCAAATCATCCACCGTTTGCGCTTCCAGACAAATCACTTTCGGCCGCCCCTGGCTACTCGTTCTGCGGACATAGTCGACGGCAAACCACCAGTACTGGAAGTCCGTAATGCTCGGGTCGCCATCGCCTGCCTGAATCAGCCACATACTGGATCCATAAGCCACCCCGATCATACCCGAACCATTTCCCGCCGCTCCTAACAACCCGAGCACCCCGGTACCATGAGACACACGACTCCCGTCCGTAACGTACTCATAGCTGCCGGTTATGGAGTTGTATTTCAGCTCGATCCGACCGGCAAACTCCTGATGAGTCGTCCGGTAGCCCCAATCGATATCCGCAAGAACGACTCCTTGTCCCGAAAAGAATTGGCCTTGACCTTTCAAACCCCAGGCCGAATCGATTCCGCAGCGGGGGATGTACCACTGCCAATCCAAGCCTTTGACTGGGCCAATCACCAGCGGCTCTGTGGTCGGATCTTGCGGCGGTACGATCGGCCTGGCCGGCGAAGCGTTCTCGATTTCGTCCAGTGCATTAAACTCCCTGGCAATGAGCCGGGCGTCCTCGTGAGCTGGAAAGTAGAGAGTGAAGTATCGATCACGCCCGGGCGGCGGATTCTCTTCCGGTGGAAGCCCGGGCGGCGTAAATGAGAAACTTGCCTCGTAACGCAATAGTCCGTGCTCGTTTTTGATCTTCCTCAGCCCAGCGAGGGCCTCATAAGGCTCCCTGGCAATTGGAACGTCCGCAAATGCGGCGTCCAGAAGTTCTGCCGGGAAGCCCTCTTTGAGGACGATGTGCACGACACGAGCCTTGTGTAATTCTTCAGTAGCATCATGCTTGTGCTTCATCTAGAAGCCTCCTTTCAATGCCTAAGTGAGACTGCCGTCAAACTGGCTCAGATAAATCTTCCCGCACAGCGCCGGATTGGGGCCGGATGCCGCAGCTCCCGCTGAACCCGGTGGATTTTCGAACCCGAATTTAACTGGCGGCTGTCTTTGGAACAGCATGTAATAATGGTCGAAATGATCCCCGGGCTGCGCTGTATCCGGAGGGCTGTTGGAAATCTCATACAAGAGATTCGCACCGCTATTAAATTCGAAGATCGGTTTATTGGGATCGGCGCCCACCAGCTTGGCTTTGCCCCCGTTCACCTGGATGTCTAAACCGATTACACCGGCAACGCAGCCGAAATCAGTACTTGCGCCGTTGACCTGGTGTCGGAACAAGGGATCTGATTTCAAACGCGTGTAGAACTCGCCGTTGTTGATGCGCAAGACGTGCGGCAGCATCATGCGGTTCAAGTGGTAACGCTGATCGATGTTTCCGTAAGGAAACTCACTGTCCTCGATATCGATGATCCAGCGGAAGTCGTCAGCCGGCACGTTGACATCGTGGCGGTCGATGGCATCAGCACTGGCCTGACGCGTCGATATCGCCGGCTGAGTGGGCTGCTCAACCTGAAGTTCCCAGACCGTGGGCGGTTTGTTCATGTCCGTGTCGAGCAACTTCGTGTCTTTTCTCACGCCCTGGTAGAACGTCATGATCCGGGGAACATGGCCGGGCCTTGCGTCAAGAATTCCGATCTCGAAAAAGTCCTTGTTGGTGTTCGGGTCCGTCTGCCTGTTGAATACCATTAGTCCCCTAAAGACGATCGTTATTGTTGGCATTATTCATCTTCCTTTCCTGCGAGCAGATTTGTCTTCAACCTTGAATGGAACCGGGTTAAGTTGCAGTGGGTTATCCCTCAACCCTAATGTCTGGAGACTGCAAAATATTTTAGAAGTTGGCGTAGCCGCCGATGAGGACGAAGGGTGCCCAGTAATACGGTTGGTGGAGACGTTCGTCCGGATCGCGCAGCATGTTGAGCTGCGCCTGTTGCAGAGCACGGGCGGTTGAAAATCCTTCTTTCGCGCGAAGCCTGTGAAAATCGACCATCAACCGCGCGGTGGAGTTCGATTCCACGGGCCAAAGACTTGCCACCACTAACGGAACGCCGGCAGCGAGGAAGGGCCGCGCCATGTTGATAACGCCTTCTCCACCAAAATAGCGTCCGCTGCCAGTCTCACAAGCAGAGAGGACCGCCAACCGTGCGCGCCGAAGGTTCAGTCCGTAGATGTCGTAAGCAAACAGAGCCGACTCATCCGTTTGCGCGTCCCCTCTGGTTGAGGCCGCTTTCGCCATTAGAAATTTCGAGCGAGTCGGAAATCGTTGATCGAGTACTGAATGAAGTGCGAAGTGGATAACGTCCGCGTTCTGCATTTCGTTCACAACCGCGCTAGTCGTTGCGTCATCAGTGAGCAGCGAGGAATGCGCCGAATAGAGACCGCCGACGGTAGTGGCTTCCCATTCCGCCGACGTAAGATCGGCCAGCTCCGGATAGGCGCGACGATCGAAGCGCGGATTGCCCACACTGAAAATTTTTTCGCCTCCGATTGCCGGTTTTGCTTTTGCACTCTCGGACAACAAAACGGCCATCGTCGCACTCGGAGAGGCCGACAGCACGAAGTCCACCAGAAGATAGTTGCCGGAAGTAGTTGAGATCAGGGTGCTGAACGGAAGCAGGTTAAGTACCTTGTCGGGCACGATACAAAGCTGCTTGTTCGTATCGAGCAGAGACGCGACGGGCTTGATCAGCAGGTCGTACAGTTCGCGGGCTTGCTTTGTAGCTTCCGACTGACTGGCTGAAGCCGAGGAGATCGATTGAAGATACGACGTGACCTTGTCGTTCAATTGCTCGCGGCCGATCGGGACGGTGGTATCCGAAATCTGATTGCCGGAGATTACCCAGACGATAAGCCGGTCATCGAGCGACGCGAACTGCACGAGCTGCATTTCCTTAGGCAGTCCTTGTTTGATCTGCTCGAGGTCCAGAGGATGCGTAGCGTGATCGAAGAGGAGATCGTTATCGGGATTTTTGATGCGGGCATCGGAGTTAACCAGATCGAGCAGGGATCGGGCGCGGGAAAGCTCGGAATACTCGAAAGCTTTTGCCGGTGAGTGTTTCTTTGCATACTGAAAGCCGATCGCGAGGTCGTAAACACCCTGCTCCGCGTCGAAGAATGTTTCGCGATTAGTGTCTTCAAAAATCTTTTTGCGGTACGACTCAACTAGATCAAGTGCGGTAGTTATCTCCTGCTCAACTCGACCATCGTCGCCTTGTGCGAGGTAGCAAAGCAGCCGTCCCTTGTGGCCCTGGTAAATCTGCGTGTAGTAACCGAGCTGTTGATACAGCTCGATGGCGCGGTCGTAATTCGCAATCGCCTTGTCGCAGTTTTCCGTCTGGCGATAGACATGGCCCAACTGAAGCGACGCATAGGCCATTGAATCCTTCGTGGCCGACTCGACGGCGCCGGCTTCCGCAATTTGAAACGCACGCTCAGCGGCGGCGAGTGCTTCGTCGAACCGTTTAAGTTTGGTTTTGATTCTGCTGAGAAAAGCCAGGTTCGTGGAGATCGTTTTCGGACGTCCGGTGTTGAAAGCATATTGCAGCGCTTCCTGTTGGTAAGCCACTGCGGTCTCGTACCAACCGGCGTCCGCAAAGCTGCTCGCAGCAAATCCGTAGACCCGGCAACCCTGAATTGGATCTAACGTCGTCTTGCCGAGCAACTCCAAACTGCGCTGAATATAGTTCAGAGATTTATCGAAGTAGTTAAGAACGCGGTAGTACTCGACGAGCGAGCCGAGTCCATTTAACTGGCCCACTACGTCATTCGTTTCTTCCGCCAAAGCCAACGAGCGTTCTGCGAGCTCCATCGCACGCGAATAATTCGTCAGGTCGTACTCGAGAACCGACGAGAGATAAAGCAGTCGTACGCTGAGCGAACGATAACCTCGGGCGTCCGCGGTACGAAGCAACGGTTGTAGATTCGTCAAGCCCTGTTTGGTCTGGTGTTGCTGGTACAAGCAGAAGCTCATCCAATAGCCGGCAAAAATTCCTTCCCCAACGTCGCCGGCGGCTTCAAAAAGTTTTCGCGCTTCGCTGAACTGTTTCAACGAATCGTCGAATGCGGATCGTCCATAACCATCATGGCCCGCTTTCATCATCGCGCGCGCCTGCGACAGACTCGCCAGCCGCTCTGCCGAGGCGCTTTGATAGAAACTCGCCAACTCCGCGAAGTAATTGTCGTTTGCCTGCCGCCGCTCCAAGTCACCCATATAAGTCAGCAGGCGAAGCGCGGGCTGGGCGTTCTCCGTCTGCTTCGCGGTAACTGAATCAAGGTAGGAATTCAGCGCCTGCTCGAAAACCACATTCCCCGTGCGATTGTGGTAAGCGCTGATGAGTCTCGCAGCCGTCGCTTCATCACCGGAAGTGGCGGCGTTGCGAAAACTCTCCCACACCTCTGCGTCGGTCCGGGACGTATTCTGACGCTCTTCTTGCAGCACCTTCAGATGCTGCCGCGCCTCGGTGGCCCACTGAGAGTTCGGCTCTTTCGCCAGATAACTACGCCAGTCCTGTTCCGCCTGCGACGGCAGTTTCATGTAGTGGGAAAGCAACGCGCGATTGAAGAGACCTTCATTGAGTGAACTGTTGAGCTCCAACGCGCGGTTGAGATGTTGCATGCTATCCGCAAAGGTTTTCGCGGCTCCGGCGCGTCCCGCTTCGAAATCGCGGCGGCCCATTTCGAGCAACAGCGCTCCGAGATCGGCGTGAGCTTTGGCGTGGTTCGGGTCGAGCTTCAGTGCGGAGTTGAATTGATCGAGGGCCTTCTCGAATTCGTGCGCGGCAAAGTAATACTGCCCGAGCGCGTGATGATTGTCCGCGGTCTTTTTCGTTCCGATTTCGTCGAGCAACAACCGCGAGGCAAGGTCGCGTTGCACGTAATCGACGTTTTCTGCGTCCGCACGCTGTTGCGGTGCGTAAGCAAAATCGGTAAGCCGGGCCTCGACCGGTCGTTGCTTCTCGTACGCCGCTCGCAGCGCGATCAGGCCTTTATGAAGATTGGAATGCGTCGTGCGCCAGACGAGTGCAAACGCGAGCCCGATCACGGCAGCCGCAATTAGCAGGTAGAACCAATTGTGCGAATGGTGAGTTGTTGCGCTTCCATTCTTCAAGGCTGTCCCTCGGGCAACGCGCACACGGCGCGTTGGGTAAGACTTGGTTCGCGGAGCGGCGCTGAGAATGTGAAGCTACATCTTCGGCAGCGTGACGCCGCGTTGGCCCTGGTACTTGCCGCCGCGATCTTTGTATGAGGTTTCGCAGACCTCGTCAGATTCGAAGAATACGACTTGCGCGACGCCTTCGTTCGCGTAGATCTTCGCGGGCAACGGAGTCGTGTTGGAAAACTCGAGCGTGACGTAACCTTCCCATTCCGGTTCGAACGGTGTGACGTTAACGAGAATTCCGCAACGCGCGTACGTGCTTTTGCCCAAACAGATCGTCAACACGTTGCGCGGGATGCGAAAGTATTCGACCGTGCGCGCGAGCGCAAAACTGTTGGGCGGAATCACTACTGAGTTACCTTTAATGTCAACAAAGTTTCCGTCGTCAAACTGTTTCGGATCGACGATCGTGCTGTTGATGTTAGTGAAGAGTTTGAACTCGTCCGCGCAGCGAATGTCGTAGCCGTAACTCGAAGTGCCGTAAGAGACAATGCGTTTGCCGTCGACTTCCTTCACCTGGCCGGGCTCGTAAGGCTCGATCATACCGTATTCGGTGGCCATCATTCGTATCCAGCGATCCGACTTTATGCTCATTGCCCTTCACTCCTCTTGATGTTCACCGTTCCATCTCCGACTGTGAATTTGAAAAACGCGCCGCCCGCGCCGGCGCGCGCGCGCACGGTGCGCTCGGTGATGCCAGGCTTTTCGCGCACGCTCAGTCCGTCGTAAGTGTTAACGATTTTTCCGGTGCGCAAGATCTCGGCATCGATGTCACCGCTGAATCCGGCGGGCAGTTCGACGTTCAGAATGCCGGTGGCGACGCGAATGTCAGCGCCACTGCCACGCCAACTACGCGCAGGAATCGCCAACAGCACATTGCCCGCAGTAATCGTCGCGGACACAACACCGCCCGTCAGCGTCAGCGCGGTTTCACTCTCCGTCGCGCTGAGTTGCAACGCACCTTCGACACCCGAAAGCGTGACTGGTCCATAACCGGCGGTGATCTCGAGATCGGTGTTGGCCGGCACGCGCAGGCGATAGTCGATCTTCCACGGCAGGTTCAGCAGCTTCTTGGGAAAGTTCTTTGCGTTCTTTTTCATGAACGCGCGATCGTGCGTGCCGACGGTGAGAATGCTGACGTGATTCAGATCTTCGTCAAAGACGAAATTATTGATCTTCGCGAGCTGGTCCAGGTCTGCTTCGGTTTCTGCTTTCCACTCGATGTCCGCCGTGAGTTCCACTTCGCTGCGGTTCCAGCCTTCGACGGTCACCGCGCCGCGCGGGGCGCCGATCAGCGTGATCGTGCCGCCGTAAGAGAAGCGGGCTGATTCGTGGCGGCGAGTCGTACGCGTTAAGAGCTGAACGGGCAGTTGCGGCACCGGCTGCTTGGTCGTTTGTGTTAACGACAGCGGCGACGGCAAAAGACTAGCGATCGTCAGCAGCAGGCTGAAAACTGAAGTGTGCATAAGGAGGCCGCCCAATAGTAAGCGTCCTTTCGTGGAATACAAAATAATTTCGCAAATAAAAAACGGACGCTGCTGATACAGCGTCCGCATCCGGGCTTGCCATTACAACTGCGGAATTACTTCCGCAAGAAAGTGATCGAACCGCTGAAATTCGTGACTGAAACAGATGAGCGGCCGTCGCCGACGTCGCCAACGTATTTGCGGCCGTCCTGCGTTTTGAAACCGTTGTTCCAGAAGTCGTTGAGCTTGATCTGTTTCGTCGGCGACGCCGCGACTAAGCGGAAAGCCGAGTCGCCGGGGATGCGAATCGTGATATTGCCCTTCGTCGATTTGAACTCGTAAGTGCCGCCGCTGGAAAACTCGCCGTCGAAGAAAATGTCGCCGATGACGTTTTGCGCCACGACGTGCGTCGCGGAGATGTTCGTCAGCGTGATGTCGCCTTCGGACGAGACGTACGCGCGGACGAGTCCGCTGCGGACGTTTGCCACACTGATGTTGCCGCGCCGAGTTTCCACATCGACTGAAGAATTTGGGGGTACCTGAACTTTGAAGTTGATATCGCCGATGTCGCCGCGGCCGCGATTGTCGCCCATCACATCGACCATCAGACAATCGTTGATCTGCTTCGGCTCGACGTGGGCGTTCTTCGATTCGATCGTCGCGGTAAGACGAATCTCATTCTTGTTCCACGACTCGACGACGATCGTGCCGGAAATGTTACGCAGCTCGACGCGAATGTTTTTGCCGCCGGGATAACGTTTGGATATTTGCTGTTGAGCGTTTACCGCGAGGCCGGCGGAGAGTGAGACCAGCGTGAGTAAAGCGCCGACTGCAAAGAGACTGGCGCGAACTGGCGCGCGCCGAGTCATGAGTTTGGTGCTCATCAATGTGGGGCGGTTTCGGTTCAAGACTGTTCAGACTTATAAATCGGAGAACTCTTTCAGCAACGCCAGCTTGTCATTCAACGACTCATTCAGCATCTGTTCGGACACTTCGTCGTGAGGATTGCGATTCAAGTCGTTGAGCGAGTTGGTCACCGCTTCATCAATCACGCGCATATTGCGGTCGAACGTCGCGCGCATCTCGGGACTCCAGCGCGCCTTGTTCATCTCCACTCGCTGGTTCCAGTAATTGATTGCCTGAGTGCGTTGGAAAACGCGATCGTTGACGCTGGTGTTGGACGCTTCGAATCGCGGCGTGGGCGCGGTACGCACGCCCTCAGTGCCCCAGCGTCGCACACCCACGACCGTCGCCAGCGAAACCAAAAGGACAATCGCCGCAGTCGACGCAGCGAGTTGCGGCAACGAAAGCTGCCACGTGTGATTCAGCCAACGACTAACGAACGACGGACCGTTTGATTCCTTCCGTACCGGCTTCCGCGTGCCGTTCTCGGCTTCGATTACGTTGCGGATGCGGAGCCACAGCGCCTGTTCGTTTGGCGGCGCTCCGTATTCGCCGCGATGAGTTTGGCAGAAGGTGACGATCGACGCCAGATCCTGTCTGACGCTGTCGCAATCCAGGCATTCCCGGAGGTGCGTGTTGAGAGTGAACTCATCGCGCTGGCTGATCTGGCCATCGACTAAATCATGAATGAGTTCCTGACACTGCTCGCAGTTCATTGCTTACCACCTTCGTTCTGTCACACTGGTAGACACAAATCTATGAAAACTCTGCTTTGACAGAACCGATTTCGGTTGTCATCAATCAAGGGAAGACTGCGTAAAACCTGGCGTTTGGGTTAACCGAAACGCTGTGCTCTTCCCTTCGAGGCTATTCGCTGGCTTTCTGTTGCCTCAAAAGTGTGCGCAATTTCATTCGCGCTTTGTGTAATTGCGACTTCGAGGTACCGACCGAGCACCCCAGCATTTTCGCAATTTCCTCGTGTTCGTGCCCTTCGATGTCATGAAGCGTAAACACCGTGCGGTAACCGGGTGGCAGTTGGGCGATAGCTTTGTCCAGTGCGATCCGGTCGACTACGGGCATCGAGTTGGGGTTTTCCGTGCCCTTTACGATTTGGACGGGCGTTTCGCCGTCCTCGGTCGTCTGCTCCATGCGCACGCCGCGTTTGCGGAAGTGCATCAACACCTGATTGACCGTGAGCCGGTGGAGCCAGGTCGTAAAAGCGGACTCTCCCCGAAAACTGCCGATTTTTCGAAAGAGCTGTATGAAGACCTCCTGTGCGAGGTCTTCAGCCTCCGAGACGTTTCCGGTCATGCGCAGACAGAGCGAGTAGACGCGGCGATTATGACGCTGATATAGCTGCTCGAAAGCGCCCATTTCACCCAGGGCAGCTTTCTGGGCCAGCTCATAATCTGTCGTTTGCGATGTCTCGGTTTCGGCTGCGGTCACGTGTACGCCTGCTCGGGCAAGCGGAGAAGAATCTTACAACTTCCGCAGCTTGTTGGGCACGTCGCTCACGCTTCCACCGGTTTCAAGGGAGCACGCTGATTTTTCAGCGGGTCCGCGTGGGGATGCGACCCCTGCGCCAGCGCGCTCAACGCGGGCTGTGATGCGGTGCTTCGCGCACGTCGTTGCCTTACCCGGCCCTAAAAATAGTGGAATTCCCCAGCCGAATCAACACTTTCACGCCGGCTGGGTTGCAGCATAAAGGAGCGACGCAGCGGTGACAAGACCAGAACAAAACCTTGACGCCGCGCCGCACCAACAATATAGTGCGCGCGATTTTCGCTCGCACTCTCATCCGAGTAACTCTTGCGCTTAACCTCTGAGGCGATGATGCTTCCTCTAACTTCCATTTACGACTATGACTCCCATACATAATGCTCCCACTGACCCAATCGAACACGTAATTCTCCTGCTGCTGGAAAACCGCTCCTTCGACCAAATGCTCGGCTGCTTTCAAGCGCAGTATCCGGATCTCGAAGGTGTCGATCCCGCACACCCACGATTTAACGTCGACAAGAACGGCAACCAATTCTTCCAAAAAGAGACCCGGGAACAACAGATGGAGTTGGATCCGGGTCACGGGTTGAAGGACGTGCTGGCCCAGTTGGAAAACGACAACCGCGGGTTTATCAAAAATTTCGTCGCCAGACATTCCGGCAGTACAACCGATCAGCGCCAGCAGATAATGAGTTTCTATCCGCTCATGTTTCTGGATGCGCTACATCGCATGGCGCGGGATTTCACGATCTGCGATCACTGGTTCTCGTCCGTTCCCGGACCGACGTGGACTAACAGATTCTTCGCGCTTTCGGGGACGTCGTCAGGTCGGGTCGAAATGCCCGAAGGCATTAAGGATCCGCGGCTCGGCGAGTTTTTCCGACAAAATCAAACTACGCTTTTCGATCAACTCAACGACAAGGATATTTCGTGGAAGGTCTACTTCTACGACTTCCCGTCCTCGCTGATTCTCAATCATCAAAGACGACTCGAGAATTTAGGGCATTACGTGGGCATCGATCAGTTCTTTAAGGACGCCGCCCACACGCGTCCTTTCCCCGAATTCTGTTTGATCGAGCCGAAATTTGCCGGAAGAGATCAAAACGACGATCATCCACCGCACAACATAATGAAAGGCGAGAAACTGATCGCCGATGTTTACAACGCCATCCGCGCGCAGGATGAGCTATGGAAGTCGTCTTTAATTGTGATCTTGTTTGACGAGCATGGCGGGTTTTACGACCACGTCTCGCCACCGGCTGCGGTTCCGCCAGATGATCAGCACGACGAATACACGTTCGATCGTTTGGGTGTGCGTGTGCCCGCCGTCCTGGTTTCGCCGTGGGTAGATAAGCGAGTCGAGAAGACGGTTTTTGATCACACCAGTCTGTTGAAATATCTCGTCGATAAGTGGGGCCTCGGACCGCTTGGCGCCAGGACAGCCGCCGCGAACAGTATCGGCGTGGCGGTTCAGAGAGCGACTGCTCGCGATGACACGCTGCCGTTCATCCGGGTTTCGCAAAGTCACTTGACGCCACCGCGTCCGGAGTTGGAATTTGAAGATACGAGCGAACACCACGCGGCGCTTGATGCCTTTGGCGAGTTTTTGTTGGGAGAACTCGACGATGCGGCTGGGTCAGCGATAAAGAGAGTGGCACGCATTGCGAGCTGGTACGCGAGAGGCAAGAATGCGGTCGGAAAGTTCCTGATCGGGGCCGGCTCGCGGTTAACAAAGCAGTTGCAACAACACAACCAACGACGGGCGCAGATGATCACGGACGTAATTCTCGCTCGCATAGGTCAGCGTCCGCGACCCACAGCGGAGCGCTAAGCGATCTCTGTGTTGCGCGTTTCTCACGTCCAGTAAGTTCGATCGAGCGAGCGGTAGCCGACGGCTTCCGAAACGTGAGCGGAGGTGATGCTTTCGGAGCCTTCGAGATCGGCGATCGTGCGGCTGACTTTCAGAATACGATCGTAGGCGCGTGCGGAAAGGCCGATGCGTTGCATTGCAGTTTCCAACATGCGTTCGCTCGCCGTGTCGATCTTGCAGTAAGTGCGGATCATGCGGGGAGTCATGGCAGCGTTCGAGAAGATGCGCTCGCCGCGGAGACGTTGTAACTGGCGCTCCCGCGCTTTGATTACGCGAGCGCGAATCACCGCGGAACTGTCTGTGTCAGGCAATACGTCGCCTGCGAGTTCGCGAAACTTCACCGCAGGCACGTCGATGTGAATGTCGATGCGGTCCAACAATGGTCCGGAAATGCGACCGACATAACGCTGTATCTGCGATGGCGAGCAACGACACTCGCGCGTCGGGTCACTCCAAAAACCACAGGGGCAAGGATTCATCGAGCCAATAAGCATGAACGAAGCGGGAAACGTCAGCGACATCGACGCGCGACTGATCGTCACCTTTTGATCTTCAAGCGGCTGCCGCAGCACTTCCAGCACGCCGCGATCGAACTCCGGCAACTCATCCAGAAACAACACACCCTGGTGGGCCAACGAAACCTCGCCGGGTCGCGGCACACTGCCGCCGCCGATCAAACCAGCGTCACTGATCGTGTGATGCGGCGAACGAAACGGACGCTCCGTAACGAGGCCGGCACGTCCGGTCAATCCCGCAACGGAATGAATCTTCGTCAGCTCGAGCGCCGCGTCAAATTCGAGTGGCGGCATGATCGTGGGCAGACGCTTCGCGAGCATCGTCTTGCCGGATCCCGGTGGACCAATGAGTAGGATGTTGTGACCGCCGGCACTGGCAACTTCGAGGGCGCGCTTCGCGGAAACCTGTCCGCGCACTTCCTTGAAATCGACGGTGAACTGTTCGGTTCGCTGCGCGATGTCTGACGGCCGCACCTGCAAAGGCACTGGCGGTGTTTCCGAGCGCAGATCCGCAATCAGTTTCACCGCACTGCGCAGGTCCGCCACGGGATAGACATTCACGCCTTCAACGACGGCCGCTTCTCGCGCACTCTCCTCCGGCAACACCACGTGCCGAATCGAAGCGTCGCGCGCGAGGATCGCAATCGGCAGCGCGCCCTTGATGGGACGCACGCGGCCGTCGAGCGAAAGCTCACCGACGCAGACGATATGAATCAGACTGTAGTGTTCGGCGAGATCGCCGTTCGCGCCGAGTATGCCGAGCGCGATCGGCAGATCGAAACTCGCGCCTTCCTTGCGCACGTCAGCGGGCGCGAGATTGATCGTGGTCTTTTGAAACGGAAAGAAGTAGCCGCAGTTCTGCATCGCGGCGCGAATGCGTTCGCGTGATTCGCGCACGGCGGCGTCAGGCAAACCGACAATCGTGACCGAAGCGGATTGGTCTACTTCACCACGGTTGTGCGTTAGGTCGACTTCGATGTCTACGAGATCGGCGTCGATGCCGTAGACGGCGGCGGAAAGAGTTCTGAAGAGCATGTGAGGTAGCTCCTAATGTGAGAATTAAGAGGTCAGCACGGTTCACGTACTGACCTCGGCGAACAAACTAACTAACTGAGAAATCTATCTGCGACGCGACGGTACGGCCGCGGCAGTCGCCGGCAGCTTCACTTCCTGACCGGCACGAAGCTCGGCGTTAACCGGAATTCCGTTCAAACGCGCGACATCGTTCGCATCGAGATTGCGCGCGGCAGCGATGCTGGCGATCGTGTCGCCCTTCCGAGCACGAACGCTGCTCAGCGCCGGTCCGGTTGGCTGATCGTTAGCCGGTGTTGCACGCACCCACTTCGTGAGTCTGACGCTGCTGTTCGGCACGACGAGTTTTGTAGTCGACTTCAGATCGACGCCGCTGTTCATCGCCTGCAACTGAGCAACGCTCACGCCGGTGCGGCTCGCGACGTTCTGCAAATCTTCACCGGGCGCAACCGAAATCACGCGCGCGGTTTCGCGCTTGTCAGGCGAGATGCGTTGAATCAATGCCTGAAACTGCTTCGCACGTCCCGCCGGAATACGCACGTCGTAAGTGTCGCCGCGCGGCGTGACGTCTCGTTTCAACTCCGGATTCAACGAGCGAATGTGATCGATGCTCGTGTCGCTGGCATCCGCGACCAACTGCAAGCTGGTCGCTGTCGGAACGCGAACGATGTCATACGCCATCGGCGCATCGGGCTTGATGCCTTTGAAACCGTACTTCTCGGGATTTTTCGCGATCAGGATCACGGCCAGGATGTTCGGCACGTAGTTACGTGTTTCCTGTGCGATGTAGGGATAAATCATCCAGAAGTTTGCCGTGCCCGCACGAGCGATGGCGCGGTCGATATTGCCGGCGCCGGTGTTGTACGCGGCCATCGCGAGTTCCCAGTTACCGTTGTAACGGGTCGCGAGATCTTTCAGGTGTCTTGCCGAGGCGCGAGTGGCCTGCTCAAAACTATTGCGCTCGTCGATGTAAGCATTCTGACGCAGTTGGTACATGCGGCCGGTGCTCGGAATGAACTGCCACAAGCCCGAAGCCGCCGCCCAGGAAACTGCTTTCGGTTTCCACGCGCTCTCGACCTGGCCCAACCAGGTCACATCCAGCGGCACACCTTCCTCAGCAAAAATCTTGCGCGCGAGCTTCATGTACTGGCCCGAGCGACGCAGACCATTTTCCATCGTCGCGCGGCCGCGCGGTCCCTGATAATAGTTGATGTACTGCTGAATAAGAGGATTGAGAGTGAACGAGAAGTTGACGTTCTTTTGCGCCTGCTCGAGTGCGAGCAAAGATTCGTTCGAAACTTCTTTTTCGCTTTCGGTCAGCACGAGCTTGCTGAGCTCATCAAGCGGCGACGGCTCGAACTTCTGATCGCGAAAACCGATCTGCGGCGGTGTCGATTTTTGTTGGGTCGCCGGTTCCTGCGTTTGTGTATTTTGCGCCACCAGTGAGTTCGTGTTCACCGGTTGCTGCATTGGTACTTCTTCGCGATAGATACGCTCGACCAACTCGAGATAGTAAGTCTGCAACTTCTGACTCGCCCGCACGTCGTAACCCGATTCGAGAATCGAGTCGACAGCCTTGTCAAACTCTTCGCGGGCCTGCTCGCGTTTGTGATCGTCGAGATTGAGCTTGCCTTTGCGGAAGTGGTCTTCCGAACGCGCGATGATCTGCGCGATGCGGGCTTCCGATTGTTCGACTTCAGTTGGTATGGAACGGGCAGATGAAGCTGCGGGAATCTGTGCGTAACTGCTTGCCGCGGTAGCGACGAGCGCCGTAAGAAAAGCCACACGGGCCATCAAACGAGGGAAGCTCGTTGACATCAAATCGTCCTACTCCTTCAAAGGTGATGCGAATCCTTCTGCGACTAACTTGAGGAAAGTCACATCGGCAATTCACGTCTTATCGCGGGTATGTTTTGACTCCTCTATGATTTGGAACTGCTGGTCTACCCTTCGGGAGCCAAACTCGCACTGGAGGTTACCACACGATTTTTTTGGGTGTCAAACAAACACCCGATCTGAAACAGACGTTTAATTCGTAAATTTTTCCACCAAATACACGGCCAAGGATTCGTCCCGGTAGTGATGCTGCGCGCGTCGCCGAAGGTTGCGCCTGCGATGATCGAAAACGCGCATTGGCTTAACGCCTCGACCCGCCTCCGCGTTGCAAAAGCTGCCGCCACTCACCGAGCACGAATTCCGTACAGAAGCACCCGCGTCTATTTCGTAACAAAACGGTTAACTTCGGAAAAGAGCAACTATTATCGGCCTTCGACCCTCGTAACCAGCGATTGGTATAAAGCTTGCCGAAGCCTTTGAACAATAAACTATGTCAACAGTCTTTAAGAGAGAAGAAACAGTTCAGGAATATCCAAAATCGATTGAGCTGCCACGCCAATCGCGATCAGAACTCTTTTTTAATCGTGAGCTCAGCCTGCTGGAATTTCACGGCCGCGTACTGGGGGAGGCGCTCGAGGAGAGCAATCCGCTGCTCGAAAGGCTGAAGTTCCTCTCGATCTTCTCGTCCAACCTCGACGAATTTTTCATGATTCGCGTGTCGGGGTTGAAGGAAGAGATGGAGCACCAGGTCGAAGTTTCGCCTGACGGGCTCACACCTGCGCAACAACTGGCGCAATCACGCGAGCGGGTGTTGGCGCTTATCAGCGAACAGGCGAGATGCCTGCGCGAGGATGTCCTGCCGGCCCTAGCGGCGACCGGAATCTCCGTAGTCAGCTACGACTCCCTTTCGCGCCACGAAAAGGAAAGACTCGAACATTACTTCATGGAAAAGGTGTTTCCGGTGCTGACGCCGTTGGCGGTAGATCCGAGTCACCCGTTTCCCTATATCTCGCCGCTCAGTCTCAATCTCGGCTTGATGGTCAATCCGCCGCAGAACATGAAACTGATCAGTTCGCGAAAACTGATCGATCGTCAATTTGTGCGTATCAAGGTGCCGTCGATCCTGCCGCGACTCGTTCCTATCGGTGGTTCGAACACGCGCTTTGTACTAATCGAAGAGATCATTGAAGCCAACATCCGCGCGCTCTTTCCGGAAATGGAGCCCGGACCGTGTTATCGCTTTCGCGTAACGCGCGACGCCGACATCGAGATTCGCGAAGAAGAAGCGCAGGATCTGTTGAATGTGATTCAGGAAGAACTGCGCCGGCGTCGCTTCGGCACGCCCGTGCGGCTCGAAGTGTCGGCCGACATGCCCGACGAGATGATCGAGTATCTCGCTTCATCACTCGGTCTCGATCAGGACGACGTTTATAAATTCGACGGTCCACTCAACATTCAGGACTTGATGTCGCTTTACGATTTCGACCGTCCTGACTTGAAAGATGCGCCGTTCAAGCCGCAGGTTCCGGCGTGGTTCACGCAGCACAAGTGCATCTTCGACGCGATCAAAGAGCGCGATCGACTGCTGCATCATCCATACGATTCGTACGAGTGTGTCACCGAATTTATCAACCAGGCAGTCGATGATGAAGACGTTGTCGCGATCAAGATCTGTCTCTACCGCACCGGTCCTGATTCGCCGATTCCGCCGGCGCTGATTCGTGCCGCCGAGCAGGGAAAACAGGTCACGGCATTGATCGAACTCAAAGCGCGCTTCGACGAAGAGCACAATATCGAGTGGGCGCAAAAGCTCGACGAAGCCGGCGTTCACGTCGTTTACGGAATTCTCGGTCTGAAGACTCACGGCAAACTCACGCTCGTCGTACGGCGCGAAGGCGACGTGCTCAAGCGCTACGTTCACATCGCTTCAGGCAACTACAATCCGACGACTTCATGCACTTATACGGACCTCGGGCTGTTCACTATTGACGACGAAATCGGCCGCGACGCGACGGAACTATTCAACTATCTGACGGGCTTCTCCGAACAGCATCATTACCGCAAGCTGATGGTTGCGCCCGTGGAGATGCGCGAAAAGTTCAACGCGCTTCTCGATCGCGAGATCGAGCACAAACGGATGGGCCGCCCGGCGCGTATCATCGCGAAGTTCAATCGTCTTGCAGACCTCCAGATAATCGAGAAGCTTTATGAAGTCTCGCGCGCGGGCGTGGAAGTCGATCTGATCGTGCGCGGCATCTGCATTCTGCGCCCGGGCATTCCCGGACTGTCAGAGAACATTCGCGTGCGCAACATCGTCGGTCGTTTCCTCGAGCACAGCCGTGTCTTCTGGTTTGCAAACGGCGGCAATGAAGAGGTCTACATCGGTAGCGCCGACTGGATGACGCGTAATCTCAAACATCGCATCGAAGTCATCGCTCCCGTTTGCGATCCGGAAGCGAAGCGTTTTCTGCGCGACGTCTTGCTCGACGCTTATCTCTCCGACAACACCAAAGCTCGCGAACTCCAACCCGACGGAAGTTACACCCCTGTTGCGACCCGCTCTGAACCCTTCAACAGTCAGGATTATTTTATGGGCAGCCCCGGCGGCGATTAACCGTTACTTACGCACCGGAGTTTAACAATGAATCGAATGAAGAGAGTTCGCGTCGCGATACTCATCGTGGTCGCGCTATTGATCCCGGCGACCCCAACGGGTCAAACGGGTTTTGCCAAATCTAAAAAGAAGAAAGAGATTCCCACCGGCACGCCGATACTGTGGCGCAAGCCGACCGACATCGGGTCGCGCGATCTGTTTCTTGGTCCAGGCGGCGCGAGCCTGCGGCCTGACCTCCGCAGGATTACGTTTCTGAAAGAAGAAAAGGGCGGCTACTCGAAGAAGTATCGCGTGCGTGACGGCTCCGGTCGTGAATGGGTCGCGAAGATCGGCAAGGAAGCGCAATCAGAAACGTCGGCCGTGAGACTGTTGTGGGGTATCGGTTACTTCACGGAGATCAACTACCTCGTGCCGCGGGTCACGATTCCCGGCAAAGGCACGTTTACCAACGTTCGCTTCGAAGCGCGCCCGGAAAATTGGAAGCGTGCCGGCGAATGGAAGTGGAAAGACAATCCGTTTCTCAGAACGCCGGAATACCAGGGCCTGAAGGTCATGATGGCCTTGATC
The DNA here is from genome assembly GCA_946480785.1 of uncultured Blastocatellia bacterium. The sequence goes on along the minus strand of CAMLLD010000021.1, from coordinate 33,672 downwards.
AATAACTGGGACCTCAAAGACACAAACAACGTGCTGATTCAGACGCGCGGCAATGGCGATCCCAAACTCTATTACGTCATCAGCGATCTCGGCGCGACGTTTGGTCATGCGAGCACGACGCCGTTGCTGTGGCGCTTCACGCGCGACCGCAACAACCCGCAGAGTTACGCGAAGTCTGACTTTCTCGAGAAAGTGAAAGGCAATCGCGTTAAGTTGCACTTCGGCGGCAAGAATCGCGGGCTGATGAACAACATCACGGTCGACGATGCTGTTTGGCTCGGTTCGTGGCTCGCTCAACTCAGCGATCAGCAATTGCGCGATGCGTTTCGCGCCGCGAACTATAGTCCCGATCAAATAGATCTGTTGACGCGCGAGGTCCGGTCGCGAACGAACGAACTGCTGAGTCTGCGGCCGAATATTCAGATCGGTAACAACTAGGCCGGGCAACGATGAAGCAGAACCGAAAGCGCGAGATCGTTACGCTAGTTGTTGTCTTTGTCGGTGTGCTGCTCGTCAGCGCGCTCGCCGTGTATTTCATCGGTGGACGAAACACGACGCCGGAGTACACGCAGGTACAACAGCCCGGTGAGGTCGAACGCGAGCCGGGCTTGCGGCCGACGCCCACGCCGGCCGAGAACGAGACCTTTCTCGACCGGATCATGGGCACGCGATCGAGCGACACGTATGTGCGCGGCGAGCGTTGGATTCAGACGATGGCCCGCATCGGGTTGCGCCTGCTGCTGGCAACACTGCTCGGCGCAGCACTCGCTTATCGTCCGCGGCGGCGCATCCTCGCGATCAAGCGCAATCCTTACGTGGCCCAAACGCAGATTCTGCTCGCAATCGTAGCGGCGGCGCTGATGATCATCGTCGGCGATAACGCGGCGCGCGCGTTCGGCATCTTCGCGGCGGTCTCGCTCGTTCGCTTCCGCACGAACATTCGCGATCCGAAAGAGATCACGGTGTTGCTGATTAGTCTCGCGCTCGGACTCGCTTCGGGCGTTGGTCGTTGGGATCTCGCGTTTGTGTTGGCGCTGTTTTCGTTCATCGTGCTTTGGATTCTGGAGTGGCGCGAGCCGGAGCAGGTGTTTCGTTCGATGGAGTTGAAAGTCACGACGCGGAATGTTGTTTCGACGCAGCGAACGTTGCGCGACGTGTTTCGCAAGCACGGTTTCGATAAGGAGCTGCGGGCGATCGATCGCGAGTCTTCGCAGGAGTCGCCGGGAACGATCGTTTATTCAGTTGACGTGAGTCCGACGGTGAGCACTGACGAGCTGAGTGCCGACATTTTGGATCTTGATGGCAGGAACGTCGAAGGCCTCGAGTGGGATCAGAAGAAGAGCTACTCCTATCTTTATCAGTAAAAAGTAAGGGTGGTCACAGCGGGCCACCCTTACGAACTGAAATTGAAACGACCTTACTTCTGGTTGACGGTGGTGGTAACACTGGCGGCTGCGGCGCTCGCCGTGCGGTTACTGAAGCTAGTGGCGTAATCTTCAACAAACTTCTTCATTTCGCCATGGCCCCAGCGGGTGTAGAAATCATACTTCTTCATCTCGGCGTAGACCTGATCGAAGTTCCAGCCGTAATGATTGAACCGGTAAACCGCGCCCATGACACCCGTGCGATGACGGCCCCCGGCGCAGTGTACGAAGAACTTCCCGGTTGAGGGATCGTCGACGAGTTTCAGGAACTGATCGATCGTCGCTGCCGGCGGATAATCCTTGTCACTCATCGGCAAATTGACGTAGCGAATTCCCGCCGCTTCGGCGTCGCGCTTTTCGTAGTCGGTCGGATCCTCACGGAGATCGATGATGGTTTTAATACCGATCGCAGCTAGCTGTTTGTAGTCCTCTTCTTTAGGTTGGGCGCCGCGGTAAAAGCGGTCATCCATTTGGCCAAAGTTTTTGATTTTGACGTCGGTTTGTTGGGCAACGGCGGTGATTGACGAGACGAGAACGAAAGCGAAAAGCGCAAAAAGAACGGTAACGTAGCTGCGTCTTGTAGAACTCATCAAAACTCCTTAATTGTTGATTGGGCTCAACTCAGATTCCGCGAGCGCCAGCGGGGTTGTACCACATTTTCGCGCCAGCGATCCACGTTCAAGCTGACCGCGGGCTGGCCGCTTGTGGTACACGCTGCGGCCGCGTACCGGAAGTGACCGGCGGAATCACCTTCTCGCTCAAAGCCTCGCGAAAAACCTGCCTCATATTGTCGACAAACACGAACCGTATGTCTTTAAACGGCTCTTTCGGCACTTCTTCCAAATCCCTGCGATTTTGCTGCGGCAGGATGATGGTGGTGACCCGAGCACGGCGCGCTGCGAGCACCTTCTCTTTCACGCCGCCGATGGGCAACACGTTGCCGCGCAGCGTGATCTCGCCGGTCATCGCCACGTCTTTGCGCACGGGGCGAGCCGAGAGCGCCGAGACCATCGCGGTCGCGAGCGTGATGCCCGCCGATGGACCGTCTTTGGGAATCGCGCCCTCCGGAATGTGAATGTGCAGGTCGTAGTTGTTGAAGTCTTCTTCCGCGATGTCGAGCTCTTTTGCCCGCGACTTCGCATAGGAATATGCCGCCTGTGCCGACTCGCGCATCACGTCGCCGAGCTGGCCCGTCAGAACAAGATTTCCCTTGCCCTTCATGCGCAACGCTTCGATGAAGAGTATGTCACCGCCGACAGCCGTCCAGGCCAAACCGGTCGCCACGCCGATCTGGTCTTTCTTCAATATCTCCTCGGGAATGATCTTCGGCGCGCCGAGAAACTCGTGCACGTTTTTCAAAGACACGCGAATACCGCCTTTGTGTCCTTCGGCAATCTTGCGCGCGACTTTGCGACAGATGCGACTAATCTCGCGTTCGAGTTGACGCAAGCCTGCTTCCTGCGTGTATTGCTGGATGATGGCCGTGAGCGCGGTTCTGGAAACGTGCAGATCGCGCGAGGTGATGCCGTTTTCCTCCATCTGTTTCGGCAACAGGTGACGGATCGCGATCTCGCGTTTCTCTTCTTCGGTGTAGCCGGCGATGCGGATCACTTCCATGCGATCGCGCAGCGCGGGTTGAATCGTGTCGAGCACGTTTGCCGTGGTCATGAAGATGACGTTCGACAGATCGAATGTCACGCCGAGATAGTTGTCACGGAACGAGTTGTTCTGTTCGGGATCGAGCACTTCCAATAACGCCGACGACGGATCGCCACGAAAATCAGCGCCGACTTTGTCGATCTCGTCGAGCATGATCAGCGGGTTGTTTGTGCCTGCTTGTTGCACCGCTTGAATGATGCGGCCCGGCATCGCGCCGACGTACGTGCGGCGATGACCGCGAATCTCCGCTTCGTCATGCACGCCGCCCAACGAGAGCCGCACGAACTTGCGATCGAGTGCTCGCGCGATCGATCTTCCGAGTGACGTCTTGCCCACGCCCGGCGGACCGACGAGACAAAGAATCGGACCTTTCGGTTTTTCTTTGAGCTTGCGTACGGCGAGCGCTTCGAGAATGCGGTCCTTCACTTTTTCGAGGCCGTAGTGATCCTCATTCAACACGCGCTCGGCTTTTTGCAGATCGAGATTATCGACCGAAGCACGCGACCACGGCAGATCGGTCATGATCTCCATCCAGTTGCGCAGCGTCGCGGTTTCGGCTGCGTCGGGATGCATGCGTTCGAGTTTCTTGAGTTGCCGCAGTGCTTCTTCTTCGGCCGGTTTCGGCATCTTCGCGGCTTCGATCTTTTCGCGAAACTGCGCGATCTCTTCCGCGAGTTCGTTTCCCTCGCCGAGCTCGCTTTGAATCGCCTTGAGTTGCTGGCGCAGGTAAAACTCGCGTTGCGAACGATCGATGTCCGCGCGGGCCTGCGTGTTGATCTCCTGCTGGACCGTGAGCACTTCGATCTCTTTATTCAGCAGATCGTTGACGCGTCGGAGACGCGCGGTCGTATCGGCGATGTCGAGAACAGACTGTGCATCTTCAACTTTCAACTCCAAGTTCGACGCCGATAGATCGGCTAAGCGTCCCGCGTCGTCGAGGTTCGCGATGATGGCCATCACTTCCGGCGAGATGTTCTTGCCGAGATTGATCGCCTTCTCCATCGACGCGCGCACGTTGCGCACGAGCGCTTCAACTTCCAGCGAGCGCTCCGGCGGCAGAATCTCCTGCATCACGCTCACACGCGAACGCAGATACTCACCAGTGGCATCGACCGTCTCGACGTGAGCGCGCGCGAGTCCCTGGACCAGAATGCGAATGCGGCCGTCAGGCAACTTCAACATCCGCATGATCACCGCCGCCGTGCCGACGGAATACAAATCCTCCGCGGTTGGTTCTTCCTTATCGAGATCTTTCTGCGACGCCAGCAGAATCATCCGATTCTCGGCGAGCGCTTCGTCCACCGCGCGAATCGATTTCTCGCGCGACACAAACAGCGGCACGATCATGAACGGATAGATCACGATGTCGCGCAACGGCAACACCGGCAGCTCGCTCGGTATCTGTAACTGCTGATCGTTATCGGTGGTTTCGATTGCTTCCGTGAATTCCGCGTCTTTTACTATGGCCATTTTCCTCTTCCCTACTCCGTACTCGCGTCTTTGACTGCAACGATGACTTCATTGCCCCGGCGATCTTCAATCTTCGGCAGGTAAATATGGAGCATGCCGTCTTTCAACTCCGCCGTGGCTGTGCGAACGCAGATGGTCCAACGCAGGCGCACCACCCGGTTGAACTTGCCATAACTGCGTTCCGAGCAAAGATACGAAATGATTCGTCGTCGGGCTGGTCTTCGCTTTTTCTCACCCCAGATTCTCAACTTGTCGTTTGTCAAACCGATCTTGATCTGATCCGGCGCGACGCCGGGCAGTTCGACTCGAACGGAGATCATCTTCTCTGTCTCGCAAAGATCTACGGGCGGCGCAAACGCACCCGAAGCGATCGGGCTCTCGGCTTCGGTCGCTTCTTCCAACGCCACGTAAAGGCGTCCGACACGATCGCGCAGTCGTTGTAATTCGAGTCGTTCTAATCCCGTTGCTCGCACTGGTTTGATCATCTATCAAATCACTTTCTACTCGTCGGTCCGCTGGCGCGAGTGCGCACCAACTGCTTGAGCTCCGTCATAAACTCCGAAACATCTTCGAACTCGAGATAAACCGAAGCAAAGCGAACATAGGCGACCTTGTCGAGCTCTTTCAAGCGCCGCATGATCATCTCGCCAATCTTACTCGTGGGACGTTCGCGTTCGGGCGACTCCTGCACGTATTTTTCGATTGCATTCACGATGCTGTCGAGCTTTGCCGACGCTACCGGACGTTTTTCACAAGCGCGCAACAGGCCCGCCATGACTTTGTTGCGATCGAAAGTCTCGCGGCGGCCGTCTTTCTTCACCACCATGTAAGGTATCTCGTCAATGCGCTCGTAAGACGTGAAGCGCCGTTCACAGCGAAGACACTCGCGCCGCCGGCGAATGGCGTCGCCTTCGCGTGACTCACGCGAGTCAACCACTTTATCTTCGAGGTAAGCACAGAAAGGACATTTCATAATTAACCCTCCGCGTTTGCGGGCGAGATCATCGTTCGTAATCGAGAGATACTTAAATCGCCGCGAATGAAATAGAAAAGTCCGAAGAATAACGCTGGTCCAAAATCGACGAGATGCAAAACTATCGAGAGCGCCGCGGCCGTGTCTTTCTGCACGCCGAGAAACATCAGGCCCGCGGCTGTGACTGCGTGAAATGCTCCGGCCGCGCCGCCCGGTGTCGGCACGATCGAGCCGACCATCGACCAACCCAAAACGAAGATCGCGTCAGACAATCCGAGATCTACATGAAAGGAGCGAAACACGAGCAGGTTCGCGCACGCCACGCCGAGCCAAAGGGCCGCGGTCCAACCGGCGGTCTCAGCTAACTCCGCCGCGTTAACCAAAACACGCAACCCGCCCGACAGTTGTTCGAGCAACCTGATGATGAGTTGCGCGACTCGCTGCGGTAAAAAATGCCAGCGTGAAAACAGGCGCTCGAGCGCGCCCAGTAACTGCGCGGAGTTCTTGCGAAACCAGATCAGAAAGCCGATACCGACAAACAGCACCGCCAGCAACCCGAGACCGACAGCACGCACGCGGCCGAAGTAACCGGCGAGCGCAGCCGGCGGCCGAAACCAGAGCAGGTTGATCGCGAACATGAGCGTCACGCCCACGAAGTCGTAAATGCGTTCGATGAAGATCGTGACGATGGCCGCGCTCGGGTTCACGCGGCGGTCGCGCATCGGCAAAGCCACGGGCCTGACCACTTCGCCCGCACGGCCGACGAGAAAGACGGCGCTGAATCCGATCGTGGTAGCGACAAAAAGATCCCCAAGTCGCGCGGGCGTGAGCGGCTTCAGCAGCGCGCCCCAACGAAAAGCCCTGACGAGATACAGGAGCGAGATCAGAAAGATCGCCAGCGTGAGCCGGATCGGATCGGCTGTGCTCAAGGCGTGGCCGACCTCGCGCCAGTTAAGGTTGCGACCAAACAACCAAAGCAGTGCTGCGGCGAGCAGGCAGAGCGCGGCGAACTCGATGTATTTGCGGTAGCCTTTGGTTTTCAACTCTCTTTCGAGTAGAACCACAACATGTTGGGTCGGCCCGAGACCTTACTACACCGGAGAGACTTGAGCAAGAACGTCTTGGAGTGCGCCGACTTGTCGGCGCTTTGGCCAAAGCGGTGCTAAGGCACCGCACTCCAGGGAGGCGCTCAACCCAACCTGACCCTGCCTTAGCCGCTTGAAGCTGTTCGAACAGGCACTTTTGGGATAAAGTCTGACCGGGAACTTTAATTTGGCGCGTGTCGTAAACGCCTCTTGTCAAAGACGCGCACTTTGACGAGTTCCGAAGCACAGGTACCTGGAGAAGATACGGTGGGGGCTGTTAAAGCTTTGGCAGTCAGCGAAGGAGCCGAGCTGGTTCGCAGGTGTCGCGCGGGCGACGGCGCGGCGTGGGAAGAGATCGTTCAAACCTATTCCCGCCGCATCTACAATCTCGCCTACCGATTTACCTCCCGAGCCGACACAGCAGAAGATCTGACGCAGGAAGTTTTCGTCAGGGTCTATCGCTCTTTAGATCAATACGACCCGAAGCAGGGCGATTTGCAGAACTGGTTGATGCGCCTGGCGCGAAACCTGATCATCGACGACTACCGCAAGCGCCAGCGCACGCCACATGATAACCAGGCCGACGATCTCGCCGACCACAGTTATCACCTGCACACGAGAACGAACTCGGTGCAGACGGAAATGGAACGTCGCGAACTCGGTGCGCAGGTTCAGGCGGGCATCGACAAGCTCTCGCCGGATCTGCGCACTTGTGTGATCCTGAGAGATATCGAGGAGTTGAGTTACCAGGAGATTGTCGATCTGTTAAAGATTCCCGAAGGAACAGTGAAGTCCCGAATTAATCGGGGCCGGATTGAGTTGGCAAAGATTCTTCGCCGCATGAAAGTCGTGGCGATGAGTGAAGTTTGAGAAGGAAATAAACAGGAGCGGCAGGAAAGCGAAACACGATGCTTTGTGTGGATTTTGAAACTTACTTGACCGATTACATTGAGGGCGTAGTCGGTCCGGAAACGAATCGGCTGATGGCCGAACACGCGATGAAGTGCCCGCTGTGTCACGAGACGCTATCGGCGGTGAAGAGCACTGTCGCCGCATGTCGCGTCGCAGCAGTACCGGAACCGGCGCGCGATCTCGACGCGCGCATTCTGCAAAAGACGGTTCCCGAAACCGCAATGACCTGTGAAGAGTTTGAAGAGTTCCTCACTGATTACCTCGACGGCTTCCTGCCCGCTCATCTCTATCATCGTTGGGAAAGGCACGCCGCGCTTTGTGAACGCTGCACCGAACTGCCCGGCGAAGTCGTTCGCTCGATCGGCGCGTGCTACACCTACATCTCCGAAGAAAAGCCATTGCCCGCAGGTCTGCACGAAAGAATTCTGCAAGCGACTTTAGGAACCGCGACGCCGCAGGAGGTCAAAGCTCCTTGGACAGCCCGCGCTGCGTCGCGGTTCCGCCTCTGGTTGGATCCGCTCATCTCGCCGCAACTCGTTAGCGTCGCCACGATGATCCTGGTGGCCGTGCTCGTGCTTACCAACACAGTTTCGGCTGACGGTTCGATTGGCGGCGTTTACGACGCCGGCCTCGCGCTCGCTGAGAAAACCGGAGCGCAGTCGCAGATCCTGCCGGAGAGTCTTAAAAGCGTAAACGAAAACCGCGAACAAACACCGCCACCACCTCCCCAGCCAAAACAGAACAACGATCAACACAAAGATACGTCCGGCGGCAAACCAGAGAGCAATGGGCGCAGGAACCGGTGAGGGAGAGTGAAATCAAGATGATGTACTGTAGCTACCATGCCAAGAATCCCGCGGTGGTTCAGTGCAATCAATGTGGGCGGGGACTGTGTCCGGCTTGCGATCATCGCGTGCGGGGATTTCCGTTTTGCCAGGACTGCATCGTTGCCGGAGTTGAACTGCTGCGACATTCGAAAGCCAGTCCGTCACAGATTTTGCGGCGCAAGAGCTCGCCGTTCGTAGCGACACTGCTTTCGTTCGTGCCGGGACTCGGTGCGGCTTACAACGGACAAACATCGAAAGCCATCGTCCACTTCACGATCTTCGCCAGTTTCTTTCAAATGGCCGTCATCGCGCAGGGAGTTCACTTCTTTGTTCTCGGCGTGATCGGAACGTGGCTGTTTTCAGCGGTAGACGCGTGCCGGACGGCGCAGTTGATGAGAGCGGGGTTGAGTCCGGATGCTGAAGACGACGTGATTGCGCGACGTCTTTATGGAAATCCACTCGCGTGGGGCACGACGTTAATCATCATCGGCACGCTCTTCCTGTTGCACACTTTGTTAAGAGTGACGCTGCCGATCAAAGAATTGCTGCCCGTGGCGCTCGTAGCGCTTGGCGCTTACATGCTCTTCGATTACATTCGGCGCAGCAGGTCGTCGGATCGAATCGTACGCTTCGATTCGCGCCGTCCGCCGCCGTCAGTAGTCGCTAACACGCGGCCGGTTGACGCGGCTAACTTTCGTACCGGAGAAACTACTCAGTTCGCACGGAAAGATGTAACTCCTTTACCGTTTGAGCGGAGATCTTAATAAACTGATCGGGAATACTTAACGGGGTAAAGACATGTGTTGTGGCGTTTTTAGAGTTTTCGGCGGGGTAGGCGCAATCGTCGCTCTCATCTTGTTAGTCGTGGCACTCCTGAAGCAAGTGATCACGTTGGTAGGATTTCTGCTCGCGCTCGTTAAAGTCGCGATCATCGTCGTGTTTGTCGCACTGCTCGTCATGATCGTGTTGGCGATCTTGCGCGACCGCAGACGCCGGCGAGACGATCTCAAGGACATCTGACAACCCAAATCCGTTTTCCTAAAGTTGCATCTCCTCACAGCCCTGTGATAGGGTCAGGGCTCTTTTGCAGGCACCGGCCGGATGGATTTCACCTCGGAGGGACCTTGAGGTTTTCAATCCAACCGCTGCAAATCTTCAAGCAGGATCAGTAATAACCCAAACTTTCCCGTAATCGCGCAAATCGCTTTTGGCGAGTTTGTGCCTTTGGTTGTCGAGCGCCGCCCCGACTTCAAAAACAGCGCCGACGACAGGAGCAGCTCAAAATGGCCAGAGACGACCGTTTTTACGCTTTTATTATTGCTCACACGTCCAGATCGAGAGCCCGAGTTCAACGAATCCGCGTTGAGAAGAAAGTAGTAACCACATTCTTCGCAGCCGCTGCGGTGCTGGCTGTCTGTCTGGGCTACGGCCTTTACGGATTGACCCAGCAGGCCGCCCATCTGCGCACCGAAATGGAGAACCAGCGTTTACGCACGGAGAACGAAAAGCAGCGCCAGGAACTCGAAAAACTCAATAACCGCGTCGAAAAAGTCGAAGACACTTCGCGCAAGCTCGCAGAGAAGTCTGGTGTGGTTGAGAATGGACCAAGACCAGGCAGCGGTGGTCCAGCCCTGCCCTTGGACGAGATGGGACTCGCCACGCTGATCGCCAAAATGGGCCGGCTCGAGGAAGACTTGCGCTCTTATGAAGCCGTCTTGCGTGAACGCGGTAACACGCCGTCGATTTGGCCCGTGAGCGGAACACTCGAGGGCGGTTTTGGCGGACGTCGCAATCCGTTTGGTGGACCAGGTTATGAGTTTCACTCGGGCCAGGACATCGAAGCGCCGTTTGGCGCGCCCGTGATCGCAGGAGCGAGCGGCACGGTGACGTTTGTTGGTTGGCAGAATGGTTATGGACAGTTAGTGATCGTCGATCACGGCGGTGGTTTGACCACGCGCTACGGCCATCTCTCGCACATCGACGTCGAAGCTAACCAAGTCGTCGCGCGCGGGCAATTGTTAGGAAAAGTCGGCTCGACGGGCCGTTCGACTGGTCCACACCTGCATTATGAGGTGCGAATCAACGATGACGCGGTCGATCCGCTGCCTTATCTGCTCCAAAGTACCCCGGCGCCGAGCGATGGACAGAAATAAAACAGGCTGGTTGGTTTAACCTGTTCGTTAGCTTAAGTTAGCTTCGCCGCCGGCTGAACTTCTTGCTTGACAGGTTTTTCGGATTCACTTACTATGCGCCGTCGTTTTGATGCGGGAAGCTAGTTCCGACCCCGCATTCCCGATACAAGCTGTACTGCAATGAGTTTCGTTAGTTCTGCCCCCGTAAGTCTGTGCATGCTGAAATAGCGCTCCCCGCGCTTTTCATCATGCATTTTTTGTTGATTGTGTGTTTCCGTCTAGCGCCACTTCAGGGTGCGACCCGGCTCACAAGCATTCACCAGGTCGGTGGGAAAGCCTTGCGGCTTTCGCATCCGTTTTACCGAATCGTTAGGAGGATTCGTTGTTATGTCTAGAATAACCGGTAAGGTCAAGTGGTTTAACAATTCGAAGGGCTATGGTTTTATCGAGCAGCCCGGCTCTTCGGACATTTTTGTTCACTATAGCGCCATCCAGGGCGACGGCTTCAAAACCCTCGAAGAGGGCCAGGAAGTCGAGTTTGAGGTTACCCAGGGGCCGAAGGGGCCACAGGCTGAAAAAGTGACGAAGATGTAGTGTCTCCCCGGCTTTCATTAGCAAAGCCACTGACTGCTTCCGGTCACGGGTCCGAGAAGCTCCCAAGAAGAAAAGGCGACCTCCTGCGGTCGCCTTTTCTTTTGTTCGTTTGGTTTTGAACTCTATCGGTCCGCTTTCGCTTTGAAACTCACATGACCGTCTTCTACCGCAACTGAGAACCGCACCCGTTTACAGCCCGACTTCTCTTTTAGACCATCGGCTTTCTGGGCCACGAACCGGTGAAACTTCGGAAACGAAAAACCCTCGATCGGCTCGCCACACCGCTGCTTTGCCTCAAGCACTGAAGCGTAAAGAGTCTTGACGACGTCGATCTCCTTGTGCGCATCCGCGCAAGTGACCGAGATGGGTTCGGCCTCTACAGTGAGTTCTTTCTTCGCGTTGGCCCGCGCGGCCGAAGCCGGGTCACGGCCTTCTTCGCGTCCCTGCATCGTGCGGCGCCAGAGATCGCGAAACGCGTTGTAGCGTGCGGCCAGTGAGTTGTAGCGATAACGCTGCGCAAACGTGAGCGTGCGATCGTCGCCGAGTCGCTTCAGCAGCGTTTCGACGCGGCCTTTCGTATCGTAGGGCGGGCGCTTCGCCGCGCCGTTGAAGAAAATGTCGAACTCGACTCTGAGCCGGCGAATGTCTTCCTCTAAACGGCTCAGTTGTTCGTCCGGGGTCGGCTGATTTTCACCGGCAGCGTACTTGTTCTTGGACTGGACCTGCAGTTTGGCGCGCAGCAGCTTGTTCTCACGTAATCCCACTGGAAGTTTGGTTCTCCTGAACGAGGAATTAGGGCGGGTTTCGCGTCTGATTGAATGAACGCGGTCGAAGGCAGTCTATAATACGGTCATGGTCGAACGCAACAAAACAACTTCGAACCTGCGCCACGTGCCGTCAGTGGACCAACTGCTGCGCACTGACGTGGCCCGTGAACTAAGCGAAGTCATCGGGTTGAAGCGCGTGACGGCCATCGCTCGCAGCGTCACGACCGAGATCCGTTCTGCAATCCGCGAGAATCCCTTTGAAGATGGCCACTCGCCGGAGGCACTCCTCGCCGAAGCGGTGCGACGCATCAGGGACACTGCGAAACGGGAAAGCCAAACCGGAATCGCGAGAGTCATCAATGCCACGGGTGTTTTGCTGCACACGAACCTCGGACGCGCACCGCTCTCAGCCGCCGCACGCGCGGCGATCGCTGAAGCGGCCGCTTACTGCAATCTCGAATACGACGTCACGACCGGCACACGCGGCAAGCGCGGTGCGCGCGTCGAAGCGCTTTTGCGTGATCTCACCGGCGCGGAAGACGCACTCGTCGTAAACAACTGTGCGGCTGCCGCGTTGTTGATTCTGTCGGTGCTTGCACGTGACGGAGAAACGATCGTTTCGCGTGGCGAGTTGGTGGAGATCGGCGGCGATTTTCGCGTACCTGACGTGATGGCGAGTTCGCGTACGCGCATGGTGGAAGTCGGTACGACGAACCGCACGCATCTCGACGATTACCGGCGCGCTATCAACGCAAACACGCGGCTGATCATGCGTGTTCATCCGTCGAACTATCGCATCGTCGGTTTCGCGAGTTCGCCTGAGCTTGGGGAGCTCGCGGCGTTGGCCCACGAGCACAAGCTGCCGGTTTATGAAGACGCGGGTTCGGGCGTGTTGAGCGATCTGAGTGGCTATGGCGTGCTGGATGAGCCGACTGTCAGCGAGGTGGTCGCGAGCGGTCTGGATGTGGTTTCGTTCAGCGGCGACAAGCTGCTTGGTTCAGCGCAGGCGGGGTTGATAGTAGGCCGAAGGGAGATAGTTGAGCGACTGCGTAAGCATCCGCTGTATCGCGCATTACGAAGCGACAAACTTCGGCTCGCCGCGCTCGAAGCGACACTCGTCGCGCACCAGCGCGATAAAGCTTCGTCAGAAATTCCGGTGTTTCAAATGCTTGCTCTGAAGGAAGCTGAGATCGAGGAGCGCGCGAAAGCCGTGATCGAACAAGTCGCGCCAACCGAACTCACACTCACTCTTCAGCCCGGCGAATCAGCCGTCGGCGGCGGCACGGCGCCCACATCAAAACTCAGATCCCTTCTGATCGCTCTTAGTCATCCACAAAAATCCGCGGCCGAGCTTGAGCAACAACTTCGCCGGTCGTCGCCGCCCATCATCGCCCGCGTGGCCGAGGAAAAGGTACTGCTCGACCTTCGCACCGTGCTTCCCGAGGATCTTTCGTCCCTGATCGCCGCGCTGAAACGCCTCTAACCTCGCCCAACTTGCCCGTAGCTTTAACAATGACAGGCAATGTATAATCCTCGACGCAGCTTCCTTCATGAAGCTGACGAAGCTCTTCTGATTCCCTTTGCCGGCGCGCCTCTCGCTCCTGGCCAGCAATTCAAAGCTTGATTCGATCCCGAACTTTCCCGATCTACGTCTCGGCCACCGGCCTCAGCCTCTTCGCAGGGCTGGCCGGATATTTCGGCTGGCGCGTGGGCCTTGTGCCCGAGTTGCTGAACACGTCAGCGCTCCTGCCCATCGCTGAGCGCGCCGAGCTTCTGCTGGGACCAGTTCCCGTCGCCGCAATCGCTGTAATAGTTTGTTCCGTCGCGTTTGGTCTCACGCTGAACGTTTACGGCCTGCGTCGCTCGTGGCGTTACCTGCTCGGCGCACTGCTGGCGCTTTGCGCCGCCAGTCTGCTTGTCGCACGCTTCGGCGGCGTCGAACTCTTCACAACACCGCTCGTGTTCAGTTGCGCGCTCTCAGTCGTGCTGGTCCAGGTCAATCGGCTGTGGCATCTCGATCGCCAACTACTCAACACGCTCTTCAGTGCGCCAGTCACTGCCGCAGACTCCGGTCCCGCCGCGGATCAGCGGTTAGTAAGCGGGCTCAAGTTGCTCAATACATTTCTGCCGCTACATGAGGCGATCGTTTTTCAGGTCGACGAATCCGATTCGTTCGAGGCCGTTGCGCGCTTCAAGGGCGCAACCAAAAACTCACTCGACACAAGCCGCAACTCCGTTTGGCGCGAAGGCGTGCAACTCTGCGAACAAGCAGCAGCTTCCGGCAAGCTCGTCACGCAAAGCATAGGCGAACAAAAAGAGTTGGCAGTCGCGGTTCCTTTGCTTCACGAACGCGAGATCGCGGGCGTGCTGCTGATCCGTCCGGCCGCGCAACTCGACAACGACGACAAACTGCTGCTCGAAGCAGTCGCCTCGCAATTCGCGCGCAACCTGAAACGCGAAAGCTTCGCCCAGAATCCCGCCCGCGGAAAATCGTTCAGCTACTTCTCGCAACGCGCAACCCGACGCAAGCTCGACGCGCTGAATGTGCTCAAAGCAATCACGGTGGAGCAACGCTGCGAAGCAGAAGCGCTGGCCCAGATCAACGACGGCGTTGCCATCGCGTATCTCGACGGAACGCTCGCGTTAACAAACCCGGCCATCCTTAACTACGCCGGCATTACTTCCGAGAGCACACAACAACTCGATCTGATCGAACTGCTCAATCACTTCCGCACCGGCGTCTTTGACGAACCCGAAATCGCGGTGCGCCGCGTGTTGCAAACGGGCATCGACTACGAAGGCGAGCTGGATTTCGATCAGAAAGATCAGATCCTCAGCCTGCGCATCTCGCTGCTGCGCGATCGATTGGAGCTGGACAACGAACCGATCGGGATCGCGGTTTACGTCAGTGACCTGAGCCAAACCAAAGAACACGAAAAGCTCAAGAGCGACATGATCTCGTTGATGTCGCACGAGCTGCGCACGCCGCTCACCAGCATCAACGGCTTCGCCGAGCTTTTGACCAACGACGACACTATTCCCGCGCAAGCGCGCGAGTTCGTCACGATCATCGCCAACGAATCGCAACGCATGTCGCGCATGATCAATACCTTCCTTTCGGTGACGCAGCTGCAGCGCAGCGACAAACAGGAAGTGCTGAAGATTCCCCTTCGTCTCGACGAAGTCGTGCGCGACACGATTGCCTCGCTCCAACCGGTTGCGAAAAAGAAACGTATTCGCCTCGTCGAACAACCCGCGCATCGCATTCCGCCAGTTGCAGCGGACAAGAGTCTCATCATGCAAGTGGTAAAAAACCTGGTCCACAACGCGATCAAGTACAGTCCCGAACGTACCACGGTGACTGTTTCCACTGCCCTCGAAGCTGAGACGGTGCGCGTGTGTGTTGAGGATCGCGGTTACGGGATTCCGGCGGAGTCGAAAGAGCGCGTGTGGGAGAAGTTTTATCGCGTGGTCCGTGAGGGACAGGAGAAAGACGAAGAATCGACGGGACTAGGTTTGTCGTTTGTGCGCGAGGTCGTCGAGCAGCACGGCGGCCAGGTGGCGCTTGATTCCGAAGAAGGACGCGGATCGCGATTCAGCTTCACGTTGCCGCGACTCTAGAAATCTCAAACGCGATTGATCGTGCCGCGACAAGTCTTCGCGCCGCAGATACAACGCTTGTCGTCAGAGTGGAGTGTTGATTCGTAATCGATCGTGATCTCTTCGCCAGCGTCGATATCGCGTAACGCAATAAAGAGGATATGGTCGTGCAGGATCTTCATGAACGCGTTGGGACTGCACGAATGATTGATGTAATGCGTGCCGTTGCCGCCGCGACTACCGTCGAGACTCCAACGACTATTCACTTCACAAATCCTGAGCATGCGGCGATGCGCGCGGCGTCGCGCTTCAGCGTTTGAGATCTTCTCGCCGGTATACTCCGCGATCTTGTGTCGCTTCTGGAAGGCGATAGTGGCGAAGCAGCCTTTGCCGTGAATAGTTGAGGGCTTGATTGCGAGTCCGCGGGCGAGTTGCAGCTTCACTATTTGAGTTTGAAGGTGCGTGCTATGACATCCGTTTGATTGCGAATGCGGCCCAGCTTGTCTCGCAAACCCGTGAAGCGGAGCGCGTAGATGGTGCGATTGTCAGCCTGCAAATAGTAAGTGCGGCCGAGCATGGTCTTACCGCTGCGAACGTACTCGTAAGACATCGTCACGCCGTCGAGCCGGCCGTTGAATGGTTCTTCTTTGCCGGGAACGAAGCCGGGTAGAAACTGGAGTTTCAGATCCTGATCGCTGCGCGCGAGTTGCGAAGGCGTGGTGCCCGCGTCCACGATTTCTTTACGAATCGTCAGATAACCATCGAGACGATCGCCATAAACAAACTCGGGATGTGGGTGAGTGGCGTCTGGTTCGAGAATCGAGCGCCAAGTCGCTGAAGGAATGTCGAACGTGTATTCGACCTTGTCGCTCGAGTAGGTCTGTTGCGCCGCGACTGTTGAGATCATCAACGCAAGCACCGCTAGACTGAATACTAAAGTTGCTTTCATGACTGTGATCAGATGCCCGAACCAATCTTGCCGTTCGCCGCTGCGGACAGGACCGACTGCTGCAGGCCGATCAGCTTTTCGATGCCGCTCGTGGCGAGGGCGACCAATTCGTCCATTTGCGGGCGGCTGAATGGCTCGCGCTCCGCAGTGCCTTGCAGTTCGATGAACCGGCCGTCGCTGGTGCAAACAACGTTCATGTCGACTTCCGCGCGCGAGTCTTCGTCGTACTTGAGATCGAGCAACGGCGTGTTGCCGACGATGCCGACGCTGACGGCCGCGACCTGGTTCGTTGTTAGCGGCCGGCTGATTCTTCCCGCTTTCAGCAAATGGTTGCTGGCGAGAGCGAAGGCGAC
Source organism: uncultured Blastocatellia bacterium (assembly GCA_946480785.1). The sequence continues at coordinate 16,927 of CAMLLD010000021.1, read as the reverse complement.
GTACGCGCCGGTGATCGCGGCGGTGCGCGTGCCACCGTCGGCTTGCAAGACGTCGCAATCGATCGTCAACGTGCGTTCGCTAAGGGCTTTCATGTCCGCGACGGCGCGCAGGCTGCGACCGATCAAGCGCTGAATCTCGTGCGTGCGGCCCGATGGTCCACCGCGGCCGATCTCGCGCGTAGTTCTGGTTTGCGTCGAGCGCGGCAACATCGCGTACTCAGCGGTGAGCCAGCCCTGGCCGCTGTTGCGCAAAAATGGCGGCACGCGGTCTTCAAGCGAAGCGGCGCAGACGACGCGCGTGTTTCCCATCTCGATCAAGACCGAGCCTTCGGCGTAAGACAGGAAGCCGGGAGTTATTTGCACTGGCCGTAACTCGTCGTGGGCGCGGCCATCAGTGCGTTCGAAGCTCATCGTGTCCCCAAATTTCTACGGCCTCGAGAATTGACGGAGCCGATCCTAAGAATCTCTCGGCCACTTTAGCAAATCTTTCGGCGGCATCGGTGACGTAAAAATGGTCGAGATCGTCACAGAGACGCCGTTCCTGCTCAAAAGCGAGAGGTTCATCGTGTTTTAGTGATTTCGTTTCGAGTAGTGATTCGACGTCCGCGGCGGTCGCGGCGCCGGAATCGATCAACGTGATTTCGTTGCCGACGGTTTCGCTAATGACGTCGCGCAGGATCGGGTAGTGAGTGCAACCGAGGACGAGCGCAGCGAGGCGCGTTTCGTTGAAATCATTCAAGTACTCTTTCGCGACGACACGGGCGACGTCTGTGTTGGCCCAGCCTTCTTCGGCGAGTGGGACGAAGAGTGGACAGGCGCGCGCGACAACCTCGCCTTTCGCGCCGAGAGCGGCGATGGCGGTTGCGTACGCGCCGCTGTGGATGGTGGCTTCGGTAGCGATGACCCCGATGTTCCCACCACGGGCAATTTCAACGGCGGCGCGTGCACCGGGTTCGATAACGCCGATCACTGGGACGTGCACGGCTCTGCGAATCGCCGGTACGGCCAACGCCGAAGCCGTATTGCACGCGACGACGAGCAGCTTGATCCCGCGCGCTTCGAGAAACCTCGAATTCTCGACAGCATACCGCTCGACTGTCGCCAGAGATTTTGTTCCGTAAGGCACACGCGCGGTGTCGCCGAGGTAGACGAATCTTTCGTTCGGCAGACGCTCGTGCAGCGCACGATAGACAGTTAACCCGCCGACGCCGCTATCGAAGATCCCGATGGGTAGGTTGCGATCCAACGTGAACGCGGTCTATGCGAAGATCTCTGAAACTTTCACTCGAAAACCAGGAACGGTGTCGTCGACGAGTTCGTCCGCTTCGTGAAAAAGCTCTTTCCGACCGTCGGCACGGTTCACTTCTACCGTTCGTCTTTTGGGATTTACATTCCAAACAGATTTGGCGCCGAGTTCCAGCCAGAGTGCCGTCTTACGATCTACTTCCGGTTTAGTGTCGCCCGGCGATATCACTTCAACCGCAAGATCTGGCGGGCCCGGGCGAAATCCAGGAACGCGAGTACCAGCTCGGTCACGCGCGATAAAAGCTATGTCAGGAGCAAGCACTGTATCGGGATCACTTTCGAGCTTGAAACCGGTATCCGCAGCATACATAACCCCTAGGTTGTTTGCCTTGACGTAGTTGTGAAGAAGTGTCGAGAGGTTAATAGTCACTATACCGTGTTCTTCTCCCGGTGGAGACATTGTGAGGAGTTCTCCTTTTATAAGTTCGTAACGATGTGACCGGTCCTTCAGATTGATCAATTCTTCCGCGGTCATTAAGTGAGTTGTAATGGTCATAGCTATCTCTAGGCTAAGGCAGTGAGGGCTCCCGCATTTCTAATATGGTGGAGGCGCCGAGAATTGAACTCGGATCCAAAAACCAACGCCGAAGGACTCTACATGCTTAGTCGCTTCTCTTTCTCGTCAGGCACGCCTGACAAAAATTCGCTCAATGTCGAGTCAGTGAAGCGACAAGACCTCGACACGAGCTAGTCCGGCTTGGGTCTCGCCCACTGCCACGGACCGAAGCAGCGGGCCAGCTCATTTAAGTGACATCTCCTTCCGCGCGCATGAGCAACTTGCGGCGAGACGCTCGGTGCTAATTAGGCAGCGAGAGCCAATTCATTGTTATTGGCAGTTGTGTTTCCCTACGCGTTTTAACGAGCTGCATAAGGGAGCCCGGCATGCATCGCGACGATCGTTCAGGTTCCTGTCGAAGCCTGTCGCCCCCATTGCGAAGCTCCGCCATTATAAAGGCTGCGTCCCGATTCCAGAAATCCACCGCTTACACGCTATAATTTCCCGTCCTGTGGCTACCCACGTTGTCCTACTCTTCCTAATCAAGGCAATTTGTACCGGGGGATAATCTTAACTATGGCTATAAACCGTTCTAAATATTCGCCCACGGCAATTATCAACGCTCCACCGGCGGAACGCCGGCATCTTTTATCGCGGCTCTGGCTGCCAGCTGTGCTCCTGCTGGCCCTCGCGGCCGGCGGACTGACCGGCATCGTCGCGGCTTACGAACTCAACTATTCACGCGCCGCGAACGAAGTCGCTGCACTTGCAACCTATCGCCCGAGCGTCGTCACGCGCGTTTACGCCGACGACGGCCAAACAGTGATCGGCGAGTTTGCGCTCGAAAAAAGAATTCCGCTGAAATACGAAGAGATCCCGCCGGTCCTTAGAAATGCGATTCTCGCGGTCGAAGACGTTCGTTTCTACGATCACATCGGCATCGATCCCATTCGCATCATGGGCGCGGCGTGGAAGAACCTGACGACCGACAGAATCGAAGGCGGATCGACACTCACTCAGCAGCTCACTAAAAACCTGTTTCTCTCCAAAGAACAAACCTACACGCGCAAAATCAACGAATGGATCCTCGCGCTCCAGATCGAACGCTACTACACCAAAAACCAGATCATGGAACTTTACGTGAACCACATGTTTCTGGGCGCGAACGCGTACGGCATGGAAGCCGGCGCCGAAACATACTTCGGTAAACAAGCAAAGGATCTGACGTTGGGCGAAGCAGCAACGCTCGCTGGCGTGCCGAAAGCGCCGAGTGATTACTCGCCGACCGCAAATCCGGCGAAAGCGAAAGAGCGCCGCGATCTCGTGCTCGACTTGATGGCCAAGAACGGTTTTGTCACGCAAGCCGAAGCCGACGACGCCAAAGCCAAACCGATCCAACTCGCTGACACTGCTTATTATCAATCACAACACAAGTCGTCGCCGTTTGATTATCCCGTCGAGTTCATTCGCCAGGAACTCGAAGACAAATACACGACCCGCGTCGCGCAAGGTGGTCTGGCCGTCTACACCTCAATCAACGTCGACGCGCAGAAGCGCGCGTACGAAGTGCTTCGCGGCGGATTGCGCAACTACGATCGTTCGCATACCGGTTGGCGTTCGAACTACACGATGATTCCCACGTCCGTGAACAACGGCGACGGTCCGGCGAACACAAACGAGCTCAACAGCTACAAGCATCCTGACTGGTACGGCAACGACTACGAAGAAGGCCGCCACTTGATGGGCCTGATCATGAAAGTCGATCGCGCGCGCAACGAAGCGACCGCACGCTTCGGCAACTTCACCGCGACCGTCACCGCAGCCGACATGGGTTGGGGCAAACGCCAACCCAAAGACGAATTCAAACCTGGGCATCTCGCGGAGTTTGAGGTCAAGGAAGTCGACGAGAAGGATCGCCGTTTGAAAGTGGAATTGTCACAGATTCCTTCTGTGCAGGGCGCGATGATGACGCTCAACGCGAAGAACGGCGAGGTCGTCACGATGGTCGGCGGTTACGACTTCTACACGAATAAGTTCAACAACGCGATTCAGGCTTATCGCCAGACGGGTTCCTGCTTTAAGCCGTTCATCTACACGGCTGCAGTTGAATGGGGCATGACTCCTGACACGACCGTTAGCGGCGCGCCGATCAGCATCGGCGACTGGCAACCGCACAACTACGACGGCTCAACAAGCTGCGGCGACATGCCGCTGAAAACCGCGCTTGCGAAATCGATGAACATCCCGGCGGTGCACTTGCTGCAAACTGTCGGTATTCAGACGGGCGCGCAGATGGTGCGACGTTTCGGGATCAAAGTGCCGATGTCGCCTTATCTTCCGTCAGCGCTTGGCGCGACCGAAGTGCCGTTGGACCAGATGGTGTCGGCCTATTCTGCCTTTCCGAACAAAGGCATTCGCGTCGAGCCGCACATGATTCGCAAAGTGCTCGATCGCGACGGCGCCACGCTCGAAGAGTGGGAAAGAACGACGTACAAAGTAATGAACGAGTACGTGGCGTTGACGATGGTGTCGATGATGCGTGGTGTGGTCCAGGGTGGAACCGCAAGCGCCGCGCAGGTGCTTGGTGTCCCACTCGCCGGTAAGACCGGCACGGTTAACGATCACACCGACGTTTGGTTCATCGGCTACACGCCCACTTACGTCACCGGCGTGTGGATGGGTTATCCGGGCAAGAAGAAACCGCTTGGTGAAGATATGACCGGCGCGCACGGCGCGTTGCCGATGTTCATCGACTTCATGAAGACGTTTCTGAAGGACAAAGAGAAAGAAGATTTTCCGAAGGCGCCGGAGATGCCGGAAGACATGCGCGAGCTCTTCCGTCAGCGTCAACGCGAGCTCGCTGCTGAACGCGCCGAGTTTGCGGCGGCAGCGGCGAAGAGCGACGACGAAGACGCGTTGCCGCCTGCTGCGGGAACAACCGAACCAAAACTCGAGCAGATGACCTTGCCGCCACCGCCGAAGGCTGACGATCGACCTGCGGGACCAGCGCCGAAGACAGAAGTAACAGCGCCGAAAGTCGAAGCGCCGCCGCCACCGGCAACGCGTCCACGCGAAGCCGAGCCGGCGAAGAAGAAGGGCAAGAAGGGCGAAGGCGAGCCGTAGAGAACTTTGACAGGATGAACAGGACTAACAAGATGTCTTTTGTAATCTTGTTAGTCCTGTAATCTTGTCTACAGGAGTTTTCCCAACGCGTACGGCAGCATCTTTCGCCACCACGGCCAGTCGTGATCGACGTCGTGTCCCCACAAGTCGAGCACGTGCGGAATATCCTTCGCGTTAAGAATGTCTGAAAGCGTGCGGCTGCGCTCAGGCGCCTCATAGTTTCCCTGCCCCGACATGATCACGATCGCATCGGCTTTGCGCAGCAACGGCAGGTAATGATCGTCGTTGAGGTTTGAGAGGTAATCAACCGGGTTGTTGAAGTAAACGTTATCGTCGTAATAGTCCTTCAAGTAAGCGCGCACGTCGTAACTTCCGCTCATCGCAATCACCCCACGAAACAGATCGGGATGTTTGAAGTATTCGTTCGCTGCGAGAAACGCACCCAAACTCGCGCCGGTCGTCAACGGCCGATTCTCACCTTCGCCGATATCGTTGCGTATCAGCGGCAACACCTCGTCGGTGATATAGCGATCGTAACGCGTGAGCAGTTCCGCCTTGAGATGCGACGGCATTTTTTCGTTGAGCAAACTGTAACGATTGACGCTATTGATTGAATACGCGCGCAGCTTGCCCGACTCAATCAATGGCTTGATGGCGTCGACGAGATAGAACCTTTCATACTCGAGATAATCAGCAGCCGCAGTAGGAAACATGAGCAGCGGCGGTCCGGCGTGACCGTAGGAGACGAGCGGCATTTCCATGTTCAGGTTGTGGCTGTACCAGGATGTGGTGCGTCGTTGCATGGGGACCTTTCTGACGTTGAATCGGACTCTTCTGACGTTGGGTAAATAAGGGCTGGAGATATTGTCGCAGATCGGGCCCGAGCGCAAGTTTGGGTGCGGGTGCGTACGGTTGTTAGTGTTTGGTTAGCGCGCGGTTAGTGTTTAGTTGGCGCGCGGTTGACGCTCAGAAACCTCATTTGTTATAAAAGTCGCCTTCTTATTCCGCAGTAGCTCAATGGCAGAGCATTCGGCTGTTAACCGAAGGGTTGTAGGTTCGAGTCCTACCTGCGGAGCCACGACTTTGAAGAAAGGCCGCTGGAATCAACTCCGGCGGCCTTAAGTTTTTATGACGTGTTTTGCGTGGTGGTTTAGACAACCGGTTCTCGCGTTAATGAGTACGGGAATGTCCTTGCACGTTAACAAACAGTGACGTTTCTCGACTCTATCGAAGGAGAGACACTATGACAACCACGTACATTGCCTGGACGGATGGAAATAAGAAACTCAACGTTCAACCTGGTCTCACAGGCTCACCGGTAACTCTGAATCAGAGTTCCAGCCATGGACCGGCGCTGGCTTTTTACAACAACTCCCTCTACCTCGCGTGGACCGGAACAGACGGCCAACTCAATGTGATTTCATCGACCAACGGCACAAGCTGGACGAACCAGGTCACATTAGGTCAACACTCCAACAACGCCCCTGCGCTGATTGCCTCCAGCAATTCGCTTTCCCTCGTCTGGACCGGAACAGATGGAAAACTCAATCTGATCTTTTCCTCCGACGGCAAGAGCTGGAACAACCAGTTCACGTTGAATCAAACCTCGGACTTGGCGCCGGCTTCAGCGGCTGGCCCATTTCAGGTTCAAGTCATCGCCTTGAACGGGGCGAGTGGAAGTCTGAGTACACTAGCCGGAATCGCGATCGGAGACGGGTCGGCGAACCAACTCAAGCCAACCTCCAAACAGGAACCCGCGCTAACTTTTTACCAGGGGCTCCTCTACCTCTCCTATACCGATGACACGGGGAACCTGAATGTGATGTCCTCCGCTGACGGCGAGAATTTTCAGAACCAGGTCAGCATCGGTCAGACCGCGAACAGTGGTCCGGCCCTGACTGCTTCGAGCAGTTTTCTTTTTCTCGCGTGGATAGATGCCAACGGGAACCTGAATATGAGTTCCTCGGCTGACGGCAAAGAGTGGGCCCCGCCAGCAAGGGTGAATGGGATCTCCAGCTTTGCACCGGCGCTGACTGTCGCTGACTTCTAATCGATGTATGGAACTGGGAGCCAGCACTGTGAAGGCCGCCGGAGGCAATTCTGGCGGCCTCTCTCTGGCAACTAATCCGCGGCGCGCGGCGCGTTGTTCGTTACGCACACGCGATTGTTCTCCGACGTGATGCGAAACGTCTCCTGTTCCGCGTCCTTGCCTGTGCCGGTGAACACGTCGATGTGCTGACCCGTGATCCCATTGCCAATGTCCGTCGCTTGAAAAGTCTTCGCTCCCCAGGGAGTAGGCAGCGTCGAGATCTGCACCTGAGCGCCGGATGGAATCACGGAACGATCGATCGCGATCGCGCCGATAACGAGTGTTTTGCCTGAAGCATCGAGCGCGCCACGGTCGGAACGATGCCACGCGCCGCCATAAGAGCCGAGGGCCCAGCCGAAACGCGTGATGCCCCAACCCTCCGTCCGTATCTCTTCAAGAAACTCCTGGCTGAAGCTCATGGCGCCGAGACGCTCAACCTCGATCTGTTCCGTTGGACCGGGCAGTTCGTCTTCACGCGGAACGTAGTAGCCGGTGATGTACCAACCGTCAGAGCAACCCGACTGTCCGCCTGTCTGCTGCGCCGCAAACAATCGCCCGTATATTTTGTTGCGCACGTTCGGCAAGAGTAAAAGCCCGGCACAAACAAGCACGACTACCAAAAACAATTTCATACTTCTCCCCTTGTTCTTCTAATTCAATTCTAGTTGCTTAGTTCCCACACCTGATCGATGGCCGCGAGGACGGCGTCAGGTTGGGTTTGCGGAAGTTGATGTCCGGTCTTGGGTAAAACGATAAGTTCCGCATGAGGAATCGCTTTGTGCAGCGGATAAGCGTGTTGCTTCGGATCGACTACGCGATCCGCGTCGCCGGTAACAATCACCACCGGCAACTCAATCTCGGAATAGTATTGACTCAGCATTGCCAAACTCGCACGTAAAGTTCGCTCGTCGCCCGCCCACGCGCTGATGCGATCCGCACGCGTCCACAGTTCGGCAACGCGCTCGGCGTATTCCTCGTGCAGATCCTGCGGATGATAAGCGTCTTTCAAATTGCTCTTCACCACTCGGCGGCCGATGAGCGGCGCGAACGCCTTCACAGCCAATGGTCCAAGTATGGGAACGTGCGGCAGCAGCGACCACCATTCAACGCCCACGCTCGGATACGCCGCCGGCGCGAGCAGGACAGCTCCCGAAAGCTCCGCGCCGTAAGCGACCGCCGCAGCGAGTGCAACCGATCCGCCCCATGAATGTCCGACGATAACCGGCTTTTCGATCGAAAGTTTGCGCAATGCGTCACGAAGCATCGCCGCCTGAACTTCAACCGTTGTTTCCAGCGGCGCGGGTCGCTCGCTGTGTCCGTGACCGGGACGATCGAAAGCGAACACGTGATACGACTCAGCGAGTTTTTCAAACAGTGAAAGCGTGTAATCGTGATGCGATCCCGGGTTGCCGTGAATCAAAACCACCGGCCGGCCGGAGCCCGCGCTGACGTAGTTCAACGCCACGCCGTTAACGACTACAGACTGCATGTCTTTAGCTTCAGACTTGCCGCCGGCGGGAACAGGCGCTTTGGCCGCGGCACTCGCCGTCGTCATTCGTTGCCACGCGCGATCGAGTTGCCGGGCGACCAGAGTCGTTGGTCCGGCAGGCACGATCGCGTGTACGAAAGCCCTGAGCACGCGCGGCGGCGCGCTCAACTCTCGCGAGACGAGAAAGTACTCGCTCTCCCACCAACTCGGCGCAAACTTCGTCTTGAAGCGTCGCACGCCGCCGAAGTTGTAGAACACGGAGAAACAAGTGGCGATGAGTCGGGTCATTTTCGAAAGCACCGAATTCACGCGTACTTCCGGATCGACACGGCCCTCCATCGCCATGGGCGCGGTGCCGAGCGTCGCGAGTTTCGCGCCATCGCGTCGCAACAACTCCAACACTTCGACCACCAAAAGATCCGTAGTGCCGTTGGGCGCGACTTTCGCGCGCAACACGTCTTCGAGATACCAGCCGTCACGCGCGGGAATCGGGCTCGCCGCCAGAAATCCCACCAGCTTGCCGTTTGGATCTCGCGCCGTGAAATACTTCTTTCGTTCTTTGTGTTGGAAGAGATCGATCGAGAACAACCAAGAAAACTTGATCGCGCTGCGACGCGTGGTCAACCAACTCTTGCACAAACAAGCTGTCTCGCGAACGAGTCGTTCATCAACTTCATCGACTTCGACGACGCGCAGACCCGCACGTCGTGCCTGATTCACACCGGCGCGCGCTTTCTTCGCGCGATCACCGCGCGGCGCCCACGTTGCGAGATCGAAATAAGGCGCTGATCCAAGTCTCACTGCGCGCAATCCCAGCGCGCTGCTCTGTTTTGCGAACTGTTCCGTGGCGGGCATGAAACCAACCACGCGACCCTTTGCGCGTGCCGCGCGCAGAAAACCTTTCGTGACTGGGGCGAGATTCTCAGGAGTAGCGAGCGGATCGCCGGGCACGAGCCATACTTTCCCAAACTCGTTGTAAGCAACGGCGCCTTTCGCTTCGGTGCTGGTCCACGATCGAATTCCCGGCGAGATGCCCACGAGCGCGTGAGCGTTGTAGCCATACAACTGATGCAGCTTGAGTAGATCTACGGTGGGGTCGGGCAGAATGAGTTTATGAGCGTGGCGGATGTAGAGTTGCAGGTAACGACCGGCGGCTCCGACTCCACCGCCGGCAACAATCAACCAAACATGCCGAGCAAAGAAATGTAACACTCAGTAAATTGCTGCTTTCCCGGGCTCAGGTCTTTATTCTGATGCTGCCGCGATTGCTGAGTTGTCCATGAGCTTTGAGCGTCAGCGTACACTTTCCCGGGCCAAGATCACCAGGCAGCCGGAAGATCACTTGAACAAAATCAGTGTTCGCAACAGGCTGCACGATTTCCGCCGGCACATCGAAGACCTGGTTGTTGCCGTCGACCAGATTGATGGTCACGACCGCAGCAGTTTCGCCCGCGACTAACTGAAGGTTCCTGGCAAATACGATCACGCGGGTATTTGGATCGGCCGAGAGATTGAGCGGGTCTGTACTGATAACTGGAAACGGATCTCTTAACAGCCGAACTGAATCGAGGCTCGCGAGTTGATCGATTGCCGGTCCGGACGAGTCGAGCAGCAATTCCATTGGCCCAGTCGCGGCGATAGTTGCGGGCGGGATGGAGCTCGACGCCGTGAAGCACGAGGTTGGACCATCAGCGGACTGGTTAGCCATCGTCTTGCCCACGACGCGCCAGCAGTAGCCCACGCCGTTCTGCAAACCGGAAACGAGATAAGTCTCAGCAGAGCTTGGTCCAAGTGAGCCGGTGATCACGTCGGTCGCAATCAGTGGCAAAGTGGTTCCGTTGCGGCCGAAAAATACATCGTACTTAGCAGCCCACGGCCCGCCTTCCCACTTGAGCAGTACGCTGAGGCCGGCATTGCCTCCGTTTGCCGGCGCGAGATTTGTTGCCACAGTCGGCGCTTGCGGCACGAACGGCTCAAACTCCGTCGCCGAGTTCCACTTGCGGTTGAACTGATCGACAAACCACTGAAAGAACCACGGCTTGGTCGTGAAGTAGTTGTGCTCTTCCTGAAAATTGAACGAGGGCCAGCTCCAGTTGGACGAGCCAAAGATCGTCAAGCCGCGGCCATAAAGAACCAGAGACTTCTGATGCATGAGCCCGAGATGCTTGCGCATCTTGATCTGCACGCCAGCCGTAAAGAGGCGATCGACGTTGTACGGCCCGGTGAATTCAGCGCCCGTCCGGCTCGCGTCGAAGCGATATTCGCCAGGCTCAGCAAGCAAACGCACCTGAACGCCGCGCGCCACGGCCCGCAGCAACGCGTCGCAAATGCGCGGATCGGTGAGCCGATACATCGTGAGATCGATCTGTTTGTTCTCTAGATCGATCTGCGCGATCGTGCGGGTGCTGTAGTCTTCGGCGAAGTTTTGGTTGGGCAGGAAGTCGAGCGATGAATCGATTCCGACGTTAGGATAGCGACGGCTCAATGGACCAACGATGTTGCCGTAATCGCCATACAGTGTCGTGTTGGTCCAGTTGTCGTCGTACCTCGTTTTGAAACTGTTGACGAGGGTCTGGTCGTCGCTGAAGTACCACGCGCCATCGACGTAATTCGCAAACGGAACAAACGGCCGAACGTCGGCATCGCCGAAATTGGAGCCACTGAAAACGACCTTGCCTTGTCCGGCGAGCAACAACATCTTCGAATGGACGATGCCGTCGCCGAGTTTGAAGCGCATGGGAATGCCGGCCGCTTTGAAACGGTCCAATAGCGTTTGATTAGTCGGAAACTTCGCACTCGCTCGCGGCTCGACGATGAGCCGAACCGGCACGCCCGCTTGAAAACGCTTGATGATCGCGTCGGCGAGGTCCGGCAACTCGATCCAGTAGAACGCCATGTCGATGCCGGTGTTCTCGGCCCGAACGGCATTGAGCAAAGGCGTGTAGCAATCTTCGAACGACGGATCGCAAAGTCGTTCCTGAGCTGACGCAGGACAGACGAGCAGAATGAGCACACAGAGTGCCCACAGAGCACGCGGAAGTCGGGAGAGCGCAATCATCCTTTACGCGAACAGAAGGAAGGAACGGTCGGGGACTATAGTTACCCCGCTTAGCACTGTCAATGCTGAAGAGGAAGAGAATGGCTTTGAGCCTGTTATTTTTCGCGGCTTAACTGAGCGGGCTCGCGGTCCAGGTGACTTGTTTGCGATAGATCGGACGATCGGTCGCGCCCCAGCGATACTTGTATTCTTCACGCCCGCGCAGAAAATCGAAGCCCACGTCGCGTTCGCTTATCGCTTCGTGAATCGCGTGCGCGACGAGAATCGTGCCCGGGCTGTATTGCCGAAACTCCGGATCGAAGCCGCTGAGGTAGTAGTAAGTGCAACGCCCGTGATGAAAAGCGTAGAGAGACGCGATGATGCGCGCGTCGAGACGCAGTCCGTAAAGCCTCAGCGCGTGATGAGAGAGCAGCGCGCATGCTGCGTCCTGATGAAAGTTCTGCACTTCCTCAGCACACAACACGCCTGACAAATGATTCATCCGCCAGCGCGCTTCGTGCAGGTTCAACAACGCTTCGAACAGTTCGTCGAAATTGTTTTCGTTTGCCTGTTCGAGTTGCACCTGGCCCAGGTTCGCGAGCTTGCGCCGGTAATAGTTCAGGTTATGTTGGAGCTGGCGCGGCAGGCTGCTAATGAAGTCGTCCGCACAAGCCGGCAAACACAGCACCGGACAAACATCCTGCTCCTCGACGTACTCAGAAACTTCGCAACGCGCGCTTGAAATCAGCAGCGGCGAGTCGTGGCGCAGGTTCTCAAAATGGATCTCATCCCACGAGCGGTTCCGGCAAAGATATTTGAAAACTACCGCCGTGCACTCGGGATCTTGCGCGAGTATGTCCATGTAATCCGTGTTGCCCGTGCCTACCAAACGCAAGCGAAGATCGGCGCCGACAAACAACGGCGCGATACCAACGAGGCGCTCCTCGTTCAGCAACACCAGCACGCGCAAACCATCGACACCGAAGTGTTTCCACCAGGGAATGAGCCAATCGGGAGACTGAAATGGCGTCGCCGCCGGCAAGCTGCGCCAGAGCGCGAACCAGTTGGTCCGGATGGAGTCCAACTCGTCCACCGATTCGATCTCGCGTATTGCCAGTGCACACATCTCGTTTACGCGGCGCGCGCGCTTGCCCGGTTCGCTGTCGCGCCGAGGCGTTCGTACATCTCGAAGTAACGTTGGACCATGCGTTCCGCAGGAAAGCGTGTGCGCGCAGTTTCGATACAAACGTTTGGGTCGAGCGACGCGACAGCGTGAATCGCTGCCGCCATCTCGCGTTCGTCTTTGACGAGAAAACCGCTGCGTCCATGCTCGACAATTTCCGGCAGCGCGCCCGAAGGAAACGCGATCACGGGCGTGCCGCAAGCGAGTGCTTCCATCGCTACGAGTGAACTTGTTTCCGGCGCGAGACTCGGCACGAGCAGACAGCGCGCTGCTGACAAGAGACGCCGCTTACGCGCCACGCCGACCGGCCCGATAAATCTGATCGCGCCCTTGCAACGCGGCGCGATCTCGCTGTCGAAGTATTCGTGATGAGTTGGGAAGTTGAAAATCTGTCCGCCGAGCAAAAGCGGCGTGCGCGCCAGCTCCGCCGCCGTAATCGCGAGGTGAAATCCCTTCTCGGGGCAGATGCGTCCGAGCGCGAGACAGAAGTTGCGTCTTGCGTGTGGCGTTCGCTGTTCGCTGAACGCAACACCGTTTTCGATCTCCGGAAGAAGCTGCGCGTTTGGTGGACACGAACGACGCTGCGATTGCGACACGCAATGAAGAAACGTTTTCGGACGTCTTAAAGAAAAGATCTCGGGCGGATAATAAGAAGGCGGCAGGTGTAACGTCGCGACTACCGGCACGTCCTCCGCCGGCATGTATTTCAAAAAGTTGAGACCGTGCATGTGCACCACGTCGACCGGAAACTCGCGGAGCACTTGTTTGATCGCCGCGCGTTGTTGCGCGTCAGTCGATTCGAGTTTTTCCGCCAGAGAAGAACCGTGGACGCGAATCGGGAAAAGAGTGCCGCACGTCTGCGAACCTTCACACGCAATAACGAGCGACTGATGACCCGCGCGTATCAGCGCGGAGTCGAGAGCTGTCAGAATCTGTTCCGCCCCGCCGACCGCATCCGGTCCCACCGGCGCCAACGGATACGCCACACTCAAAATCGTGAGCGCCATAACTCCCCTTACTCGACGCGCTCCACGTTTATAAGCGAACCCACCGGAATGTTCTGTACGCCGAAGTGCAGACGTGTCAACGCGGCCAGAAGGCGAATGCAACTGCGGCGATTAAGAGGGCATAAGAAACGATGTTGTTCCAGCGTAGTTGCTCGTGGAAGACGATGAACGCGAACACTGTAAACACGACGAGCGTGATGCATTCCTGCATGATCTTCAGTTGCGTCACGCTGAAGTAATTCGCGCCGATACGATTCGCCGGCACCTGAAAAACATATTCGAAGAACGCAATCGCCCAGCTCGCCACAATCGCCAGCCAAAGCGAGCTGTGTCTGTATTTGAGATGCCCGTACCACGCCACCGTCATGAAAGTATTTGAGATGAATAAGAGCCCGACCGTTTTCACGTTTTCGCGTCGCCTTTCCCTCTGGATTCGTCACTGCACACTGGTTTGTTGCTGCGTTTCCATGTATTTTTAGCACCCGATGAGACACTTGACTATGCCCGAGCTCGAAGCGGCGTTGGACCACCTGCGCGATGCGCCCAGGGATGAGGGCGTCGTGCAACTGATCGTGCGCCGGCCGCGAGTCGATGAACGCGAGGTGCTCGAAGAAGCGGAGCTCGATCCTGTTAACGGTTTGATTGGCGATAGCTGGTGCTTTCGCGGCAGTTCTAAAACTGCAGATGGTGGTCCACATCCCGAGATGCAGATCAACATCATCAACGCGCGCGTCGCCGCACTCGTCGCGCAGGACAAAGAACGCTGGCAACTCGCAGGCGACCAACTCTACATCGACATGGATTTGAGTAAACAGAACCTGCCCGCGGGAACGCGACTAGAGATCGGTTCGGCAGTGCTCGAAGTGAGCCCGTTGCCACACACGGGCTGCCACAAATTCGTTTCGCGTTTCGGAGTCGAGGCAATGAAGTTTGTGAACTCAGAGGTAGGTCGAGAACTATGCCTGCGCGGTATAAATGCAAAAGTGGTCCAAGCCGGAATCGTCCGGCTCGGATCCACTGCGAAGAAGATCAACTACACACCTGAGCTGCCTTACGCCGCTCGTTGATGGCCGCTCATCGCCGACCCGCGTCGTGTCGGACGCGCTTCAGCAAAGACCTGAATCACCTTCTTATTAAACGCCGGTATGTCCGCCGGCTTACGGCTCGTAACGAGACCGTTATCGACCACCACCTCGCGATCGACCCAGTGCGCGCCTGCATTGATTAAGTCTGATTTCAACGACGGCCACGACGTAATCGTCTTGCCCTTGATCCAGTTCGTTTCAATCAACAGCCACGGCGCGTGACAGATCGCTGCCAGCGGTTTACCGGTGGCGATGAAGCCGTCTACAAACTCGACCGCGCGCGTCATCATTCGCAACTGATCCGGATTACGCACGCCGCCCGGCAACAACAGCGCGTCGTAATCGTCAGACCGCGCCAGATTCAACGGCATATCGACCGGAAACAAATCTGCCTTCTCGTCGTGATTCCATCCCTGCACTTCGCCTTCGGCCGGTGAAACGATCTGAATTTCTGCGCCCGCTGCTTCTAATGCTTCTTTCGGACCCGTTAACTCAACCTGCTCAAAACCATCGGCCACTAAAATTGCGATTTTCTTACCTCGTAAAGAATCCCCCATGAGTCCCTCCGTGCTCACAAAACTTCTCGACGAAGCCGGTAGCAACATAGGGGCCGCCTGAATTTACGAAGGACGAGCAACTGAAGCACAAGCAAAACGTAACGAAGCGCGACACCACTGTCCGTACGCGTACCTTACGTGATGAGCAAACTCAAACGACTTTTCGCTTCCAACGGCCGCGCCGAAACACGAGGCCACTCACGACCGCGAGCGTCGAAAAGGCGATCGTGATCGCGATGAACACACCCCGCGGGCCGAGTCCAAGCACCACGCTGAGCACGTAAGCGAGCGGAATCTCCCAGAGCCAGAAGACGAAGAGATTGATGACGGTCGGCGTCCACGTATCCCCCGCGCCGTTGAACGACTGCCCGATCACCATGCCGTAGGCGTAAAACAGAAAGCCATACGCCACGATACGCAAACAATCGACGCCGTACTGCGTCACCTTCGGATCGTCGGTAAAAAACCAGATGATCTGTGGCGCAAAGAAGATAAACAGCAAGCCGACGATGCCGAGAAAGATCATGTTGTAAAAGCCGGCCTTCCAAACGGCGCGCTCGCCACGATCGGGATCTCCCGCCCCGAGCGCCTGGCCGACCATCGTCGCGGCCGCGTTGGCCATGCCCCACGACGGCAAGAGCGCAAACAGAATCACGCGAATGCCAAACGTGTAACCGGCAACAGCGTCGCTGCCGAAGCTCGAGATGATTCGCACGAGGCCCATCCAGCTCGCCATGCCGATGAACACCTGAAACGTTCCCGTTGCCGACAAACGGATCATGCGCCACATGATCGATGGTTCGATGCGCAGGTGTTTTCGCTGCACCTGGAAGCGTCCGCTGCGCCGCACGAGACGACTCAGCGCGAACAGCGCGCCCGTGCCGCGGCCGATGTTCGTCGCGATCGCCGCGCCGACGATGCCGAGTTTCGGAAATGGTCCAATACCGAAGATCAAACATGGACCAAGCACGATGTTGATCGAGTTCGCCAGCCACAACGTGCGCATCGCGATCGCCGGATCGCCAGCGCCGCGAAAGATCGCGTTGACCATGAACAACACAACCACGGTCGCGTTGCCCGCGAGCATCACGCGCGTGAACGCCGAACCGTGTTCGATCACCCACGGCGAGCCGCCCATGAGGGTGAGCAGCTTCGGTGCGTTAGGCGCGGCTACGATCGCGATCGTCAGCGATACGAGAAACGCGAGCGCGATCGCCTGCACTGCGGCTCGGGCTGCGCCCTCTGGATTTTGTTCGCCGATGCGCCGCGCGATCATCGCCATCGCTCCGATGCTTAAGCCGATCGCGAGCGCATAGATCAAAGTCAGCAGCGACTCGGTCAGACCGACCGTGGCGGCGGCGTCCTTTCCCAAGTGCGAGACCCAGAAGATGTCGACGACGGCAAAGACGCTCTCCATCACCATCTCGAGCACCATCGGGATCGCGAGCAGGAGGATCGCGCGACCGATTGGACCAGTGGTGTAACTGCGATGCGTGCCGCTGATCGCTTCCTTGATGTTGGACCAGAGGCTTTCTTCGGGTTCAGGGGTAGAGGAA
>CAMLLD010000020.1 GCA_946480785.1 uncultured Blastocatellia bacterium | reverse complement strand
ACCGCAGGCGAGTCGCACGGCAAGGGGCTGGTGGCCATCATCGAAGGGAATAAACCTCCCGATTACCGAAAACTGGCCCGCGCTCGCGCCGTTTCGTTCTATGCGTACGGACCACTGCCCGCTGTGAACGATCTTGTCGTCGTTGAAAACCGTTTCGGGTGGATTGGCAGACCAGCCACCCGGCTTATCGTCGCTATGCTCATTTTCGAAGCCCAGGATTTTGGTAAGGCTGGGTTGGTCGATGGGTGTTGCTTGCCTTTGCGCAAAGCATGACGATGCAAAAGCGAACATCATCGCGGCACACAAGAGAACTACGCAAAATTTCGAAGCATGTAGAATTCCGTTCTCGTCGTTCGTCGTGATAGTGAAGACGGGACAAAGCGCCCGGCTGAAACCATTTTAGGAGACGACATGCCTCAATATCTACTTGCTGGTTACCTTCCCGACAACTTTGACCCGTCCACACAGGACGAGGCGTCGGTGGAGGCGATTCACGCGCTCAATCGCGAAATGATCGCTGCTGGTGTCCGGAAGTTCGCCTGCGGCCTGGGCAAAACAGTGACGCTGCGGGCGCAGCCGAACGGTGAGGTACTCATCACCGACGGGCCGTACCTCGAGGCCAAGGAACACGTGGGCGGTCTATTGATATTGGAAACCGCAGATCTGGACCAGACGTTGGCGTGGGCGCGCAAGAGCGCTCAAGCGATGGGTACGCCCATCGAGGTGCGAGAGATTTTCTTCGTTCCGGCCCCCGAAAAAGACTGAGCTTTACTTCAGTGGCGTGTTCGCCTGACGACGTTTAAGAGCAGGCGACCATGAGTGATGTTTACCGGGCGATCGAGGCGGTTTGGAAGATCGAGTCTACGCGGCTCATCGCCGCGATTGCCCGCGTCACCCGCGACATCGGCACTGCCGAGGAACTGGCGCACGACGCGTTGGTTGCGGCCCTCGAGCGGTGGCCCGCAGAAGGCATCCCCGAAAATCCTGCTGCATGGTTGATGACGGCTGCAAAGCGCCGCGCCATCGATGGTCTGCGCCGCGGGCAGATGCTGGTACAAAAGCACGAAGAGATTTCTCGTGAGCTCGAGGTGCAACAGCAGCGGCTCGGAGAGGCGATGGACCAGGCACTGGACCAGGTGATCGACGATGACGTGCTGCGGCTGATCTTCACCGCTTGCCATCCGATACTCCCGTTGGAAGGACGCATCGCGCTGACGTTGCGTTTGATCGGCGGCCTTACTACGGCGGAGATCGCGCGGGCCTTTCTTCTTCCTGAGAAAACGATCGGGCAGCGGATCTTTCGCGCTAAGAAAACACTCTCGGACGCTCATGTTCCGTTTGAGACGCCACGCGGGGAGGAGTTGCGCCGCCGCGTGCAGTCAGTGCTCTCCGTGGTCTACCTGATCTTCAACGAGGGGCACACCGCGACTTCCGGAGAGGAGTGGATGCGCGCCGCGCTTTGTGACGAAGCGTTGCGGCTCGGACGCATGCTGGTCCAACTACTGCCGGGCGAGGCTGAAGTTCACTCGCTTCTCGCTTTGATGGAACTGAATGCGGCGCGCACAGCGGCTCGCCGTGGCAGTAACGGTGAGGCGGTCCTGTTGCCGGATCAGGATCGCTCTTTGTGGGACGACGCGCAGATTCAGCGCGGAATGTCCGCGCTCGAACACGCGCAACAACTCGGTGGCGGCGCGGGATATTTTGGGGGCGCTGGATATTATGCTTTGCAAGCGGCGATTGCTGCGTGTCACATGCGTGCGCGCACAGCGGAAGAAACTGACTGGGAACGCATCGTTCTGCTCTACGACGCGCTGCTGCAAACCGCTCCCTCTCCTATCGTGGCTCTGAATCGAGCAGTGGCCGTGAGTATGGCCCACGGCCCCGCCGCCGGCCTCGAGGCACTCGATGCGATCTCCTCGCCCGCAGATGACTCATCCCCGGCCGCCACTAACTCGGCACTCGCCGGCTATCATCTGCTGCACAGCGTTCGCGGAGAGTTGCTGATGAAGATGGGTCGCTTCGATGAGGCGCGTAACGAAATCCAGCGCGCAATCTCCCTGACGAAAAATCTGCGTGAACAGGAATTGTTGGCGGAGAAGTTGAAGCAGATCCCATTGGAAGAAGACAACACGCGCAAGTAAGGCGTATAATGAGCCCCCGATTTTCCTGACGACAACTCCCCGAATCTGCATCCGCAAGCCTCACAGCATCTGCTCGTGATGACGGCGCTTGCCAATAAGTAACCTCGCCGCTCATTTAGCGCGCCTTTCAACTACATCTCGCGCTTAGAGTGGTAATGCAAGAAAGGAGCCTCAATTATGTTTTCACTTACTCCTCCATCTTTAGCCCGTTCTTTCTGTTTTCTGCTTATTCTGTTTTTGCTTCTAATGCCCGGTCTTACTCCGATCACTCGGATGAGTTCATTACCGACCTTTATCACGGCTTTCTACTGCGTGATCCGGAACCAGATGGTTTCAATGGTTGGATGAACATCATACCGACAGCCGGGCGTAAAGGAGTACTCGACGGATTCCGGTTCAGTGTTGAGTTTGGAGTTTTGGTCGATAATCTTTATGCGGGCGCTCGCCCTAGTTGTCCGATAGAGTGTCCCGAATGCGGAATTGATCCGTGTGAAGGCCCCAACAATGGTCATTTCTCGAAACTTTGCCCGCCGTAAGTCTTAGTGACAAACTAAACTGTAGATTCCTGTAAATCTCGTCAGAATTCGAAGGGCCACCTAGCGCGTGGCTCTTCGACTGTAAGGGATTATGACTCCGCCGTAGATTATCTTGTAAGCGTTGTTTGGATACGAGACTTGCTGCTCATCCTTCCCCACAGTAGACAGTCTTCGCAACTGCCTTTTACCACCGCATAAATGCTCAATTTCTTGCACGTGTTCAGAAATACATCTACGCCACCGCCCAACCCCATGATCGACTGAGACGAACGACATTACGTCACGAATCCCCTCACAAGAATTGAGGCCACCCTCGCAGGTGGCCTCATCTTAATCTGAAATGTTTTTCATGGCTCAGCTGAGTTGCCTGATCGTATCCTGCATATAGCGGAAAACACTGCCAAGCCGATAACCGATAAGAGACACTTTGTGTCCAACCAACTGCGTCGTGACGGGGTCAGCGAAAGGATTTCCTCCAATGCGCTGAAGCCGCAATCGTTCACCGGAGTCCGTAGTGAGAATAATTCCCTGGTGCTCACTTCCGGTACCTTTCAAAACATCCCGCTGTTCCACGTATCCAGCAACTCTCTCCGACTTTGGATTACTCATCGGATCACTCCTTAGGCTGTGACCAATAATTGTGTACGCAAGATCTCGCCGTCTTGGTCAGTCTCAACCTTTACCATGCGCGCATCAACTACTCGTTCAGCCTCCCTGCGAGCAGTCCAATAATACTGAAAGGTAGATTGCGCAGCAATGGGTACAAATTCAAGCTCTCCGCCACCACCAGCCGTGGCTACGGCCTCAGCCATCTTGGCCTCAGACGTCGGAATGTTGGAAACGACTTTATGAACCAATGGTTGCTCGTCGACTCGGAAACCTTCAAGCTTGGCAAATGCTTCGTCGCGCGCGTATTGAGCGGTTGCAGGTGCTTGTTGCTCGTGATCGACCAGTTCGCGCGTCGGCAACGTCTTACGTAGTTCATTCCCCATAGCGCGACGAAACCCACGCCGGCGACGACGCTCAAAGGCGAGGCTCGCGACCGCTGCCGGCGATGTGCTATCGACACCCGCAAGAGCGGCGATTTCGCCGCTCGCGGTCACTGGATGAATTGACGGGTCGCCAAGTAGATGAAATTGCAAGAGTGTCTTCTCTTCACTGATGTCAGGGTTTCTTCCCTGTTGGTTAATCCAGCGAACAAACTCCTGCTTGGCATCAAGTAGAGCCCGCCCAGTTGAAGCGCCTTGCATTACATAACGCATGAATGAAGCTATTACCCAATCTGCGCACACCATTGAACTCACCCCAACCCAGGCAATAGTTGTGGAGCCGACGAAACCATAAGCACCTTGACGCAAGTAAACACTTGGGATTGGCACATCACCATTTTGTTCGGCATTGACGCGAGGATCATTCGGATCAAACAAAGCTCCACCATAGCAACACATTGCTCCAACTACGGTACCCTCCAGAGTCTTTCCTAAAAGCGAGCGGCTCGTTAGAACGGGCGGGTAGGTTGTTCCCTTTTGCCCGTAGAACATCGTATCGATCGGACCGCCATGGCATTTAATTACCTGAAAGAGGTGTTGATAAGAATCGCTTAGAATTGGCGGAGCCGATGTGTTGCTGTAAAGGGTTGGTGGCGCAATCATCAGGGCATCAGCCGCACGCGATAAATAAGAGACAAGCGCTTCGCCGGCTTCGCGCCAACTGTCGCAGCAGACGATTAGATCGTTGTTGTAAGCGGAGGCGGCATTTGTCTTCCACGAACGAGCAACCTCTAAATAATCCAAGAGCCACCGCAAGTCGTTTGTTTTTCCGGGCAAATCGGGAACACGTCCGACTACGCGATCCGGAATCAAATAGCTCGCCGGGTCTTTTGCGGCGAAGGATCGTGAGCAGGCGTAGGGATTGTCAGTGGGAACCTTTTCATCATCATCGCCACTCGTCGGTTTGTACGAAGGATTGGCAACTTGAAAGTAAGGAATAACGTCGTCGGCCCCAAGCAGTATGACGTAATCGGGCGATAACTTCGCGCAAATTTTATCGATCACTTTCTTGCACTTCAGCGGTGTCACACTGCCTTTAACCGGACTCGCGTCGTAAATCGCGGTATCAGACTCTTGGTCAAGACACACGAAAATTGTTTGTAAGCCACGGCTTTGATCTATTTCGGCAAGGCGCTCGATACCTTCACTTATTTGTTGCCATCCATCCTCCCCGTATTTCTGCGTTAGTCGATCACGGTTGGTGGCTATCAATTTTATTGACTTCATCGCTGTATAACTCCTTTTGCCTGAGGATGTGAGAAATCTGCGTTGTGTAAGAGCGTTTACTGTTCAAAAACGCGGACCAAGTCTGCGCAAATTGGGCGTCTTCGCCATTGAGAAGTCCGTAGCGCGGAGATCAAACAAGCCGGCTTCGGAAGCAACAGGTGAAATATGGGGTTACGTGAGCGGACTCAGAACGTATGGGAGTAACTCACGCCCGGCGGCGAATTGGAAGCAGTCTAGTTTCACGCTGAGGAGGTGTCAATTATTCAGCTTAACTCATCACTTTCGTCGGAAACCATGAGTTGCTTGATTGCACCTTCTGGCGTTACTCTGGTGCAGTGTTAAACTGGAGAAGCTAAGGTCGTTAATAATGAACAAATCGTTCAATGACGAGTGGGAGGCTCTGCCCGAAGCGTATAAGACCAAATTCCTGCAAACTCTCGAGGAGCGGGGGTTGCGAACAGAGTTCGATTTATTGACGGATGAAAACAGGCTGCAGATAGTGGAAATAATAAAACAACATGTTCTTGGCGATATGATGGATCCCGGTGAGGAAAGCCCTGACTGACATTGTCGACAATTTATCCTCAGTATTAGCACTCTCGGATATTGCTGCCGTCCTCTCGCAGAACTAGAAGCTACTACACTTCTGAAGTTTGCTTCCGACTGTGAAAATTTTTAGTTGACCGGAGTCGGCAATGAGTTTAACGTGAAGACGTTCTCGCATCCTATTTCCTCGTAGACGCTCACTAACAATGGTGTCGACAGTAGTACCTGAAGTTTCCTCTGACCGCCGCTATTGTTATTCACCAATCGTCCCAAC
Source organism: uncultured Blastocatellia bacterium (assembly GCA_946480785.1). The sequence continues at coordinate 65,575 of CAMLLD010000020.1, read as the reverse complement.
CGAAAGGAAAAACACATGACCGATCAAGTTAAGGTAAATGACGCAGCCTGGAAGGCGCTTCCTCAAGAGCACAGAGACGCAATCAGCGATATTGTTTCGCAAGCCTTTGGCCAAGTAACCATTGTCCCTGATGCTTCAGCTCCGGCTCCCCAACAAGCGGCAGCGGCTGGGTTGCATCTTGGAGGGGGCCTTTGCAAGTTACTCTGTGAAGTCGCTGCGACTGCAGGTCACATCGCCTGTGGAAAGTTGCCCCCACCAGCCCAAGCGATCTGTAACGCAGGTGTCGACGCGGGAGAAGCACTCTGTAAGAAGAAATGTAAGTAACCCGAGTAACGCGCGAAGTTGAATAGCCTTGCATTCGACGTCGATGCAGCAAGTTCAACAGGGAATACCCGGCGCGTCTCCTCGCGACGGGTATTCTTATGTAATCATCTTCTGCTATCTGAGCTAACGATCTTTGAATTCGCTCGTGATGTTGCGCAGATGTGTCACCGGTTATTAGAAGTTATGAGTTTGGGAGTAATTATTGGAGTTGTAATGGCGATGGTAGCAGCTGTAGCCGGCTGGTTATGTTTGCGACTACAGCGCGATAACACCAGAATGCGGCAGCAGTTGGCGCTGCTGGAAAGCAGGTTTTCAGCGCGTGAGAAGGAGTGCTCACCAAACGACGATAAGGATCTAGTCGCCTCTCCAATCACATCAGGTGTAACGGATCCAGCACCGACTAATACATTGCCAAATTCCAATGGATCTGAGTCGCCGGAGCAGTCCACAGTCGAACTGGAAAACGTAAACGAACCCATGAAGGGCTACCCTTTAGCCAAGAGCCGTATCGCCCGCACGGGCCTCACCCAAGGAACGCGTGCACCAAACTTTCGATTACCACATATTGAACACGGAGAACTATCGCTCGATCAATATATAGGACGGAAAGTGTTACTGGTCTTTTCCTCTCCTGATTGCGGACCGTGCAATCTCCTGGCACCTGCACTAGAAAACTTGGCCCGACGCACTCCAGACATCCAAGTTATAATGGTAAGCCGGGGAGACCGCGAAGCCAATCAACTAAAGGCGAAGGAGCATGGATTGACATTCCCGATAGTGCTGCAAAGGCATTGGGAGATCTCACGTTCCTATGCAATGTTCGCTACCCCGATCGCATACTTTATTGATGAACAGGGGATTATCGTCGCTAATGTTGCCATAGGTCCAGTTCCAATTCTAAACTTGTTGGTTAGTTCTGCGATTTTGTCGCTGTTGGATGCCCGAAGAGTTTTTCCCCTAAAAGCTCAGGGAGACGCATAACAGTAGTAGAACTGCCGTATTCTAAATAGGGGTCAGACTAACTTTCTCTGAGCACCGCAAAATTCAAGTGAAAAGCGGAAATTGCTCAATGTCGTGGGTCGGAAAGAAAAGGCCGCCGGAGCAGTCCAAGCGGCCTTCAGAATTTTTGGGCTCCCCAGTTAGAAATAAGAACTACAGTTCGGGACGATGGACACGATCGGTGTACTTGGTTCTCTTAGTTCTCAAAAAAGCAGCGCTCCTTTGGCCAAAACCTAAGTCGGGCTGCTACTGCGATCCGTCCAGTTCCAAACACTAGAACGAAAAGTGCAGATTGGGGGGCGCGAAAACTCATTGCTTTCGACTAGTGACTAACTGCTATCAGTCAGCTGATAACTGCTTTGGACCAACGAATAACTGAGTCGCGCGCGCCGATGTCTATCTTGGAGTGGGCGATGACTTCAGTGCGGAAAAGTGCAAGTGAATCCGGCGGCAGGACAAGTGAGATCTACGAGAAGTCACCAAGGGTTCAGTTCACACAAGCAACAGAGACGAAGTTCAAGAAGTAACTTCCGCGATCCGATTTAGGATCTCAGCAACTGAAGTCATCCCCTCGCGGAAGATAGACATTGCTTCACGGTGGATGAACATTTCTTCTCGGTGGATAACTAGGATCTCGCTGCTCCTAAGTAGTATCTCCGTGAGTCTCTTTAAAGTTTGGTGCTGTTCAGTTTGGTTGGAGCGCCTCCTGGAGTGCAGTGCCCCGGCGCCGCTTTGGCCAAAGCGCCAACAGTCGGCGCACTCCGGGAGGTGCTCAACCAAACTGACCCAGTACTAAAGTTGCCGTGTAGCGACAAGCGAAAGCGAATAGTGTCATACTCTGAGTCATGGCTCGTGGGTGGGAAAGCAAGGCGGTAGCGGATCAGATCGAGGAAGGAGAGTCGCGGCCAGCGCCCCGCACGAAAGCTAAAGCATCACCTGAACAACGACAACTCAAAGAACGACTCGACTCGCTGCGTCTTTCCAAAGCGCGTCTGTTGGAACAACTCGAACGCGCCCGCCTTCCTTTTCATCGCGACGTGCTGCTCAACGGCCTGAAGGCAGTTGAGAAAGAGATTGAAGAAGCCACTGACGCTGCTCAAGCGGTCAAAGCTGATCAAGTGACCGAACCCACTGACGCTACTCTTCAAGTTAATCCTTAACTAATGCCGAAGCCGAACATCCCGACGCGGGAGTATCACCCGGCGGTCGTACACCGCACAGCAACTCCAGCCAAGCGCCGCAAAACCAGTGTCCCGCACGTCGAGCTGCCGAAAGGGAAGAACTCGCTCGACATCGAGTTCGGCGACCGCACGGTCAAGCTCACGAACCTCAACAAGCTCTTCTGGCCGAAGCTCGGCGTGACGAAGCGCGATCTCATTCAGTATTACATCGACGTCGCGCCGGTGCTGCTGCCGCACATCGTCGATCGCGCGATGGTGATGAAGCGTTATCCGCACGGCGCGGCGGGCGATTTCTTTTTCATGAAACGCGCGCCCACGCCGCGGCCTGAGTGGATCGAGATCTGCGAGATCGAGCACGAGTCGAGCAACATCATCAACTTCCCGATGATTCAGGATCTCGCGTCGCTAATGTGGGTGATCAATCTCGGTTGCATCGACTTGAACCAGTGGTACGCGAAATGTGACGACGTGGATCGTCCCGATTACCTGCACTTCGATCTCGATCCGACACCGGGAGCGAAGTTTGAACGCGTAATCGAAGCGGCGTTGTTTTTGAAGGTTGCGCTCGATGCGCTCAACATTCCGAGTCTCGTGAAGACGACGGGCTCGAAGGGCATTCACATCTACGTGCCGATCAAACGCGGGCCGACGCAGAAGCAGGTGTGGAAGTTTGCGAAAGAGTTTGCGTGGGCGGTGGCGTCGCAGGCGCCGAAGTTGTTGACGGCGATTTACCAGGTTTCGAAGCGGCCGCGCAACAGAGTGCTCGTTGATTACAACCAGAACGCGTGGGGGCGCACGCTAGCGTCGGTGTATTCGGTGCGGCCGAAGGAGCTGCCGACGGTGTCGACGCCGATCGAATGGAAAGAGCTTGAGCGCGGGTTGAAGATGGAAGACTTTCGTATCGACAACGTGCCGGCGCGAGTGAAGCGCGTCGGGGATTTGTGGGCGCCGTTGCTCGCAGCGAAAGGACGCTTTCGACTTGAGGCGTATCTTTAAGCGTCGGCAAGCCTACAGTTGAGGATCATGGTGAAGATTTGGACCGTGGGACATTCGACTCGCAGCGCGGAAGAGTTCATCGAGATTCTGCGCGCGCAGGGAATTGAAGTGTTGGTTGACGTGCGAACGTTTCCCGGCTCGCGTCGGTATCCGCAGTTCAACCGCGATCAGTTGAGAGAGTCGTTAGGCAAGGTAGGTATCGAGTATAGGCATGAGCCGCGGCTTGGTGGACGTCGGAGGGCGCGGCCTGACTCGCATAACACTGCGTGGCGCAATGCGCAGTTTCGTGGTTATGCGGATCACATGGAGACTGATGAGTTCAAGCAGGGAGTTAGAGAGTTACTTGAACTCGCTTCGAACAAGCGTGTGGCGGTGATGTGTGCTGAGGCGGTGTGGTGGCGTTGTCATCGCAGCTTGATCGCTGACTACTTGAAAGCAGAAGGGCACGAGGTGATCCATATTCTCGATGCGAAGAAGACAGAGGAGCATCCGTTCACTTCAGCGGCGAGGCTTGTTGATGGACAGCTTTCTTACAAGGGATTGTTGGAATGATTAAGACGCGCGGTTGCTGCGCCAGACCTTTGCCTTCGCACCTTTCTTACGACGCTTCACGCCCGTGCGGCGCGGGATCTTTTTCGGATCGCCGGTCGCGGCTTTCTCGATGTTCCCGCCTTCGTCTTCCGCGATCTCCGCGAGCGAGCGCCGGCTAAAAATAGAAACAGGCGCGAGCTCAGTCACATCTTCCGTCGTCGTGTAGTAATCGCGATGCTTGATCAATAACCACTGCCGGTTACGCGTGCGCACCAGCACCCACGAACCCTTCAACTTCTCCCCTTCGAGCGTGAACTTAAAATCACCTTTCGCCAACGCCTCCGCCGGATCGAGATCGCCTTCGGGTTCATACGTGCCGTAGTCCCAAACCATCACCGTGCCGCCGCCATACTCGCCTTCCGGAATCACGCCTTCAAACTTCGCGTAGTCCACCGGATGATCCTCGACCTGCATCGCGAGACGCCGCACAGTCGGATCGAGCGACGGGCCTTTCGGCACCGCCCACGACTTCAACACACCATCGACTTCGAGTCGAAAGTCGTAATGCAACTGCGTCGCGCGATGTTTCTGGATGACGTAAAGACGCCCGGTGCGCGTGCGCTTCTTCTTTGGACCAGGCTCCGGCGTCTTGTCAAACTTGCGTTTCTTTTTATATTCGCTGAGTGATGAAGCCATGCTTCAATGCCGGTTAAAGTGATTCTTCAAGTGCGGGGGAAAACAGATCGGTCTGAATCGGATCTAATCCCAGCGCTTCGCGAACGCGCGCGAAGCTGCGTCGATGAATAGGGAGGGCGCCGAGCGACTTCAGGGCGTGGCAATGTTCGGGAGTGGGATAGCCCTTGTGGGAAGCGAGCCCGTAACCGGAATACATCCGATCGAGCTCGAGCATGTGCGCATCGCGCGTGGTCTTCGCGATGATCGAAGCAGCGGCGATACTCGCTGACAACGCATCGCCGCGAATGATGCCGCGTTGGGGAACTTCGCAGTGCGGAATCTTGCGCGCGTCGACGAGAACGAAATCAGGCTTGCAACTCAGACCTTCAACCGCGCGCTGCATCGCCAGCAGTCCGGCGTGATAGATATTGATCTTGTCTATCTCTTCAACTTCGGCGACGCCGACGGACCAGCAGATCGCGTCCTGTTTGATCTGAATCGCAAGCTCATCTCGTTTCTCTGGGTCAAGAATCTTTTTTGAATCGTTCAAGCCGCGCAGTTTGTAGTTCTGCGGCAGGATGACTGCGCCGGCAACAACTGGCCCCGCGAGCGGCGCCATGCCCGCTTCGTCAACACCCGCGACAAAACCGTAGCCCTCGGCCCACAACTCGATCTCGAAGCGCAACAGGAAGTGAAGCCGTTGACCCTCGGAGCGATTCTCGCGATAACGTTCGCGAATTCGTTTGGCGAGTTGTTGCGCGCCCTGGCGGCGATCGACGTCGAGTGCTTCAAGTAAACCTTTAGGTACAGGACGACGCCGCTCGACAAAGAGCTTGCTCAGTTCTGGAATCGATTTGTTGAGGAGGTCTGCAACCGAACTACTCATGATCGTGGCGCTAGTCTCGGATCAGCCGTCGTTTCTGTCAAGACAGGTCTTTGTTTTTTCAATCGGATCGGCGAGGATAAGAAGGAATGAAGCTTTCTCCCCAAACTCGCCTGCGACTCATGGGCATTTTGCCGCTCCTCTTTTTTCTCGCGCAGGGAGCTCACTACTGGCACATCGATCAACTCGGTCACATGCTCTGGATGTGCAACATCGGCAACCTCGTGCTCGCGCTCGGCCTGTTTTTCGAGAAGCCGCTGCTCGTACGAGTGGCGGCGATCTGGACGATCCCTGGTCTGTTCATCTGGTTCTTTTACGTCGTCCTCGCGTGGGGCGTGTTCTTAACTTCAACGCTCGCCCACGTCGGCGGGATCGCCGTTGCCGCGCTCGCGCTGAAAACGTATCGGATGGATCGAAATGCGTGGCGTTACGCTTTTGGCTGGTCTTTGCTGGTGCAGTTGATTTCGCGATTTGTCACTGCGCCCGAGTTGAACGTGAATCTCGCCCACACAGTGCAGCCTGGTTTCGAACGGACGTTTCCGTCCTACTGGATGTTCTGGCTCGCGTTGACTGTGGCGACCGCGGTTTGGCTCTGGTTGTCGGGTTTACTTTGGCGCGCTCTCTGGCCCGCTAGCGACGCGAACCCGAGCGCTGCCACTAGTGTGAGTGCTCGATAAGTTGATTCACCATATCGCAGAGTTCTGAAATCGGGCTGGGTTTAACGAGGTACGCTTGCGCCCCGCATTTCATGGCCATATCGTGATCAGCGGCGTACGCTGCGGCCGAGTAAAAGAGAATGGGCGTCTTCTGATCAAACTGGCGAATCCGCTGACAGAGGTCTAATCCGGAGCCGTCCGGCAGCCACGAGTCGAGCAGATACAGATCGAAGTCCTCGGAGCCCGCCAGGGTAACTCCGCTTTCGATCGTTGATCCGGTGATGACTTCGTAACTCTTCTGGGCGAGTAGGAGAGTAACTAGTTCTCGTGTATCCGCGTGGTCTTCAATATAGAGGATGCGACGGTTTCTTTCATTTTGCATGGTAGTTGGCCCTTTTGGGGAAAATGGCCCACCTCGAACCGTGGTTTATACATGTTAGTGGAAATGGTAACGCTAAAGAAATTTAAGGCCGGGACGCCTTTTACGCTTCTCAAGGTATGGGAAAGAATAATTGGCGACCCGACCTACCCGCTTATTGTTTGAGCGTACTCTACGCGCCCGGGTCCATAGTGTCGGTACGCTTTCGAACAGATTTAGAAACAAAATCTTCGCAGTACAAACACTGTACCTTTGCGGACGCAACCTGTAGAATCCCTTCGTCGAAAGATCTCCTATCCATTGCCAACCACTCTGGGTTCCAGGTCCGACAATACTGGAGGAAACTGGAATGAGTAGAAATCTGCAATCGGTGGTTTCGGAAGATAGAGATAGTCTCTCCTTAGCCCTCGCCCAAAAAAATCAGTTGCTCACGCGGCTTCTTAGTAATACGCAGACGCGAGAATCTCTTCTGCCGCACTTGAAAATCGTTTCATTCGAACGCAACCAGGTCCTGTACGAGCAAGGTGACACGATCGATCATGTGTACTTCCCCACCGACTCAGTGGTTTCCAACCTGGCCATCATGGAAGATGGAACCACTATCGAAACTTTGATGGTCGGATGTGAAGGGATGGTCGGTCTTTCCGCAATTCTCGGCAGCGGTCTGTCGCGCCAGTGGCTCTGGGTACTCGTCAGCGGAACTGCGCTGCAACTCGACGCGAGAATTTTGGACGGCGTGTTTGTGCACCACGAACACGCTTTGAAGTCGTTGCTCAAATTCTATCGCTCGACCATTACGCAGGTCTCTCAACGTTGCGTCTGTAACACGAGGCACACGGTGTTGGACCGTTTATCCTGCTGGCTGCTAATGCTTCACGATCGCGTCGGCGACAGCAACTTGCGCCTCACTCAGGAAATGATCGCGAGCCGCCTGGGTGCTCGCCGCGCTGGCATCACAGTCGCGGCGGGTGTGTTGCAATCGATGCACGGAATTGAGTACCGGCGGGGACAACTGCACATCAAGGATCGCGAGGTGCTCGAACGTGCAGTGTGTGAGTGCTACATGATCATGCGCAGCGACTGCAAGCCTATGGTTCCAGTGCGACGCGCCTATCCAGGCCCATCAGGTTTCTCGGTATAAACAAATAAACGGTTCACGCTGTCACCGCTTTCATCCTGAACGGGCACGGCGGTGTGGACCACCAGGGTATCGTGGCCGTCGCCTTCAGGAATGAACGCGTCGATGGGCTCTGTGCGCACAGCTTGTTTCTCACGCACCGCGCGTTTGAGTTGCTTCAACAGGTAGTCGAGATCGCGTCCGGAGAAAACCTCGCGGAGCGGAAGCGCGGTTACGTCGCGCGTACCCAGCAACTGGCGGTACGAGGGATTGACGCGCTGAATAGTCAGGTCGTCGGCGTTTAGGACCATGACGTAGTGCGGAAAACGTTGCAGGAGTTGTGAGAGTTGTAACTGCTCGATGTGGTGTTGCTTCATGACCTCCTGTAACTCGACTGTTCGCGCGGTCAATTCGTCGTTGGTTGTTTGCAACTCTTCATTGGTCGCCTGAAGCTCTTCATTGTTTGTCTCGAGCTCTTCGTTAGTCGCCTGCAGCTCTTCATTCGTCGCTTCAAACTCTTCGTTGGTCGCCTGGAGTTCTTCCTGCGTCAGCATTAGTTCTTCATTCGCAGCCTGGAGCTCTTCGTTCGCGTCCTGCAACTCCTTGTTCATCGCGCTGAAACGTTTGTTGGCGGCGCTGAGCTCACCGACGAGCTCGGCTTGTTCGCGTTGCACCGCCTCCAGCCGTTTCTTCAACTGCACGTGTTCTGTGGTGTCCGCAGCGGTGATTACGGCGAGCTCCGGCGCGCCGTGCTCAATCTGCATGTTCATGATGGTCAGATTGATGTAACGAGCCGTCCCTTCTGCGGTCTGGTCCAACTGCAAATCCTGAACGGTGATCGTGGAACGCTCGTGAAAGGCGGTATCGATCGCTCGCCGCACTTCCTGGTAAGGAAGCCCTCTAACCGTGTGGAGGAAGTCCTGATCGTAGGCGATGTCGCGGAAACCGAGCAGACGCCGCGCAGCGGCATTGATGGTCACGATGCGATACGTGCGATCGATAATCACGATCGTCTCGTTGATGCGGCGGAGTTGGGCAATTTCGGTTTCCGTCTGCGCCAAATCCAACACACTCGGTAAAGGCGGCATTAGCGCCGGCCGGCGCGCTTCGGGTCGCGGAGAAGTATGGTTGTTCCTCGCGACCGATGACTCCTGCAGTGGAAAGGCGAGCGGACCGCCGAGACAGCGATAGATCTTCCACTTCTTGTTGACCAGCTCGAACGTTGCCTTGGTCGGCCGCGCAGTCTCAGCTTTGCCGAGAAACAAGAAACCGCGTGACTGGTGCAATGAGTACGCAAATAGATCGAGCACCACCTGCTGCAACTCCGGCTTGAGATAAATTAGCAGGTTGCGGCACGAGACCAAATCGATCCGCGGAAACGGCACGCCACGGCTGATGTCCTGTTGGCCGAAGATGACTGCCTGGCGCAACGATTTCGAAATTCGAAAACCGTGATCGATGCGTTCGAAAAAGCGCTCGCGATAATCTGCCGGCAGATCGTTGAGAACGTTTTCGGGGTAGAGTCCACGGCGGGCGAAGGCGATCGCGTCCGCCGCGAGATCCGTCGCGAACACTTTTATGCTCCACTCCGGAAACTCCGTTCCCAGATGGTCGGCAAAAAGCAGAGCCAGCGAATAAGCTTCCTCGCCGGTGGCGCAGCCCGCTGACCAGATACGCAGGACGCGACCATTCTCGCGCCCGTGCTCGACGAGCTTGGGAATGATCGCCATCTTGATGAAGTCGTACGCTTCCGGATCGCGAAAGAACCCCGTCACCTTGATTAAAAACGCTCTGACCAACTCGTCCACCTCATCCGGGCGGGTACGCAGGAAATCAGCGTACTCTCGAATATTGGCGTTGTGCGTTACGGCCATGCGGCGGCCGATGCGGCGGAGGATGGTCGACGACTTATAGTTTCTAAAATCGATATTCGTCTGGGCGCTCACGTGCGTCAGCAGATCGCGCAACGGATCGTCTACCCTTTCCGTGACGGGGAGATTCACGCCCCGCAGGATATCGAACAGCAACGGCCCAATCTGATCCATCTCGACAACGTGATCGACGGCCGTTGGTGGTAGTGAAAGCGGCATCGACGGATAGGGCGCGGTTTGCGGGTTTTGAATGATTACGACTCCGCCCGCATTTTTTACGTCAACGGCTCCAGCAGCGCCGTCCGATCCCGAGCCGGTGAGAATAACCGCGACCAGGTGTTCACCGTAAGATTCAGCAGCACTCGATAAGAGCAGGTCCACCGACGGTTTGGGTCTGTCGTTATGATCGCCTTCCAGATGCACGTGCCCGTCCTGAATTTTCACGTGTCTGTTGGCCGGAACGACGTAGATTTTGCCCCGCTCGAGCGGGGTTGGAGATTGCTCGCCGACGAGCACGATGGGCAGATTGCTGCGTCGTTCCAGGATCGAACCGAGTTGGCTGGGACGTTGCGGGTCGAGATGTTGGGCCAACACGATCGGGGCGGGGAAGTTTTTATTCAGCGTGCTGACCAGCGTTGACAGGGCGCCCACACCGCCGGCGGAAGAACCAACTACTACGAGGTCATCAGTTTTATTGCCCGGATTGTCATCAGTCATGGTTTATCGGTTGGGGTAGATACCTACCGGAACGCCTCACGAGATTCTCAGCTCGTCCTGCTCTTCATTTACCGGCTCGCCTATATCACCTTTTTCGTCGCCCAGCAATACTTCCCGAATGACGCTGCTGCTTCTTTCCGCTTCCCGCGCGCGTCGTTCAAACATCGCCGCGGCACGGGGTTGGTTTGCCCGGCGCGCACGCTCCACTATGCGCCTCGCCAGAATCATTTTCTCCTCGAGCGCGCGCACCGCGGACCACAACGCGACTTCCAGCATTTGCGACTGGCCGTCGTCCAGGCTCTCGGCGGAAAACGCGTGACCTACGTGACAACGGTAGCGGAGAACGTTCTCATCGTTTATCTCCCAAAGCGCGCCGTGACAGTCGGGACAGGTGAGCTTCGAGACCTTGCCCAGCCGTTCGACGCTCGCGATTAGGTCGCCGCCATCCATTTCTTGTTCCGCAATTTTTGCTTCGATTTCCATTTGCTCAGGCACTGGATAACTCTCTTCCTCGCCGGCTTCTCCACGGCACAGCTCGTTTAGCAAGGGGGCAATCTCGCGCACCGGCAGGGAATAATCCACCGTGATCTGCTGCATAACGCTCAACGGCATGCTGGGAAACGTTGCTTCCGCGGGATCCTGCACTATCGTAATACCGCCGCGTTGTTTGATCGCACTCATGCCGACGGCGCCGTCGTCGCGCGCACCAGTCAGCACGACACCGATCACGCGCGGACCACGCCAGAGCGCCGCCGAACGGAACAACGTATCGATGGAAGGACGGTGTAAATTCTCTTTAGGACCATGGACCAGTTTGATGTGCCCGTCTTCGATCAGCAGATGATGATCCGGTCGCGCGACGTAGATGTGCCCGTGCTTGATGCGCTCACCGGTTCTCGGATGCTCGACACGCAATTGCGATTCGCGCGCCAGTATTCCGGGTAACAGACTCGGCGAGTCAGCCCGGATGTGCAGCACGATAAAAACTGCCGCCGGTAAGTTTGCCGGCAAAGCAGCGACTAAGGTGGAGAGCGCCTGCACGCCTCCGGCGGATGCTCCGATAACGATCGTATCGCGGGTGGCCATGAACGCTCCTGGTTTAAGAAACAGTGCCCGACAGAAAATGGAAGGTAACAGTCGCTGTCAGGAATCGGGGATGCGGGCATCTTAGCACAGCGGCGCGCGGATAAATGTCATTGATGCGTTTCGTTTTGACAGGCACGCGTTTGACATTCTTTGGTGTCTGTTTGGCAATAAACAACCCGCGAGTTAGTGCGAAACCGCACATTGCCAGCGTGCAGCGAATCACTTATACTTTGCCCCGTTGAATACCCCTTTCCTCCTGTGGGTATAGTTGGCGCGGCGGACGGCTAAACCGCCGCGCTTTTTTATTGCCCCGTGAGCAATGAGACTTAAGACTGTTCCCCTCGTCGGCCTAAATCTCTTTCTGGCCGTCGTCTATTTCGCTGCCGCCGAGCTCGGTCTTTCGCTCGCCACACTGCATTCGAACGTCACTCCTGTTTGGCCGCCCGCGGGCATCGCGATCGCGTCGCTGCTGATCTTTGGACTACAACTCTGGCCGGGCATTTTTCTCGGCGCACTCGCGGCGAATCTCTCGACCAACATTCCCGGTGCTGCAGCACTCGGCATCGCGATTGGAAACACGGCGCAGGCGCTGGTGGCTTACTGGCTGCTGTTGCGAGTAGTGCGTTGGCGCGGCACGCTCGATTCCGTTAATGAAGTGCTAAGGTTTGTTATCTGTGCGGCGGTGCTGGCGCCGCTGGTGAGTGCGACGATCGGGAACTTGAGTTTGTGTTTGAGCGGCGGCGCGGAGTGGAATCGTTTCACGTCGCTTTGGTTGACGTGGTTGATGGGCGACGGCTTCGGCGCGCTGATCGTGGGTTCGCTGCTGCTGTCGTGGAGTAAACCCGGCCGGCTCACCGCCCACGATTGGCCGGAGATCGCTTCGCTGTTTGTGTTGCTGTTGATTGTCGTGCTGATCGTCTTTGCCGGCTGGTTTCCCGGGCCGGTCAAGACTTATCCGCTGACTTATCTTTGTCTGCCGTGTTTGCTCTGGGCCGCCTTGCGGTTTGATCAGCGGATGGTGACGACGTCGATCGTGGTGATGGCGGCTGTGGCCGTATGGGGCGCGAGTAAAGGTTATGGTCCATTCGTGCAACGCAACCCGAACGTTTCGTTGTTACTTTTGATCTCATTCGTGGGAACGACTTCGTTGATGACGCTCGTCGTGGCGGCGGTAATGAACGAGCGGCGACGAGCCCAAATCGAGACAGCCAAACTCGGATCGGAACTGGAACTCAACCGTCGCCGGATCGAAGATATCGTCGCGCATGTTCCGGGTGTGGTTTGGGAATCGTGGGGCAAACCGGGTTCCGATGATTACCGCACCGAGTTCGTCAGTAGTCATATCGGAACGATGTTGGGTTACAGCGCCGAGGAGTGGTTAGCGGCGCGGCAATTTGGCTTGCGCGTGGTTCATCCCGAAGACCGCGAACGCGCGGTGGCGGAAGCCGCGGAGATTTTTGCTTCGGGCAAAGGAGGCAGCAGTCGCTTCCGCATGATTCACAAAGACGGCCGGGAGATCTGGGTCGAAGCGCAGTCGATTGTTGTTTGTGACGATACTGGTCCGATCGGGATGCGCGGCGTGACGATGGACATCACGCCGGCAGTGCGCGCGGAGATCGAACGCGGCGAACTGTTGCGTAGTGAAAGTCAGGCGCGCGAAGACGCCGAAGAGGCGAGCCGTTTGAAGGAAGAGTTTCTGGCGACTGTTTCGCACGAGTTGCGCACGCCCTTGAATGCGGTCGTTGGTTGGTCGCGTCTGTTGCGTGCAGGCCAACTCGATCCGGCAGCGGCGAGTCATGCGGTGGAGATCATCGAACGAAACGCGCTGATGCAGAAGCAGATCGTCGAAGACCTGCTCGACGTGTCGCGCATCATCACCGGGAAGTTACGCATCAACACCCAGAACCTCGATCTGTTGCTCGTGATTCACGCGGCGATCGACGCGATTCGTCCGGCCGCGGAGGCGAAAGAAATCGAGATCCGTTCGCACTTCGAGGCGCACGACGTGATCGTCAAGGCCGACGTCGAACGTTTGCAGCAGGTGTTCTGGAACTTGTTAGCGAACGCGGTGAAGTTCACGCCCGCGCGGGGAACGGTCGATATTTATCTGCGACAGGAGAAAGCACTCGCGGAAGTTCGCATTGAAGACTCAGGGCCGGGAATTCCGCCGGATTTCCTGCCGCGAATTTTTGAGCGGTTTAGCCAGGCGGACGGCTCGATCACGCGCAAGCACGGCGGACTCGGATTGGGGCTCGCGATCGTGCGCCACCTGGTTGAGTTGCACGGCGGCGTGGTCTCGGCGCGCAATCGCGATGGGACTGGCGGCGCGGTATTGATTGTGGTGTTGCCGGCGATTGAACAGACGCGACTCTAAATCAAAACGTGTGCTTCCGTAACACGGGCGCATTTTGCTGTTGCGAGTTGTCTGACACCGCAACGCCTCCCGACTGACTGAAGACATAGCTGTCACGCGCGCGCACCGCGAGGTTTGGCTGCTTCGCCCGCACTTTGATTTGCCGCCTGTCTCCCGGCTGCGCCGGACGTTTCGGGTAGTAGCCGATGCTGTACTGCCGCCGTAGTTCTTCCGCTACGTTCGCAAACGCCACCGACATGTTCTGGAGCGTGTCCGCGCGATACTCGCGGCCGCCGGTCGTGTCGGCGATCTCACGCAAGTAGTGATCGGCGAGTTCGTAATCGCCGCGCCCGTTTCCGCCGCCACGAGGATAACCACCACCACGCGGATAACCGCCGCCGCCGCGCGGATAACCACCGCCGCCGCGCGGATAACCACCGCCACTGCGACGACCACCACCGAAGATGCCGCCGAGAATCGTGCCAAACACGTCAATCTGGCCACCGCGGGGATAACCACCACCGCTCGGATAGTTGCCGGAGTTCATGTCCTGCGACGTGTCGTACTGCACGGTGTAAACGAGCGCGTCGAGTTCCTGCGCGTCCATCATGTTGCTCTGGTAATCGGCGCGCTTGCTCGTCGTATCGACGCCGTCGGTAAACAACACGATTGCCTTTCGTCCCTGAACGCGTGACAACTGCTGGTTCATCACCATGTCCACCGCGTCGTAGAGCCGCGTGCCGTCGCCGGTGTGCGCGCGCTGAATCGCGCGTTGAAGTTTGGAACGATCGGTCGTGAACTCGCTCAGGACCTTGATGTCGTCGTTGAAGGAAACGACCATCACGCGATCGTCAGGCCGCAGTTGATTGACGAAGCTGATCGCGGCGTCCTGAATGTCTTCCAAACGAAACTGCGTGGACGGGCTCGTGTCGAGCATCAGCACGACCGAGAAAGGCTTGTCGACTGACTGAAAGAACGCGACCTCCTGTTCGACGCCGTCTTCCCAAATGCGAAAGTCGTCTTTCTGCAGGTTGGGCACGTAACGGCCATCGCGATCCATTACGCTGACGGGAATCGAGACGAGCGTGGTGTTGACCTTCACGATGTCGCCGGCGTCGACCTCTTCCGGGGCCGCCGGTGCTTGATCCTGCTGCTGCGACTGCGGCTTCTGGTTGTTGGGATAGTTGGCGCCGCCCAGCACGGGCGGTTTGGTTGGCGCCGTTGTAGCGGGCGCAGTGCTCTCAGGAGCGGTGCTTTGGGGCGTGCTCGCCTGGTCCCCGACCCGTCGCGGGCGGCCCTGTCCGAAGGACAAGCCGGCCGAAACGGCAAGCAGGGAGAGGAGCAATAAGGCAGTGGAAAGCTTTTTCATAGCAAGCTCCTGACGTTCAGCACGCGGTTTTGATCGGGAATAAAGCGGGAGAGAAAAACCGGTTAAAGAATAGCGTTCCAAGTGAATCGGGTGCAAGCCGTTATACGTCTTATTCAGAGCCACTCGCCGCCGCGTTCGACAATACATTCCAAATCAGCGGCAACGTCGCCCAAGCCTGTCCGCGGTGCTGCGGCCGAAACGCAAACAACACAACCCGCCCTTTCCCGACATTTGTCTCCGCGAGAGCAATCTGGCCGCGTAACTTGTCTTCGCCGAGTAGCCATCCGGACAGCAACACATTCTCTTTGGCGTAGCGCGCAATCACTCGAACGCCGTCGCCCGTCGCTGCGAATGCCGAACTGTTGATGAAATAAGCGGGCAGTTTGGTTGGTAGGTTGAAAGCAAATGGCGTTTTATTATCGACATCCAAGGCTACGATCGAGCCCGGACAATAAAAATCGGATGATCTCACGCCCTCGAGCACGTTCCGCAGCGGCAGGTTGAATTGCTTGATCGCGAGCTCGCAGGCAGCGTCGAAACAGACGAGAGTGCCGCCGTCGGCGACGAAGTCTTTCAGGTTCTTGACGCCCGCTTCCGTGATGCCGCCGGTGTATTCTGCCGGCAGCGAACCGGCCGGATTTCCCGCGACGATCTCCGTGCTCCGCTCCGAAGGAAATAGCAGCACGTCGAACTTCGCGTGCAGGCCGCCCTGGCGAATGTCGGCGTCGCGGGCGGATTGGTAAGGCACGTTGAAGGTGTCGAAGATGTAGCGCGTCCAGCCTTCGTCCATGTTGCCGGTCGAGCCTTTGTAGATGCCGACGCGGACCGCTTGTTTGACGAGGTTCTTGATCGGCGATTCCCCCGCTTTCGCAACGGCGAGCGCGAGATCTGTTCTGACTTGGTTTGGGTCCGTAAGTCGCGTCAAACGCCGTTCGGTCTCTGATTCGCGGATAGCGGTGACCGCCGGGGCATCCACGCCCATTTGCAGCGGCAACGTCCAGCCTGCGACGTCGTACGGCCGTTCGGCCTCGCCCTGCGGTGTGAGCCGGTTCGGGTAGATCTGCGGCTCGAAGAGCGCGAGTACATTCGTGCGTTGCGGCTGCGCGAGAAACACGATGTAACTACCGGTTGGCACTTCCTGCATCGCCGTCGTTTGCGCGATCAGCGTGCGATACGTGCCGAGTTTCTCATTCGCCGCATTTGTGCGCTGCAAGACTTGCGGGCCGAAGGTCAGGTGCAGTTCGTGATCGAGCCGATAAACTTCCACGCCCTGATCGATCAAACTGCCAAGCAGTTTTGCGACTGCTTCGTCGCGTGCCTGACCCGCCGGGATCAGATAAGCAACCGGCTGATCCGGTTTCGCTTGCTGCTCGACGTTGCCCCGCCCGAGTTCGTAAAAATTCTGCAAGTAGCTCGCGCGATACTTCGCCGCCATCGACAGCACTCCACGCGCCGCGATCAACTCCATGTCCATGATGTCGCGCGGCCGCCACGTCCCGCCCGGCCAGGGATCGGGAAAGTTGGTCGTAGCTTCGGTAGCGCTGCGCATGCCGCGCGTCGATGAACGCGTGAGTTGTTCGGCAGTGACCGTCGCGGGAGTCATCAGTCGCGCGCTCGCCGCTTCCGAAAGAATGCCGATCGAGTTGTGAAAGTAAGGCGCGGTGCGGAAGCCGCCGTGCCACCACGTGTCGTAAAGCGCGTTCGTCAACACGCCTTTGAAACCGGCGGCCTCGAGATCCGCGGCGACTTTGTGACCGATTAGCCCGACTTGTCGCAGCAGCAAGGGCGAGATGTTTGGATTTGCCGGATCGTAAAACGGTGGAATGAAGAGTCGCGAACCGTTCGAGCCCTGTTGATGCACGTCGTAGACGATCTGCGGAAACCAGTCGTGCCACAGTAGACGCGTGATCAGTTGCGTCTCTTTCAGGTTCAGCATGAACCAGTCGCGGTTGTCATCGTGGCCCGCGTAATGGTGATAGAGTTCGGGTGGTTCTCTACCTTCGAAAGGCGTGCCGAGAGTTTTGCGATACCAGTTGGCGACGATGTCGACGCCGTCGGGATTCGGTGAAGGGATCAATAGCAGAATCGTGTTCTGGAGGATCTCACGCGTGTCGGCGTCCTGCGCGTTTGCCAGTTCGTAAGCGAGTTGCATCGACATCTGCGACGCGACGATCTCGGTCGAGTGAATCGAGCAGGAGATCGTGATGACAACCTTGCCGTCGGCGATGAGACGGTCGCGTTGCAGCCTCTGCGTGACGAGTCGTGGATCGGCGAGTTGGCGCTGAATGTCTTTGTATTTTTCGAGCGCCAGTATATTCTCTCGCGCGCTGATGAAGGCGACGATCAGCGGGCGTTTAAGCGTTGATTGGCCCAACGTCTGGACCAGCACGCGATCGGAAGCGCGGTCCAACCGTTCGAAGTAATTCGTGATCTGCGACCAGTCGGCAATCGTGCGATCGTCTCCGGGCGTGAATCCGAGCACTGACTTCGGCGACGGGATTACGGCTGCGCGTGCGACCGGCCGTTGCGCAAACGACGCGGCGCTCGCAACGAGACAGACGCAGACGGCCACAGCGGCCGCGACTGGGCGACGGCTAATCATTCCAATTTCCTTTGCGCGAATTGATGGCAGAGACCACAGCAATCGAGAAAACTATGGCCGAGGAGTCTATCACAAGGCGGCCTCGCAGTTTTATGCGGCGGTTGCATTATTGGTGGTCGTTGTTTCTCGCGGGCGCGCTGCTCGGCACGCTCGGACCGCCGGTTCTGCTCGTCGCGTGGCTCGTGAACAAGCACGACCTCGTTTATCCGGTGGCCACGCTTGGCGCGCGGCTGTGGCTGCGTTTGAGTGGCGTGCGTGTCGTTGTCAAAGGCCTGGAACTACTCGATCCGAAACAGACTTACGTTTTTGTCGCCAACCATCGTTCGTATCTCGACACTGCAACGCTCTTCATCTTCACTGGCCGGCGTATCGGACTGCTCGCGAAAAAAGAGTTGTTGAAAGTACCGGTGCTTGGTGTCGGAATGGGCTTCGTAAACGTGATGGCGATCGATCGCAGTAACCGTGAAAGCGCGATCCGCACGACGGACGCTGCCGCGGAACGCATTCGCTCGGGTATTTCGTTCGGCGTTTTTGTCGAGGGAACGCGTGCGCAGCCCGGCGAGTTGTTGCCGTTCAAGAAGGGCGCTTTCTACATGGCTCGACAGGCCGGTGTTCCGGTCGTGCCGATCGCGATCAGGCATTCGGATGAATTGATGGGCAAGGGAACTGGTGAAGCGAAGTCGGGAACGATTGAGATGGTGTTGTTGCCGCCGGTGTCGACGAAAGACGTGGCCACGGACGAAGACATCAACAAGTTGATCGCCGACGTCCGTGGCTCGATTGCAGCAGCGCTCGGCTTACGGGAAGTCGTAAGTTAGCGTGCCCGTCATCTTCGTAGTGATGCCACCTTCGTTTGCCGGTGTGAACGTCGCCTGCCGTGCTGCTTCTTCGGCTGCCTGTCGCAACGGCGCTGGACCATCGAGCGCTAACGCTGAAGTCACCTTGCCGGTCTCATCGACAACAACGCGCACCGTCACGCGGCCGTGCAGCTTGAGCCGCTTGGCTTCTTCCGAGTAGACGGGTTTCGGCAGCGACGTCGCCTTCGCATTCAACACGCCCGCTTCGATCGGCTTCGCTGAAGACGTTTCACTCTCGCCAACCTCTGTGACCTTCAACGTCGCACGTGCCGGCGCGAAGTCCGTGTAGCGCACTTGCAAACGAACGTGCAGCGTGCTGCCGTTGTCGTAAACGAGTTCCTCGTCGGCGTATGAATAGGTCGGAAACCAGTAACGACCGTCGATGTGCTCGCGGTACGTTTCTACAGTCGGGAACTTGTTGTTCTTTGTCTCGGGAACGCCCTTTCCCTTCGTCTTCACGATCTGCAGATCCTGATCGTCGACCCATACGCGGCCGACGAAGAGACGCTCCTTGCTTTTCTTCGGATCGGGAATGACTTTCGGCGCAACGTCGAAGATGTAGAGGTTCAACTCGTCAATCTTCTCTTTGCCGACGTAACGAATGTTGTAGAGCGGGATCTTTGAAGGCTCGAGCGCGAAAGGCTCGATGCCGCCGAGATCTTCGATGTCTTCAGGGGTCACTTCAGGCATTGTTGCCATCGGGAAGAACGTGATCTTCTCGTAGCGATTTCCCTGATCGTCAAAGGTGAAATTCGACACGCGATGATACTCGCCCATGACCTGCCCACCCATGCCGATGCTCTGGATGAGCGCGTCGCGCTTGAACGAGTAGTTATTGAGCGCGCGCCGAAACTCTCCTTCCTTGGCTGTGAAGGCCTGGATGATCCTGTTAGCGTCGGGAAGGTCGGGTCCACTGACACTGGACTGGGCCAGCACGCCGGTAGCACTTATTGCCAGCGTCGCCGCAGCCAGCATTGCATTCGCGAAAAATAACTTTGCCGTAAATAACTGTGATCGTCGCACTTTAATTCCTGCCTGAGTTGGTTTCGGAGTCCCTGAAGGGCCGCCAATATGACGGTGGTCAGATGCGGGCAGCAAATATTCCTGTTGCCAGCCCGAACCGGGGCAGACGGGGGCGGAGGGGTGAAAGCCATTTTCCTGTTGCAAAGTTTCTTGCAAGTAGTGTAAGGTGCCCCTACTAGAATACGTTTAGTCCAGCCGTAGAGAGGTTAGACGAAAACTTGAGCCCGAAAAGACCTCGAAGAATCGCGGCTCAGCTAGTTTGAAATTGACAAGTTCTCAAAGGTCCTCATGTCGGCAACAGGCACTCGTCTTGACACCGTGGAGCTTTACGGCGCGGGAGCGCAGACGTGACGCCGAGCGGCGGCGTTGCTTACACGGAGTTAAGCGATAAACCAGGCTTTGGGAGGAGCTTGGTTTTACGTGGTCTGATGTCGATGATGTGCGCGGCGGTTAGCTGCCCCTTCTGGGCGGGGTGGCTTAAAAAACTGCCGCGCACACCCCAGCTTCGGCGTTCTCAACCCTGAGAAATCTCTCAGTTTTCCGACACAAAATCGACGGCGACAGCGTTCGGGATGATTCCCTTTTCGTACCCTTCCTGCAACAAGAGGCGAACAGCTTCTCGCCCTCGCTCCGTGTAGTCGAGCGTCAGGTCGTTCACCCACATCCCGACGAACCGGTCGGCCAGGTCCTCTTCCATGTCGCGGGCGAACTGCATCGCGTACTGGAGCGCATCCTCGCGGTGGGTGAGGGAATAATTGATGCTCGCCCGCAGCAGCCGGGAGACTTCCCTAATTAGGGGTTCGCCGAGGTCGCGGCGGATGACGTTCCCACCCATCGGAAGCGGCAGGCCGTGGCGGCTGTGCCACCACTCCCCAAGGTCGAGCACCTTGTGCAGCCCCTTCGACTCGTAGAAAAGCTGGCCTTCGTGAATCAGCAGCCCCGCGTCGCAGTCGCCGTTCTGGACGGCATCGATGATTTTGTCGAACGGCACGACCTGGTACTGAAACTCGGAATTGAATATCCGCAGCGCCAGAAACGCGCTCGTCATTTTCCCCGGGATGGCAATCTTCAGGTTCGGAATGTCGGCCGGTGTCGCGGGCTCGCGCGAGACGACGATCGGGCCGTAGTTGTCGCCAATCGAGGCGCCATGCGGCAGCAAGGCGTATTTGTCAGCAACGTAGGCGTAAGCGTGGAAGCTGATGGCCGTGACGTCGTACGTGCCGCGTGTTGCTTCTTCGTTCAGCGTTTGAATGTCTTTCAACAGGTGCTGAAAATGCAGACCGCCCGTGTCGATCTTGTTGGTGGCAAGACCGTAGAACATAAAGGCGTCGTCTGAATCAGGTGAATGGGCGAGTGTGATGGTGGTGCGTTCGGTTTCAGTGGTCGTCATTATGCAATGCTTTCGGCGGTTCCAAGAGTTCGGGGTTCGACGCGGTTGTAGACGGTGTCGCGTTCCACCGCTTCAAAGCCCGCATCTTCAATCAGGTTGATGAGCTCGGTTTTCGTCATGCGCACTTCGTTGTTGGTTTCAACGGAGTAGCTGGTAGTTAATTCGCCGCCTTCAGTGATGGTGCCGTCGATGTCGTTGGCGCCGTAGTGCAGCGCGACCTGGGCCAGGCGTTTGCCGAGCATCACCCAGTAAGCTTTGATGTGGTCGAAGTTATCGAGCATCAGACGCGAGACGGCCATCGTTTTGAGGGAGTCGACGCCTGATGGTCCAGGCAAGTGCGACAACTGCGTGTCCGGCGGATAAAACGCGAGCGGAATGAAACACTGAAAGCCGCCGGATTTCTCCTGTTGTTCGCGCAGTCGAATGCAATGATCGACGCGATCCTCGATCGATTCGATGTGGCCGTAGAGCATCGTCGCATTAGTCTTCAAACCGGCCGCGTGGATTTTGCCCTGGAGCTCGACCCAGCGCTCGGCGTTGCATTTGTGCGCGCAGATCATCGAGCGGGTCGGCTCGCGAAAAATTTCGGCGCCACCGCCCGGGCATGAATCGAGTCCCGCTGCGATCAGTTTTTGAATCACTTCTTCGTCCGGCATTTTGTAGAAATGGGCGAAGTGATCGAACTCGACCATCGTGAACGCTTTCAGGTGCAGTTGCGGATACTGCTGCTTCAACGACGACAACAAATCGGTGAAATAACTGAACGGGAGCTTCGTGTTTAGTCCGCCGGTGATGTGCAACTCGGTTGCGCCTTCGGCTACAGCTTGCGCGGCGACTTTCAAACTGTCGTCGATGTTGTGGGTGTAAGCGTCAGGTTGCCGCGGCGTGCGAAAGAAGCCGCAAAACTTGCAGTCGGCGTAACAAACGTTGGTCGGGTTCAGGTGCCGGTTGACGTTGAAATACGTGGTGCGACCGTGACGGCGGCGTCGGATCGTATCGGCGAGTTTGCCGAGCGCCGGCAAGTCGGACGTTTCGTAAAGCGCAACGCCCTCGTCGAACGAGAGACGTTCTCCGGCGAGTGCGCGCTCCGCAATTTTGTTGAGTCGTAAATCGTGTGAAAAAGTCATTGTTATTACCGTCGTAGAAAAACCGCGCTGCCAAACGTCACCAGTAGGATGACGCTGACAAACGCGTTGGTCGTAAAGAACGCAGCGTTCAATCTGCCGAGATCGTCAGCCCGGACCAACCGGTGTTGATAGATCAGTAAAGCACCGGTCGCGATGACGCCGGCGAATGCGAGTGGTCCAAGATTCGTTACCAGGTACAGCGCCAGAAGTGCCACAAACGCGCCCGCGTGCAGCGCGCGCGAGATCCACAATGCGCGCTCGATGCCGACGCGAGCGGGAATCGATCGCAAACCTTCGCGCCGATCGAAATCATAATCCTGGCACGCGTAAAGCACATCGAAACCCGCGGTCCACAACAGGACCACGAGCGATAACAACAACGGCGCCGCGCTGCCGATCTCGCCGCGCACAGCGATCCACGCGCCGGTCGGAGCGATCGAAAGACACCAACCGAGCACGAGATGCGAAAACTGTGTCCAGCGTTTCGTGAGCGAGTAAAGCAGAACGCTCGCCAGGGCCACTGGGGCGAGAATCAACGTCAAACGATTGAGCATCGCGGCGGCTAACAGAAACACAGCCGCGGCGACGATCGTGAAAGCCCAGACGAAGCCGACCGAAAGCAAGCCGGCGGGGATCGCGCGGTTGGCAGTGCGCGGGTTACGCGCGTCGAAGCTCCGATCCGCGATGCGGTTGAAAGCCATCGCGGCGGAACGTGCGCCCACCATCGCCACGACGATCCAGAGAACTTGCCGCAGCGTCGGCAACCCGTTCGCGGCGAGCAGCGCGCCGAGCAGCGCAAACGGCAGCGCAAAAAGCGTGTGCTCGATCTTGATCATCTCGAGCGTCAGTCGTGTGTTTTTGATGACAGTCGACACGGTGGGTCAGTCTTCGTTAGCCCTGGGCATTTGCCTGAATCTTACTTGCGCCCTCGCTGTTATCGCAAACGCGGAAGGCGTTACGGAAGTTCGGTGTTAGAATGCAGGCCTGGTGCAACAAGAATGGATTTGAAGGAACTGGCGGGGCTGCTGGAGGCGCACAAGCGTGGCGAACTGGGGAACGCCGAAGCCGTCGAGCGCATTAAGAATCTCCATTTCGAAGACATCGGTTATGCCCGCGTCGATCATTCGCGCGCCGCGCGCATGGGCTTTCCGGAGGTCGTTTTCGGCAGTGGTAAAACGCGCGCGCAGATCGTCGGTATCGTCGAACGGCTCGTGCAGCGTTCGCCCAATATCCTCGTCACGCGTACGGACGAAGGCACGTTTGGCGAAGTGCGCAATGTAATCACCGACGCCGAGTGGCACGAAGCAGCGCGTCTGATCCGCATTCGTCGCGACAAGACTGATCTTGGTGTTGGTCCAATCGCCGTCGTCACTGCGGGCACCAGCGATATTCCCGTCGCCGAAGAAGCGGCGTTGACGGCGGAGACGATGGGCAACACGGTCTCACGTATCTGGGACGCGGGCGTCGCCGGCATTCATCGCGTGCTCGCCGAGCGCAGCTTGTTGCAGCGTTCGCGGGTCGTGATCGTCGCGGCCGGAATGGAAGGCGCGCTGCCGTCCGTAGTCGGCGGCCTCGTCGGTGTGCCGGTAGTCGCCGTGCCGACCAGCATCGGTTACGGCGCTTCGTTCGGCGGCGTCGCGGCGTTGTTGGGAATGCTGAACTCGTGCGCTTCAAACGTCACGGTGGTAAATATCGACAACGGTTTCGGCGCGGGCTTTGTCGCCAGTTTGATCAATCGGCGCTGGGAGCCGGCAACTGAGTAACCAAACGTTCTTTCGATTTCATTCTTCTCGAGCGTCATCTTGCGTCACGTCCCCCTTTCTTCACCGCAGCTCAGATCGCGCGCTCTCGTGTTGGGACTGCTGGCGCTCTCGCTCGTCTCCACTAGCTGTATCTTCGCGCGACGCACGCCGGACCTCGAACACATCTTCGCCTCCGCTCGCGCGCGCACGGGCAAGCGTCCGGTGATCGTCATACCCGGCATTCTCGGTAGCGAACTGAAGAACCCGAAAACAGGGGAAACGATTTGGCCTTCTGCTTTTCGCACGTCCAACGACGTGTTGCCGATTAGCCCGAACCTCGAAGCGAACCGCGACGAGCTCGTGCCGGGGAAGATTCTCGAAACTGTGCGGCTCGCACGCATTCTGCCGGAGGTTTACGTCTATCGCGATCTGCTCGAAGCGTTGCGACACTACGCGGGTTATCGTGAAGCAAGTTGGGATGATCCGGGCGTCAACGGCGATCGCGATACGTTCTATGTTTTCGCTTATGACTGGCGGCGCGACAACGTCACGAACGCCCGCGAACTGATTCGCCGCATCGAGCAGCTCAAACAACGGCTGCAACGTCCGGACTTGAAATTCAACATCATCGCGCATTCGATGGGCGGGTTGATCGCGCGTTACGCGGCGATGTACGGCGACGCCGATCTGCCGCCGGACGGTGTGGCGATCGAGCCGACGTGGCAGGGTGCAGCGCATATCAGCAAGATCGTCATGATCGGCACGCCGAACGAAGGCTCGGCAGATGCGTTTGCCACGCTTGTCGAAGGCTACTCGATCACCGAAGGATTGCGGCGGCGCGTGCCTTTGCTCAACAAGCTGACGGCCGAGGACGCTGCGCGCACGCCGTCGGTGTTTCAACTTATGCCGCATCAACAAGCCGCAAAGTTTCTCGACGAAAACCTGCAGCCGCTAGCGATCGATCTTTACGATCCGGCGATGTGGAAGCGTTATGGTTGGGGCGCGCTCAACTCGCCTCAGTTTCGCGATCACTTCAGCGGCAGCTCGGAAGACCTCGATGCATATCTCGCGGCGACGTTGAAACGCGCGCGCCGTTTTCACGAAGCACTCGACGCGGTAGAAAATGCGAACGCGCCCGTGGTGCTGCTCGCGATCGGCGGCGATTGTGAAGAGACGTTGAGCGCGCCGGTGATCCTGCGCGATCAAAAACAAAATCGCTGGGTGACTTTGATCAGGCCGCGCGAGTATCGCACGTCCGCGGGCGCGAAGATGTCGAAGAAGCAAGTGACCGACGCGATGTACGCGCCCGGCGATGGCCGCGTGACGCGTGCCTCGCTGCTCGGCGAAGATTTGATCAGAAGCCGAAATCCCGTGACCGGCTTCACGCTATCGCGTTACGCAGTCTTCGGCTGCGACCTGCACGGCCAACTCCCGCGCAACAAGTCGCTCCAGGACAACGCCCTCACCGCGATCGTCGGCGAAGTCGTGAATTAATCCGTCGTGAACTAGTCCGTCCAGGGCGTGATGATCGGCGCCGCCGTGCATTCTGATCGCAATGTGTCTACCGCCCTTTCAGGGCTGGTTCGTCTTTCTTGACGATCCAGGGGCTGCGTGCTCGCTCCGCTCGCACTTGCCCCTGGCTACCTTCTGACCGCGCCTCCGGCGCTACCTCCGGCGACCTTGACGCGCCTTCTGCGCTGACCTAGCCGCGCCTTTGGCGCTCACTCCTGTGACCGCGCCTTCGGCGCTCACTTCTGTGACCACGTCTTGGGCGCTCAGCGCCTTTGTCCGCGGCTTCGGGCTGAACGCCTTTCTTTGTGCCTTCGATCAGCGCCATCATGAACTTCGGCGCCATCATGAACTAGCGTCCACGGCGCGGACAGATGGTAGCCAGAGGTAGCGCCGGAGGCGCGGTCAGAAGGTAGCCAGGGGCCAGTGCGAGCGAAGCGAGCACGCAGCCCCTGGATCCTCCCAACAAGCGAGCGAGCCCGGAACGGGCGTTAGACACGGGATGGGTGACAGACCCAGAACGGGCGACAGACACGGAAGACGTGTGATTACGGATTGATGATCGCGTTGAGCTTCTCGGCCCAGTCCGGATCGATGCTGGTGAGAATCGTGTACTGCTCGAGCGCGCCGTCGCGGTTGCCCATCGCCATGAGGGTCTTGCCGAGATTGTAGTAGGCCTTGCCGAAATCGGGCTTCAAACGAATCGACTGCCGAAACGACTCCACCGCTTCGTTCAAACGATTCAACTCCACATACGCTTCACCGAGACTGTTCGGCGCAAACGGATCGCCGGGCTTCAACGCCGCAAGCTGGCGAAACACTTCAATCGCTTCGTTAAACTTCTTCGACTTCAAATAACGCGCGCCGAGACGCTCGTACGCCACCGTGTAATCCGGCCGCAACTTGATCGCCTGTTTGTAAGCCTGAATCTCCTCGTCGGCCTTGCCCCAATCGCGATAGACGAGCCCCAGCGCGTAATACGCATCAGCCGAGTTGTAGGGGTCGAGCTTGATCGCCGCGCGATAAGCCTCCGCAGCGTCGCGATACTGCTTCAGATAAAAGTTTGCGAGACCGATGTTGAAGTACGACTCCGCCGAAGGCCGGAGGCTCACCGCCTTCTTCGAAGCCTCCAACGCCTCCGCGTGCTTGCCGAGTTTCTCATTGCAGAAACCAGCCTGCGCCCACGCCTCGACATACGTGTTGTCTGACTCAATCGCCTTCTCGAAATAAGGCAGCGCCTTCTCGCAATCGTCTTTGGAAAGAAAACTCAAGCCGTCTCGAAACGACTGCACCGCTTTGGCGCGTTTGTTTCGACCCGTCGTCGCGACCAGATCCGCGAGCGACATCAACGATGCGACTTGCAGTTGCGATATGCGTTCGGAAGGAATCGCGAAGTTCACGCTTTGTCCGCCCGTGATTTGCAACGTCGCGATGCCGATCACCTGACCTTGCATGTTCACCACCGGACTGCCGCTGGATCCGGCAGAGATCGCCGCGGTGATCTGAATGATGCGGCCGAACGTCGGAATGTCGCGCACGGCGGAGACGATGCCGTTCGTCACGCTGCCTTCGAGACCGAGTGGATTGCCGATCACGACAACGCTTTCGCCTTCCTGCGGCGATGTTTTATCGAGTGGCAACGGCCTGATGGCCGGCGTTGGCGGATCGATCTTCAATATCGCGAGATCGCCCTCGGCATCAACGGCCAGAACGCCTTTCACCGGAAACTCCGCACCGGTCGAAGAGTGCACCTCAGCGCGAAACGCGCCTTCGAGCACGTGACGATTGGTGACGATGCGATCGCTGTCGATGAAAAAACCGCTGCCGCGCGAAAGTTTTTCACCGCGAGAGTCGAACGTCTCGATCGCAACTGCGGACGGCTTAATGCGGCGGACGAGTTCGGGAAGAATATCCTGCGCCTGGGCTTTGATCGGGATTGTTAAGAGAAGTACGAGCCAGACTAATTTCATGTCTTTCAAGAACTCGACCGAGCCAATCGCTGCACGTGAGTCACGACGTCCGCGATTTTAACATCCTCACTCTGTTTTGTGAGACGGTCGAACAGCTCGACTACGCCTTCTGCGGCTTTTTTCCCGACCGTGATTCGGTAAGGAATGCCGATCAGATCCGCATCTTTGAACTTCACACCCGCGCGTTCGTCGCGATCGTCGAGCAACACTTCGAGACCCGCGCTTTGCAGCTCTTCGTAAAGCTTCTCTCCGGCTGCGCGTAGATCGTCTTGCTTCATGTTTGTGATCGTCACGACCACGTCGAAAGGCGCGAGCGACTTCGGCCAGATGATGCCGTCTGCGTCGTGATGTTGCTCGACAGCGCCGCTGATAATGCGTTCGACGCCGATGCCGTAGCTGCCCATGACGATCGGGACTTCTTTGCCGTCCTGGTTCAGCACTGTCGCACCCATCGACGCGGAATACTTAGTGCCGAGTTTAAAGATGTGGCCAATCTCCATGCCTTTGAAAACTTCGAGCGTGCCCGTTTCGCAACGCGGACAGCCTTCGCCTGACTCGACCGTGCGCAGATCGAGCCATTTTTCCACCTGAATGTCACGACCAACGTCTACACCACGTAAATGGAAGTCATCTTTGTTGGCACCTGTGACCATATTCCGACGTTCCTCTAAGGCGCGATCAGCGATAATGCGAAGAGGTGGCGTCTTTCGCAATCCGAGAAGGTTTTTCGTTTTTACGTCTTTGAGTTCGTAGGATAAATGACGCTCTGGGCTAAGCGCGCCGACACCCCCCAAGCTGCCAGGACTAGCACCAAGCAGTTCTCGAATTTCTTCGGGCTGCGCTGGTCTTACTGATACTGCACCAATAGCATCTGCTAACTTGGTTTCGTGTAGCTGATGATCACCGCGCAACAGAACAAGCAACGGTTGTGGCTCCAAAACCAGATCCCCTCCAGAACTACTCCATCGCTGCGCGATGTAAACAAGCGTCTTGATCTGACGGTCTGCTGGTGCTCCACCCGGAAAGTCGGCCAGTTCTTCGATCGTGCGCACGCCCGGTGTGGGAAACTCTTCCGGCGCGGCTGGACCAGTTTCATCAGTGATCGGCGCGAGACGCGACACGGCCTTCTCGAGGTTCGCGGCGTAACCGCAGTTACGGCAGCGAACGATAAGATCCTGACCCGCTTCAGACGGCGCGATGAACTCGTTTGACTCCGAACCGCCCATCGATCCCGACGACGCTTCGACGATCAGAAACTCGAGCCCGCAACGAGTGAAGATCTTTTTGTAAGCTTCGCGTTGATCGATGAACGACTTGTCCAGTCCGGCGCGATCGACGTCAAACGTGTACGCGTCCTTCATGATGAACGTCCGGATGCGCATAAGACCTGCTTTCGGGCGCGCCTCGTCGCGAAACTTGATCTGAATCTGATACCAGACCTGCGGCAGTTGTTTGTAAGAGCGGAGCTCGTTGCGTGCGATCGACGTGAACACTTCCTCGTGCGTCATACCGAGGCACATGTCGGCGCCTTTGCGATCCTTCAAACGAAACATCTCGTCGCCGATCGCCTGCCAACGGCCCGACTCCTGCCAAAGCTCAGCGGGATGAAGCGCCGGCAGAAAAAACTCCTGGCCGCCGATCGCGTTCATCTCTTCACGCAGGATCTGCATGACCTTGAGCGCGACTCGTTGGCCCAACGGCAGGAACGAATAGATGCCGGCGGAAAGCTGGCGAATGAGACCTGCGCGCAGCAGGAGTTTGTGCGAAATGACCTCGGCGTCGGCCGGGTCTTCACGGAGAGTGGGAATAAAGAATCTTGACCAGCGCATAGACCGTGCATTCTCGCTTAGCGACTGCGAGTTAGGCAAATTTGCCGGGGCCGAAGGGTTGAGTTACCATCGGCTTCTTTCTTTAACATCCCTTCACGAAGGTTGCGCACGATGAGAATTGCTCTCGCCAGCGATCACGCGGGTTATGCTGAGAAGGAGCGGTTGAAGACGTTGCTCGCCGATCTCGGAGTCGAGTTTGACGACCTCGGAACTGGCTCTGACGCTTCGGTTGACTATCCCGACTACGCGCGCAAAGTCGCGGAGCAGGTCGCCGATGGTCGCGTCGAACAGGGGCTGCTCGTTTGCGGCTCGGGCACCGGCATGGCGATTACTGCGAACAAGGTTCACGGGGTGCGAGCGGCGGTTGCGTGGTCGGAAGAGACTGCGCGGCTCGCGCGCGAGCACAACGATGCGAACGTGCTCGCGATCGGCGCGCGCACCACGCCTGTTGACGAGATTCCCAAGATCGTGCGCGCGTGGTTCTCGACTGATTTTGCGGGTGGCCGTCATGCCGCGCGCGTGGCGAAGATCTCTGAAGTGGAGCGAAGCTACTAATGACTGATTTGCGAAACGCACCGTTGGCGGAAGTGGATCCGGAGATCGCGCGCGCGATCGATAACGAAGTCGCGCGGCAGGCGAATGGTTTGGAACTGATCGCGTCGGAAAACTTCGTCAGCGAAGCGGTGCTCGAGGCCGCGGGTTCGGTGTTCACGAACAAGTACGCCGAGGGTTATCCGGGGAAGCGTTATTACGGCGGTTGTGAATGGACCGACGTGGTCGAGCAGACGGCGATCGATCGCGCGAAGGAGTTGTTTGGCGCGGAGCACGCGAACGTGCAGCCGCACAGCGGCGCGCAGGCGAACATGTCTGTTTACCTCGCGGCGATTCAGTATGGCGATCAGATTCTCGGGATGAATCTTTCGCACGGCGGACACCTGACGCACGGGCATCCGATGAATTTTTCGGGACTGAGTTACAAAGTCGCTGACTACGGCGTTTCGCGCGAGACAGAGCGGATCGATTACGACGAGTTGCAGCGGATTGCGGAGGAGCATCGGCCGAAACTGCTCGTGTGTGGCGCGTCGGCGTATCCGCGCACGATTGACTTCGAACGCATCGGCGAGATCGCGCGCAGTGTTGGCGCGCGGATGTTTGCCGACATCGCGCACATCGCCGGACCGATTGCGGCCGGGTTGCATCCATCGCCTGTGCCGCACGCTGATTACGTCACCACGACCACGCACAAAACGCTGCGTGGTCCACGCGGCGGTTTGATCCTGTGCAAGGAAGAGCACGCGAAAGAGATCGACCGCAAACTGTTTCCGGGCGTGCAGGGTGGACCACTCGTCCACATCATCGCGGCGAAGGCAGTCGCTTTGGGTGAGGCTTTGCGCGACGACTTCAAAGAATATCAACGGCAGGTGTTGAAGAACGCCAAGGCGCTCGCTTCGGAGTTGCAGGAGCAAGGTCTTCGTCTTGTATCGGGTGGCACTGACAATCACCTGATGCTGGTTGATGTTTGGATGGACGGGAAAGGCATTACCGGAAAAGATGCGGAGAAGGCGTTGGAAGCGGCATCGATCACCGTCAACAAAAACACGATCCCGTTCGATCAGAACAAACCGTTCGTAGCGTCGGGCCTGCGCATCGGCACGCCCGCCGTCACCACCCGCGGCATGAAGGAACCCGAAATGCACGAGATTGGGCGCCTGATCGCAGAAATCATCCACGCCCCTGCATCGGAAGAGGTCCGCACCAAAGTCCGCCACAGCGTCGCGGATCTCACCGCCCGCTTCCCGCTGTACCCGCGACGGCTGAAATAGCGGGCTTAGGGTCATCCGAACGTCTTTTCTTGGTATCGCGGCGGATGTATCCTGTGCGAGGAGTCTTTCACATGGCGGTCGATAAGGAAAAAATCGAGAAGGTACTGAGCCAGTTACCTGCGGAGTTGCAGCAGGAAGTGTTGGAGTTTGCCGAGTCTTTGGTTCGTAAGACGGGAACTCCAGCTAACGGGACTTCCTCCGTTCATGCAATGTTCGGAGCTTGGGATAGTGGAGATCCTCAATCAGCCGACAACCAACGTATTGACGCCGACATCGCTCGTGAACTCGCGAGCCCTCACGAGGCAGAATAGTGAATGTTTATCGACACCTCTGGTTTAATGTGTCTCTTCGACGCGAGAGATCACCGGCACTCTTCCGCGGTAACGCTTTTCGATTCCAGTACCTTCAGGTTGACGCATAATTATGTTTTGGCGGAGTTTGTTGCGCTCGCGATTGCTCGACGTGCTCCGCTAAACGATGCGCTTCGGTTTGTCGACGCGATTAGCTCCGGGTCTGAAGTCGAGGTCATGTGGGTTTCGCGCGAGCTACACGAACGGGCCATGCACCTCCTCTTTGAACGTTCTGATAAAGCGTGGTCGCTTTGCGATGCTGTCAGTTTCGTCGTTATGAGCCATCGAGGCATTAGTGATGCCTTAACGACGGATCGCCACTTCGACCAAGCCGGTTTTGTCCGACTGCTCGATCAATAATCCACGCGAATAGTTTCGGATGAGATTTCGCCTGATGGTAATCGCCGGGCCCACAGTCAGTTGAAATCGTGTGCGGGTGATTGGCGACTGTTTACGCCACTAACTTTCGCAGCTTCGCGAGGACTTGTGCTGGGGTAGGTACTTTCTGTTTATTCCGTCTAGCACTTTCGAGCCAGAGCGACTGCACCTTTTTGAGTTTCCCTCAGGCACTCAGCCGGAGTCTCTCCCTGAGCTAGACACGCTTTCAGAGCCGGCACTTCCGCCACATAACCACCTTTTTCGGCCGGATAAATCACTACGGGATAGATCGACTCAGGCTTCATCAATCGTTCCTTTCGACTTGCTCGACGAGTTCTATAACTCGTTTGACGTACACTGATTTTACACGGTTTGTGTACCGGAATGGCTTCCGCAAGAGAACTGGGCAATGTATATCTCGCGTTCGGCAAACGCGGTGTGGTGGAACTCCGAAGGAGTTCGCGAAATTCAAGCCCAGGGTTTGTACCATGGGTAACACTGGGCTCGCATTCGTTAACGCCTTAGGCGTTCGAGAGGCGCTTCTCTTAAAACTGAAGGCCGTGTATTCTGCGTTCGCACTTCGAGACGATGGTAGCGACGTAAACATGGAAGAGGTTTTTGGGGATGAAGGGTTAATTGCGAGGGCGCACCCGGAGTATGAGTATCGGCCGGGGCAGGTGGAGATGGCGCGCGCGGTGATGCGCTCGTTCGAGGAACAGAGACACCTCATCGTCGAGGCGGGAACGGGAACGGGGAAGACGCTCGCTTATCTTGTGCCGGCGGTGGCGGCGGCGCTCGGTGGTCGCGGTCGAGTGATCATTTCCACCGGTACCAAGAACCTGCAAGAGCAGTTGATGGAGAAAGACATTCCCTTTCTCCAAAGCATCCTGCCCAAGCCTTTCAAAGCCACCTACATGAAAGGCCGCAACAACTACCTTTGCCTCAACCGGCTCGCGCGCGCGCAAAACGCGCCCGTCTTCGAAGGACTCGAAGACGTCGATTACTTCGACGACGTTTGTCATTGGTCCACTGAAACCGAATACGGCGATCGCGCGGAGCTCGCGAACCTGCCCGAGTCGCTCTCGTTCTGGCGTCACATCGACGCGCGCCCTGAATCGTGTCTCGGCCAGAAGTGTCCCGACTTCGATCCGTGCTTCATCACGCGCATGCGCGACCGCGCGCAGGAAGCCGACATCATCGTCGTCAATCATCATCTCTTTTTCGCCGACCTGAACTTGCGCGACAACAGCTACGGCTCGGTGCTGCCGGATTACACCGCGGTGATTCTCGACGAAGCGCACCTGATCGAAGACGTGGCGTCAGAATACTTCGGTTCGCAAGTCTCGAACTACCAGATCGAAGATCTCGTGCGCGATCTCGGCATGCTGACGATCGAAGACGCGAACGTCGATCGCGAACTCACCAAGAGCGTCGCGCGGCTCTCGCAATTCGCCGACAACTTCTGGATGGGTTTTCGCGACGGGCGCGGCGAAGAAGGCCGCTATCCGATCATTCCCGGCACATTTGCGCGCAGGAAATCAAACGGCGAGATCGAACCGACGCAACTCGGCGAGCTGTATCTCTTCGTGGAACAAGCCATCGCGCGCGTCGAAAGCACGCTCGACGCGATGCCCGACAAAGCGCCGGAAGTCGAAAGCCTCATCCGGCGTTTGCGCCAGATTCGTTTCGAACTCGAGTTCATCGTCACGGGCGCTGACAAAAAATTCGTCTACTGGCTGGAGCGGCGTAACCGCGGCGTGTTCCTGCGCGCGTCGCCGATCGACGTCGCCGGCATACTGCAAGACAAGTTGTTCGAGTCAGTGCCAACGGTGGTGCTCACCTCGGCGACGCTTTCGAGCGGCGGCAATTTCAACTTCATTCGCGATCGACTCGGCCTCGACACGGCTGACGATCTCATCGCCGAGTCCGGTTTCGATTATGAACGGCAGGCGATACTTTACTTGCCGCCCAAGATGCCCGATCCGCGCTCGAATGAATGGCCGCTCGCGGCAGCGGAAGAGGTGATCAAAATTCTGCACG
Source organism: uncultured Blastocatellia bacterium (assembly GCA_946480785.1). The sequence goes on along the minus strand of CAMLLD010000020.1, from coordinate 31,798 downwards.
CGACCGAAGGACGCGCGTTTGTTTTATCGACGAGCTTTGCGGGGATGCAATCGTTGTTTGAAAACGTGTGGGCCGAGATCGATTATCCGTGTCTCGTCCAGGGCAGCGCGTCGAAAGGACAGTTGCTCAAACAGTTTCGCGAAACGCCGAACGCGGTGTTGTTTGCGACCTCGAGTTTTTGGCAGGGCGTGGACGTACGCGGGCAGCAGTTATCGTGCGTGATCATCGACAAACTGCCGTTCGCGGTGCCAAGCGATCCGCTGGTGGCGGCGCGACAGCGTTACATCGAAGACAACGGCGGCTCGAGTTTTTATCAGTACAGCGTGCCGCAGGCGATCATCGCGTTGAAACAGGGACTCGGGCGTTTGATACGCAGCACGACGGACAGGGGCGTGCTCGCCGTGCTCGATCCGCGTTTGCGCACGAAAGGCTACGGCCGCACGTTTCTGCAAAGCCTGCCGCGCTGCCGCGTCACTTCGCGCATCGACGACCTTTCGAGTATTTTAGTAGTAGATTAATCATGGCTGGACAATTCGAAGTAATGATCGAGCGACACTTCTCGAGCGCGCATCAACTGCGTGGCTATCGCGGGAAGTGTGAGAACCTGCACGGACACAACTACAAGATCGAGATCTACGCGCGCGGCCGCGAGCTGGACAACGTGGGGTTGCTGGTGGATTTTGTGGAGTTGAAGGCGGCGGCGGACGAAGTGGTGACGTATCTGGACCACCGCAACATCAACGAGTTGCCGCCGTTTGATGAGTTGCAGCCGTCGGCGGAGAACCTCGCGAAGTACGTGTTGGAGCGCGTGTCGTCACGCGTCGGTGACGACCGCGTGCAGATTTACAAAGTTCGCTGTTTTGAAACACCTACCAGCGTCGCGACCTACCAGCTAGACTAACGTAAATCCACATCAGCGATCGTGTAAGCGTAGACTGCTAACGTCGCCACGCACAAAGAAAGGTCGCGCGGATCGATCTTGTCCAGGGTATCAGCTTGCGTGTGGTGGATGTCGAAGTAGCGTGTTTCGCCGACGTCGAGATTGGCGCCGGCGACGCCTTCACGCATCGATGGCCCAATGTCCGCACCGCCGCCATTCGCGCCGATCCCGTCAGCGTCAATACCCGACAACAGCTTCGCGATCTCCATCAGATTCGCGCGAAACTGCAAAGGCGCAGTCGCAACGAGCCCCAGCCCACGAGGACGATAAATACCCGAGTCAGACTCGATCATAAAAACGTGCTTCGCGAGCTCACTGCGATGCGCGTCGCGATAACCCTCGCCGCCACGCGTCCCGTTCTCCTCGTTCGTAAAGAGCACGACGCGAATCGTTCGGCGCGGCCGCAACCCAAGCTCCTTCAGCAAACGAATCGCTTCCACGCAGCGATGCAACTGCCACCATCATCATGCGCGCCCTGGCCCACGTCCCATGAATCGAAGTGCCCGCCAATAAGCACGATCTCGTCCGGCCGTTCGCTCCCTTTCAACTCCGCGATCACATTCGCCGACTCCGCATCAGGCAGAAACTTCGCTTCCATCTTCAAACGCACGGTGGGATGCTCGCCGCGGTCGTACATGCGCTGCAACAACTCCGCGCCTTCGATCGTGATCGCCGCAGTCGCAATCTTCGGCTGCTGCGGGTCGTAATTCATCGCGCCCGTATGCGCCGTTTGCAGACTCACCGGCGTGATCGAACGCACCAGTGCAGCCACCGCACCGTAGCGCGCCGCGCGCGAAGCGCCGTTCAAACGATACTGCACGGTCGCGCCGTAGTTCACGAACGGCGCGTTATAAACCACGATCTTCCCACGCACGCGCTCGCCGAGCGCGTCGAGCTCCGCAAAATCACGCACGACCACCGCCTCAGCCGAAACACCTTCAGCGGGCGTCGCGACACTGTTGCCGAGTCCGAGCATCGTCAGCTTCCGCGCGACCGGCGACACCAGTTCCAAACTCTCTTCGCCGCGCACCCAATGCGGCACCATCACCTTCTCAGCGCGTACATTATCGAGGCCATCTTTTGTCATCTCCGCGATGGCCCAGGCGATCGCGCGCTCGAGATTTGTCGAGCCGCTCAAGCGGTTGCCGATGCGATCGGTCAGATACGCCAGTCTTTCGTACGCGCGGTTGTTAGTTAAGCTCGCCCCGATGATTCGTCCCGCGGGCGCGCGGTACGCGTCAATTTTGACCGTCGGCGATGGCAATACTATCGGAGTAGGTGTTGGCGAGGCGGGCGGTTGGGCCAACGGCGCCGGTTGCTGGCTCGGTGTCGGGCTCTGAGATATGAGCGTTGCGCCGTAGACGAACATAGAGACGAGTGCGAAGACCGGTAAGAAACGCACGTGACGGAAAACCCTCCTTAGCGAGTTTGGGAATAACAGCGGTGGCGGGCGTAGTCGCAGTCGCGCCGCGGCGCACCATGAACGGCTTCTCACAAAACCAGAAGAACACCCAAGCGAAAAAGATCGTCGCGGGCACGATCGCGATGAACACGTTGATGACTTGCAGGTACGCCGAATTGCTCCAGCGCCACGACTGCATGATCGTCAACTCGTGCGTCAGGTACATCGAGTACGAAAACAGCCCGAGCGTCGCGAACATCGAGATCAGCGAGGGCAGTCTCAACTCACGCATCCAGCCTTGTTCCGCGATCACGAGCCGGTTCACGACGATGAAGAAGCCGAGCGCCCAAAGCGGATGAATCAGAAACCAGCACACGTCGTGCAGCGGAGTGTCTTTGGAAATCCCGGGCAGGTACGCGGAGATGATGGAAGCGATCGTGATCACCACGGTCGCGAGGCGCAGATCGCGCGTCCAGCGCGGCAACTCAACAACACCATAAACGGCTTCGACCGCGAGCGCGCCGAGCGCCCACGTGAACCAGTGTGACGCCGCCGCTTCCGGCACCGGCAATCCGAATCCTGTCTTCAGCCACACGAGATGACTGAAGAACATCCAACCGACACGCGCGAACAAACACACGGCGAGCGTGACGGTCCAACCCCAGCGACCGCGTATGAACAGCAGCAAAAAGTAAGCGAGGTAAAGTTGTTCCTCGATCGCCAGCGTCCAGAAGATCCCGTTGATCGAATAGGCCGTGTGCGAGTCGAGGTTGTGCAGCATCAGCAGGTGCATCCCCACGTCGTAAAGGACGAAGCGCGTCAACGGCAGACCGACAGTAACCGCGGTGAGCCCGAGATAAAGCGCGATCGCAATTGCGTACGGCGGATAGAGCCGGCGGATGCGCCGTTTCCAAAACGCGCCGAACGGAATCTTCGGCTCTTCGCCACGCGCGCGTGAACGCGCCCATTGCAGGTGAATGCAGAAACCGGAAATTACGAAGAAAAGAAAAACGCTGATGTAGGTTTGCGAGATGACGAAGTGCACCGCGCGCACCGGATATTGCAGCAACCCGGCCGGCACTGCCGTTCGATCGGTCGCGTGATAAAGAACGATCGCGAGACAGGCAATGCCGCGCAGCGCGTCGAGGCCGCGCAGGCGGAGGCTATTCGAAGGCACGGATAAGCGAGTAGACATCGGTGACGCCCGAAGATGTTAACGCTTCGTCTTAGGCCGACACCAACGACGGCACATCGATGTTGTATTTTCTGATCTTGCTGTAGAGCCGCGGCCGGTAGATGCCCAAAAGGTTCGCCGCCGCCTGCTTGTTGCCGCCCGTGCGCTGCAACGTGCGCTCGATCACGAGCCGCTCGATGTCTTCGAGCGTCATGTTCGGCGGTACGTCCCACTGAACATTCGCCGACGTTCCTTCCGGCACCGTGCCGTTGTCGAACGGCAGATCGATCGGTTCGATCTGTTTGTCTTTCGCCAGCAGCACTGCGCGCTCGATCACGTTTTGCAACTCGCGCACGTTGCCCGGCCACGAATGACTAAACAGACGCTGATACGCAGCCTGCGACACGCCCGTGATCGGCCGCTCGTATTTCTGCGCGTACATGTGCAGGAAGTGCTCGGTCAGAAGCTGAATGTCTTCACTGCGCTCACGCAACGGCGGCACGTGAATCGTGATCGTCGAGATGCGATAGAAGAGGTCGTCGCGCAGGAGCCCGTCGCGAATCGCGTCCGCGGGCGGGCGATTTGTCGAGCAAACAAGCCGAAAATCGACCGCGTACGTCTTTTCCGAACCGATCTTGCGATAGCTTCTTTCCTGTAACACGCGCAACAGTTTCGGCTGCAACTCGATCGGCATCTCCGCGATTTCGTCGAGCATCAGCGAGCCGCCCGCTGCGTGTTGGACCAAACCTTCCTTGTCGGCGTGCGCGCCGGTGAAGGCGCCTTTGGTGTGACCGAACAGTTCCGATTCGATCAGTTCTTTCGGAAGGGCCGCGCAGTTTACTTTGATGAACGGTTTCTTCGAACGCAGCGACTGATAGTGGATCGCATTCGCGATCAGTTCTTTGCCCGTGCCCGACTCGCCGACGATCAAAACATTCGCGTCAGACTTCGCGACCGACTCGATCGTTTCGTAAATCGTCTGCATCGGTTTCGACGCGCCGATGATGTTGAAGTATTCAGCGCGTGTTGAAAGCTGGCGCCGCATGTTTGCGGTTTCCGCAACGAGCTCGCGTCGTTCGAGCGCCTTCTCGACGAGCGGTTGCAACTCTTCAAAGTCAAACGGTTTCTCGACGAAGTAGAACGCGCCGCCTTTCGTCGCTTCCACTGCTTTCTGCACCGACCCATAGCCAGTGACAACGATCACTTCGGTTGTGGGTCGCGCGTCTTTGATGTGACGCAGCACTTCAAGACCGTCCATGTCCGGTAACTGCAAATCGCAAATCGCCAGATGGTGTCCGCCCTGATCAAAGAGTTCGATGGCGGCTGCTCCGGTAGCCGCGGTGTCTACCGAGTACCCCTCTTCAATGAAATTCTGGCGCAGAGAATCGGCCATGATCGGCTCGTCGTCTACCACAAGAATTCGCACCTCTTTGTTTTCCACCTTCTTCTCCTCTCTGGAAACCGCCGCACCTTGAGGGCCCATTTATGATTGCTCCTTCACAAGTATGTAGTTAGTTGGGGTGTTATCCGGAAAGCGGAAGCTGTACTACAAATCGATCGTCCGCCAATGTTGCCGACCCGCCATGGGCCTCGATTATTTTCGCCGCGAGCGCCAGGCGGATCTCTTCGCTGCCGACAAACGAGTGAAACGGATCGTGATCCAGCTTCTTCAAAACGGACCACTCGATCGTTGCCGCGTCACTGTCAGTCGCCGACACCGTTATCGTAATAGGTCTCTCTTCCTCACCCGTTACGCGATTCTTGATCGCCGCCGTCGAGATCCATTTGAATGCGTCCGTGAGCTTCAACGGATCGAAGTCGCCCTGAACCGAAGCTGAACTCGGATCCATGACGAGCTGCGTTTCCGGACCATCAAAACTCGAACACACTGTGCGCAAAACCTTCTGCACCTCGAACCCCGTTTGCTTCTTCAACTCAATCTCCCGCCCATATTCGACAATTGTCGCCAGATCACTCGCCGCGCGGTCCAATCCGGCGATGAGTTTGACGATCGTTTCCTGCTCGTCTTCAGGCCGCTCGCTCTTCTCGAGCCGGCGGCGCAGGAACGTGGCATAGAGTTTGAGACCGTTGAGCTGATTTTTGAGATCATGAACGATTTGAATCGAAGCTCGCCCGAGGTCTTGAAGGGTCTCACGGTCTTCCGTTCTCGATGTTAATACCTTCATCGGACGCTTCGCTCTATAAACTCGTTTTGGGGGCCACCGGGGGAGGGAACCTCACAGCCAAGGGCCGAGTGTACTAATTGAACGTCGGCCTCAGATTCTTGGGTGTTGCGTTTCGATGCGGCATCTTAACAAAAAAGGCGCGCGTATTCTAGTGATACAGTAAAATCAATAACTTGGAAGCCGTCGACCCTACACCCATGACCGTCTTACTCGTCGAAGATACCGAAGACAATCGCTTCATGATGCGGCGTCTGCTCGAAATGAGCGGCTACGAAGTGATTGAGGCCACCAACGGTGAAGAGGCCGTGAGAATCGCCGCGGAAGAAAAACCGGACCTGATTCTGATGGACCTAAGCCTGCCGATGATCGATGGTCTGGCCGCCACGCGTCTGATTCGCAAGCTCCCAAATCTCGCGAAAACACCCATCATTGCCGTCTCTGCACACGACACGGACGACTTTCTCGCCGAAGCTTTGGGGGCAGGCTGCAACAGCTACATCACCAAGCCGATCGACTTCACCGAACTCGAACAATTGATCGCGCGGGAGCTAGCCAAGTAGAATTCGCTTCATGGCTATTCAGGATCGACGCGCGGAAGAGAGCGCCTCCCACAAAACACTCATCATCATCGTTGCCGTGGCCGCGGCTGTTGTTATCGCGCTCTTCTTTTATTTACTGATGCGCGCGGGTGGCAGTGGTCCTGCTGAACCGACGCTGCAAGGCGCGATTCGGCCGGGCTCGCCGGAGTTTGATAAGTACAAAGCCGGACTCGTGCTCGATGAGCCGGAAGCATTCGAGGCGAAGCGCGCGCTCGGCGATACCGTCATGACGCTGAAGACGACGGTGCGCAATCTCACCGGGAAAACCATAAACGGTTTGGAAATCTACGCCGCGGTGGTGGACCACCAGGGAAAAGCGGTGAAGGATAGAACGGTGCTCGTGATTCCCACGCGTCAGCCCGAGCTACCGCCGAACAGGACCATGGACATACCGGTGATGTTGGAAGGGATGAAAGACACCGACGACCGCGCGAACATCAAGATGCAAATCGCCGGCGTGAAGTTCAAAGACTGAGGTTTAGTCGAGGAATAGTTCTTCGAGCGACTGTTTGATCGGCTGAATCGAAACTACCTTACCGCCCGCTTTCCGCAACGCCGCAAGCACGGCTTCAATTTCACTCTCAGCGGAGATCTCGATTCGCAAACCACTCGGAGTCGGCGAAATCGCGCTATTGTGGTTCAGATGTTGGCGCAACACGGCAACGTCAGCGCCGGTAGCCAGCACTTCCAGGTGATGTGGATCGTTCGGACGCTGGCGCAGTTCGTCGAGATGGCCCACCTGCGCGAGTTTCCCGCCTTTGAGGATCGCGACGCGATCGCAAAGCACTTCGATGTCCGAAAGAATGTGCGAACACATGAAAACGGTTTTGCCTTCGTCACGCAGTGATGCGATCAGATCGCGCACTTCACGCCGGCCTACCGGATCGAGACCGCTCATCGGCTCGTCGAGAAACACGATCTCCGGATCGTTCACCAGCGACTGGGCCAGGCCGACGCGTTGCAGCATGCCTTTGGAAAACTTGCGCAACTGCGTGTCCCAACGTTTTTGGTCGAGTTTCACCCGGGCCAACAAATCAGCCGCGCGTTTGCGTCGTTCCGCGGCGGGAAAGCCAAACAGTTCCGCACAATATTCGAGCAACTCGCGCGCGGTGAGATAGTCGTAGAAGTACGGGTTCTCGGGCAGATACCCGATGCGCCGGTGCATGCGAACATCCTGGATGTCGTGGCCGAGAATGCGTGCGCTGCCGCTCGTGGGAAAGATCAAGCGTATGAGCAGCTTGAGTGTCGTGGTTTTGCCCGCGCCGTTCGCGCCGAGAAAGCCGAAAATCTGGTGCTCGTCAATCGACAGGGAAAGATCGTCGAGCGCGCGCACTTTTCGTTTGCGCCAGAAGCCCACTTCGTAGTCTTTCGTCAGGTTTGTGATCTCGACAGCAGCCATGATCATTTAACGATGATTTCGGAGCCCTCGCCCAACTCGACTTCGCACTTGCCGGGTTTCAGTTCGTAAGGCGCGCCTGAAGGATCGGTTGGTACGCGCGCCAGGTTGATCTCGCGCCACGTGGCCGGACAGCGGCCCGTACGTGTTTGATAAGCGACGAGCAACTTGCGCAACGCGTCACGCTCGTCGAGCGAATCGAGTTGCAACAGACGCTTGTGGGCCATGTCCTTCACTTTCTCATCTGCCGATTGCTCGAACATGCGCGTATAGATCTCGCGCGCGGTTTCGCGGCTGCCGCCTTCCGCGGCCATGCGTGCTTTCATCGCCTGCATCCACGGCGGCACACCGGGTACTGCGGCGCCGCGCCCGTAAACTTCCGCGGCGGTGGCGTAGTCGTGTTGTTGCCAGTAGATGTAGCCGAGATGTTGATAGAGCCGCCACGCGTTTGGATTTGCGTCGATGCCTTTGCGCGTGATGCGAATCGCTTCCTGCACGTCGATGGCCGGCAGGACCACGGCGGCGTATTCGTAAGGATCGAGAAACTCCGGATCGAGCGTCGTCGCGTTTTCGAGTAGCGGCGCAAGCAGCTTTAGATCGAGCTGGCTCAGATCGTCCAGCGCCACGTTGTCATTCTGTTCGATGATTTTCCTGCCGACATACTGAAGCGAGCGCATCCAGTACCAGTCAGCCGCGAGACCGTTGAAGCCGAGACTGATCCGCTTCGCTGTTTTGGCGTTCAAATAAAGACTGTCGTCGTTCGCAGTGACGTCGACCGGAGGACGCCGCGCGTCGACGAAGCGCGCGAGACCGAACGTTGCAATCATGCCGATCGCAATTACGAGTGCGAGAGTGGCGGTTTTAGTGCGGTCGTTCATTCAAGATTATTTGAAGTTGCGCCGGCTGAAGACCATGGTGGCGGCGGCGAGAATGACGGTGATGTAGACAATCGCGTAAACGCTGACACTCGCGACGAACCCCGCCGGCGGCGAGTGGCCGTGAGCGGTGGGCGTGATGAAACTGTAGTTCGCGAGATTCGGCAGCAGGTAATAAAGCGCGCCAAACAACCAGCGCGCGCCGGTGCTGCCAAGCGAAACCGAAAGGGATTTCAGGTCCGAACTGAAGTGGCCGATAATGAAAACGAAAAAGGTTAGTAGTGCGGAAAGTGCGGGTGAAGAGAACGAAGAGAATAATAGTGCCACACCGGTCAGAATCGCGAGTTCGAGATAGATCAGCAGCACTGCCGGCCAGAGGTTCAGGATCAGCGGATCCCAACCGCGACTCACGTACATCAGCGCGAGCGAAACGCCGATGCCCATCACGAGGACGTTCACCAGCAACGTCAAACAGAGCCCGAGATACTTGCCGACGAGAAACTCGCCGCGTCCGACCGGCTTGGCAAAGATCGCGTAGATGGTGCGGCGTTCGATCTCTTTGTAGACCAGACCGACGCCCACGAAGATGGCGATGAACACGCCGAACAGCAGCATCGCGCTGAGCCCGAGATCGACGATGATCTTGCGTTCCTGTCCGCCCGATAATTCGCCGATGAAGATCGCGGCGGCAGTCAACAGGAGCACAAACAAGACGAGATTGTAGAGCACGCGGTCGCGCACTGCTTCACGAAAAGCGTTACGTGCGATCGCAGTTATGCGCCAGAACGTTCCTTCTCGGTCCACGATTATGAGTTTAACCACAGATCGCTCGGATCTGCATAAATTATTTTCTTTGCCACTGCGCCACGACGAAGCACGACGTGAGCTTGGTTTGCAGCTTGTTGATGAGCGGCTCGAGTTTCATCAGCGACGGCGCGAGGAGTTTCTTCGCGGCCGGTGGGAGACGGAAGATGAGTGAGTTGAGGACGAGCAGGAATGCGACGTTCCCGAGATGCTCGACACGTTTCAATTCGAAGTGCGAGTGAAAATCGCGTTGCAGACGGTCGATATCGATCGATGCTTCGTTGTCAGAGAAGAAACGATCAAAGCGATACCAAACGCGCCTGATGAGATCCGGAAGCGAACCGCTGTGAGGTTCCATGAAGCACAAGTGTCCGCCGGGTTTCAAAACACGATGCAGCTCGGTGACGGCGCGCTTCACATTCGGATGAATGTGATGCAGACCACCGACGACGACCACGCAATCGAAGGCGTTGTCGGGCAGGCCGGAATCGAGCAATGAACGGTTTACGGCGTTGGCGTTGGTCCAGCGCGTTTGAAACTGCTCGATCACTTCGTTGGAGATGTCGAGGCCGGTGACGTTTGCGCCGCGGGCGAGGAGGTATTCAGTCGTTTGGCCGCTGCCGCACATCGCGTCGAGCACGTTGAGGCCGTTGAGATTGAGCCCGGCGAACATCGGTTCGTAAATGAAGCGCCGGCGGTATTCGACGCTCCACTCGTCGCTGTAATGCGCTTCGTAGTCGGCAGCGATCTCGTCGTAGTGTTGTTGTTGCTGTAGCTCGGCGGCGTCGAGCTGCGCCTGCCACAGGCTGGTGGTTGCGCTCATCGTTTTCGCCTCCAAGGGAGCGGGATTGCTAACGCGCCGATAAACATGAATCCGGCGAGGCTGGCGAAGGATGAGACGCGGCTGCGCGGCGGCTCTTTGAAAGTGAGATCGATCGCGGCCGCGTCCCGGGGGATAGAGATCAGTAGTGCGCCGTCTTTGTCTGGTCGAGTCTGTAAGACTTGATTGCCGGTGGTGGCGGTCCAGTGCGGGTAGTAGAAAGTTTTCACGCGTGCCGCACTTGCTTCGCCGGCGGCGACTGAGAAGCGTCGCGCTTCGGGCGTCCACGATCCGATAGTAAGCGCGCGTCCCGCCGCTTCGACCTGGTTCGTCATCGGTTTCGGTGTCGACGTAGCCCAGATCGGAAACCAGTAGTTCACGCTTGCTGTGCCGCGCACTTCCGCTAAAGTGTTTTCGAAAGCGTGACGTGGTAGATATTTCGCTTCACGCACGACGTGTGACAGTGTGAACACCACTGCGATAGTCATCGCGCCCATGATCGCGAGTCGTTGCACGCGGCCAGAGTTGCCGATGCGCGTAACGGCCGCGGCCGTGAGTATCGACGCGCCCAGCGAAACGATCGTCAGCCAGCGCCAGGGGAATTGAGTTTGTTGTAACGGAGAGAGCAGGTTCCAGATTGGGCGGCTCAAGGGAACGGCCATGAAGATGCCGAACGCGGTGAGCAACGTGAGTGGTCGCAAAGCTCGTTGGTCGCCCCACGCGTTACGCATTAGCGAGGGGATTTTTTTTGAGGTCGCTAGCAACGGCGCGCTCAAAAGCAAAGTCATCAATAACAAAATGTTCATCCACCAGACGTTCATGTTGTCGGGTGAGAAAGTGGAGAGGAGGAAGTTGTTGCGGTAGTCTACGGAGGCGTCGTGATCGATGGTGTTGATGCCGATCCAGTGGAGTTCAGAGACCATCGTCACCCAGTAGATCGAACTCGCGCATAACCCAAGCGCGCCAGCGCCAGCGAGTTTCGCGAGTGTTTGTAATCTCCGACCAGCCTCGACGCGCATGAGCGCGTAAACCACGAGCGCCAGCGATCCGATCACCGTCAACGGCAAGTGCGTCAGCACCAGCAGCGCATAACACCCCGCAAGTCCAGCGACATCTCTTCGCCGCCCATGCGCGCAAACGCGTTCGAGAAACGCAAACACAAACGGCAGCACCGCTGCACCCGCCCACTCTGCCAGCATCGTCGCCTGGTAAAGCTGATTCAAGTGATACGGCGCGAGCGCGTAGAACAAACCAACCCACATCGCCTGCGACGACGGCAGTAATGTTCGCGCCCAAAAGTAAATTCCCAAACCGCCGGCCACGGCAACGAACACCACGGTGAGCAACGTCGCCACGTACCATTCGCCCGTCAAAAACCGAAACGAAGACAGCAGGTAATAAAGCGCGGGCGGATAGAAACGAAAGCTCGGATCGCCATAACCACCGTTCGATTCCGCAAGCCAGCCGGGATAAAAGTTGCCGCCGGCAATCGCGTCATAAAACGGAAGCGCAAAACGAAAGTGATTCGAGAGATCGCGATTCGAGGGAACGCCGAAGACTAAAACCGGAACGACCGCTAACACCGAAACAGCAACGACGAACGCGACGTGTTTCGCCGCGGGTGAGCCGGCAATGGACCACGTCTTTGCTTCGTGACTTTGAAGTACGCGCGAACTCATCAGATCGTTTTAGGGGTGGCCCAACGAGGCGCCACCCCTACTAAAACCGAAAATATCGAACGGGTTAATTACCGATCGGCGGCAACGCGTTGATGTCCGCTCTCGTATTCGGAATCGCGCTGAGATCCGCATCGCCGCGCAGGATGCCGACTTCGGTGATGCCGAACGTCCGCGTGCCCGTCATCGACACACCCGAGGTGATAAGCGGGAAAGCGTAGGCGCCGTAGACGGCGGCTGCGGCTGTGCCCGCCTGCTCGACGATCTCAAAGTGGTAACCGCTCTTATTACCAGTCGAAAGATTACCGTCAACGAGAACTTGTCCGTTCAAAACTGCGAGACTTCCTCCAAATGCACCGTTGCCCATCGTGGACTGGTAGACGACTTGAGCACTATGGATCGTTCGTATGGAAGATTGAGCTGAGCCTTCGTTCGCCGCACGTCGGGAGGCCAGGAGGTTGGGAATAGCGATGGCGGCGATGATGCCGATAATCGCAACAACAATTAGCAGCTCTATCAGTGAGAAACCTTGTTGGCGATTCGTGTTCATGTTGGTTAGTGGCTCCTTAAATCGGATCAAACTGCGCCCAAGCGCTGAGTTCATCTGTCTTATTACAAAGGTTGTGCCAGACGTTTGCGGCCGCTTTTGCGCGTGTTTTCAACGCCTCGTGAGTATTTCAATTGCGATTGACAAAAAGCGGCAGCAGCGCGTGTCGCAATGTGTCAGGGCTTTATGGTCCAACTCTGATGGCCCAAAATGCCCTGGGTGCGATGGTCCAAAAAAGAAGAGGGTGGAAGCTGACTTCCACCCTCAGGTTAATGACAAGCTCGTTACTTGATTAGTTACCGAGCACGCCCATACCGGTGATCAACGCTCTGGTGTTCGGGATAGCTGCCAGAGTGTTATCGCCGTGCATGACGCCATCTTCCGTGATACCGAAGCGACGGGTACCCGTAGCGGAAACGCCACCGGTGGTTCCCGGGAAGCCATACGCGCCGAACTCTGCGGTCGCGCCGGTGCCGGCCTGCTCAACAATTGCGAAAGTGTAACCGCTCTTCGCGCCGGTCGAGAGAACGCCGTCAATCAAGTTTGCGCCGCCGCCGGCCACTGGGCCGAGGGCAGTCAGGTTAGCAGCGAACGCACCGTTGCCGGTCGTTGCCTGGTAGGTGGCTTGTGAGCTGTGGATGGTGCGGAGGGACGATTGGGCCGAGCCTTCGTTAGCGGCGCGGCGGGAAGCGAGCAGGTTGGGGATAGCGATGGCGGCGATGATGCCGATAATCGCGACGACGATGAGAAGTTCGATCAACGAAAAGCCTTCTTGGCGTTTGGTAGTCATTCTGGTTAGGTGCTCCTTAGAAGATATAGGGAAATTTTCCTAATTCTCGCGCCACCGGCTTTCGTCACTGTGTGAGCCGCGCAAAGCGCGAATTGTCGATGGGCCTTAGAACAACCAGTGTGCCAATCGGCATTTGGACCAAAAGGGCAAAAAAGCGATCGTTTTTGATCGAAATTTTATTGAGGGTGGTGTGAACGGTGTGAGCCGTGACAAATTCTGGCAGGGCGTTGCTGACGCTTTACGGCAGGCCCTAATTACCCTCGCCAAAACCGGCAGCGAATTCGCCGGTGTCGCCTGTGTCTTCGGCGCGGCGGCGTGGGCCTTGATCGCCAGCGCGGCGGCGCGGAGTGGAATCGGGACTGCGACGCTCGTCACGCATCTGCGCGGTTAGACCACGCACGCCGTGCTTATCGAGCAGGTGTCGCAACGAACGCACCGAGAGACGCAGCAGCTCCGCGGCGTTGGTCTGGTTTCCGGAAGTGCGTCGCAGTGCTTCCAGAACGTAAGTCTTTTCGAGTTGGTCCAGGTGGGCTGTGAGGTTGATTCCTTCTTCCGGAAACTCCATCGCCTCAGCGACGCGATATGGATTGTAGTTGGTGATCTTCTCCGGCAAGCGCTCGGGTTCGATCGAGCCCGTGCTTTCCAAAGCCACCGCGCGTTCGATCGTGTGCTCGAGCTCGCGCACGTTGCCCGGCCACGAATAACGTTCGAGCAGACGCATCGCGTTTTCGCTGATGCTCAACGCCCGGCCTGTTGGCGCGCAAAACTTCTGCACGAAGTGCGTGGCGAGTTCCGAGATGTCTTCGGCGCGTTCGCGCAACGGCGGCAGCTCGATCGGAATGACTGAGATGCGGTAGTAGAGATCTTCGCGAAACGTTCCCGCGGAAACCATGCTGGCGAGATCGCGATTCGTCGCCGCAATCACGCGCGTATCGACCACGGTTTCATCCGTCGCTCCTACCGGTCTGACTCTTCGTTCCTGCAACACGCGCAGGAGTTTGACCTGCATCGCGGGCGACATCTCGCCGATCTCGTCCAGGAAAATCGTGCCGCTGTTGGCTGCTTCGAAAAGCCCTTTGCGGTTCGCATTCGCGCCGGTGAACGAGCCCTTCACGTAACCAAACAACTCCGACTCGAGCAACGTCTCCGTAAACGCGCCGCAGTTCACCGACACAAACGGTTTCTCAGCGCGCGGCCCGAGGTCGTGAATCGCGCGCGCAACCAGTTCCTTGCCCGTGCCCGACTCACCCGTCACGAGCACCGTCGACTGCACCTGCGCCACCGTTTCGATCATCTGGTAAAGCGCGAGCATGCGCGCGCTGCGACCGATGATGTTGCCGAGCTGGCCGCGCGTGCGCTGGCCCTGGATGAGCGCCTTGTTTTCTTCGAGCAGCGCTTCTTTTTCTTTGACAAGCGAGATCTTTTGCAGCGCGCGCGCGACCGTCTCTTTGAGCAGATCGTTGTCGAAAGGTTTCTGCACGAAGTCGTACGCGCCGAGCAGAAATGCTTCGCGTGCGGTGTCGACGTTCGCAAACGCTGTCATCATGATCACTTCCACTTCGGGCAGCAGCTCGCGCGCAGCGCGCAGCAGGTCGACGCCGTTCATGTCGGGCATGCGAATGTCCGAGATGATCAGATCGGGCGCCAGCTCGCGCATCAACGCCAGCGCCTGTTGACCCTGTTCGGCGACGCGCACCGTGTGACCTTCGCGTTGCAGGAGATGCGTCAGGAACTGTCGCATTCCCAATTCGTCGTCAACGATCAAAAGATTCGCCATAAGACTTTGGATTGTTAGTCAGCAGCGACTGCTTCGTCTGTATTCGTGGCCAGCGGTAATTCGACCGTGATGGTTGTTCCCTGTCCTTCGCGACTGCGGACGTTGATTGTACCACCATGATCGCGAATGATTTGATAAACAATTGAGAGCCCCAGGCCCGTGCCGCCCGTCGTCGAGGAAAACGGTTCGAAGAGATGTTCGACTTGATCCGGCGACATGCCGCGCCCGGTGTCGGAAAACTCGATTCGCAAGCGACTGTCGGAATTATTTGCGAGCGTTGCGCGCAGCGTTCCACCTTGCGGCATCGCCTGCAACGCGTTGCGCGCGAGGTTCCAGAAGACTTGTTTCAACTGGCCTTCGTCTGCTTCGGCGAATATCGGCGCGGCCGGCAGTTCTTCGGTGACTGTTTGGTTTGGGCCAATCTCCGGACTGTGCCGCAGCAACGCGAACGTTTGATGAAGCAGATCGCCGACGTCGACGCGCGCCTGGATGAGTGAACGCGGCCGCGCGTAGCTCAGGAAGTCGGTGATGATGCGGTTGAGACGATCCGATTCGCGCAGGATGATCTCCATCAACTCGGCTTGCGACGAGTCGCTGTCGACTTCCGAACGCAGCATCTGGATCGAGCCGCGCATCGCTGCGAGTGGGTTGCGGATCTCGTGCGCGATCGACGCGGCCATGCGTCCGATCGCAGCGAGGCGATCCTGGCGTCGCGATGTTTCTTCGAGCGTTCTGACCTGGGTTAGATCTTGAAACGTGATCACCATGCCGGTCGTCTCGCCTGCTTCGGTGGAGAGTGGCGAGATGCTGAAACCGAGTCGGGCGCGCATTCCGTCCGCGGTGTTGCAGTTCGATTCGAAGCGCGGGCTCGTTTCGCCGGCTTGTAAGGCGCGCAGCGATTGCGCGATTTGGTCCGTGATGTCGCCGAAGAGGATCGATGCCTCTTCGCCGCGAATCGCTTCTTCGCGATAGCCGGTGATCTCTTCGGCGGCGGCGTTGAAGGTGTAGATACGTCCGGCGAGATCCGTGGTCACGACGCCCGAGCGGATCGACGCGACGATGCGTTCGTGCAGCGCGCGTAAGTTCGCGAGCGATTGTTTTGCCGCTTGCAGCCGGACGTCAGAACGCGATTGACGTTCAGCGAGTCGCGCGGACAGCAGACCGACGACGAGAAATGCGAGATCGAATAATCCGACCCATTGGACCGTTTGCGACAACGAGCCGCCGACGAGGTTCGCAGTCGTTGTCGTGGGACCGAGAATGCCGGTGATCGCGAGCGCGCTGGCGGTGAACGCAACGGCGCAAACGACCGAGGTGATGAGCGCGCCGCGCGGGCCGAGAAACAGGCTCGAAAGCGCGATGATTACGATGTAAAGCGCTATGTAAGGTGATTGAATCGCGCCGGAAGACCAAACGAGCCACGTGACCAGCAGCGCATCAACGGCGAGTTGAAAACGAGCCTGGGCGAGGATGTTTTTGGAAAGACGAAAAACGATCGCGTAAACGATCGTGAGTCCCGCGACGAGCGTGAGCAGAACGAGACTCTTATTGATCGCTTGTTGTGGTTCTCCGGCCCTGGTCCAAATGGTGCCGAAGACGCTCAGCAGGAGTGCCGTCACCAACCGACCGGCAATGAGCCAACCGAGTTTCGATCCCGCCGTTCTGCCGGACTCGCCGGTGCCTTCTGGCGTCGTCATCGGCCAAAAAGCGTATCACATCCACAGATTACGCAGTTTTCTTTTTGGTCTGCGTAATCTGCGGATTGACTTCCTACGACGACCTCACTCGTAGCGCAGCGCCTGCAATGGATCGATGCGCATCGCGCGCCGAGCGGGGAGGTAGCAGGCGAGCAGGGAAACGATCACGAGCAAGAATGAGATGGTTGTGAACGTGCTCACGTCGACTGCTTCGACGCCGAAGAGCAGGCCCGACAACAAGCGTGTCAGCGCGAAGGCGGCGGCGAGGCCAAGCACGACGCCGAACACGGTTAACAGCAGTCCCTGCCGTAAGACGAGCATCAGCACCTGGCGCGGCTGTGCGCCGATCGCGAGGCGTAGTCCGAGTTCGCGCGTGCGCAAGGCGACCGAGTAGTTCATCACGCCGAAGATCCCCACCGCCGACAATAACGTCGCGAGCCCCGCGAACAATCCCAACAGCAGCGTGTTGAAGCGCGAACGGCTCACCCATTCCGACATCACCTGGTCCATTGTGCGCACGTCGGAAATCGGTTGGTTCGGATCGATTGAACGAATCTCACGTTGCACTGCCGGAGCGATCGCCGCCGGATCGCCGTCGGTGCGAACCACGAGTGTCATAAACGGGTAGGTCAGATCCGGATGTGCGTAATACACGGCCGGCGGCGCCTCATCGATCAAACTGTCGTAGCGCACGTTGCCGACGACACCGATGATCTCCGCCCAAAACGGTTTCTCAAACATCGCCACGTCCAAACGTTTCCCGATCGGATCTTCGTTCGGAAAATGTTTGCGCGCGAACGCTTCGTTGATGAGTATGACGTGTTTCGCTTCCGTATCTTCACGCTCGGAAAAATTCCGGCCGCGCAGGAGGGGAATGCCCATCGTCTGAAAGTAGCCGGCGTCCGCGGCGCGCACGTCGCAACTCGGCCCCTGACCCGGCGGCGGCTCGGGCTGGCCTTCGATCTTGAAGCCAGTTGCCGAACCCAACCCGCCGTACAGCGGCAGGAAATTAATCTCACCCGCGGAACGCACGCCGGGCAACGAGCGAACACGCTCGAGCGCCTGCGTGAAGAAGGAAACAATCTCCGGATCCTTGCTGTACTTCGCGTCCGGCAGTCTCACGACCATCGTCAGGATGTTGTCGGTACTGAACCCGCGATCCACTTGCTGGAGACGCATGAAACTCTTAATGAGCAGCCCCGCGCTCGCCAGCAAAACAACCGCGAGCGCGATTTCCGAAACGACGAGCGCGCTGCGCAAGCGACGACTGCCACTCGCCTGCGCCGATTCCGACTTGCCACCTTCTTTCAGCGAATCGTTCAGGTTGAGCCGCGAGATATGCAGCGCGGGCGCGAGTCCGAAGATGAGTCCCGTCAACAACGAAAGACCAAGCGTCCACAGCAACACCGGCACGTTCAAACCCACTGTCTGCAAGCTGACGAGATCGCGCGGACTGATCGCCACCAGCGCCTTGATGCCGAGCCATGCGACACCGAGTCCAAACACACTCCCGAGCAGCGCCAGCAACAAACTCTCCGTCAACAACTGCCGCGTGATACGCACGCGCCGCGCCCCGAGCGCCGCCCGTAACGCGATCTCTTTCTCACGCGACGTCGCCAGCGATAACAAAAGATTCGCGACGTTTGCACACGCGATCAGCAATACGAAACCAACCGCGCCGAGCATCAACCACAGCGGCCGTCGCACGTTGCCGAAAAACTGTTCGCGCAACGGCAACAGCTCCGTCGTGTAGTTCTTGTTGTACTGCGGAATCGCTTCAGACAAACGCGCTTCGATTGTTTTCAACTCAGCGCCCGCCTGTTCGGCCGACACGCCTGGCTTCAAACGACCAACCACGGAAAGAAAGCGGCCGATCTCATTCGCGCCTCCTCCCACCGGCATCGGCAGGGTGGACCACAGCTCAGCCGGACGACCCGTGCCCGAACGACTTTTGATATGAAACTGAAATCCCGGCGGCATCACGCCGATGACGGTGAACTGCTCTGCGTTGAGCGTGATCGGCTGGCCCACGATATTCGCCTGTCCGCCGAAACGTCGTTGCCAAAGACCGTAACTCAATACGGCAACGTCCTGTTTGCCTGGTTCATTGTCCTCGGGCAGGAAAGTGCGACCGAGAATCGGGTCGACGCCGAGCACTTTGAAAAACTCGGTCGTGGCGAATGTTACCGACAGTTCTTCGGGCTCGCCGATGCCGGTGAGATTCACGCGCTGATCGGTAAACGCCGCCATCTGTTCGAAACTCGAGCCCTGCGCTTTCCACTGGCGATAGTTCTGCCGTGAAGTCGTGTTTTGATGACGCCCTTCGGGTGACACTTCCCACAACGTCACGATCCGATCCGCGTCCCGATAAGGAAGCGGCCGCAATAGCAGTTCGTTCACGACCGAAAAGATCGCGGTGTTTGCGCCGATGCCGAGGGCTAGGGTAATGACGGCGATCGCCGTGAACGCTTTGTGCTTCGCGAGCATGCGCGCGCCGTAACGTGCGTCCTGCAGCGTAGTTTCAAACAGGCCACCGCCTTTCACGTCGTACGCTTCGTCGAGCGCGCGGTTGCGGTTGCCAAAACTGCGCCACGCCTCGTCGCGCGCCTTCGCGGGAGACATGCCGGCGCGGATGTTGGCTTCGGTTTGCAAGTCCACATGCGAACGCATTTCACGATCGATGTCGTTGATTACGGTTTCGCGGCCGCGCAAAGCGCGCAAACGGTCGCGGAGTACGTTGAACCACTTCATGGGGCGAAATCCTTGTCTAGCTGATTGGGCTTTAGGCAGTGGCCTGGCGAACTTTAGCGATGGCGAGTACGAGCCGGTCCCAACTCGCTTCCTGGTTTTCGAGTTGTTTACGGCCGGCGCGCGTGAGTTTGTAGAACTTCGCTTCGCGTCCGGTCTCGTGAACGTCCCAGCGCGCGGAGACCCAGCCTTTTTGTTCGATGCGATAGAGGGCGGGATACAAAGAACCCTGCTCCACGTTCAGCATTTCGTCGGAGAGCTGGCGAATGCGTTGAATGACCCCGTAGCCGTGCAACTCTCCCAGCGAGAGCGCCTTAAGAATGAGCATGTCGAGCGTGCCCTGTAACAGATCGGCCTTGTCCTTTGCCACTTGGATCTCCTTCGACGGGTTGATACCTAGAAACGGTAGGCATCATACCCAAGGACACCTAGAGTGTCAAAGTGTCGCGGGTGAGGTCTGGTTTTTGTGCGAGGTGGCTTAATTCTTCCGTCGCACGACTGTCGCTGCGACCGCCACCAACTCCGCGAGCTCGACGGGCTTCGGGACGTGCATGTCGTAACCTGCGCGTAAGGCTTGCAAGCGATCCTCGGTGCGGGTGTAGGCCGTCAAGGCAATCGCCGGGACTTTACTGCCGCGGTCCGGTGGCAGACGACGGACCTGCTTGATCAAGTCGTAGCCGTCGACGACGGGCATGCCGATGTCACTGATCAAAATGTCCGGCGCACTGCTCGTCAACAGGTCCAGCGCTTCTTCCGCTGTGCCGACGCATTTCACTTTCGCGCCGCAGTATTCGAGACCCTGCTTCAGCAAATCGCGCGTGTCCGCTTCGTCGTCGACTACCAGCACACGCAGTCCGTTCAGACTTTCGGAACAGTCGTCCAGCGGTCGCAACAAGTCTCGCGCTCCCGGATGCACACGCCCGCCGGTCTCGTCCACACGATAGACCGGTGTGATCGGCAACATCACTGTAAACGTCGCGCCGTGGCCTTCGCCGTCACTGGCGGCGCGCACGCTGCCCCCGTGCAATTCCACGAGGTGACGCACGATCGCGAGGCCGAGTCCCATGCCGCCATGCTGCCGGCTCGTCTTCTGATCGGCCTGCCGAAAACGATCGAAAACGTGTGGCAGAAAATCCGCAGAGATGCCCTGGCCGGTATCGGTCACGATGATCTCGAGATGTGAGTTCACGCGCTGCGAACGTATCTGGACCCGCCCGCCGCGCGGCGTGAACTTGATCGCGTTCGACAGCAGGTTCCAAACCACCTGTTGCAGCCTGACGGGATCGCCAGGAATTGCGACTGGTCCCGTGTCCATGATCTTCTGCACGCGAACGCCTTTCGCCTCTGCTGCCGGCCGCACAGCTTCCACTGCCGCATCGATGAACGAGTTTGGATCGGCAGGCTGCACGTCCATGCGCAACTTGCCGGTGATGATGCGCGATACGTCGAGCAGGTCGTCGATCAGTTGCGATTGCGCGCGCGCATTGCGTTCGATGGTTTCCAGCGCTTTGCCGGCGTCGTCCCCCGACAACTGGCCCATGCGCAACATGCGCGCCCAGCCGAGAATGGCGCTCAAAGGTGTGCGGAGCTCATGCGAAATGGTCGCGAGAAACTCGTCTTTCAAACGACTCGATTCTTCCGCTTGTCGATATAGTCGCTCATTTTCTGCTGCTGCTCGTTCTGCTTCGGCCCGCGCACGTTTCGCCGTTTCATAAAGCCGCGCGTTGTCCATCGCGACCGCGGCTTGCGAGGCCAGACCCGCGACAACTATTTCGTCACGTTCCGTAAAAATGCCCGGCTCGGGATGGCCGAAGAACAGACCACCGAGCACTTCACCGGAGCGGGAAACAACCGGCACCGCGAGGTAACTCACGACCGGCAAGTGTCCTTCGGGCATGCCGTAGTACGGAGAGTTTTTGCCGTAGCGTGGATCCTTTTTTACGTCAGCGATGCGCACGACGCCTTCGCCGCGAAAAGTTGGACCAAACAGATCGGTCGCGCGCGGCATGGGAAAGTGAACAAACGCTTCCCGCGGCACACCCGCGAGCGTGTAGAGCATGTACGATGCGCCTTCTTCGTTCAGCACGTTGTAGAAGAAGGAGCCGAAGCGTGCGCCGGTGATCTCCGTGGCCGCGTCTGTCACGGCCTGCACGGTTTTGTGCAGATCCAGTTCTGCTGAGATCAGTTGGCCCACTTCGTTGAGCGTGCGGAGCGCGTCAGCCTGCTCGCGCAGGGTTTCTTCTGTTCTCTTGCTGTCGGAAATGTCCTGAACAAAGCCGAGCATTCCGAGCACCCGGCCGCCGGCGCCGTAGATGCCGCGGCCGCGTGCGGAAATCCAAGTTTCGTCATTGTCAGGACGCATCACCCGATACTCGATATCGTAATCGGTGTGCTCGTTGAGTGCCTGGTCAATCGCCACTCGCGCGCGTTCACGATCGTCAGGGTGCAGCAGCGTCCTCATTTCGGTCCAAGTCAGTTGCGGAACTGAAATGCCGAAAATGCGTGCCGCGGTCTCCGAAAAATTAACGAGGTCTGTTTCCGCGTCCCACGACCAGTCGCCGAGATGGGACGCAGCGAGGGCCAGTCGCAAACGTTCGGTAGCTTCGTCGAGATCGTGCCGGGCTCGTCGTTGATCAGTCACATCGCGGGCGATCTTGGACGCGCCGACGATCCTGCCGTCAGGGCCTTTGATCGGAGAGACGGTCAACGAGATGTCGAGACGTTTGCCGTCCTTGCGCTGGCGAATGGTCTCGAAGTGCTCGATGCGTTGACCGGACCGCAGGCGCGCGAGAATCTGAGGCTCTTCGTCGAGATGATCGGGAGGAATGATGATCGTGATCGAATTGCCGATTGCTTCTTCCGCCGTGAAACCGAAGATACGTTCCGCGCCCTGGTTCCAACTGGTGATAATGCCGTCGAGTGTTTTGCTGATGATCGCGTCGTCAGCGGAATCAATCAACGCGGACAACCAATAAGGTGCGAGTTCCGGACTCTTGAGATCGGTTTCAAAGGCCGAACCATCCCTGATGGATCCGCCGTCAGCGGGTGTTTTAGACATACCTATCCGAAGTTCTGTGCCTGTCCCAGAGGAGAATGCGATCAGGGTTTTGGGGGCGGAGAGCGGATTATAGCAATTTCCCCATCTCCTAGCACCCCTATGTTTTATTGTTGTATTGACACAGCGCGACAGTCTCACTACTCTTCGTTCATTATTCGTTCCGTCACGCTCCGTTCTTAACGCGACTCCCGATGAGTAAGAAGCACGTCATAGATCAGACTGCCTTCGATCTTTTGCTCTTCTGGCTCAACCCAGACCGTGAACAGGCCGCTCGCAAATACGAGTCGGTGCGCCGCCGGCTGATCGAAATGTTTGCGAGCCGCGGCTTCGCTGACGCCGAGCGCCTCGCAGACGACACCATCGACCGTGTCATCACCAAAGTGCCGCAGATCTCCGAGGGCTGGGTTGGGGATCCTTTGCACTACTTCCTGGCCGTCGCCAAGATGATCATGCTGGAAAATAAGAGACCGACGCCGGCCCCGCTGCCCGTTCCTGAGCCGCCTGACCCTGACGAACTCGAGCGCCAGGACCGTTGTCTCGAGCACTGCCTGGAGTTGGTGTCTCAGGATGAGCGCACGCTGGTTCTGGAGTACGTTGACGGCAAGAAAAAGGACCGCCACGACCAAGCCGAGAGGCTCGGTATTTCAGCAAATGCCTTGAGAATTCGCGTCTACCAAATAAAAAAGGCGATAACGCCATGTCTCATTCAATGCCTCGGGCAGGAGGTGTGAGAAATTATATGGGCGCGGAGCGCATTAGAGGGCGTAAGGGTTTCCCCAGCGAAGAAAGTTAACCGATGTCTCAGGATGGCATAGACCGAAACACACTGAAACAATACCTGTTGGGCGAGTTGAGTCAGGAAACGCAGCTCGAAGCGGTCGAGGAACGTTTGTTCGCGGATGATGACGCCTTCGAAGAGTTGCAATTGGTCAAGGAAGACTTGATCGATCAATACGTGAAGGACGAGTTCACCGCCGCGGAACGGCGAAACTTTGAGCGGAATTTCCTGACGACGGACGAGCGGCGGGCGGACGTGCGGCGCGCGCAGGCGTTGGCTCGTTATGCCGGCAGGAAAATGGCGGAACTGCGCCAGCCGCAGGAAAAAAAACTCTCGAAGGATGGTGACCGGCCGCGTCCCCGCTGGTGGTGGTTGCCGCGACGACTAACTCCCGCAGGGAACTCCGTGGTCGCGCTGCCGCTCAATCCGGCGTGGGCTTTTGCCGTGACGGTACTGGTCGTCGCCGCGCTTTCGTTCGTGGTGTGGCGAGGTTTCTTTTACCAAAGCGATCTACAGCGAGGACTGCTCGCGCTCAAGTCTACTTACCGTCTCCAGCGTCCGGTTGAATCTCGACTCACCGCACTCGATTACGCGCCGCTGCCGAACACCAGAGGCAACAATAACAAGCAGATCGATACGCTTTCGCAGGAGCGAGCAGAGCGTCTGTTGCGTGATGCTCAAAAAGACGATCCGGGAGCGGCATCCGATCACGCGCTCGGCTTGTACTACGTCACGCAACTAAAATTCGACCAGGCCATTCCGCTCTTGAAGAAAGCGGTTGACGCGAAGCCAAACGACGCGCAGTTTCAAAGTGATCTGGGTGCGGCTTTGCTTGAAAAAGGGAAACTCGATCAACGCGACGGCGATGAGGTCGCGAGCTTTACCACGCTTTCAGAAGCCCTCGAACACCTGAACCGCGCGCTGGCGTTGAATCCGTCCTTGCTCGAGGCGCTCTTCAATCGTGCGCTCTGTCGTGAGTACCTGCAGCTACCGCAACAAGCGGCTGAAGACTGGCGCCTGTATTTGACGAAAGACTCGCAGAGCCAGTGGGCCGACGAAGCACGCGACAGATTGAAACGACTCGAAGCGCAGACGTCGAAGTTCACACAAAACAAAGACGCCGCGCGGAGTTTTCTGGCCTGAATCTTTTTAGTGGCCCTGCGAGAGCTTGCCGATGAGGGTGAACAGCGGCAGGTACATCGCGATGACGATCGAGCCGATGGTGACGCCGAGGAAGCCGATCAGTAACGGCTCGATCAACGTCAGCAGGTTCGCGATCGCGGAGTCGACTTCCGCTTCGTAAAAATCAGCAATCTTGCCGAGCATCGCGTCGAGCGCGCCCGTCTGCTCACCGATGCCGATCATCTGTGCCACCATGTGTGGAAACACTTCCGTGGCTTTCAACGGATCGACGAAGTTTTCACCGCGCTCGACACCGGCGCGCACTTTCGTGATCGCTTCTTCGATGATCACGTTGCCGGAAGTCTTCGCAGTGATGTCCAACGACTGCAAGATCGGCACGCCCGAAGAAAGCAACGTCGAGAGCGTGCGTGAAAACCTCGCCACGGAGATCTTGCGGAAGATGTCGCCGATGATCGGTACTTTCAACAACACCCGATCGATGTTCTTTCGTCCAGCCGGTGTTTTGTAGTAGAAGCGAAATGCGATAACGGTACCGACAATCGTCGCCAAGATTGCGAGACCACCCCAACCTGCAAGGAAGTTACTTAAAGCAACCACGATGCGCGTCGGCAGCGGCAGTTGTTCACCCGGACCAAGCAACCCGAGGAAGATCTGCTGGAACTGCGGAATCACGAAGATGAGGATCACTGCCACCGCCAGAATCGCCATCACGATCACCGCCGCCGGATAGATCATCGCCGAGATGATGTCGCGCTTGAGTTTGACGATCTTCTCGATAAAGGTCGACAAACGCTGCAGGATCAGATCGAGAATACCGCCCGTTTCCCCCGCTTCCACCATGTTCGCGTAAAGCTGATCGAACACGCGCGGATGCCGCGCCATCGCCGCCGCGAGCGTGGAACCTTCTTCAACGTCCTGGCGCACCTGGAGCAGGATCTGTTGGAAGTACTTGTTGTTCTGCTGTTGCGCGAGAATCTCGAGACACTGGACCAGCGGCAGACCCGCGTCGATCATCACCGAAAACTGGCGCGTGAAGATCGAGAGATCTTTCGCCTTCACTTTCTTGCGGCCGCCAATCTTCGGAATCGCGAATTCGCGGTTCTTCTCTTTGACGGACGTAAGCGTGACTTGCTCGCGCCGCAGAATCTGGCGCAGCGCTTCGCGATTGTCGGCGACGCGTTCGCCCACCACGATCTCGTTGAGTCGGTTGCGGCCTTTGAAGACGTACGTTGGCATAACTGTCAGCTCCGGATCATGCGATTATCGTCTATCGGGTTATTGTTGGTCTCGACCCAACTGGTCGCGCTTGCGCGTAGGGGCTCGCGTGCGGTTTGGCGCCTGTGTTCACGCCCGAACCACGATCGATCAACTCGCGCAACTCGTCCACGTTCGACGAACGCTGCAACGCCGTGTCCATCGTGATCTGGCGCTTGTGATACAACGTGGCGAGCGACTGATTGAACGTCTGCATGCCGTACTTGTCCTGGCCCGTCTGCATCATCGAGTAGATCTGGTGCACTTTGTCTTCGCGAATGAGATTACGAATCGCGCCGTTGGGCACGAGGATCTCGAGCGCCATCGCGCGGCCGCTGCCTTCAGCACGCGGTAACAACGCCTGACACAAAATTCCTTCGAGCACGAGCGAGAGTTGCGCGCGGATCTGCGCCTGCTGATCGGAAGGGAAGACGTCGATGATACGGTTGATGGTAGACGCCGCGGAGTTCGTGTGCAGCGTCGCGAGCGTTAGGTGGCCCGTCTCAGCGATGCGCAACGCGGATTCGATCGTTTCGAGGTCGCGCATTTCGCCGACCAGCACCACGTCCGGATCCTGGCGTAACGCAGTGCGCAGCGCGGCCGCGAAACCATGCGTGTCGGCATTCACTTCGCGCTGGTTGATGAGACAGCCTTTGTGATTGTGCAGAAACTCGATCGGATCTTCGATCGTGAGAATGTGTTCGTGCCGGTCGCGGTTGATCTTGTCGATCATCGCGGCGAGCGTGGTCGATTTACCCGAACCGGTTGGACCAGTAACGAGAATCAGACCGCGCGGCTTCTCGCACAGTTGTTTGACGACCGCGGGCAAACCGAGTTCTTCGAATGCTTTGATCTCGTAGGGAATGGCGCGAAAGACAGCGCCGACAGCGCCGCGCTGGTTGAACAGGTTGGCGCGAAAACGCGACAGGCCTTTGACGCCGAACGAGAAGTCGAGCTCGAGGTTTTCCTCAAAGCGATGTTTTTGTGCGTCGGTGAGCACGGAGTAAGCGAGCTGCTTCGTGTCCGCCGACGTGAGCACGCGATATGACTCGAGTGGACGGAGATGACCGTCCACTCGAACCTGCGGCGGAGAGCCGGTCGTGATGTGCAGATCCGAACCGCCGAGCTCGGAAAGCTTTCTCAGCAGTTCGGACAAAGAGATTTGCGGAACAGTTTCATTCAATCGCATCGGGATCGTCTCTCCAGTTCAACCTTGGAGTGCGGGGACTTGTCACCGCTTTGGCCAAAGCGCCGACGAGTCGGCGCACTCCAAAGAGTTGGTTATTGGTTGCCGGCTTCGGTCGCCTTCGTGCGGAGCATTTCGATGTAATGCTCAGCTTCAGTCGACATGCGATCGGCAAACTCGAGCGGCGAGTCAGTGGTCAAGCCATAAATGCGGCCACCAGCCTCGGTGAAGTAAAACGTCCACGCTTTTTCCGGCGTGAGCGTGTCGCCCGGCGTGCGGGCCGTCACCACGAAAATGCGATGGCCGTTGACTTCGCGCACGAAGTCGTTAGTCACCCAACCACCCGCTGCGACCATCTTGTCGATCACGATGCGGCGCAGATCGGCTACAGGCGTACCCGCCAGCATGTTCTTCTCTTCACGCGAAGTCAGAAACGCTGAGTTGGGCCGGCTGAGCGCGACCACCGAAAGGCTCATCTGTCCCGGCAGTTTGGCTGCGGGCGACTTCACGGCCGCATTCAAGTTGCCGACAACACGCGGGCGCGTTTGTCCGTTGGAAGCACTGTAGGCTGGTTGCGAAGTGGGAACGACGACAGTCGGTTGTGCGTTTGCCGCAGCGGCGTAAGCCGGTGGCGCTGGCAATGTGTTAGTGCCCACCGAGTTCTCCGGCAAGACCGGCACTGCTGGACCACCAACGGCGGAAAGGTCCCCGACGGGAATGTTCTTCGGCAGCTCGAGCGATGCTTTGCGATGAGCCGCGAAAGCTTCCGCTTCAGCGCGTCTCTGCCGCAAGCGAGCGCGATACCTCCGCCACCAGGCGCGCGAATGGCGACGATGACGGCGATGATGCACCTGTACACTCTGCCTGATGCCGTGTGCTTCGTTCGCAAAGGGCAACATTATGCTCACTGAAAGCACCAGGATTAGCGATATGGCGATTGTTCTTAACATGCTCGGTTCTCCTCGAATTAGGCGACCGTCTCGCGAACAACTTCTTCAATCGTGGTCACGCCTTCGCGAATCTTGAACAGGCCCGATTCACGCAGCGTGATCATTCCGTCGTCGATCGCCTTTTTCCTCAATTCAAGTGCGGAAGCACCGATCAAGATCAACTCGCGCAGCTCGTCGGTGATTTCCATCACTTCGTAAAGACCGATTCGTCCCTTGTAACCCGTGTTGTTGCAAGTCGCACAACCTTTGCCCTTGTAAGTCTTGAGCGTCTTCGCTTCTTCGGCCGAGAAGCCGACTTCGATCAGCGCTTCGGGCGGGGTCGGATGTTCCTGCTTGCAGTCCTTGCAGACGCGACGAATCAGTCGTTGTGCCTGGATGAGGTTTACGCTGGTGGCGACAAGAAAGGGTTCGATGCCCATGTTCATCAGGCGGGAAATGGTTGAAGGAGCATCGTTGGTGTGGAGGGTGGAAAGAACGAGGTGGCCGGTGAGCGCGGCTTTGATGGCGATCTCCGCGGTTTCGAAGTCGCGGATTTCGCCGACGAGAACGATGTTTGGATCCTGGCGCAGGAAAGCGCGCAGGGCCGCGGCGAAGTTCAAACCGATCTGTTCTTTCATCTGCACCTGGTTGATGCCGACGAGATTGAACTCGACCGGGTCTTCCGCCGTCATGATGTTGGTGTCGACGGTGTTGAGCGACTGGAGCGCTGAGTAGAGCGTGTTGGTCTTACCGCTTCCGGTTGGACCAGTGACGAGCACCATGCCGTAAGGCTTCGATATATTGCGTTGAAATTTCGTAAGCGACTCTGGCTCGAAACCGAGTTTGGTCATGTCGAGCATGAGGTTTTCTTTGTCGAGCAAACGAAGCACGACCTTCTCGCCGAACAGCGTCGGCAACGTGGACACGCGGAAGTCGAGCTCGCGCGAACGCGAGTCGACTTTCACTTTGATCTTGATGCGGCCGTCCTGCGGCAGGCGCTTTTCGGAGATGTCGAGCTTCGACATGATCTTCACGCGCGAGATCAACGCGTCGCGAAGTTTCAACGGCGGATGCATTACGTCGTAGAGCACGCCGTCGATGCGGAAGCGAATGCGCAACTCTTTTTCGTAAGGCTCGACGTGAATGTCGGAAGCGCCGCGACGCAGCGAGTCGACCAGCAGCACGTTGACGAGCCGAACGACGGGCGCGTCTTCGCTCATGCGCGACAACGTCGAGAGATCGATCTCTTCGTTGTCTTCGACTACTTCGACGTCGCCGGTTTGCTCGGTGTCGAAGTCGATACTGTCGAGCGAGACGAGATCGGCGTTGGTGATCGAGCCGTGCCCGTTGCTGCCATTGCTGCGCGCGATTTTGTCGAGTGAGTCGTCGTTACTGGAGGCGAGTTCGATCTCGCGTGAGGTGCCGTAGTACTTCGCGATCGCTTGTTGCACGCTGCCTTCGGCGACAACTACCGGTTCGACGTTCAGGCCGGTCATGAACTTCACGTCGTCGAGTGCGAAGACGTTGGTCGGATCGACCATGGCGAGCGTGAGTGTCGCGCCGACGCGCGAGAGCGGCAGCACGGAGTGTTTTTGCGCGACTTCCTGGGGGATGAGACGGAGCACGGCGGGATCGATGTTGAAGAGCTCGAGATTGACGGAGGGAATGCCGTAATGCCGGGAGAGGACGGCGGTGATCATGTCGTCGCTGACGAGACCGAGTTTGACGAGATTAAAGCCGAGCCGGCCACCGTGTTCGCGCTGGTGGTCGAGAGCCTCTCGGAGGCTTTGCGGACTGATAAGATTTTCGCGTACGAGAATTTCGCCTAATTTGGCTGACATTTGTGCCTTCTGGTGGCGCTTTTAATTGTCCCGACTGGAATGGATTGGAGGCGCCCGGAGGCGCGAGGCATGATGAACCCGTCTCTACTCACTCAACGATGGGCCAACATCGTTGTGCGTTCATAGTACAGTTTGAACACAAGGAGTGTCAAGGTTCGAATTCCAGCAAAACTCGTGGAGAAACTCACATTTTGCGTGGAGTTCGCCAACGCTTTCAGCGTTGGACGTGCGGCATTAAACAGCAAACCCAGGGTTCCGGAGAACCCTGGGCTTGAATTAGTGAACGCCTTCGGCGTTAGCGTTACGGACGGGTGCGCTTGGGAGCGGGACGGCTCGGAGTCTTCTCGGGGATGACTTTCTCCGTGCTCTTCAACTCCGCCAGGATCGCTTTCGCGTCCGCTTTCAAAGGATTCGTGTCCGGTGCGACGTCGACGAAGTGCTGGAGATAATTCGCGGCCTCCTGAAACTTCGTCTTGTCCTGCGCGGCGTAGAGCGCGAGTCCGGCGCCGAGGTTTGCTTCCGGATTGTCCGGCTGCGACTGAAGGATGGTTTGAAACTCGACCAGCGCTTTGTCGGCCTGGCCCGAGTCGAGCAGCATCTGGGCCGAATCGAGTTGGGCTTTCGCCTTCTTCGCCGGATCAGTCTCGATCGCGATGTAATCTTTGAACGCTGCGAGACCTGCTTCAGCCTGAGTCGGATCCACCTTGCTCACAAACAGACGCATCGATTCGGCATTCGTCACATACGCGGCATAACGGTTCTTGTTGTAACGGTCCAACTCCGCGGGATCCGTCGGCGCCGCCTGCGCTTTCAGCATTCCCGCTGCTTTACTCGACGCTTCTGACGCGGCTTTGAAATCCGCTTTGGCCTGATCGAGCGCGGCGTTACGGCCGGCATCATCGAGTGTCTTCGAGGTAATAGCCGCGTTGTAACGTGCGACTCCGCGTCCCTTCAAAGCGACTGCCTTGTTGGTCAGGATCGCGGGTTGATCGGGATCGGCAGCGAGGCCTTGGTCATACTGAGTAACAGCTTCACCATACTTCTGAATGGCCTCATCGGAGTTTTTTGCGGTGGCGGCGGCGTTTGCCGCAGTGAGAGCTTCGTTCCCGGCCTTGAACGTGCGCGCGATGACCTCGTTGGATTCGGTGATTTTCTTGTTCGACGCCTCGATCTCGGCGTTCTTCTTCATGATCTCTTCGCGCTTGGCTTTGTCGGCCGCGCTTTCAGTACCACCACCGCCGGACGAACCACCAGTGGGCGGCGCAGCCGCGTTCGCTTTTTGAATCTCGTCAAGCGTGAGCTTCTTTCCGCTGCCGGGCGTGACCGTGATGTCGACATCGACACCGCGTCCGGCTTTGACACCGGGAACGAAGTTCGGCGAAGCAGTCGGATGGCTCGCGGCAACGACATAAGTGCCGACGAACGGTATACCCGCGAAAACCCACTCGCCTTTCTTGTTCGTCTTCGTGTGAAACTCCGCCTTCATGTCCGTGCGGAAGACATCGATCTGCGCGTCAGCAAGGGGAACCTTTTGACCATCGGCTTGTTGCATCCAGACGTGACCACGAAGTTCGCCCACCTGAGCGAAAGCCGGCGCCGACGCGACAGCCATGAGAATTGCGATAGCGAGTGTGCCAATAAAGTATTTATTAATCATCTTCTCCAGATTCCTCCCGTGCGGGGCTAAACTAATAAGCAAAACGACTACTGTCAAGCAGGTAGGGTATCGGATCGCGCACGCCCGCTTCACGAAAAGCCCGCAAACGCAGCGCGCACGAATCGCAGTTCCCACAGGCCAGCTCGTCTGCCTGGTAACACGACCACGTGAGATGCAGCGGAGCGCCGAGTGCGAAGCCTGTGCGCACGATCTCCGATTTCTTCAAATGGATCACCGGCGTCCTGATCGTGAGGTTTGTTTCCGGCTTCGTGCCGAGGTCAATGACGTTTTGAAAGGCGGCGTAAAACTCGGGGCGGCAATCGGGATAGCCCGACGAATCTTCGGCGACTGCTCCTATATATATGGCGCGCGCTCCGATCACTTCGCCCCAGCTAGTAGCGACGGCGAGCAGATGCGAATTGCGGAAAGGAACGTAGCTTGAGGGAATCGCACGCGAAGTCAGGTCGGGCGGCGTCACCGCGAGGCTCGGGTCGAGCGGCTTCGCGCGCGCCCCCGGGATG
>CAMLLD010000019.1 GCA_946480785.1 uncultured Blastocatellia bacterium | reverse complement strand
TGCATCACGATGAGCGCGATGCCGAGCAGGAAACCGAAGTCGCCGACGCGATTCGTGATGAACGCTTTGCGCGACGCGTTCGCCGCTTCCTGGCGATCGAAGTAGTAGCCGATTAAAAGGTAGGAACAGAGCCCGACCCCTTCCCAACCGACAAACATCATCAGGAAGTTTGAGCCCATCACGAGCACGAGCATCGCAAACATGAAGAGGCCCATGTAAGCGAAGAAGCGATAGAAGCCCGCTTCGCCGTGCATGTATCCGGTCGCGAAGATGAAGATGCACAAGCCGACGCCCGTCACGATCAGCATGAAGATCGACGACAGCGGATCGAGCTGATAGCTCCACTCGATGTTCAGCAGTGAATAGCTCGCGCCGTGATTGACACTCACCGCGCCGGCGGGAATCCAGGTGAAACTATAACCGTCCTGGCTGGTTAAATACGGATTGGGCCAGTGCGCATTGCTGCCAAAGCCGTACGAATACACCGCCGCGATGCTGATGAAGAAAGCAAGCGCGACCGATCCGACCGCAATCCCACCGATCAACCCTTCGGAAAAGCGAAACTTCCGGCCGAAGAGGCCGTTGATGGCGGCGCCGAGGAGTGGTAGCAGGGGAACTAGCCAGATGTATTTGTACATTTCACCATTTCAACAAGTCGATCTCGTCTACCCAGATCGTTTCCTTGTTGCGATAGAGAGCGATGACGATACCTAAACCGATGGCCGCTTCCGCCGCGGCGACGACGATCACAAACACGGTGAAGATTTGGCCCGCGAGCGCGTTGGCGTTGCCGGAAGCCTGCAAGTAGCGCGAGAAAGCGATGAAGTTCAGGTTCGCCGCGTTGAGTATCAACTCGATCGACATGAAGATGACGATGATGTTGCGCCGCGTTAGCACGCCCGCGACGCCGATAATGAAAAGCAGCGCGCCGATGACGAGAAACTTCGACAGGTCGGGATTCAGCGCCGCCTTCTTCATCAGCGCCACCCGACTGCTGTCAGCTTCCTGAAACAAGAACGCCAACGCAGGGATGAAACAGTTGAGCATGTTCATTCAGACCGTGGTTCCAACTGCGCGAGCTCGGGATCTCGCGCGATCTCTTCGAGCAACACGTCGGGATCGACGTCGTCCGCCGAGACTTCCTGTTTGAGTGTGCGCGCCAGCATCACCGAGCCGATAATGGCGACGAGCAGCAGGATGCTCGCGATTTCGAAAGGCAGCGAGGCATAACGATAAAGACTGCTGCCGATGCGTTCCGTGTCTTTGGTGATCTGGCTCGTACCGGTCGCGTTTTGCGGACCAGTGGTTTGGTTCGCGTCAGGCTGTTCGCCGATCGTTGCTTCAGCTTGCGGATGCAGTTTTTGCAAACCGCGATAACCATCACTGACCGCGTAGAGCACGCCGCCGACCAGCAGGAAACAGAAGATCAAACTCGCCGTCACCTGGCGCTGGTTGTTGAAGATCTCTTCCTTGCCCTTTTCTTCCGCGCCGACGTTGACGAGCATGATCACGAACAGAAACAGGACCATCACGCCGCCGACGTAAACGAGTATCTGCACACCGGCGATAAACTCCGCGCCCGCGAGCACAAACAACGCGGCGACGGAGACGAGCGACGAGATCAGAAACAGCGCGCTATGGACGGCATTGCGCGCCATCACCGTCAGCAGCCCGGCAAAGATCGCCGCCAGCGCGAAGATCCAGAAGAAGAGTGCTTCGTAACCGGAGAGAACCATTTGTTTTTCTTGAGCGGTCCTAATTAAAACCGCTAACTGGTGTACTTCACTGTTTCCCGGCCCTGCTCGAGCATCTCGCGATTCCAGACAAAACCGGCGCGTGAATAAGTCGCCAGCTCAAACTCCTGCGTCAGCTCGAGACAGGCAGTCGGGCACGCTTCCTGACAAAGCGCGCAGAACATGCAGCGCGAAGTGTCGAAGATGAATTCGTCGAGCACTTTCTTGCGCCGCGGTTTGCCCGCCACGATGATCTCGACGTCCATCGGGATCACGTCGATGCAGTCTTCGGGACACGCGAGCGCGCAGAGGTTGCACGCGATGCAGAGCGTGTCGTGTGTTTCCGGATCCATGTTCAAACGCGGCGCGCCGTGAAAACGCGGCGCCACATCGGGACGCACTTTCGGATACTGCTCGGTGTAGATTCCCTTGCCCGCGACCGCGTCTTTGTCGGTAATCGCGCCGAGGTTGTACTTCAGCGTGAGCCCGAGTCCTTTGAGCAGATCGATCATGAAGAAGCGTTTCAGCTTCTGCGCGAAAGTCGGTTTTGGAGTCTTAACTAAAGGCATTGAAACTACACCTCACAAATTACGCCTCAGTGGCAGAAACCGCCGGTTTGCCCTTCGGCACATCCACGAGCCGGATATTTCTGCGCTGCACCTTGAGATTGAAATCGCGCGAGCGCCAGTTGATGCGCGAGAGCAGCGCCGCGGTGATGAACAAACCGGCAATACCAAACGCGATCATGATCAGTTTGCCGGTGAGCGTCAGGTTCAAACCGCGATCGAGCGCGTCGATGGTTTTCATTCCGCGCCAGCCGTTGAGCGCCTGCACGACGAAGATCGCGAGCGCCGACAGCGCGATGTTGATGAGCGCCGAAGGAATCAGCCACTTCCAACCGATGTCCATCAACTGGTCGTAACGAAAACGCGGCAGTGTCCAGCGCAGCCAGAAATAGATGTAAAGGATAACTGACACCTTCACCAAAAACACCAGCAGGCTCACGAGCACGTAGAGATTGTGCTGTCCCGCCGCTTCGAGCCGGTAAACAAACGGAAAGTACCAGCCGCCGAGAAACACCGTTGCCGCGACTGCCGAAACAACGACCATCGCCGCGTACTCAGCCATGAAAAACAGCGACCAGCGCATGCCGGAGTATTCCGTGTGAAAGCCGGCAACGAGCTCTGATTCAGCTTCCGGCAGATCGAACGGCGCGCGATTGTTCTCCGCAATGCCGCTAATCAAGAAAAGGAGAAACGCCGCCGGCTGATAGACGACGTACCAGATCGAATCCGATCCCTGTGCGGCGATGATGCCCGACAGCGAGAGCGTGCGCGCAAACATCAACGCGCCGATCAGCGAGAGTCCCATCGAGACTTCGTACGAAACCATCTGCGCGCTCGAACGCAGTCCGCCGAGCAGCGCGTACTTCGAGTTTGACGACCAACCCGCGAGAATCAATGCCAACACACCGACACTCGAAACCGCCAACACCAGCAGCAGTCCGATATTGACGTCCGCGATCACCGCCCAATCCGGCCCAAACGGCACCACCGAAAAGACGATGAACGCCGAAGCAACGGCGATATAAGGCGCGAAGAAAAAGATCCAGCGATCGGCGTGCTCGGGAATGAAGTCTTCTTTAACGAGCAGCTTGATACCGTCAGCGATTGGTTGCAGCAGTCCCCATGGTCCAACGCGCATCGGCCCGAGCCGCGCTTGCATGAACGCCGAGATCTTACGCTCGAGATACGTCGCGTACGCGACCCACAGCGCCACGAGCGTCACCACGAGGCCGATCTGGATCAGCGGCCAGATGAAGTAGTTGATCGTGTCCTGGCTGAAAGCTTTCAGCAGCAGATCGTTGAGCAGATTTACCGGACCGAACAGAAGCATGCGGGTATCAGCGATCGATCTCTCCTAAAACAATATCGAGCGTGCCAATGATTGCGACGACGTCGGCCACGAGATGACCGACGCACATCTGTTTCAGCGCCTGCAAATTCACGAATGACGGCGGCCGCACGCGCACGCGATAAGGCTGCGCGGTGCCGTCGGAAACGATGTAACAACCGATCTCGCCTTTCGGCGCTTCGATCGAGTGGTAGTAATCACCCGCCGGCGGCTTCACGACTTTCGGCAGCTTCGCGTTGACCGGACCGTCGGGAAGCTCGTCCAACGCCTGCACGATGATGCGCCGCGACTGGCGCATCTCTTCGAGGCGAACGAGGTAACGGTCGTAAGTATCGCCGTTCTCCCCGAGCGGAATATCAAAATCCATGTGCGCATACGCCGCATAAGGCCGCGACTTGCGTACGTCCCACGCGACGCCCGAACCACGCAGCGCCGGACCGGAAAGCCCGATCGCGATCGCGTCCTTCGCCGAGATCACGCCGATGCCGACCGTGCGGCTCAACCAGATGCGATTCTCCGAAAGCACGGTCTCGTATTCGTCGAGGCGCTTCGGAAAGTTGTTGGCAAACTGGCGTACGTCTTTTTCGAACTCGTCGTAAGCGTCGTTGGGCATGCCGCCGACGCGCCACGCGTGACACGTCAGACGAGCGCCGAATTGCCGTTCAAAGATCTTCAGGATCTCTTCGCGTTCGCGCAGCGCCCAGAGCAGAACCGTGACCGCGCCGATGTCGAGTGCGTGCGTCGCGAGCCACAGCAGGTGCGAAGCGATGCGATTGAGCTCGGTCAAAATCGTGCGCAGGTAGTGGGCGCGCGGCGGCACCGCGAGACCCATCATCTGCTCGACTGTTTCGACCCAAACGAGGCCGTTGGAAACCGCGGCGATGTAATCGAGACGGTCCCAGTAAGGGGCGATCATCGTGTACATGCGGTTCTCGGCGATCTTCTCCATGCCGCGATGGAGGTAACCGATGTCGCAGTCGAGATCGATCACGGTCTCGCCGTCGAGTTTGAGAATCACGCGCAACACGCCGTGTGTTGACGGGTGTTGCGGCCCCATGTTCAGCACCATTTCCGGGCTGTCGAGGAGCGTCTCTTGAGTTGTCGCGATTTCTACCTGATGCATTTATTCCTTATAACAACCGGTCACACGCCACGGTTCGATCACTAATCCGATCTCTTCCGCTTCGCCGCGCGCTTTCTTGTCGACGAGCTTCAACACGATCGCATTCGCCGCGCTCGCTTTGTTCCACACGTTTCGCGGTTGCGCCGTGTCAGCTAAAACAAAGCCCGCCTCCTGCGCCGCACCGGGCGTGTCGAAGACTTTCGCGTTGTAATGCGTAGCGATCTCTTTCGGCGTCATTTGTCTTTCGGCATCACTTCTTTGCCGCCGCGAAAGATGTCGCGCATCATTCGTTCCTGCGGCACCGACAAAATCTCCAAACCGTACGCGCGGCGCTGCTGCAACTGCTCCATCTGTACCTCGGTCATTTGCGGCAGGTGCTTCGCGGTCCACGCGTTCTCGACAAACTCCAGCGCATAGTCTTTGCGCATCGGATAGCCATCCCAATCGGGCGGCAACAACAGACGCCGCAAATCCGGATGCCCGCCAAACGTGATTCCAAACAGATCGTAAACTTCGCGTTCCAGCCAATTCGCCGCCGGCCACACGCTCGTCACACTCTCGACGCTGTCGGCCGTTCTTACTTTTAAACGCACGCGCTCGTTACTCGGAATCGAAAACAAGTTGTAGACGACTTCAAACGGCGCGTCGACGCGGTCGGGGTAGTGAACGCAGGTCAGGTCCGAGAGGTAATCAAAAGGAACTTCCGCGTCGTCTCTTAAATAGAGACAAACATCGACGATGCTTTCGCGTGTCACGTACACCGACAGTTGGCCGATAAACTCCGACGCCTCGCCAATCGCTTCGCCAAACTGCGCTTTCAGTTTCTTGACGAGCGGATGATTCGCCGCGTCGGTCGGCTTCGGACCTTCTTCTTTTTTCTTGACTGGAGGTTTCGGAGCGCCTGCCGCGGCAGCGGGTTTGTCTGCGGCCAGCGATTCCTTCACGGCCGCGACACGCGATTTCGCTTGTTCGACCATCGCCGCTTTTTCGGCGTCGGCCCCGGCCAACTCTCCGGCGGGTGGAATCGCAGATGGTGAGGGCGTCCCGGACGAATCGGCTGGCGACTCGTCCGGTCGCATAGGTTCTTCGGAACCAGGCTGCTTCGTGTCGTCTGACATAGTGGCCTGTGGCGCGTCTACGACTACACTTCGACTAGCAGATAAAACAACGCGCGGGCTGCATTGTGCTGCTACAAAAGAGAAGAGCTTGAAATTCGGAAACGGATTATAGCAGAACTGGTGTAAATTCCGATCACCGTGACCCGCGCGCCCGCCAACCGCACGTTGACGCTCTCCGACGAGGAGTTTGTGCGCTACAAAGAAGCGCTCGCAACGATCAACTCGCCTGTTGCGTTGGCGAAGGTGCGCGATCGCGTTTTCTGCCAGGATGTCTTCACGGCTTTACCGCATCTGCCGAACGGGTTTGTAGATCTACTCTTCGCAGATCCTCCATACAACCTGACGAAGAGTTTCAACGATCGTCGGTTCAAGAAAACCTCCGTTGATCGATACGCGGAGTGGCTCGACTCATGGCTCGCGGAAACCGTCGGGCTTTTGAAACCGACGGCTTCGGTTTACATCTGCGGCGATTGGGAGTCGTCAGCCGCGATTCACCGCGTCGGCGAAAAGTATTTCATTCCGCGGAACCGCATCACGTGGGAACGTGAGAAGGGCCGCGGCGCGAAGTCAAACTGGAAGAAGTGTGCGGAAGACATCTGGTTCTTTACTGTGTCTGACGATTATTACTTTGATGTCGAGGCGGTGCGGTTAAAGCGACAGGTGATCGCGCCCTACACCGATCCGAATGGCGCGCCCAAGGATTGGATCGACGCCGAAGACGGACGCTTTCGTCTCACGCATCCGTCGAATCTCTGGACGGACCTGACGGTTCCCTACTGGTCGATGTCCGAGAACACCGATCATCCGACGCAAAAGCCTGAAAAACTCCTCGCGAAGATCATCCTCGCCAGCTCGAAGAGCGGCGATCTAGTTTTCGATCCCTTCAACGGTTCGGGCACCACGACCGTCGTCGCTAAAAAGCTGGGGCGTCATTATCTCGGCGTAGAAAGTGAAGAGATTTTTTGTTGCTACGCGCAGAAGCGTCTGGATTTGGCAGATCGGGATCGCAATATCCAAGGCTACGCTGATGGTGTGTTTTGGGAACGGAACACGTTCTCCCGCCAGAACCGCAAGCGCCGTGCGAACGACTGAGCGCCGAGAAGCGCGTGGTCATTGAATCGCGAAGACGACGTTGTTGCTGCGGGTCCCGCCGACGGTGAGGTTAACCGTGAGATCTCCGTGCAGCGTTGCGTCCTGCGGCAGCCGCACAATTATCCCCGTCATCGCCGGATCCCACGGCGTTGGGCCAACCCATTCGATCGGCAGTTGGAACTGCGCTCCCTGCACACTCGTCGCTGAAACCACGAACGTGCTCTGCGCAGCCGGATCGACGTTGCGAGCAAACAGCATCACGCGCGTGCGCTGATCCGCCATCAGGTTGAACGAAGAAATCGGGAAAGGCTCTCGGGTTTGTAGTGGCGATTGAACGACCATGGCGCGGCCGGTTCCAGCGTCAGTAAGCAGCACTGGTCCGGTCGGAGGCGGAGGCACTGTACTCGTAGTCGTGAAACTCCAGGTTGGACCGCTCACCGTCTGATTAGCCATCGTCTTGCCGACGACACGCCAGAAATAAGTCGTGTTCGGCTGCAGCGTCGTTTGCAACTTGAGGGTTTCTTTTACGCCGTCATCAACCGAGCCGGTCGTCAGCAGCGGATCGCCCGGCTGTGCGCCACTCTGAGTCGTCGTCGCGTTTGCTACGAGCAGCGGCGGGTTCGGCGAGGTGCCGAAAAAGATGTCGTACTTATGCGCCCATGGCCCACCTTCCCATTCGAGTGTGAGCGTCGTCGGCTGAGCGGTGGCGCCGTTAAGAGGCGCTAAGTAGGTCGGCTGATCCGGCCCGAGCGGCACAAACGGTTGATTCTCACTCGTTGAATTCCACTTGCGCTCAAACTGGTCCACGAACCACTTAAAGAACCACGCCTTCGTCGTGAAGTAATTGTGCTCGAGTTGCGAGTTCGACGATGGCCCGGTCCAGTTTGACGAGCCGAAGATCGTCATGCCTTTGCCGTAGAGCAGCACGGACTTCTGATGGTTCAAGCCGAGATGCTTTCGCATCCTGATCTGCACCCCCGCCATAAACATCCGATCCACGTTCCACGCGTCCCACTGCCGCGCAGGATTGCGATATTCGTCCGGCTCGTGAATCAGACGCACCGGCACGCCTCGCTTCACTGCTGCGATCGTCGCGTCAGTGAATCCGGAGTTGGTGATGCGATACATGATCACGTCGATCTTTTTGGTTTCGGCGTTCATGTTCTGCTGCGTGCGCAGTAAGTAGTCCTGGCTGCTGTCGATGCTCGGCGGAAAATTCAGCTCGGGATCGATCGGAAACACCGGATACTTGCGAGTCAGCGGGCCGGTGATGTTCGCGTAGTTGTCGAAGAGTTTCGTATCGGTCCAGACGTCGTCGAACTTGGTTTTGAAACTGTTCACTAACGACGAGTCGTTCGTAAAGTAGATTCCTTCGTCGATATAGTTCGAATTCGGCGCGTCGGGAACGAAGAAATTGCTGGAATAATTCGCGCCGCTGAATTCGAGTTCGTTCTGTCCGACGAACAGCATCATCTTCCAATGCACGATGCCGTCGCCGATCTTGAAGCGCATCGGAATGCCCGCCGCTTTCAACATGTCGAGCACTTCTGCATTACCAGCGTAGGTCGGATTCGCGCGCGGGTCGACGATCACGCGGACGGGCACGCCCGCTTTGAACTTGTTAACCAGCTTCGTGGCGTAGGAAGAGTCCTGCATGAACCAGAAAGCGACGTCGATGCCTTTGGTCTCGGCGTCGATCAATTGCCACAACGGCGTGCGGCAGTCTTCGAACGCCGGATCGCACAAACGTTCCTGCGCAACTGTGCTCACCGCCGGGAAGATGAGAACGGCGAGGACGACCAGAAATGCCAGCTTCGGGACACGCATAGCTAAGTGACCGAACGTACGGGGGTCGTGCGTCCTGGACAGACAAGCGGGTCTTTTCAGAGGGAGGCCGCATTATAGCAGGACAAGGTTCAATGTACACGCGAAACTATGGAGTGCGGCGACTCGACGCCGCTTTCGCCTCGATCACGCACGATCGAGAATAAAGCGGCGTCGAGTCGCCGCACTCCACAGAGCTGCTTGACGGTTCTGCGCGTGCCACCTATCATGGCTTGTTTGAAAAATGCAGTCCGTCTCGTCTATGAGGACTGCTGAAGAGAGAGTCGAAACAAAGAGCAATGAAACCAGGAATTCACCCGGAATACGTCGAAATCAACGTTACCTGCGCCTGCGGCGAGACGTTTAAGACCCGCTCCACCAAGAAGGGCGACCTGCACGTGGAAATCTGTTCCGCGTGCCATCCGTTCTTCACCGGTAAGCAGAAGCTGGTCGACACCGCGGGACGCGTGGATCGCTTCAACAAGCGTTACGGCCGCAAAACCGAAGGCGCTGCCGCTGCGAAATAACCCCGAACCGATGGGTTTGCGCAACCAACATTAGCAATCACAAACTGAAGCCGGCGTGATTTGGTCGGTCGCTCAAGGTGCACTCAAGCGGACGAGCGACTTTCCTGAACATAGCCGGCCTTTCCGTATTTGAAGCTATGAGTACACCGGAACGAGATCTAATTGTCGGCGGCCAGGCAGTCATCGAGGGCGTGATGATGCGCACGCCGAACGCCTACGCCATCGCCGTGCGCAAAGCCGACGGCACGATCGTCAACACGGCCGCGCGCCTGCCGAAGTGGAGCGACACGTATCCGTTGCTCAAATTGCCGGTCGTGCGCGGCGGCGCGGTGCTCGTGCAGTCGCTGAGCCTCGGAATCAAGGCGCTCAACTACTCGGCCAGCGAGGCGTTTGCGGAGCTCGAGGAAGCGAAGGCCGCGGAAGTGAAGGTCGCGCTTTCACCAGCGGTGATCGAAGGCGAAGGAGATTTTGCGGGTTTGACTGGCGCGGTGCCCGGTCTGTTTCCCGTGCCGACGAAGAAACGATCGCGTGATGAGTTGAAGAAAGGCACGACGGCGGCGGCGACAGGATCGATCATCTTTGCGTTGATCTTTCAGATCCTGCTTTTCGTCGCGGCCCCGTTGTTGTTGACGAACGCGCTGTTCATCGCGGCGGGTTGGGCCACAGCGCCGACAGTTGCTACGAGCACTGCGGCTTCGGGCGCTGTCGGTGGCACTGCTGCGAGCGGTAGTGCCGCTGCCTCCGGTACTGCCGCACAACCCGCGGCATCCGCCGACGAACGGTCGTCAATCCCCTGGTTGAATCAAGCGTGGTCCACCGTGCGTACCTATTTACATCCGGTGCGGCCTTCAGTCGCTTTCAACCTCGTCGACGGCGTGATCCGTATGACGTTCTTTCTGATCATGATCTTCAGCTTCTCGCTTGTGAAAGACATCAGACGCGTCTTCGAGTATCACGGCGCGGAACACAAGACCGTGTTCACGTGGGAAGCCGGACTGCCGCTCACGGTGGAAAACGCGCGGCGACAACCGCGGCAGCATCCGCGTTGCGGCACGAGCTTTCTGATGGTCGTGATGCTCGTGGCGATCATTCTTTTCTCGGTGATCAAGTTTGATTCGTTGTGGCTGAACCTGCTGACTCGCATCGTGCTCATGCCCGTCGTCGCCGGTCTGTCGTACGAGATTATTCGCTTGTCGGCGAAACGAGAGAGCAGTTGGTTTTTCAAGCTGATGACGCTGCCGGGTGTGTGGCTGCAAAACATCACCACGCAGGAACCGGACGATCAGCAACTGGAAGTGGCGATCGAAGCATTGAAAGAGTCGTTGAAACTGGAGCCGCAAACGCCGCAAGCGGAGCCGGCGCTGCTATCGTGAGGATTGAATGCCCCGTGAGGTTTAAATGCCCGTGAGAATTGTATGTTAGACAAACTCGAACAGATTGCCCATCGCTACGAAGAGTTGACGCAGGAGCTTTCCTCGCCTGAGTTGCTCGCGAATCCGTCTGCGTACGCGAAAGCCGCGAAACAGCACCGCACGCTCGAAGAGGTCGTGCAGAAGTATCACGCGTGGAAGGGCTTGAACGAAGAGCTCAGCGGCACGCGCGAACTGCTCGACACTGCCGACGACGAAGAGATGCGCGAGATGGCACGAGTTGAGCTGGAAGCTTTGCAAGCGCGTCTCGAAGAGAACGAAAAGGAACTGCGGCTGTTGTTGATTCCGACCGATCCGAACGACGAGAAGAATGTCATTCTCGAAATCCGCGCGGGCACCGGCGGTGATGAAGCGACGCTCTTCGCCGCGGAGATGGTGCGCATGTACGCGCGTTATTCGGAGAAGCAGCGCTGGCGTTTTGAAGTAATGGACGCGTCGGAGTCGGGCATCGGCGGTCTCAAGGAAGCGATCGTTTTGATCGAAGGCGACAAAGTTTATTCGAAACTCAAACACGAGTCGGGCGTGCATCGCGTGCAGCGTGTGCCGCAGACCGAAGCGAGTGGACGGATTCATACTTCGGCGGTGACAGTCGCAGTGTTGCCCGAAGCGGAAGAAGTCGACGTGAAGATCGATCAGAAAGACTTGCGCATCGATACGTTCTGTTCGTCTGGTCCAGGCGGGCAGTCAGTGAACACAACGTACTCCGCGGTGCGGCTGACGCACTTGCCGACGGGCGTCGTCGTGTCGATGCAGGATGAGAAGTCGCAGATCAAGAATCGCGAAAAGGCGATGCGCGTTTTGCGTGCGCGCTTGCAGGAGATCGAAGAGCAGAAGCAACACGAAGCGCAGGCGAGTGAGCGCCGCTCGATGGTTGGCTCCGGCGATCGTTCCGAGAAGATTCGCACGTACAACTTCAAAGAGAACCGGGTCAGCGATCACCGTATCGGATTAACAATTCACCAACTCGACCTCGTGATGGAAGGCAACCTCGATCCCTTCATCGACGCGCTCGTCGCTCACTACCAGGCGGAGAAGTTGAAGACCGAAGCCGTCGCCGCTTAGATTAAAGGCGCGATGCCCCACGATACGCACGTCCTTCTCATCCGGCACGGCCAGTCGGAAGGAAACGCCGCACGCCGTTTTGGCGGCCACACCGCTACGCCGCTCTCGCCGCGCGGCCGCAAACAGGCGCAAGCCACTGCGCGCTCTCTCGTAAACGAAGGCATAACGGCGATCTACTCGAGCGACCTCGCACGCGCGATGGAGACGGCCCAATCGCTTGCGAAGCTGACGGGTTTGACGGTCAATCCGACCAACGCGTTTCGCGAACGCAGCGTTGGTGTTATGGAAGGTCTGACGTT
The DNA here is from genome assembly GCA_946480785.1 of uncultured Blastocatellia bacterium. The sequence continues at coordinate 61,244 of CAMLLD010000019.1, read as the reverse complement.
CGAAGACGCCGCGCAGCAACATCCGGCGGAGTATGCCGCGCTGCTGCGACGCGATTTCGAGCACGTGTTGACGGGCGGCGAGAGTTATCGCCAACTGCTCGATCGCGCGTGGCAAAAACTCGACGAGATCATTGCGCAACACCGCGGCGGGAAGATCGCGGTCTTCAGTCACACCGGTACGATCTGCATCCTTGCTCTGCACCTGATGGGCGCGCTGGACGCGCCCGAGTTGAAACCCGTTTGGATTAGCAACGCGAACTGCGCGATCACGAGGTTTGAGTTGCGTGACGACGGGTTCGTCCGCGTGCTAACGATAAACGACACGCGACATCTGTCGGGGACGTAGAGGCTACTGTTTCAACCGGCGAACGACGCCGTTCTTCACGCGCCAGTAGCCTTCGGCAATCGGTTTCGGCACGATCGTGTTGTTGACGAACCAACTCGCTTCGAGTGAGTCCTTCCAGCGATCGAGCATCGTTTGGTCCAGGTTCATGATGCCCTCACGCGTAACGCCGTCGGGTGGTGGGACGAAGGTCGCGATCTTGTCGTAGACGCGCGCGCGATCGTTTCCTTCAACTCGCGCCAGCAGGTGCCACAACGTGAGCGTGTCGCGCGTGCGCGCCTCACGCAACATCACGTCCAGCGCGCCGGCTTTCGCGGCCGGATCGTTTTCGAAGTCGATAGTTTCGAGAGCCGAACGAAACGACGCGGGCGCGTCTACGAAATACGGCGTGCCTGGTCCAACTCCCGGCCGCGTCTCGCACGCCGCCTCCGCCGGCACCATCGACTCGCGATCTTTCAACTGCAGCGCCACCCAACCCGACGTGACGCGCAACACGCCCGCGCCGTGATCGTCAACTTCGAGCGTGTAAGCACAACCAAGATCCGCAGCCACTGCTGACGGCGTGTCGACAAAGAACAGCCGCGGCGGCGCCCAGATCCTCGCGCTCAATTTTCCTCGCGCGAGCTCGAGCCGATGTTCGGTCGGCTCAGTCTCCACTAAACGCACGCGCGTGTTTTCATCGATGTTGACCTGACCGATCGAACTGACCGCGATCTGCGCGCGCGAATTTCCATCGGTCTCCAACCACTCGCCCACTCCGAGCTCACCTCGAGCGCCAATCCTCTTCTCCCCAATCCGCGGCGCACCATCCAGTCTTTGCACTTCCCACGAGCCCTTCGGCAAAGCGTTCTTAAATCCCCTGGTCCAAAACCACCAAACCCCTAACCCGCCGATAACCAGCAACACCGCCGCCACCGCGGCCGCGCTTGCTTGCCACCATGGCCTAACCACCGCGGAACTCTTTCTCTCAGAACCGAGCGACGCTTGAAGCTTCGACCAAAGCATTTCCGGCGCGGATACCAGCGGCAACTGTTCCGCGAACCTGATCCCCGACTTGATCTCTTCAAACTCTCGCCGGCATTTCGCGCACGCAATAACGTGCTCCGCAAACTGCCGCGACGCCTCCGGCGACAACTCCCCGTGACAGTAAGCTGAAATGTCTTTAGTCACATGCCTCGAAAACATCATCACTCTCCGTAAAACTTCACGAACCAAAAACTTCAGTCGCCCCACGCAGCGGCATCATTCAAATGCGCAAGCCGCTTTGCCAACTGGCTGTGCCCGCGATTGAGCCGTGAAGCCACCGTGCCTTTCGAACAACCCATCACGCTCGCGATCTCCTCGTAAGACAAACCCTCGATGTACTTCAACAAAATCGGCAAACGAAACTTCGGCTTCAACTCCGCAATCGCCTGCTGCACCCCTTCGCTAACTTCAAGCCGCGCAAACCGCTGTTCCTGTGGTTTCTTTTCGCTCTGGTTTGTCAGGGCCAGAGTCTCACCCCACGGCAGCCAACGCTTGCGCCGCCGCCGTTCGTCGAGACACGCGTTGACCACGAGCCGGTAAAGCCAGGTCGTAAACTCCGAGTCGCCGCGAAACTGCCGAATGGCCGTGAACAACTTCAGAAAGATCTGTTGGGTGACGTCGTCAGCGACGGCGCGGTCACCGCCCGCGGAATAGACGGCAAGCGAGAAAACCTTGTCTTTGTAAGTCTCGAAAAGGAGTTGAAAAGCGTCGCGGTCGCCCTGTTGGCAGGCTTCGATTACTGCTCCGTCGATAAGTTTTTGGGCCATCACCGCGCGCTGCTCCATCGCTTCACCAACTCTTAGACGAACCCGATCGCGATTTTCTTCCACAGCTAAACACAAAAAAGGGGAAACGGCTGAACCGCTTCCCCTGATTCTGCAAGTTTTCTAAACGGCTAGCCGCGCGTGACGTGCACCAGCATCTCCGTGCCGGACTCGATCTTCAACTCCTTGCTTCCCTGCACCGCCAACGAGCCTGCGCCACCCGCGCCGCCGATAATCAAACCGATCGCCGCGCCCTTGCCGCCGCCCGCGATGCCACCGACGATCGCACCGACAGTCGCGCCAATGCCTGCGCGCTTGACGCTTTGCTTGGTACGGCTGCTCGACTCCACCCCGCCTTCGTTATCGGCGCGCCCGGAATCTGAACCGTAAACTCTCGTCACGTAACCGCGCAATACGCCGCGTCGACCATCACGCATCTCGATCGAATCAAACGCGAGATTCATGCTCGTCCGGCCTTTGATCTTGCCTGACTTCTGAATCGAGCTGATATGGCCGGTCAATCGTGCTTCATCAAAACGACTCGGATCGATCACAGTCGCCGTGAAGCGATCGCCGATGCGCGAGTCTTTACTCGAAAGCGTGTCGTTGATGCGGACTTTAAGATCTGTGCCAACGGGGACCAGCGGCGCCACTGTTGTGCGCCGGACCGGCGTTCGCCGTCGCAGAGCTGGTTTTGTTTGCGCGTTTACCAATAAGGCACTGCTAAAAAGCGTTAGCGTTGTTATCAGCGCTATCAAACTAAGTTTCTTCATTACTCTTTACTCCTCCCGCTAAGAATGCTGCGACACCGCAGCGTCATTGACGCCCATTGCGGCGTCTACCAATAGGTTCTCATCCGCGAAGGTACGCTGCCGGCGAACCGTTCCATCACTTTCAAAAATGTAAGCCGACGGAGCTTCACGCATGATGATGTCCTGCAAACGCATCAGCCCATAGAGCAGCGCTTCAGGACGCGGGGGACAACCAGGAATGTAAACATCGACAGGGATACAACGATCCACGCCTTGCATCGTCGAATAAGAATCGAATGGTCCACCAGTCGAAGCGCACGCACCCATCGCGATGGCCCACTTCGGCTCGGGCATCTGATCGTAAACGCGCCGCACTACCGGTCCCATCTTCAAAGTCACGGTTCCCGCAATGATGATCAGATCGCTTTGTCGCGGACTCGGGCGGAACACGCCCGCGCCGAAACGGTCGATGTCAAAACGTCCGGCGCCCGTGGCGATCATCTCGATGGCGCAACACGCGAGCCCAAACGTCATGGGCCACAAGGCCGACTTGCGCGCCCAGTTCACGACCGGTGCGGCAATGTCGACGGTCTTCGCCCCGACGGTGCGCCGAATCGAATTCATAATCGAATCGACGGTAGTTAAAACAAATCCTTCTTCGTGTTCAGCCATAAACTAGGCCCACTCCAGCGCGCCTTTGCGCCAGGCGTAGTAGTAACCAACGACCAGAATCGCTATAAAGACAAACATCTCGACGAGCGCGAATTTTGTAAAGGAAAAGTCATCGCCCATGAAGATAATTGCCCACGGCAGCAGGAAGATGGTTTCGACGTCGAAGATCAGAAAGAGCATCGCGACGATGTAATAGCGCACGGTGAATCGCTCGTGTGCTTCGGTCGTCGGATCGATGCCGCACTCGTAGGGCCGCATCTTGTTCTTTTCGTATTTGATCGGCCGGAGAAAGCGCCCAAGAATGAGCGGCAGAATGGGAAAGATTACAGCTACGCCGAAAAAGATCATGACCGGCCAGTAAGCTGTGATCGGACTGCCGACAGTCGGCGCTGTTGTCGTCGTTACCGCCTGAAGAAGCATCATCCTGTTGGGGAAAGCCGGAAGAATAGATAACGCCCAAAATAGTACGGGCGTGTGAGAAGCTTGTCAACGATAGTCTCTTTTTCACAGGCGTCATGGAGTGCGGGGACTTGTCACCGCTTTGGCCAAAGCGCCGACAAGTCGGCGCACTCCAAAGAGTCTATTCACATAGTTGTAACTTCATAGCAAGGTGGATGTAAGGCTACGGCCATACGCTAGGCCGTTCTTCAAAGCATTCAAACGGAAAACTAGACCGCGCACGAGGAACCAAGCCATGACGCTTTCGCAAAGCCCTGGACAGTCGTGTATCGCCCTTCGCCTTAGTCTCTGTTTAGTCTTACTTCTCTTCACCTTCACAGCCGCACACGCGCAGGAAACTAATGTTTCGGAACGCGTGCGAACTCTCGAAACAGAAGTCGAACGACAAAACGCGAAGCTCGATCAACTTCAAAAAACGATCGAGGAGCAGCAGGCAGCAATCCAGGCGTTACTAGAGAAATTATCTTTAAAATCCCCTCCCTCAGGCGTTACGCCTGTGACCGCCTCCGCTGTAACCGAGCCCGCTACGCAACCGACACAAGCGGCTCCAATCGAACAGCGTGTCGCTAAACTCGAAAACCAGGCGCTGCGCATCGGCCCAGTCCGCGTCAGCGGCGACTTTCGCCTGCGCTTCGACGGTATTTGGCGTGCTGCAACCGAACCACCCGATCCCCCGCTCCAACACGTTCAAAACGTGCGCGCGCGCTATCGCTTCCGGCTGAACCTCGACACGGACATCCACCCGAACCTGAGTTTCCACGGCCAGCTCGCCACCGGCGCTTTTAACAATCCGCTCGGTAGCGATCAGGATTTCACCGCCGTAACGGCTCATGCGCCGATCTCGATCAACGAAGCATGGATCGAGTACCGGCCCAAAAAAGCGGTGACGCTTCAGGGCGGCCGCGTTCAGGAAGTCTTCGCCGACAACTCGCGCTTTCTCTTCGACGACGACATTCGCTTCAACGGCTTCAACGAAAAATACGTCGCTGCTTTCAAAGCGAATGACTTCCGTCTGTCGAGTCTTGAGTTTCGCGCCGGACAGTACATCTTCACTAATCCAAACGTCGCGGTGATCGCGCCCGGCAGTCCGCTCGCACACGCCGGCGAAATCGTCGGCACGACCGGCCGCTCGGCGAACCTCTTTCACCAGGGCATCCTCGCGAACCAGACTTTCAATAAGAGATGGAGTAGCCAGGCGGGCGCGGACATTCAGCTCTACCGCAACCCAAATCAGATCCAGCTCGCGTCAACCGCGGAAGGCGTGGTCCTGCTGGTCCAACCCGGCCTCGGCCTAACGCTCTCCGGTCCACTCACCGGAACCGGCAACGCCACCACGACACCCGGCGGCGCGATCTACACCGCGCCCGGTTTTCAGGTCCTGCGACTCACGTATCGTTTGAACTACGCGGGCTTCACGCACGGCGATCACGCGTTCCCGATCACGTTCAACGCGCAGGCCGCGCGCAACGTCGCCACCGGTATAAACGAACGCGACGCAATGCTGGCCACGGTCCAGGTCGGTCGCATCACGAAACGCGGCGACACGGCGTTCATTTACATCTTCTCGATCAAAGGCGCGAACTCGATGATCTCGCAGGTAACTGACGACGATCTCGGCACGAACAGCGGCGTCAACATTCGCACGAACCATTTCCGGTTTGAATACGGCATCTCGCGCAAGGTGACGTTTCAGAGCCTGTTCTACTTTCAACACCAACTGCGCAGCAGCGGGCAGTTTCCCAACTTCTTCGTACCGCTGGGCGCATTCACACCGATGACGTATCGCGTGCAGCAGCAGTTAGTGTTCTCGTTTTAACGCGTAACGTTGATCCACGCGCTACCGCGCGAGCGGGCCGCCGGTCTTACTGAAAATGCGTCAGTCTTGAGAGGCCGCCGAGTAGATCGTGCGCGCTCGGGACCGGCACGCCTATGTATTGCATTACCGAAATCAAAACCACTCCGAGTGCGACGCTGGTCACCACTGCTTTCAGCGCGGCCACACCCACTTGAGTCACGAACGCCGACGTAGATCGTAACACTCTTCGCATTCGCATATTTATCTCCCCAGACCGCTTCGCTATCGGTCAATACTCACGATGTGATTGAGGACTTCCGGGGCTGTCGGGGAAGAGAACGAGGGCGAGATCTGGCCACGTATTATGGCAGACTCGCACGAAATTGCCAACACTGTTTTACGCGCGGGGATTTGCGGAAATACTTGGGTTTTTTGGCAGGTGGAGGGTGAAAGTGCTGCCCTTTCCGAGCTCGGATTCGATCGTGATCTCGCCGCCGTGCAGGAGTGCGAGGTGCTTGACGATGGCGAGTCCGAGGCCGGTGCCGCCGAGTTCGCGCGAGCGCGCGCGGTCGACGCGGTAGAAGCGTTCGAAAAGCCGTTCGAGATGCTGCGCGGGAATACCGTCGCCGTCGTCGGTGACGAGAATGCGATCGCGTTCTCCCGATTCGTGTTCGATCGAAACAGTCCCGTTCTCGTGACTGAACTTGATGCCGTTATCGACGAGGTTTGTCAGCATCTGTTCGAGCCGCCGTGAATCGGCGTAGACGGTGACGCCCGGCGCGACGTTGTTTTCGAGCGTGACGTTTCGTGCCTGCGCTTGCGTCGTTAACGAGAGGCAGACGTCGTTCACCAGTTCGTGCAAATCAACCGCCGCAGCGCGCAACTGGATCGCGCCGCCTTCGATCGCGGTGAGCTCGAGGATGTCGTCGATGAGCATGTGCATGCGCGACGCGTTCTTGCGAATGATCGAAAGAAAACGCTGGCAGCTTTCGGGATCTTCCTTCGCGCCGTTTTCGAGCGTCTCGACAAACGCCATGATCGACGTGAGCGGCGTGCGCAGTTCGTGCGAGACGTTGGAGAGAAATTCCTGACGCACGAGCTCGAGACGTTCGGTGCGTGTGATGTCGAAGAAGACGCCGAGCGCGCCTTCCGCGCCGCTGCCGTTCACGTTGCCGATTGGCACGACGCGCAGATCGAACACCTGTCGCTCCGGACCGTGTATCTCGACTTTCACGCCCGTGACTTCGTTGCCTTTCAGACCATCGAGAAACGCGCTGTAGATTGCGGGGTTGCGCGTCAGTTCGGTAAGACGTTGCGAGTTGAGTTGGCGCAGCGAACTGCTGAAGAGTTTGTGCGCGGCGGGATTCGAGGCGACGACGCGCATGTCTTTGTTGACGACTAAAAGTCCTTCGCGCATCCCGCCGAGCGTCGCTTCGAACAGCGAGCCGGCGGCGAAGGTTTTCTTCGTCTCATCCCTTCCCTCTGGTTCTTCCGCCTGGATCTTTTCACGGTTTTTGAAGAATCGACTAAACACGAGCGCTTCACCTGCAACCAACAAACCGATAGCCCACGCCAACCACCGTCTCAATGCAATCGCCACACTTATCGAGCTTCTGCCGCAGACGCCGGATGTGAACGTCGAGCGTGCGGGCGTCGCCATAATAACTGTAGCCCCACACGCTATCCAGCAACTGCTGCCGCGTCACGACTCGGTCCGCGCTGCGCGCGAGCACCGATAGCAATGTGAATTCCTTGTTCGTGAGTTTGACCTTCGTGCCGTCGCAGACGACGCGAATGTCGTCGAAGTCGATGGTCAGGCGATCGTCTTCGTATGTTTTGCCCATCGTCTCGTCGGCGCGGCGCATCACGGCGCGCACGCGCGCGAGCAGTTCGCGCACGGAGAACGGTTTGGTGATGTAGTCGTCGGCGCCGAGATCGAGACCAGTGACGCGATCGGTTTCGGAAGTCTTCGCCGTCAGCATGATGATGGGCGTGCGACGCGTCGCCGGTTCGCGTCGCAAGCGGCGGCACAGTTCAATCCCGCTCATACCCGGTAACATCAAGTCGAGAATTATCAAACGCGGCGGATCGCGCTCGCTCAGCGCGGCCGACAAACCGACTTCACCAGTCGGCGCGGTGACCGCCGGCAGCCCTTCGCGTTCGAAGTTGTACTTCAAACTCTCCGAGATGTCGGCGTCGTCCTCGATGATCAGGATTGGGCGGGCCATGATTATGTGTGTTTGATAAAGGCCGCTTCGGCCATGTAGACCGTCAGTTCACAAATGTCGGTAACGTAATCGCCGATGCGTTCGAGATGCTTGGCGACGAACAAAAGCCGCGCATCACGCGTCGCAGTCGCAGGCTCAGTCACCATCAACTCGATCAAGCGATGAAACGTGTGGTTGTAAAGGTCGTTGATGTCGCTATCACTCTTGATGATCTCGCGGGCCGCGATCGCATCGCCTGACGTGAACGCGTCGAGCGCCGCGCGCAACATCTTCAACGCGTGCTCGGCCATGCGACTCAGGTCGAGCACTGACTTGAGCTCCGGCTCGTTGTTCAGATCGATCGCGGTGCGCGCGATGTTGCAGGCGTGATCGGCGATGCGTTCGAGCACGGGGGCCATCTTCGCGACGGAAATCACGAAGCGCAGGTCGCGCGCCGCAGGTTGGCGCAAGGCGATGATGTCGATGCACTGGCGATCGATCTCCACTTCCAGGTGATCGACGTCATCGTCGTGGTCCAAAACCTGGCGCGCGACGTCGCTGTCGCGCTCGCTGAGTGCGTACATCGCGCGGTCGAGCGCCATTTCCGCTTCGCCGCCGAGCAGCAGCACGCGGTCGCGCAGAGAACCGAGTTCGTCGTCGAGATGACGGTGCAGATCCATAAACTATCTAATCAACCAAACCTTCCCGTAATGTAATCCTCGGTCAATTTCTCGTTGGGCGCCGTGAACATCTTCTCAGTGGAATTGACTTCAATCAACTTGCCGAGCAGGAAGAACGCGGTCGTATCGGAGACGCGCGCCGCCTGTTGCATGTTGTGCGTGACGATCACGATCGTGTACTGCTTTTTCAAGTCGAAGATCAGCTCCTCGATCTTCGAGGTCGCGATCGGATCGAGCGCCGAGGCCGGTTCGTCCATGAGCAGCACTTCCGGACGAATAGCGAGGGCGCGCGCGATGCAAAGGCGTTGTTGCTGTCCGCCCGAAAGACTCAGCGCCGAAGTCTTCAGACGATCTTTCACTTCGTTCCACAGCGCCGCGTCTTTCAGTGCTTCTTCCACGCGGCCGGCGAGTTCCGAATTGCTCTTCGTCACGCGATTAATGCGCAATCCGTAAGCAACGTTTTCGAAGATCGACTTCGGAAAAGGATTCGACTTCTGAAACACCATGCCCACACGTCGCCGCAACTCGACGACGTCGGTGCCCGGCGCGTAGATGTCGTGGTCGTCGATCAGAATCTGACCGGCGACGCGCGTTGCGGGAATCACGTCGTTCATCCGGTTGAGCGTGCGCAGGAACGTCGACTTGCCGCAGCCGGATGGTCCAATAAACGCCATCACGATGCGCTCGGGAATCTCGAGCGAGATGTTATGCAGCGCCTGCACCTTGCCGTAGAAGAAGTTCAGATCGCGCACGACGACCTTCGACTTATCCGTCTTATCCGTGTTCAAAACAACGTCACGCCGCGCGCTAACTTCAATTCTCGGAGGTTCAGTTTGAACGGGCATGAACTCAGAACCTCCTTCTCGTTAAGAAGCGAACGATGATGTTGATGCCGAGCACGAGCGTCATCAATACCAACGTCGCGGCCCACGCTTGCGCGTGCCATTCGTCATACGGCGAGATCGCGTAGTTGTAAATCTGGACCGTCAGCGAAGCGATCGGTTCGTTCAGCGACGTCGGAAAGAAACGATTGCCAAACGCCGTGAACAGCAGCGGCGCCGTCTCACCCGAGATGCGCGCGATTGCCAGCATCGCGCCGGTCGCGATTCCCGGCGCGGCCGCGGGAAGCACGACGCCGAGGATCACGCGCCACTGCGGCGCGCCCAAAGCCAGCGCGCCTTCGCGCATACTGTGCGGCACGAGCTTCAGCATCTCCTCCGTCGTGCGCGCCACGATCGGCACCATGATCAGCGCGAGCGCCACACCGCCCGCGAATGCCGAAAAATGCTTCATCGGCAACACGAGGATCGCGTAAACAAAAACACCGGTGACGATCGACGGAATGCCGGTCAACGTATCGACGATGAAGCGCACCGCGCCGCCGATGCGTCCGCGACCGATCTCCGAAAGATAAACGCCTACTGCGATTCCGATCGGCAAACCAAAAACCGACGACAGCAGCAGCAACCACAACGATCCCAAAATCGCGTTTCCGATGCCGCCGCCTTCTCCCACCGGCTTCGGGCTGTCTGTCAGAAATTGAAAGTTGAGCGAGCCGATTCCCTCCCATGCGATGTAGGACAGAATGATCAGCAACGCGCCGACCGCGAGCAGCGTGCAGAGCGCGGTCAGGCCCGTCATCACGGCGCTGTTCACTCGACGTATGCGATCGGCGTGGTTCATCTACGCAGCCCTGCCAACTCCGCCTGTTTTTCGCGTGACGTTCCACACGAGCACGCGCGCGATGCCGTTCACGACAAACGTCACCAAAAACAAAATCAATCCGAGCTCGACGAGGGCACTCAAATAAAGATCGCCCGTCGCTTCCGTGAACTCGTTCGCGATCGCCGAAGCAATCGTGTATGACGGCTCAAAAAGCGAGGGACTGATCTGCGGACGGTTGCCGATAACCATCGTTACCGCCATCGTTTCCCCGAGCGCGCGTCCGAGTCCGAGAATCACCGCGCCCGCAATTCCCGGCGCGCCGTTCACCAACACAACGCGAATCATTTCCCACTTCGTGGCGCCGAGCGCGAGCGCGGCTTCACGCTGCGAGCCCGGCACCGCCGCTAACACATCGCGCACCACGGCCGAGATGATTGGCGTGACCATGATCGCGAGAATGATTCCTCCTGTGAGCAAGCCAAGCCCAGTGATCGAACCCCGGAAGAGCGGCAACCAGCCCAACGCGCGCGCGAGCGCCGGCTCGATGTAGTTTCTGAGGAATGGAGCCAACACAAAGATTCCCCAAAGACCATAGACCACCGACGGAATCGCCGCGAGCAGTTCGACCAGAAACCCGATCGGCCGCGCGAGATAATGCGGCGCCTGCTCGACCAGGAAGATCGCAATACCCAGTGAAAACGGAACGCTGATCAGCAACGCGATCACTGACGAAGCGATCGTGCCGTAGATGAACGGCAACGCGCCGAATTCGCCTTTGATCGGGTTCCATTGCTGACTCGTGAGAAAGCGAAAACCAAACTGTCGAATCGATAACGTCGAGTCGGTAGCCAAAGCGATCACCATCGCGATGACGATCCCGACCATCAGCAGTGCGACCGCGAACATGAGGACGCGAAAAACTGCGTCGCCGGTGTTTCCCGTCGGCGACAGCACGCGACGCCACGTCGAGTGCTGTCCCACGAAATCGAGTTTGTCGCTGCCGCTAACCGCGCTCATTAAACTAACTTTGCCTGAGCGGTTTATTCGCGGAAGTAATCGCGTTGAGCTTCGCTTCCGCGCGCTTCACCACGTCCTCCGGCAGGGGCGCGTACTGCAACGGCTTCGCAAACGCTTCGCCGTCGTGCAGTCCCCACCAGAGAAAATCGACGAGCGCTTTGCCCTTCGCTGCGTCTTTCTGATCTTTGTAAACGAGAATGTAGGTGTAACTCGAAATCGGATAAGCCTGCGCCCCCGCCGCATTCGTGATCGACACGCGCAGATCTTCGGGCATCGCGGCCGCGGACGCAGCAGCGGCAGCCGTGACCGAATCTATCGACGGCGCGATATAACTACCGCTCGCATTCTTGACTTGGGCCACCGGCAGATTGTTTTGCGTCGCATAAGCGAGCTCGACGTAGCCGATAGTGTTCGGCGTGTTCTTGACCTGGCCGGTCACGCCTTCGTTACCTTTGCCGCCGAGACCCACGGGCCAACTCGGCGACGTGCCGGTCCCCACTTTGTCTTTCCACTCCGCGCTGATTTTCGAAAGGTAATCGGTGAACACAGCAGAAGTACCGCTGCCGTCCGAACGATGGACCACCGTGATGTTTTGCGCGGGCAACGTGACGCCGGCATTATCAGCAGCGATCTTCGGGTCGTTCCACTTCGTGATCTTCCCGAGAAAGATGTCGGCGATGACTTCCGGCGAAAACTTCAGCGGCTGACTGATGCCGCTCAAGTTGTAAGTAATGACCACCGCGCCGAGCACTGTCGGAATGTGCAGGACTTCGCCTGGCGCCGCTTTGAGATCTTCGTCTTTCATCGGCGCATCGGAAGCGCCGAAGTCCACCGTCTGCTGCTTCAATTGATTTATACCAGCGCCCGAGCCAACCGATTGATAATCGATCTTCACGTTGCTGTGCGCCTTGCCGTATTCACTCAACCATTTCTGATAAAGCGGGTTTGGGAACGTAGCGCCGGCGCCTTGCAACGAAACCGTGCCGCCCGCGCCACCCGCGCCGCCATTCGGCTGGCAGGCGAACGAGTTCACGAGCATCACCACGGCGCAAACGAACGCAAACAGTTGGAGGCCTCGCTTACGGCCGGTACGCGAAACAGACATTTAGTATCTCCTGTGCTGGTCGGGCTGATTGTCGAGCGAGTTTTGCGAACAGTTAATCTAGGCAGCGGGTGTTACATCCAACTGAACTGCGTCTGAATTCTCAGTTAACAGCAGCGGCAGTTTCATTGAGTCTTGGACGTGAGCAGACGATAGCCAACGTTGACCATCGTCTCGATGTGCAGCCCAAAGTCCGAGAGCTTTGCCCGTAGACGGTAGATGTAAACGTGCAGGCTCTCGGAGTTCAGCGGCTTGTTGCCGCCCCAAACCGAGCTCCAGAGATCTTCCGCGGTGACGATGCGATCCGGCGTGCGCGTCAACCGCGAGAAGATCAGAAATTCCGTGCGCGGCAGCTTGATGGCGTTGCCGCCGCACGCGGCGTAGTAGTTCTTGTGCTCCACCCGCAGAAAGCCGTCGTCGTAAATGTCCTCGGCTACGACGCCCGGGTTCTTCTGCTCCATCAGTGACATTTCTTGTAGCGACATACTCACCTCAGAAGTTGTAGCGAAGCGCGAATTGAATCTGGCGGTTTGTTCCCAGGCCCACGGTGCGTTCGACTGTTTGGCGCAACAGACCAAACGTGCCGCCTGCCGCTGATTGCGTGAACGGATTGTTTGGTTGTAGTCCCGAAGAAAGAACGCCGGCGGTAGTGATCGTCGGCAACGGGTTGTTCAGCGTCGTCGACGGAACAGCAAAGTTCGCCTTGTTGAAGATGTTGAAGATCTCCGTGCGGAATTCGATGTTCGACGACTCGTTGATGCGGAAGCGCTTGTTGAAGACGAGATCGAACTGCGTGAAGCCTGGACCACGCAGAGCGTTGCGCGCGAGGTCGCCGAACTGACCGGGCAGCGGCGTCGTGAACGCAGCCGGATTGATCAGGCTGCGATCGTTGTTGAGATAAAGATTAGCGCCGGAGACCAGGTTCGGACGGCGCACGTTACGCGAAGCGCCGCCGCCGGGCGTGTTGACCACGCCGACGAAGCCGAGCGGCAAAGGATTCGCCGCGTTGATGGTTCCCGGCAGTTGGGCCACGAACCCTTTCGACACGGTCGTGGCGACGCCGTTGATCGTCACGGGGCAGGTGTCGTTGGCACATTGAATCACCACGTCCGGACGCGTGATGCCGACTTCGATCGGCAAGCCGCTGCGCGCGTTCACGATGCCGCCGATCTCCCAGTCGCCGAGCAGCGCGTTGCCCACGTTACCGAGATCGTGATGCGTGCCCTTGCCGAACGGCAGTTCGTAAAGCGCGCTGAAGTTGAAGGCGTGACGTACGTCGAAGTTGTTGTAGCCGTCGTCGGCGTCGAAGTTGTCGGGCACGGCCGCGGTTCTGGCTTCGTTCGAGCCGGCGGTATTGCCGAAGCTACGCGAGAACGTGTACTGCGAGTTCAGCGTCAACCCCGAAGTGAGACGGCGCGCGAGCGTCATCTGTAACGCGTTGTAACTGTCGTGACCGCCGCTCGTCTTGTAGTCAACTTCGGCGAACGGGTTCAGCACGCTCGTGCCGGAGATGATCGAAAACTGACGCACCGTGCGCACCGCCGTGATTCTTCCCGTTGCGGGGTCCGCGAGATTCACCACGCCCACTCCACTCGGCAACGCTGCCACGTTGCTGAACACCGTCGTCTGGCCCGGCAGGATCTTGTTCGCGATGCTGCGCAGGAAAAGATTTCTTCCCTGGCTGCCGACGTACGCCGCGGTCAGCACCGTGTCTTTCGCGACTTCCTGCTGGAAGGAGAACGTGTACTGGTAAACCTTCTCGGGAATCTTGTAATCCGGTGAGTAAGCGCGCGGCTGGTAGGAACGAATGTTGACGTTCGCCGGGTTCGAGAAGAACGCCGCCGCTACATTGGGATCGAGCGGAAACGCGAGCGCTGGTCCACCAGCGAAGATCGGATTGCTGGTGAACGTCGAGCTGATGCGATCGCTTTCGATCGGTTGAATCTGATCTTCCGTTTGACCTGGACCATAGAAGATGCCGAAGCCGCCGCGGAACACCGAACGGCCGCCGCCGAAGAAACCGTCGCCGTTCGGACTCGGCGACCACGTCATCGAGATGCGTGGACCAAAGTTGGTCTTGAAGGATTTGAAAGCCGACTCGGTCGGCGGCCGCAGAGTGCCGTTCGTGATGTCGAAGAGCACTTGCAGATTTCGATCTTCGCGCAGCGGCGTGTAGTACTCGTAACGCAAACCGTAGTTCAACGTCAGGTTCGGTTTGATCTTCCACTCGTCTTCGGCGTAACCGATGTAGTACTCCTGTTTCGCATAACGCTGTCCGGTCGCGCCGCCGTTGAACGGGCTCGGCGCGCTCACGTCGCCGAGAAACTGAATGGATTGCGGCGTGTTCGTCAGGAAGCTGGTCAGGTTCGAGTAGGTGTAAGTCGTGCCGCCCTGGCGATCGGTGTAAAGGCGAATGAGTCTGAGCTCGCCGCCAAACTTGAAGTTGTGATTGCCGTCGGTCCAATTCAGGTTGTCGACGAACGACAGCGAATAAGGCGTGTAAGGCTGACCGCGGCCGTTGGTCGCGCTGTTGGCGCGGACGAGACCGCCGGGCGTCGCGGTGCCGGCTGAAGTTCCCTGCCCCGGCAGCGCGAAGTTCGCGGTGTTGCCGGAGATGTTGATGACGAGCGATGAGAGATCGAAACCGGCGACGGTTGGGGCGACGCCGTTGATGCGCGTGTACGCGCCGTTGTAACCGAACTTGAATTCGTTGAGCAGCGTCGGCGTCAGGAGCGATTGCAAAGCGAGGATGCCGTTCTGCGGTACGGCTTTGATTAGCACGCGACGGCCGGTGACGCCTTCCGGTTGATCGTTGCTGCCCTGATCGCGGAAGACGCGGAAGTAAGCTGAGTGCTTCGGATTGATTTTGTAGTCGAGACGCAACGCGGCTGAGTTTTCATTGACGATTGAATTGGCTTGCAGTTGCGCGACGTCGAAAAGGTTCGAACCCGAACCGGTGGAGATGATCGACGCGTTTGGCGCACGGAAAGCGGGCAACAACGAGACGCTTACGGCGTTGCAATTGATCGAGCCCGTGCCGACCGGAGCGGCGCAAAGACGGCTCGCCGAACCCGGCACCGCTTCGATTGAGTTGATGCCGGCACGCAGTCGATAACCTTCGTAGCTGAAAAAGAAAAAGAACTTGTCTTTGACGATTGGACCACCAACCGAACCGCCAAACTGGTTGAGCCGCAACGGAGCTTTCGATCCGATGATGTTGTCGAAGAAGTTCGCGGCGTCGAGCGCGTCGTTGCGGAAGTATTCGAATAGCGAACCGTGAAACGTATTGCCGCCGGACTTCGTCACGACGCTGACCTGCCCGCCGGTGCCGGTGCCAAACTCCGCCGGGAAGTTGTTTGAATCAACGCGAAACTCCTGCACGTTTTCGAGGCTCGACTGCAACCGGAACGGAGAAGGCACTTCACCGTTAAGATTACCCGGCGAAGCGTCGATGATCGCTGAGCCCTCGATACCATCGTAACGAATCACGTTTTGCTGGACCGCACGGCCGCTGAAACGAATGTCGCCGAACGTGCCCGAGCCGCTGTTCACCGAGCCGGGCGCTTGCAGGTAAAGCTGCGACAACTGGCGGCCGTTGAGCGGTAGCGCTTCGACTTCACGCGGATTAACGTTTACGTTCATCGACGCGGAGCCCGTCTCGAGTCCGGTGTCGCCGGTCGCAGTGATGTCGACCTTCGCTTCGACGCCGGTTGGTTGCAGCGTGAGGCCGAGGTTCAACTCCTGGCCAACGAGCAACTGCACGTTTGTGAGTCGCAACGTCAGGTTGTTGGCCGACGCGTTGACGGTGTAGAGCGAAGGCTTGAGTGAAGCGATAATGTAATAGCCGGAGTTGTTTGTGACGGCGGATCGTTCCTCCCCGGTGCGTTCATTTTTGACGAGCACGGTGGCGCCCAGAACGATGGCGCCGTTTGCATCGGTGACCGTGCCCACTATTCTGCCCTGATCGACTTGGGCCAGGGCGGAGGTTTGAGTCAGGACGGCGATCGCGAAGGCTAGAGCGAATAGAGCAACGCGGCGAAACCGCCGGGGGTCTCTCGAATACATAGATATTCTCCTGTGCGTTTAGTTGTTGCTAGTCGTTACGATTCAAAGCGCAAGCTTAGGCGCGGGCGGTTAAACGCCTGTGAATTGCACCTTAAATGTTTGTTAAGGGAGAGTGGGTGTGACCGCGGATTTCGTGAAGTGCGGGAGAGCGCTTACGTCTTCTTCGACTCATCAGAAAAGCGTCGCAACTGCTCAGCGATCTCTTCGCGCACTTTGCGAAAGACTGCGAGCCGTGAGTGCTCATCGCCTTTTGCCTCCGCCGGATCTTCAAAGCTCCAATGAATGCGCTTTGTGTTCGCGGGAAAGATTGGACACTGTTCGTTCGCGTTATCGCAGACGGTGATCACGTAATCGAACTGCTGTCCGAGAAACTCGTCTACTGACTTCGAGCGATGCTGCGAGATGTCGATGCCGAGCTCGCGCATTACGGCGATCGCTTCCGGTCTGACGTGAGTCGGCGCAACACCCGCACTCTCGACTTCGAAACGATCTCCTGCGAGGTTACGCAGCAAGCCTTCCGCCATCTGACTGCGGGCGGAGTTACCCGTACACAGGATCAAAACGCGTTTACGGTTCGTCATCTTTAAGTAACCAGCGGAACAGGGATGTGGCGGCAAACGCGCCTGCGAGTTGGGCCGCGATAAACCCGGGAGCATCAACCGGCCTGATGCCCGCGAACGTATCGCTGGCCGCTCGCGCCAACGTTACCGCCGGATTCGCAAAAGATGTTGAAGCGGTGAACCAGTAGGCCGCGGCAATGTAGGCCGCAACCGCAAATGGAATCATTGCCGGTTGATAACGAACACACGCCCAAATAACTGCCAACAGCCCAAACGTCGCGACGAATTCGCTGAACACTTGAGCACCACCGGAGCGTTCGTGTCGTGACGCAAAGAACAACGGCAGCCCGAACATCAGATGCGCAGCAGCGACGCCGACAAACGCGCCTCCCAACTGCGCGAAGATGTAAGACGGAACCTCGCGCCAGGCGATGCCTCGCTGCCACGCATCGGCGAGGGTGACGGCCGGATTGAAATGCGCGCCCGAGATTGGACCAAAGGTCAATATGAGCGCGAGGAGCGCCGCGCCGGTGGCGAGTGTGTTGGCCAAGAGAGCAATCGCGATGTTACCGGCCGCGAGTCGTTCGCCCATGATTCCCGAGCCGACGACCGCGGCCAGCAACATGGCGGTGCCTATGGCTTCAGCAACAACGCGCTTCCGCAACGGATGTTTCACGCGTTACTCCTACAGTTTCCGTACAGCACGCCGGCGTACAATCCGCCGGATCCATCCCCGGAGTTGTGCAACAGCTATCCGTGACGGTGTTCGAAGCGGTCGGAATATTTACTTCAGTCGCGGCTGCGATTGTTTCTGCGATCGTGCCGCACTCGCATGGCGTGGTCTCGGGCAGATTGTCTTCCAGTACCACAAAGACTTCCCACTCGTTACCGTCCGGATCTCTGACCCAGGTCTTGTCCTGCAAGGCGTAGCAACAACTCGTTTGCATCTCATCGCGCGTCAACAGTCCCGCCGCGATCCACTGTTCGCGCGTCGCGAGGACGTCATCGGTGCCGGCTACCTGAATACCGAGATGTGACAGTGCTCCTCGATCGCTGAAATCGTGTTCGTTGAGCGTCAGGTTCAACGGCGGGTTCTGCACGTCGAACTTCGCGTAGCCGGTCCGCACCTTGCTCGGCTCAATCCCGAAGAGTTTTTTGTAAAACTCGATGCTGCGCTCGACACTGTGTACGTTCAGGGCAAGGTGCGCTTTCAAGGCCTGCACCCGTTTCTCATTAGTCATCTTCCTGCTCCTTTTCATATACGCTTAGCCGCATGTCTCAGGCAGTATCGCTCCGCGCGTTATATATGTCAAGACGTATGTGGTAAGCTACGCCCAGCTATGAATAGAAAGCCGAAAGTGTTTGATAAGGAATTGTTCTTTCGCGCCCTCGCCGATCGGACGCGTCTGCGGCTGCTGAATCTGATCGGCAGCGACGAGGTATGCGTTTGTTTCTTTGTGGAAATACTGAAGACGAACCAGCCCAAGATCAGCCGGCATCTCGCTTACCTGAGGCGCGCCGGAATCGTGGACGCCCGTCGTGAGGGTCAATGGATGCACTATCGCATCGTCGAACCGTCCGACACTGACGCCGCTCGAGTTTTGCAAGACGTGATGTCGTGGCTGGCAAACGATACCGAGATGCAGCGCGACCGGCAGCGCCTGGTAAAGATCTGCTGCGCTCCACAACTTCCGGTAAGCATCCAGGGCGCCCCACGTCCCACCGGCATCAGCGTCTAACCCAAAATGCTAAGAGCCCTGGTGCAACGCACCAAGGCTCTCGTTTTTCATTCAGCTTGTAGCTCGCTCTGCTCGACTTCAGCCGTGACGGGCCGGCACGTCTTCGTTAGGCGCGCTATTTTCGCGATCGACGCATCTTGCGCCCGGCGCTCGCAACACCGATCAGACCTGTGCCCAGCAGCAACAATGTTGCCGGCTCCGGTACGTTTGCTTCCGCACCGGAGATGCGCGGCTGGCGCAGATCGGTGAAACCACCCGGCGCATTAACCGTCACCGAAGCGATCCTCGTGCCCGGGTCCGCAACGATCGTCAGGAAGTTCTGTCCGTTAGTCAACGTGTACGAGAAGGTAAACGTCTCGTTATTAGTGGTCAATACCGTCACCGTAGCTGTTCCGCTTCCGAAAAACGGATTCAGGATGACGTCGGTAAAGCTCGCGTTCGGGAGATCGAGCGTGATGTTGTTCAGCAATCCATCAACGGCCTCAACCCGCGCCTGACCGCTTGAAGGCTCAACCAAAGTATCTGTCGAGGAAGTGAAACGCACCTGAAGGTTCGTTTGATTGGTTAACCCAAACACGGTCGTCCCCGTGGCGCCACTATTTAGAAGAATATTTTCTTCGTTCGACTGCGGATTGTTTCCAATCGTGAACGTCACCGAGTCTGCTCTTGCAGTAGTAACTGAAAATACGGCGATGGCAAAGAAAGCCAGTAAAGGCAGAAGGATCCTTTTCGAACGCATAGCGAACTCCTCTGAAGCCGGATTAGATCGGGGAAAGAGGAGTTGTTTTTACGGGAAGCTGTTGTTGAAAAGTTTTGCAGAGCGTCCCATTTTTGTCACGTGATAAGTACGACAGCGTACGCAGTAAAGCTCACGCACCTTGACACTCTCAGGAATCTCTTCCTATAGTCGGACACGAATGCGCAAGCGGCTCGTTTTATGTGGATTGATCGCGGCAATGCTTATGAGCGTTGTCGGCGTTGGCGCGCAACAACACCAGGGTTCCTGCCCGCTCACGAATCTGCCGGAGTGTTGCAAGAAGGCCCAGGCAGCCGGCAATACGCCTCAGGTATCGATGGCGCGGCTCTGTTGCAACCTGAATTGTTCCGAGCCGGGCAATACCGGGTCGAGCGCATCGTCAGTCTTTCCTACACCGCAGAATTTGCCGGCGCAAGCATTTATCTTGCCGAACGCTTCGTCGCATCCCTCGACTACGCCAGGACGATTCCAAACTGGACCACCGCTGGATCTCAGTCCCAAGTACATTCAACATCTCGCACTTCTGATCTAAACGTCACACGGCCGTAGTGTGCCTACTGGAACACAAGTCGATGTGCGCGTTCGCGCCATTCGTTGACGAAGCCGTACATCGTTGGTCAATGACTGAATACTGATCAGGAGAAGGAAATGTCACGTAAAAATCTTCGTTATACGTTCACCGCAACGTTGTCCGTCATTCTGTTACTCGGCGCCGCGGCGGCCGCAACGGCGCAAGTCAAACGAGTGCAGATGCATATCGGTGGTTATCTGTGCGGGAATTGAGTGTACAACATTCAGAAGGCCGTGAGCCGTCTGGAATTCGCTCCCAAACTGAAAGAAATTGAAGTAACAGACATTCAAAAAGGCCTCGGTGTTTTTACGCCGAAGCCTGACAAGCCCGTATCCTTTGCGGCCCTGAAAGAGACCCTGAAGAAAGCCGGTTACACGCTCGACGCGGCAGACATTTCAGTGGCCGGAACACTCGCAAAAGACGACAAGGGCTGGTCAATTGTCGTGCAACCGTCAGGACAACATTTTCTCCTGACCGGATCGAATGTGGACCAAGCCGTCGGCGGCGCTAATGCTGGTTCAACTGTCGAGATCGCCGGCGATTGGAAAACAGTTGGAACCGGCGCAAACACGGTCGAGACGATCGCTCCGGCAATCCGCGCCACTCAGGGCCGACTCGATCGACGCTCTCCATTTCTCGAAGCGCGATTCATTATCAGTGCCCCACCGGCAGCAGAAGAACGTTCACCCACCTCGGCCGCAAAAGCTCTCGCGCCGATCCGTGTGACGTCACCGGGACTCACTGTTTACAAGGGAGGCGCGGTTACCCCGCGTCTCTATCTCATCAAGCAGCATCTCGGGAACCTTGACGTGACGCGCGAGGCGCTGGAAGTGAGTGTTTCGTACACGCCGTCGCCGCGTGTGCAATTAGAGATCGAAGTTCCCTTCATGCACACGTCCTACGACAACAACGTTACCAAACGCTCCGACTCCGGTTTGGGAAATATCACGGCCTGGGCCAAGTATCGGTTCTTTCGCAAAGTGAAGACTTACGGCGATCGGCAGTCAGCATTCCGTATCGGTCTTGAAACGCCCACGGGAAAGAAATCCGCTCCCACGCAAGCGCAGATCGACGTGCCCGCATTCGTGAGACAACAGTTGACGCCGATCAACGGCGGGTTGGCGCCTCATTTTGATCTGGCATTTTCGCAAGCAGGTGGCCGCGTGATCTTCGGCGGAAATGCAGAAGCGATCTTTCGCACTGAACGCGACGGCTTTCGCATGGGCCACGAACAACGTTTAAGCACCGATCTCGAATATGTCGTTCCGCACGACGCGCGTAAGCCGGGAGGCGAAGTTTTTCTGATTCTCGAAACGACGTTTGTTCATCGCAGCACCGGCCGGCTGAATGGAGAAACTGTCGCGGGAAGTCGCGCCACAGAATATTACCTCGCGCCCGGAATTCAATACGCCGCGCGGTCGCGGTTTGTAATCGAGGGTAGCTTTCAATTTCCGGTGCTGCGCAATACCGGACCACTCGTGCTGAAAATGGATCGGAATATTTTGTTGGGCGTGAGGTATCTGTTCTAGTCGTGCTTAGTAAAATCATCGCGCTAATCTTTTCGGTCGTGCTCGCCGCCACAGTCGCATTAGCACAGCCGAAGCGTGCCCCGAATCTCGTGCTACGTGATCTCAACCAACGTTCAATCAAGTTATCGAGCTACCGAGGCGATGTAGTGCTGATCAATTTCTGGGCGACGTGGTGCGTCCCGTGTCGGACGGAAATACCGGATCTGATGAAGCTACAACGGCAGTATCGGAGGGCCGGCCTGCGCGTAATCGGGATCACGTATCCACCCGAAGAGGTATCAGCGGTTCGTCGTTTTGCGCGCTCGTTACGGATTAATTATCGCATCGCGCTCGGAACAAAAGCGACGAAGACGTTGTTTACTGACAGCGAAACGTTGCCGCTGACGATCGTGATTGACCGGGATGGACAAGTGCGCGAGGTAATCGAGGGAATCATGTATGCAGATGAGTTTGACGAGAAGGTCAAGCCGTTGCTTTCCTCGGCGAGACCAGCTCCCAGAGAAGCCTCGCGAAGAATGAAATAATATGTGGCAACGGTGAGCGAGGAAACACGTTCAGCACGGATTCAGCGGCGGCTTGAACGTCAGACTCAGAACCGCGGCCAGCAGATCATCCGGGTCGACAGGCTTCGGCAAATGAGTTTGAAAGCCGGCCATTAACGCGCGCCGCCGGTCCGAATTCCCCGCATAAGCAGTCAACGCGATCGCCGGAATGCGGCCGCCCGATTCGGCATCGAGTCTTCTGACCTTTTGAATCAACTCGTAACCGTTTTCCTGCGACATTCCGATATCACTGACGATCAAATCAGGCTTCGCGCGGTCCACCTCGATCAACGCGCCGGCACTGGAATCGAGCGCAATTACCTCCGCGCCGTTTCCCTGTAAGACCGCTGCCAGAAACTCCTGAGTATCCGGATCGTCTTCAATAAGGAGAATCCGCAAGCCCTTCAACTTGTTGTCTTCTGAAGCCGGTGAGGGCTCCATTACTGTTCCCGACAACTCCGAAGACAACTCGAGCCGTGAAGGATTCGAAGCGATCAGCTCTGAAGACATGAGCGGAAACTCCACCCGAAACCTTGCTCCCTTCCCAACGCCTTCGCTTTCCGCAGAGACCAGGCCGGACTGCTGCCGCACGAGGTAATCAACAATCGCGAGGCCCAGTCCGAGTCCGCCGTGCGCGCGCACGTTCGACGAATCGACCTGTCTGAAGCGCTCGAAGATGACCGGCAGATGTTCCGCTGCGATGCCGATGCCCGTGTCTTTCACTTCCAGCCGAACACATGAGTCGGGGCGTTCGAGACGGACTTCAATGCGACCACCGGGGCGCGTAAATTTAATCGCGTTCGAGAGCAGGTTCATTACGATTTGTTGCAGCCGGGACGCGTCTCCCAGGATTGGGCCAGCCGCCGGATCGATCGCGGTGGTGAGTTCCAACTGCTTGGCTTCAATAGCAGGACGCATCGAGTTGATCACGCCTTCCGTGATCGCCGCGAATGAGACTGGTCCAAACTCCATTTTCAATTTGCCGGTGATGATGCGGGAAACGTCGAGCAAGTCTTCGATCAACTTCGATTGTATTTCGGCGTTGCGTTGAATGACGCGGACGGCATGTTCCTTTTCCTTCTCACTGAGTTTGTTTGAGTCGATCAGGCGGGACCACCCGAGTATCGAGGTTAAGGGAGTTCGCAGTTCGTGTGACATAGTGGCGAGAAACTCGTCCTTGATGCGGTTCGCATCTTCCAACTCCCGGGCGCGAAGTTGCAACACGCCGCTCATTCGGCGCACGTCCGTGTTGTCGCGGCCGACGCCAAAGGCAACGCCATCCTCCGGCACCGGGAAATAGCTCCACGCCACCCATTTGTAAGTTGCATCCTTGCACCGTAGACGATTCTCCATCAACTTGATCGGTTCTCCGGCAGCGAGTTTTTCATAGCCGTTCAACGTGGAATCAAGATCTTCAGGATGCACCAGATCAAATACAGCCATCGCCAACAGTTCCTCTTCGGAAAACCCCAGGACTTCCTGGAATGCCGGATTGACTCGCTGGAAGGAACCGTCCAGATGAACGATGCTCAACATGTCCATCGAGAGAGCAAAAAGCCGATCGCGCTCTTCGGTTAGTTTGTTGCGCTCGGTCATGTCGCGCATGACCTTTACAAATCCGATCAGGTTCCCGTTGTAATCGCGCACGGAAGTGACGACGCCGCTGGCCCAGAAACGCGATCCGTCCCGGCGCACATGCCATCGTTCGTCTTCGGCGCGACCGGTTGACGCGGCCGTCGTCAACTCTTTTTCGGGAATGAGTCGGCCGCGGTCCTCCAGAGTAAAGAGCTTGCTTGCATCCTTGCCGACGATTTCTTCTTCGGTGTAACCGAGTATGTGCTGCGCTCCGACATTCCAAGTGGTGACAATTCCGTCCGCGTCAGTCAGGAAGATGGCATAGTCGCGGATCTCTTCAATTGCCTTGCGGTAGATGTCTTCTGTGCGGCGATAAATCTCGCGGCGTTCATCTGTATCAGTCATAGCTGGGCGTCCCTGGACTTGAAGGGAGCATCGTCGCCTGATTCTGTGCAGGAACACAGTCCCGTAACGTACATAGCCGGCTACTGTGAGCTATATTCGTCGGACGTTCGAGTGTTTTCACGCGAGCGCGCTATACTCTGGGCGGATCAGTGAATCAATCGACTGTTCGGGCAAATAGAATTCGAGCGCGGGCACAGGAGATGCGCCGCCGCGCTCGCTTTACCCGCAAACGAATCGAACGAATCTCCCGCACCGCAACTCTCGGTGGCCTCTTCCTGTCATTCTTAAAAATTGGCATTGTCGGTTTTGGCGGCGGCGTGGCCGTGCTGGCAATGATCCGCTCACTCACAGTACGCAAGCGTGGCTGGTTGACGGATTCGGAGTTTGCCGAAGCGGTGGCGCTCGCGCAGAGTTTGCCGGGAACGAGCGCGGGCAATTCGGTGAGTTACATCGGCCTGCGCTTGCGCGGGTGGCGCGGCGCGGTGGTAGCGATGAGCGGCTTCATCCTGCCGTCAACGATCATGATGATCGCGCTCGCGATCCTCTACAAGCACCTCCACAGCCTTGCCGGTTCGGAGCAATTCTTTCACGGACTGAACGGCGCAGTTGTAGCGCTGATCCTCGTGACTGCGTGGCGCATGGGCAAGAACATCCTCACTCGCCGTTGGCAGTGGGTGCTCGCCGTACTCGCATTTTTAGCCGTCGCGGTGCTTGATGCCACGGTGCTCGAAGTCGTGTTTGCGTCGGGACTGATCGGAATCTATATCGACGCGTTTGGTGAAAGGCAGTTGTCGCGCTGGCGCGCACTGCGCACGATCGTGGCGCGGCGTCGTACGCGCATCCGTACGCGCCTGGTAAGACAAAGACGAACCAGATTCGACACGCGACCGCCGGAGGCGTTTGAAGAAGAACCCGAAGAAGACCGTGAAGTGTCGACGACTTTCCGCTCGATCGGCTTGTTTGCGGTCGCTATGCCGGTGTTGGCAAAACTGAGTTTGCTGATCACGCTCGCAGCAATCTTTCTGCGCATCGGCAGTGTCACGTTCGGCGGCGGTTTGGTGATGGTGCCGCTGATTGAATCGGAAGTCGTGAACACGCATCACTGGCTGACGCATCAGGAGTTTGCCGACGCGTTTGCACTCGGCCAGATCACGCCTGGTCCAGTGCTGATTACGGCAACGTTCGTCGGCTATCGTGTGGCCGGCACACTCGGAGCTCTCATCGCCACCGTTAGTATTTTTCTCCCCGCGTTTCTCATCACGCTTGCGGCCGGATCTTCGTTACGCAGGTTTCGCAACAACAAACAGGTGCAGTCGTTTCTGCAAGGAGTCGCGCCCGCGGTCGTGGGCCTTTTGGTCGCGGCTGGACTCAGCATCGGCCGCGCGGGTATTCACACGTGGATCGGCCTGACAATCATGTTGCTCGCGTTTTTCACGCTCATACGCTATCGACCGAATCCATTCTGGGTGATATTCGGCGCCGGTGTGCTGCGCTTAGTGATCGGAATGGTTTGGGGTTAGACTCGCTCGCCCGCTTCACTGGTCCTTCAACCTTTAGGAGGAACACTCATGACCTCGATCAATAGATTCCTAGTAGCTGTAGCGATAATTGTTTCGTTGCTCAGTCTCAACGTTTACGCGCAAACTCTCGCTCCTGAGTTGAACCACTTCGCCGCGCCCGGAATTTCCTTTGATTACCCGGCCGGATATTCAGTCGCGGATGAGAGCACAGAAGAAGCGCAGAACTTTGTTCTTACGCGCAAAGGAAGTTCAGTTCAACTAACGATAGTTGCGCTGCGGCGCGTCGTTCTGCGCGCAGAAATGCCGGCAGCGCTCGACGACTTCAAAGAACCGATAATCAAAAAGGTAGAGACAACACTCGGATCGACTAACTCTTCGACACGTATGCCTATCCAAACCCAGCTTGGACCAGCGCAGGCCGACGGTGTTCGAGTCGTATCCTCACGCAACAGGAATAGAACCGGCGACGTGATCTGGCTGCGGTCGAATTCCCGTCTCGTGGCTTTGTCCTTCGTCAGATCAAACGCAGATGAGACGATTGAATCGCCACTTTGGGAGACCGTTCGCTCCAGTTTAAGGGTCCAAACACCGGTCATCACCGGTACTGCAACAGAAGGAATAAGCTCAACTGAAGGCGCACTCAGAGGTGGCGTGCTCAATGGAAAGGCTTTGGACCTACCAAAACCGGATTATCCGGAAATTGCTCGAAAGGCACATGCCTCCGGCACGGTTGCGGTCCAGGTTCTCATAGACGAAGAGGGTTACGTCATCGCAGCACACGCCGTGAGCGGACATCCTCTATTGCAGGCTGCATCTGTTGCTGCCGCGCTGGAAGCTCGTTTCACACCGACACGCTTATCCGGTCAACCCGTCAAAGTCACTGGAGTGATTCAGTATAATTTCGTAGCGCGGTAACGTTCGCGGATTCGTCTGTCATTTGAAATCGTAGGCAAAGCCCACTTGCACTCCCGCGCGCGGACTCGCCGGGAAGCGCCCGGCAACGACTCCGAACGTAAACTCAAATCTCTCAGTCAACGCATACCCGCCGCCAAACTGCGCCTCCAACTGGCCGCGACTCAGATTGAAATTGTTCGTCACGCCGCCGAACAACTCAGCGCCGAGCTGTAGCCGCGGCGTGAAGCTGCGCACGAGCGATCCATTCGCGGTGAAGACCTGACCACGCGTTGATTCGATTCCGATCAAACCCGTCGAATCGTTGCCGGCGAAAAGAATTCCGCCATTCAAACGCGCGGTGGTCCGTTTTGTCAGCGACTTCTGCAACACGCCATAGAACCAGTAATCGACCAGGCCGGAGCCGAGTTGTTTACTCGTGCTGCCAGTCGGCGCTTCCGCGTAAAAAACCGCTGCGAGCGCCGGCAGCTTCGATCCCTCGCGCTCGTCTCGCAGTCTGACCTTCACACCGAATTGTGTGTCGCCGATACCGCTTGGACTACCAAGCAACGAGGACGAGTCGTTGAAGATTTTGATAAATGGTCCGTTCACATCGAGCTCGATGCGATTAGTAATACCGTAATTCACCGTGAGCACAGTGGTGTTCTGTCGTCTTCCCGGCAGCGACGACTGCTGCAGCCAATCATGCTCGTTGGAGAGCTCGAGATGAAACTTGCCTTTGGGTGTAGTGTCGGCGTCGTCGGTGTAGAACGGTAGCTGGGCGTGAGCGGAGATCGAAGCGAAGACGATGAGGGCGAGAGCGGGAAGGAAGCGGACGCAGCCTCGTCTATAAAAAACGATCGTTAACATCGAGTTAACATGAGCGTAACAGCCGCCCGATACGATACGCACTCGTCTAATCTATGGCTATCTCAAACGAACTCAGCAGCGAAATCGCAGCCGCTTTGCTCGCTGAAAAGAAATCTCCGCAAGAGTTGAAGCAGCTTAAAGACGTGGTGCTAAAGGTGCATTCGGCGCTTCAAAAGATGTCGGCTGATGAACGCGCCAAGCGATTCAAAGACGCGGAAAACCCACCCACCGCAGCAAAATCCCAGGTCAACCAGTAACCGCACTCGCACAAAGCGTATTACACCTCTACGTCCATAGAAAAGTTTATTTCAAGGCTCGTCTAAACTGCATCTAATTCGTGTCTGAACTTAACCGGCATTTAACTTCCTGCCCGCAGAGTGATCCCGATTAAGAAAGGAGGAGCGATGAATCAGAACGTAGAACGAGAAGACGTGTACGTGGTCGAGTGTGTCTGGTGCGGAGCGAAGATTCGCGAAGACAACGAGCAAGAAAGCACGGGTGTTTGCCTGAAGTGCTTCTATCAAATGCTGACGAGCCACTTGCAGTCGCAGAAGCAAACGGCTTACGGCGAAGCGGTCAGCGATCGTTAATCATCAGGTAAGTCTTTGGGCGCGACGAACCAGTCCAACTTACCCGTCCCTCTGCCTGCCTCTTTCCAACTCGCACAATCCAGAGTGATCCTGGCCAACGCACCCGTTGGCGTGTGCCGGGTCTCACGCGTGAGGAAAGCCAGCATCTCTTCCATTCCGGGATTGTGACCAACGAGCATCGCGCTTTGATTGTCGTCGGTGATTTCCGCGACGATTCGCACGAGCGTTGCGAGACTCGCCTCGTAAATTCGCTCGTCGAATTGCGGCTCGACACCGAGCGACGCGTGTCGCAAAACGATCTCAATCGTTTGCCGCGTCCGCACCGCGGGCGAGACGATCAACGCCGAAACTGTCGCTTTTTTCGAAGCCAGAAACATGCCCATTTGCTCCGCCGCTTCCCTGCCACGCTCCTTCAAAGGACGCTCAAAGTCAGACAACGACGCGTCCTTCCAACTTGATTTGGCGTGTCGTAAGAGGTACAAAATTCTCATATACAATGATTTAAGAAAGGCTGCTGTAACACAAACAACCTAGTCTCTGCGCCGATGATTTCCTACGGTCAACATCAATTTCCCGGCAAACTCTTCGTCGTTGAAGGCACCGACGGCAGTGGTAAGTCCACGCAGCTCGCGCTGCTCTATCAATGGCTGAAGGCCGAAGGCTATCCGGTTTTCTTCTCCGAATGGAACTCGTCGCCGCTGGTCAAGGATACGACAAAGCGCGCGAAGAAGCGCCATCTCTTGACCCCCGCGACCTTTTCGCTCCTGCACGCGACAGACTTCGCGGACCGCACCGAGCGCGACATCATTCCACCGCTGAAAGCCGGTGCGATCGTGCTCGCCGACCGTTACATCTACACGGCGTTCGCGCGCGACGTGGCGCGCGGCGTCGATCGCAACTGGGTGCGCGAGGTTTATTCGTTTGCGATCAAACCGACGATGGCTTTCTTTTTCCGCGCCCCGCTCAACATCGCCATCGATCGTATCGTCTCCGGCAGACCGAGTCTGAAATACTACGAAGCCGGCATGGACATCGGCTGGTCCGACGATCCGGAAGAAAGCTTCACGATATTTCAGGGCAAGATTCTGGAAGAGTATGACCGGATGGTTAACGAGTTTGGCTTGACGGTGATCGACGCGAGCCGCTCGATTGAGCGCCAGCAACGCGAGATGCGCATGTTGATTGGACCACATCTCAACAACAAAAAGAGCGCGAGGTCGAATTAGCTGATGCAGTTTTATGGAACGCCCCTGCCGGGCGTGGAACAGGAAGTTTATCCGGGCAAACTGATCGTCGTCGAAGGCACTGACGGCGTCGGTCGCTCGACGCACATCGCGCTGTTGCGCACGTGGCTCGAGTCGCGCGGACATGCGGTGCTCGACACCGGCATGACGCGATCCGTTCTCGCCGGCCGTGGTATCAAGGGAGCGAAGAGCGGAACGACGTTGGGCCGGCTCACGATGCAACTGTTTTATGCGACGGATTTCGTCGACCGGCTGGAGAACAAGATGTTGCCGGCGCTGCGGGCGGGCTTTGTGGTCCTGACTGATCGTTATATCTACTCGGCGATTGCGCGCGCGGAAGTGCGCGGGATCGATCCGGCGTGGATACGTTCGATCTACGGCATGGCGCTCGTTCCTGACGCAGTGTTCTACCTGCGCATCGGTACCGCGCAACAATTGACTCAACGTCTGCTCAGTTCCGGGCGCGGTTTCGATTACTGGGAGTCAGGGATGGACCTGAACCTCGGCGAAGATCTCTACGATAGTTTTATCGAGTATCAGACGCGGATGTTAAAGGTTTTCGATCGGCTGACGGGAGAGTATGGATTCCAGGTGTTGAATGCTTCGCGCTCGGTTCGCAGCGTCGGCAACGATCTGAAGCGGGCCGTGTTGAAGGTGCTCGACGAACCCGCCCCGGCTGAAGACAATGTCAGCGTAATGCCGCCGCGAGATAAAACGACGGCGAGCAAACCAGCCACGAACCTCGTCGACCTGAACAAAAAGGCACTTCCTTGAGACTCGCCGCGATCGATATCGGTTCTAATTCAATCAAAGTTGTGGTCGTTGAAGCTGCGCGAAGCGATTCGTTCGACGTGCTCGCGAGCGATCGAGAAACTGTTCGGTTGGGCCAGGAGACGCTCGTCAAGAAGCACATCAGCAACGCGGCGATGCAGCGCGCGATCGATTGTCTCGCACGCTTCCGCACGCTGGCAGAGAGTCACGGCGCCGAACAGACGGTAGCGACTGCGACCGCGTTTCTGCGGGAGGCTGACAATGCAAACGAATTTATTCGCGTCATCGAGCAGGAGACTGGTTTGCGTGTTGACGTGCTTTCAGGGTTGGAAGAAGCGCGTTTGATCGGGCTCGCAGCTTCGCATGGCTGCTCGGAAAAAAGAGTGACGAGCCTGAACATCGATATTGGCGGCGGCTCGACGGAGATCTCGATCTTCCGTGACGACGAGCCGGTGATGTTGCGCTCGATCAACGTGGGCGCTGTTGGTCTAACGGATCGTTTTATTCGTTCAGATCCACCCGCGCCGAACGAACTGGACGCGATGCGCTCTGAAATCCGTGTTTCCCTTCAACCTCACGTAAGCGAGTTTCTCGCCTGTGGGTGGAACTTCGTGACGGCAACTTCCGGAACTGCGATGACGATCGGCGTCGCGCTCAATAACGTATTGCCTCCCGCATCGAGCACCGTAACGCTTACTCAACTCAAAGCCCTCGTCGCCAAACTGGCAGCGTTCACCATCGCAGAACGCCAAACCGTCGCCGGAATTCCGGCCCAACGAGCCGACATCATCGTCGCGGGCGCTGTGGTGTTGGAAGAAATGATGACCGCGCTGAGAATCGGATCTTTAAGAACCTGCGACTGGTCTCTACGTGAAGGTGTGATTATCGATCGCCTGCGCTCTTCAATGGCGCGTCTTGCCGGCTAGTAGATCAACAGAGTGAGCTAAAACGGGTTGGATAACAGCGAAGCTCTCGCGAACGGCTTTCGGTGATCCAGGCAGATTGATAATCAGTGTTTCTGAGGCAACACCCGCAACACCGCGCGAGATCATCGCCATCGGTGTAACCTTCAACGACTCCGCCCGGACCGCTTCCGCAATTCCCGGCGCTTCACGCTCGATCACTCGCAACGTCGCTTCGGGCGTGTTATCGCGTGGCCCAAGCCCGGTCCCACCCGTCGTGACAATCAAATTCACCTCGCCACGCCGCACGATTTCTTCAAGTCTTTGAACCAGCGGCTCGAAGTCGTCAGATAAAATCCCCTTCTCAACAACCTCCGCACCGGACGCCTCCAGCAATTCAACCAGCGCCGCACCCGAATCGTCTTCACGTTCACCACGCGAGCACGCATCACTGACCGTGATCACCGCCGCGCGAATCGCGGTCCCTATCTGGTCCGAACTGCTCAACGCCTGCCGTGCCTCATGTGCTCTTTCAACCAGCACCGATCCATCACGACCAACAAACCCGCATCGAGCGCACGCTGCGCCGCCGCCGTGTCGATCACGCCTTCCTGCAACCAGACCGCTTTTGCCCCGATCGCAATCGCTTCATCGACCGCCTTCCCCGCCTCCGCCGAACGCCGAAACACATCAACGAGATCGATCTTCTCCGGCACCGACGCGAGATCCGGATACGCCTTCTCGCCAAACACCTCGGTCTCGTTCGGGTTCACCGGTATCACGCGATAACCGCTGCGGCGCATGTAATTCGAAACACTATTCGACGGCCGCCAGGTATCAGACGACAGCCCCACGACCGCAATCGTGCGGCACTCCTCGAGTATGCGACTGATTGTTTCTTCCGAATTGATCATTAGCTCGACGAAACCGCGTCCATAGTTGTGAGCGCATGCAGCTCCTGTAGCGAATGTACGTTCGGCGTTGTGCTCGTATCTCTCGCGACAATCGCTTCAACCAACGCTTGCGCGCCCGTCATCGTCGTCACACACGGCACGTTGTACTGCAACGCGGCGCGCCGAATCGCCTGTTCGTCAAAACGCGAGACACGACCGAGCGGCGTGTTGATGATCAGCGAGATCTCGCCGCTCTTTATGTGGTCCGAAATGTTCGGCCGGCCTTCGTTCACCTTGAACACGTTCTCGACTTCCAACCCGACTTCGCGCAAACGCGCCGCCGTTCCGAACGTCGCGATCAGCTCAAAACCCAGACGATTCAGTTTGCGCGCAAGCAAAACAGCCGAACCCTTGTCGGCATCGTTGACGCTCATGAACGCTTTCCCACGCGACGGCAACCCCAGCCCGGCGCCCATCAACGCTTTCCCGTACGCTTCACCGAACGTGTCGCCGATGCCCATCACCTCACCGGTGGAGTGCATCTCCGGACTCAATATCGGATCGACACCGGGAAACTTCGCAAACGGAAACACCGGCGACTTGATGAAGAATCGCTGCACCGTCAACTCTTCCGGCAAACGAAACTCTGCGAGCTTCTGCCCCGCCATCACGAGCGCCGCGATGCGCGCGATCGGCACGCCCGTCGCTTTCGAGACAAACGGCACCGTGCGCGACGCGCGCGGATTCACTTCCAGCACGTAAACGCGATGGTCCTTGATCGCAAACTGAATGTTCATCAGCCCGCAAACCGACAACGCGCGCGCGAGCTTCTTCGTGTAATGGCGCATCGTCTCGAGATGCTCGGGGTCGATGCGCACCGGCGGCAACACGCACGACGAATCGCCCGAGTGAATGCCGGCTTCCTC
Source organism: uncultured Blastocatellia bacterium (assembly GCA_946480785.1). Next base: position 28,412 of record CAMLLD010000019.1, on the reverse strand, counting down.
GATGTGTTCCTGAATGCCCGCGATCACGCACGCACTGTCGTCCGCCAACGCATCGACGTCGAACTCCGCCGCCTGTTCGAGAAACCTGTCGATCAAAACCGGCCTGTCAGGTGTGAAGCCGACCGCCGTGCGAACATACTGCTCCAGTTGTTCTTCGTCGTAAACGATCGCCATCGCGCGGCCGCCGAGCACGTAACTCGGACGCACGAGCACCGGATAACCGATCCGCGCCGCGACTTCATGCGCTTCTTCGACCGACGCGGCCATGCCGTTTTCCGGCTGCGGAATGCCGAGATCTTTCAGCAACGAGCCGAACCGCTTGCGATCTTCAGCGAGGTCAATCGAGTCAGGCGACGTGCCGATGATCTTCACACCCGCTTTGTGCAAACGCATCGCAAGATTCAAAGGCGTCTGCCCGCCAAACTGAACGATGACGCCCTCGGGCTTCTCGACGTCGACGATGTTCATCACGTCTTCGAACGTGAGCGGCTCGAAGTAGAGACGATCGGACGTGTCGTAGTCGGTCGAAACAGTTTCCGGATTGCAGTTGACCATGATCGTTTCGAAACCCGCTTCGTGCAGGGCAAACGACGCGTGGCAACAGCAGTAGTCAAACTCGATTCCCTGCCCGATGCGGTTGGGACCAGAGCCGAGGATCATGATCTTGCGCGCATCCGTCGGCGCGGCTTCGTCTTCCGTTTCGTAGGTCGAGTAGAGATATGGCGTGTGCGATTCAAACTCGGCGCCGCACGTATCGACGCGTTTGTAAACCGGCACGATGCCGAGTTCCTTGCGTCGCGCGCGTACCTGATCTTCCGATCGCTCAGTTAAGTAAGCGAGTCGTCGATCGGATAGCGCCACCTCTTTGAACTCGCGTAATTCATCCGCGGAGATCTCGTCCAGCTTTTTCCCCTCGATCTCTTTCTGAATAACCGTCACTTCCTGCAACTGGCTTAGGAACCACGGATCGATGCGCGAGAGTCGATAGATTTCCGAGATGGGCCAATCGTGTTGCAGTGCATACGTGATGTAAGAGAAGCGATGCGAATTGGGCCGCGCGAGTTTGCGTTGCAACTCGTCGTCGGAGATGTCTTCGAGTCGCAACGGCTTCACTGCTTCCAGCGAGCGCAATCCTTTGAAGAGCGCTTCCTTGAACGTGCGGCCAATCGCCATCACTTCGCCGACCGACTTCATCTGCGTGCCCAGCACGTCTTCCGCTTCCCGAAACTTTTCAAAGTCCCACTTGGGAATCTTCGCGACCACGTAATCGATCGTCGGTTCGAACGAAGCTGGCGTCTTGCGCGTGATGTCGTTGGGAATCTCGTCGAGCGTGTAGCCGACCGCGAGCTTCGCCGCGATCTTCGCGATCGGAAAACCCGTCGCTTTGGAAGCGAGCGCCGACGAGCGCGACACACGCGGATTCATCTCGATGATGCGAACGTCGCCGTTCTCCGGGTTCACGCCAAACTGAATGTTCGATCCGCCCGTCTCGACGCCGACTTTGCGAATGATGCGAATCGCCATGTCGCGCAGCAACTGATACTCGCGATCCGTCAGTGTTTGCGCCGGCGCAACCGTGATCGAATCACCAGTGTGCACGCCCATCGGATCGAAGTTTTCGATCGAACAGATGATGACGACGTTATCCGCGAGGTCGCGCATCACTTCGAGCTCAAACTCTTTCCAGCCGAGTATCGATTCTTCGATCAGCACTTCGTGAATCGGCGACGCCGCGAGTCCACCGCGCACGATCTCTTCAAACTCTTCCGGGTTGTAAGCAATGCCGCCGCCGGTACCGCCGAGTGTGAACGACGGCCGGATGATCGCGGGATAATTCGTCGTCGCGACGATGTCGCGCGCTTCGTCCCACGACTTCGCGAAACCGCCGCGCGGCATTTCGAGTCCCGCTTCGTCCATCGCCTGCTTGAACAGGAGTCGATCTTCGGCCACGCGGATCGCATCGCGGTTCGCGCCGATCATCTCGCCGCCGTACTCCTCGAGCACGCCCGCATCCGACAGCGCAATCGCGAGATTGAGTGCCGTTTGCCCGCCCACTGTCGGCAGCAGCGCATCGGGACGCTCGCGCTTGATGATTTCAGTTAACGAAGCGACAGTAAGTGGTTCGATGTAAGTGATGTCGGCGGTCTCGGGATCGGTCATGATCGTGGCTGGATTCGAGTTGACCAGCACGATCTGATAGCCCTCCTGCCGCAGCGCCTTGCACGCCTGGGTGCCGGAGTAGTCGAACTCGCACGCCTGCCCGATGACGATGGGGCCGGAGCCGATGATAAGTATCTTGTGAATGTCAGTGCGTTTGGGCATCTATCAGTAGTCCGGCCTGCGTCGCCGGCGGTAATCTTCTCCGTCCATCACCACGTTTGTGCACATTTCGTAAAGCCGGCTGCGCAGGCGATTGGTAATTCGTTCCTGGAGTTCGTCGTTTTTATCGGAATAGTTCGTGGTAAAAATCGTCAGCTTGTTATCGTTGTAACGCTTGTTGATGATCTGGTACATCGTGTCGCGCACCCACTCGGTGGGCACGGTCGCGCCCAATTCATCGAGCACCAGCACGTCAGCCTGGTAAACCGGCGCCAGTACTTTCAGTTCGGACGACTTGGAAACGGGATTATAGGAGTCCTGAATCTCTTTGAGCAGCGAACCGAACTCGTAAAACAGGCCCGCAAAACCTTTTTCGATGAGGTCGCGGATGATCGAGACGGCGAGATGCGTCTTGCCGACACCGGCTGGTCCCATGAACAGCAATCCGCGATCGACGGCCGGGTACTCGTTGGCGAATTTGTGCGCGTGACACAGCGCGTGATCCTGCGAAGTCCCGGGGTCGCTGATGAAGTTCGCAAAAGTACACTTCTCGTAGCGACGCGGAATGCGCGCGGCGGTTATCAACTTGCGCGAGCGGTCGCGTCTCCGGCAGGGGCAAGGAATCGCTCCTTTCACCGGATCCAGCTTGGTTCCAGTGCCGAAGCATTCTTCGCAAACTTCTGTGCTCTCCTTCTTGCGGAGTGCGCCTTCGTCGATCGCCATTTGGTTCGTTCGGGTGGTAAAGGTTAACCTCAGCGATGATACCTTATAATGCCTTTGAGACAGCAACACTGACCCGTTTTAAGAGGAGCCACTCAAAACTTAGATGAATTTGTTGCAGTCGTTACTCACCAAGCTCGGCATCAGCAGCGTGCGGGCCGAGCGCCATCCAATCCGAGTTTTCCTGCTTGACGACGATACGCGACGGCATCGTTGGTTTACGAGTCACTTCAAAGGCGACGTCGTGGACATCGCGCACAACGTCGCGGAAGCGCAGCGTTTGTTGAGCGCGAGCTCTTACGACGCGATCTTTCTCGACCACGATCTCCATCCCGAACACTACAACGCCGATTCCACCGACGACGAACGTACCGGTTACGCGATCGCAGCGTGGCTCTGCGCGAACCCCGAACTCCAGCGCGCCTCCACCATCCTCGTGCACACGCGCAACGCCGACGGCGCGATGCGCATGGTGGGCGAACTCCGCCGCGCCGGCCGCAGCGCCGACTACGTTCCGTTCCCGTTGTTGGGAGAGCGAATAAGACGTTACTGGCAGCGGTAGGTCAGTTGATGAGGCGGCGGTGGGCGCGGCGCCGCTGATCGACGCGGTCGTCGTAGTTTCGTTTGGCTTCGCGAAAATAAAACAGGAGATCGCCGGACTGTATCAACCAGAAAACGTATAGATACAACAGGCACTTGAGCACGAGCGCGTAATCGAGCACCACCCAGGCCCAATCCTTCGAGGTTTGGATATAGAGCGCTAACGGTTGAATGGCCGTGTAAGAGAAGAGCAGGACCACCAGCAGCGGCGCGGGATCGAGAAACTTGCTCTGCAAGCGCGCGACGAATAGCGCCATGTAAATGCCGGCGTAAAGTCCGGTCAGCAAAGTGAACGCGGCCAGACCTTGATCGGGAGTCAGGACTCTTAATCCGGACAACAACGGAATCACCGCCAGCAACGCGAGACCGATCGCCGCGGGACCAGTGAACAATCCGCTCTTTCGTCGCCGGCCCGGCTCTTTGTTGAGCACGTCGTAACAGAGAATCACGAGCGAAGTGTTAACGATGTTGAGAATCGCTTCGAGAATCGATGCCGTCTGACTGCTGGAGCTGGCGGAGCATTCGATGCCCCACGTTTCCCACGCGTAGACGAGATACAGCGCGACCCACGACAAGAGCATCGCGGACCACCATTTCGTGAACTGACCTAAGGCTTTCTCGAGTATCGGTCTTTCCGCAGCGTATTCGTCGACGTCGTTGTACCCAGCTTCAGCGAGTTCTGCTCTGTTTTTGTTTAAGGACAACTCTCCGGGTCTGTTCAGCAGAGCATGTAGAAACAACACGAAAATAACTATGCATTGACCGGCGCTAGCGATAGTTTGCGCCAGCGCCACACAACTGCGGTAGAAGATTGAAGCTGCGACAGTCGCAGCGACGAGCACTACGATCAGCAGCATGATACTTCCACCGCCACGACCCAGTAGCCAGGACCCAAACGTGTCGGCGAACGGCCGCGCAGGTGAAGTCTCGTGCACGCTTACAGGAGCAGTGACCGCGTGAGTGTTTGCGTCTTCATACATCCGCCGCACCGGCAACTTGAAGCGATAGCCTTCGCGATGCTTCGTTTCGATTACCGACTGGTCGCGTTCACCGCGGCCGAAGGCTTTACGCAGCGCGGCGATGTGCTTGTCGAGCGTGGCGCTCTCGACTGCCACATTCCCCCAGACCCCGCCGATGATTTTGTCTCTCGTGAAAAGCGTGTCTCCCTGCTCGCTGGTGTTCTCCAGCATGTACTCGAGGATCTTTCTCGGCGTGGCCGTCAGCTCGACCTCCTCGCCGTCTTCGCGATACAGGTAGCCCTTTTCCAAATCGAGTTTGAACGGCGCGAAGAGGTAGGTTTTGAGAGGCTTTCGATCCATGAGGCCCACAGAATAGTCTAATTTCCGCGTTTCTTCCCTATTTCTTCAGAACTTCCGCGAAGTTTCCGAACTGTTTCGATACTGCTTTTGTCCGAGCTGCTAGCGTGGCCACGTTTACGAAAGGCCAGCGCTACGGAGGTGCTTATGCAGTCTGACAACCAGCAAGTCGCGAAGAATACGGGACACCCGCCGGCTTTGCGAACTCTCTTTTTGACCGAGATGTGGGAACGGTTCTCGTTCTATGGCCTCCGGCCGCTCCTGATTCTTTTCATGTCGGCGGCGCTGGCCGAGCGCGGCTTCGGCTTCGACCGCAATGAGGCGTCGGCCATCGTCGGCATCTACGCGGCGTCAGTGTATCTCTCGTCACTGCCGGGCGGTTGGCTCGCGGATCGCCTGCTGGGCTTACGGCGCGCGATTCTTTACGGCGCTGTCCTCATCGCTGCAGGCCATATCTCTATCGGTTTCTCAGCTTTCGCGAACGGGAAACTGCCGTTCTTCGTCGGACTGATCTTGATCGTATTCGGCACAGGCCTCTTGAAACCAAACATCTCCGCGATCGTCGGTGAGCTCTATCCCGAAGGTGGCTCGCGACGCGACGCCGGCTTTTCGATCTTTTACATGGGCATAAATCTCGGCTCGTTTGCGGGTCAACTCGTCACGGGATTTCTCGGAGAGATCATCGGTTGGCACTGGGGCTTCGGCGCGGCGGGCGTGGGAATGCTCTTCGGCGTGCTCGTGTTCGCGAGGCAGGCTAAGCCGATGCTCGGTGAGATTGGCGCTTATCCTTCGCTCGATCCCGATCCGGCGATCCGTCGCCGCCAACAAATTCGCGCGAAGACTTACGTCGCAGTCGGCGTGACGATCGTTGCTCTCGTCGTAATTCTGGCGGGCGCGCATGTGATAACGCTCGACGCCCAAGTGATGGGTCATTACCTGACTTACGTGCTCGTTTCGCTCGCGGTGGTTTATTTCGGCTACTTGTTCGTCGCCGGTGGTCTCGACAGTAACGAGAAGAAGCGGCTGTTGGTGATCGGCGTGCTGTTTGTGTTCGCGGCGGTTTTCTGGTCCGCCTTCGAACAAGCGCCCACTTCTCTGAATCTCTTCGCGAAAGACTTCACGAATCGCAAGGTCGGGAGTTTCGAAGTGCCGGCGGTGTGGTTCCAATCAGTGAACTCGGCATTCATCATCATCTTCGCGCCGGTGTTCGCGTGGCTTTGGACGCGTCTCGGCAGGAGTGGCCGCGATCTTTCGAGCCCGACGAAGTTTTCGGTTGGTCTGCTGCTGACCGGTGTTGGTTTCCTGGTAATGATACCCGCGGCGCGCATCGTGGTGAGTAGTGGCGGCGTTGTTAAGGTTTCGGCGTTGTGGCTAGTGTTCAGTTATCTGTTTCAGACGTTTGGCGAGTTGTGTATCTCGCCGGTTGGTCTGTCTTCGATGACGAAGCTCTCGCCGCGCCGATACGTCGGCCAGGTGATGGGGATCTGGTTTCTCGCTGCCGCTCTCGGGAACCTCATCGCCGGCCTGGTCGGCGGGCGAGTCGATCCGGAGAAGTTGGACCAGATGCCTCAGCTTCTCAACGCTACAACTTTGTCGTTGATCGTTTCCGGCATCGCGCTCGGGCTGCTCGCGATTCCGATCCGGCGTTTGATGCAAGGCGTCGGCGAACAACGCGAGCGCCGGCCGGAGAGTCAGGTGGAGATTGCGAATATGGATCTGGCCGGTTGACGTGTCGTCGGCTAGTTTATCGCCGGGGCCGTGGCTTTCTGGATCTGTTGCTTGCTTGTCTCGCGGTATTTCGCGATCCCTTTGCGAAACAACTTCACGATGGATCTGCGGTTTTGGAAGATCAAGTTGAGCCATGCGCGCCGGGTCATCTGAGGAACGTAAATGCCGCGGAAGAACAGCCGCATCAGGAAGTGCATTGCGCCCGCGTCGATGCTTTCAGCCGTAAGTTGATCGACCACCTGCTCGTTGCGCTGCGGACTGTAGGACTTGCGCCACGCTCTATCGAGTTCGTCGTGCGCTTCGGCAATCGTCATTTTCAGCGGCTGGTGCGACATTTTGTATTGCGCAAAGTTCAACCAGTGCTTCGGCCGGATCAAGCGTCCTTCATCTTCTAATCTTTTATAAAGCGGAGTGCCGGGTAACGGCGTGAGCGGGCTGAAAACCGGCAGTACCGGAGGCCACTGCTTTATCTGTTGCAGAGTTCGCTCCGCGACACCGGGAGTGTCGTTATCGAGTCCCAGAATGAAAGAAGTGATCGCGTAAATATCGCGCCGCGCTAACCGGTTTAGCACCGCCGTGTATTCTTCCGGCTTGTTGAAACTCTTGTTTACGTCTGACAGGTTAACGGAATCGAGCGACTCCATCCCGATAAAAATCCACTTGCCACCGGACGCTGCGATCAGGTCGACGAGTTCTTCATCGCGCAGCAGGTTCGCGCTGATTTGCGCGGTCCAGGGTAACTGCGCGTCGGCGGCGATGATGTCTCGGAGTAGTGACTTGGTGCGGTTTTTATTGATCGCAAAATTATCATCGATGAAGAACACGATGATTTGTCCGCGTTCACTGCGGGCGCGCTGCTTCAACAGCAGTAGTTCGTTGACGACGCTTTCATTACTTCTAAAGCGGATCGAATCGCCGAAGAAACCTGTTACCGTGCAAAACTCGCAACCATACGGACAACCGCGGCCCGATTCGATCGGTATCATGTTCAAGTGTTTCCATCCGGCGCCATGTCGCTCAGTGAGACTGCGAAGCATTTTGGGGATCAGATTGAACTGCTCGAGTTCGATCTTGTCCCACGGAATTACCGGGTACGGCTTGAGGCTCGGCTTTCGTTCTTTGCCAGCGTCGTCAACCGGGGCGTAGATTTCTTTCAACTGGCCGCGCGCAGCATCAGCAACGATCCTCGGCCATGTTTCATCGGCTTCACCGAGCGCCACTGCGTCAGCATGTCGCGGCCCACCATCACGACCGAGCGCTTCGTCGGGTATCTCGGTCACATGTGGACCACCCATCACTACGGGAATACCGGCCGTACGAAGCGCATCGGCAAAGGAATAAGCCCGGGCGATCATTCGCGTCATGGCGCCGATGCCGACTAGATCGATACGTTCCCTTCGAGCGAAGCGAACGAGTTGCTGCTCGTTCATCGGTTTCGCGTTGCCGTCGATCAGTAACACTTCGTGCTCGGGCGGAGTGAGTGACTTGAGCAGAAACATCCACAGGTGCGGCATGAAATTCCTTGTCACTCCGTTGTCTGGGTTATAAAGTAAAATTCTCATGCTTCCTGTTCCTGTGCTGCCGCTATGACGTGAAAAAGCTTAGCCGCACCTTCAACAAAACGCTTTGTATCCCTGGCAACCGCCCTGAGTTCAAGTCCGCTTCGATCAGGACTTCCGCACGGTTTTCTTGGAACTTTTCGGGAGAAGTTTTCTATTTGTGAGAAGCAAAACATCGCCGGGCTGGCATCTGAGAGCGCGACAGATTTTTTCGAGCGTTTCGAAATTGATGCCCACTGCCTTACCCTTTTTCAGCCGCCACAACGTTGTATGACTGACACCCGTCTCCTTCGCCAGCCAATAGAAGGTGCGCTTTTCATTGGCCAACAGTTTGTCGATCGTGGCTACAATCATGATTGGGGAGGTCATGTTTACCACACCTACACTATATTGTCGACTCGAAATATATTTTACAGGTGGTGCATATCACGCAAAGCTGTCTCCATCAGTTGAAACAACTCACCGAAGAGTTACTTCGGACAGACGACCAGAAACGGCTCGCGGAAGCTACGATACGACTGCACTCCATCTTCTCGAAACTCAGCGGCGTAGATGGCTTGAGTGATCCCGTTGATTCACAGAGTACGCTGCTTCCAAACGGAAAAGCCCTCTCTCCGGCGGATGCTGCCACGTGTGTATTGGATTGTGCGAGGACCGCTAAATTCTTGAGAGGCGTATATGGCGCGGTGATTGAGGCGCAAAAGCGGTTTCCTAACGAAACGATCGACGTTCTATATGCCGGGTGCGGGCCTTTCGCTACTTTGGCCACTCCTTTGGCCACGCAATTCAGCGCCGGCGAGGTTCAGTTCACACTGCTCGACATACACAGTCGTTCGCTGGAGTCTGCCGCGCGCATTTTTGAAACTCTGGGACTGAGAGATTATGTGCGTGAGTACGTCCAGGCGGACGCCGCTTCATACGTCCACCCGCGTGCCCCTCATATAATCATCACCGAGACAATGCAAAGATCGCTGGAGAAAGAACCGCAAGCGGCTATCACCTTGAATCTCGCGCCGCAGTTGCGCCAGGGCGGCATCTTCATCCCCGAGCAGATAACCGTCGAGGCCTGTCTCTATGATCCGCGTAAAGAGTTCGTGCTGTGTGATGAAGTTAATGAGCGAGTGCGGATAAGTCTTGGTCGAGTACTCGAGTTAACGGCCGAGAACCCATACATGATTCTCGATAACGCTTACTTGCCGGCAATAGTGCGAGTTCACCTACTCACTCGGCCCCGAACCGGGATTTAAGTACGGTTGGGTATAAGCGACAACCCAGTTAGTCTGTAAGCTGTTTTGAAGTGGTGGCCAGGGACGGAATCGAACCGCCGACGCCGGCCTTTTCAGGGCCGCGCTCTACCAACTGAGCTACCTGGCCAGATGGTGTGAAAAAGACCGCGTAGTATAGGAACGGAGGTAAATGGCTGTCAACTTTGCGGCGATCGTTCTCAGTAAATGAGTCTCATGTTCAGTAGATGAGTCTCATAATGAAGCAATCGGATGGTGTCGCTAGAAGTCGTTACAATTCTGCTTCGAGGTTTTTGTCGGATTCGTCACAAAAAGTCGTTGACTGAATCCTATCGGGGTGTATAATTCGGGACGTTGCGGGTGGGGTTGACGCCCAAACGTCAGCTAAGTCATTAAAGACGCCATCCAATTCAAAATTGATAGTGCCCGCCAGTGCCAGCTCGGCCGCCGATCGCGCCCCCCGCAGTCGCTACCTTCGAGCTGGCACAGCCATTTTTAAACGAAATTAGCGTTAATCCCTGGCCAGACCGGCCTGAAGCATGAGCGTTTCCGCCTGCGTGTTGGCCTCGGCTACGACATCACTTTCATCAACCGTCAGAAGCTCCCGATCCTGCATCACAAGCCGCCCATCGATCACGACACTGCGCACGTCCGACGCTTCCGCCGCATAAACCAGCGACGACACTACATCAGCCTCTGGCGATGTATGCAACCGATTCAGCTCAACCACCGCGACATCGGCATGCTTCCCGACCTCAACGCTTCCGATCTCAGACTCAAGACCCAGCGCCCGCGCACCATCAATCGTCGCCATGCGCAACACACGGCTCGCCGCCAAAACTTCCGGCCCGTGCAGCGCCTTCTGCAACAACGCCGCGGTCCGCATCTCCGTAAACATGTCGAGCCGGTTGTTGCACGCCGCTCCGTCCGCACCGAGCGAAACCGACACGCCGTCGTCCAACAGTTGCACCACCGGCGCGATACCCGACCCGAGCTTCAAATTCGACGACGGACAGTGGACCACATTCGTACCAGTCGTCTTCAGAATGCGAATCTCGTCGTTACTCAGATGAACGCAGTGGGCCAACGCAACGTGCCGGCCCGAGACGCCGACGCTATCGAGATAAGCGATATTCCGCAACCCCGTCTCGGCTTCCACCAACGCACACTCAGTCCGATTCTCCGACGCATGGGTGTGAATCATCACGCCGCGCGCGCGTGCGAGTTCCGCGACCTTCGCGAGTAGCTCGCGCGTGCAACTAACCGCAAACCGCGGCGCGAAACAATAACGAATGCGACCATCGGCGCGCCCGTGCCACTCTTCGAGCAGCGCCAGCGAAGCGTCGATCGACGCAGACGTCTGCTCCTGCAACGTCGCCGGCACTTCGTCGCCTTTATCCATCATGCACTTCCCGACAGTGGCGCGAAAACCAGTCTCTTCGACGACTTTGAAGACCTCGCCCGTGTGATTCACGGTCTCCATTGTCAACGCGCACGTCGTGCCGCCTTTGATGAGCTCCGCAATTCCGAGCCGCGCCGAAGCGGCGATCGACGCAGCCGAGTGCGCCGCTTCCATGGGCCACACACGTTTCTTCAACCAGTCGATCAGCGCGAGATCATCAGCCGCGCCGCGAAAGAGAGTCTGGCAAAGGTGAATATGCGTCTGTACAAAACCGGGAATGACAGCACAACCACTCGCATCGATAACCACATCAGCGATCTGGTCCGTATTCCCCAGCGCCGCGATACGCCCATGCGCGATCAGAAGGTCACCACGAATGATGCGGTGCGACGCATCCATGGTGACGAGCGTGCCGTTTTTAATGAGGATCGAAGACATAGACCAAACAAACACAAGAGAACGCTCGGCGAGCATAAATCATCCTCGCCGAGCGCTCAATTGTTTAGGCCAAACTTACTTCTTGTCCGCGGCCGAGGCGGCTTTCGTATTCGCAGGCTCAGCCTCTTCGCGAACTGGAATTCCGAGCTTCACTTTCACTTCTTTTTCGATTCGCTTCAACACGTCCGGATTTTCTCGCAAGGCCGTTTTCGCGTTCTCACGACCCTGACCAAGCCGTTCGCCCTTGAAGGAAAACCAGGCGCCACTCTTCTCGACCGCGCGATTGGTCACGGCGAGATCGAGCAAGTCGCCTTCACGCGAAATACCCTCACCGTACATGATATCAAACTCACACTCGCGAAACGGCGGCGCCACCTTGTTCTTCGCCACTTTCACTTTCGTGCGATTGCCGACCACGCGATCGCCGTCCTTGATCGCACCGATGCGACGAATGTCGAGCCGCAGCGACGAGTAAAACTTCAACGCGCGGCCGCCGGTCGTCGTCTCTGGGTTACCAAACATCACACCGATCTTCTCGCGAATCTGGTTGATGAAAATGAAACAGGTATTGGACTGCGCAACGATCGCCGTGAGCTTGCGCAGCGCCTGCGACATCAAGCGCGCCTGCAAACCGGGCAACGAGTCGCCCATTTCACCGTCAAGCTCGGCGCGCGGCACGAGCGCCGCCACCGAATCGACCACGATCACGTCGACGCCGTTCGATCTAACGAGCGCCTCCGCGATCTCGAGCGCCTGCTCGCCTGAGTCGGGTTGCGAAATGAGTAGCTGGTCGATGTCGACGCCGAGTTTTCCGGCATAGTCGGCATCCATCGCGTGTTCGGCGTCAATGTAAGCCGCGACACCACCGGCTTTCTGCGCTTCGGCCACAATGTGCAGCGCGAGCGTGGTTTTGCCCGAACTCTCCGGCCCGTAGATCTCGACGATACGGCCGCGCGGCACGCCGCCCACGCCAATCGCCGCGTCGAGACTGAGTGAGGTAGTTGAGATAGCAGGGATGTCGGAAACGTCGCGCTCGCCGAGGCGCATGATCGAGCCCTTGCCAAACTTCTTTTCAATATTCGCCAACGCGGCTTCCACTGCCCTGCCGCGATCTCCAGTCATCCGGTCATCAGCCATGGCATACATCTCTTTCTTCCGCTCCTCTTCTCGCAGATTGTGTCGGCCAAAAGCTCGCCGGTGTGAGCGGCAAGCATAGCACAACAAAAGCGAGAATGGAACAGTGTTTCACGCTTGCAACAGTAACTTTTTCCAGAGGGTGAGGTTTCGGAAATACGACTTACCGCGCGCCGCCGCAGCCCTCTCCGCGACGTTAACTCGTGAGGACGCGCGCTCAAAAGACAAGTTCGAGACCCTCACGCCAATGGACCATCATCAGCTCTGAGCAATTCATCAAGAGTCAAACCCGTCCGTTGCTCGGCTTGCTCGCGCAACGACATCACACCACCAACTGATTCGTCTTTCGCTACGCGTTCGACGCGCCACAGCGGAAAGAACAGCGCGCCTAAACCGATGAATGGCTCGTCGTGAATCACCGCGCGAATCCATTCGTCAAACGCGTTCAAGTCGAGTCCGCGCAAGAATACTCCAGCAGCGCTGATTTCGTCGAGTATGCCCCAATATTTCTCGCGCGGAGTGTGCAAGACGATGAGAACTGGTGTGCCGTGTTCAATCACTGAGTTGTTTTACGAACTGGCCGATTCGTTTGGCCAAGTCCGGGGTCACTCCTTGCAGTCGCTCTATTTCAGACACAATGGCCGATCCAATTACCACAGCATCGGCGTAACGCTGCACGTCCTTAACCTGTTCTGCGGTCGAAATACCAAAGCCGACCGCGATCGGCAATGGGGAAAACTTGCGCATGCGATTGACGAGCTTTTCTGCTTCCGCGCTGACGCTCGCGCGCGCGCCTGTGACGCCGGCGCGCGACACGGCGTAGATGAAGCCGCGCGCATGTTGGGCCACGAGTTTCAAACGTGCGTCGGTCGAGGTGGGCGCGACCAGAAAAATCATGTCGAGGTCGTGCGCGCGCAACTCACTTTCAAAATCGCCCGCTTCTTCGGGACTCAGATCTGTCACCAACACACCATCAATTCCCGCCGCCTGAGCTTCCTCGGCGACGCGCGCGAGCCCAAATTGAAGCAGTGGATTGAAGTAAGTGAAGAGAATGATCGGGGTTTGGATATTTTTATGAGTTTCTCTGACGAGATCGAGCACCTGTTGCAGACTGACGTTGTTTTTGAGAGCGCGTTCCGACGCCCGCTGGATCACCGGGCCGTCAGCCATCGGATCGCTAAACGGCACGCCGAGCTCGATCACCGTCGCGCCCGCTTCTGAGAGTTGAACGAGCAGTTCGCCCGTAGTAGTGAGATCGGGATCGCCCGCTGTGATGAACGGAATAAAGCCCTTCGCGCCCCGCCGCTCTAAATCGTTGAAAGCCTCTTCGATGCGTCCCAAACGTTTACGACTCCAACTGTTCGCGCACGGAATTTATGTCCTTATCGCCGCGTCCGGAAAGGTTCACGATCATGAGGTCGTCAGGCCGCAGCTCGCGCGCGACTTTGATCGCGTGGGCCACCGCGTGCGACGATTCCAGCGCCGGAATGATCCCTTCGAGTTGCGAGAGCAGTTGAAACGCCGACAACGCTTCCGCATCGCTGACCGAACCATACTCAACGCGCCCCGAGTCGTGCAGAAACGCGTGCTCCGGTCCAATCGACGGATAATCAAGTCCGGCCGAGACTGAATGCGTCTCCGCGACTTGGCCGTTCGCGTCCTGCAACACGTAACTCATCGTGCCCTGCAACACACCGGGACGGCCGCCGCCCGCAGCGTTGAAGCGCGCTGCGTGTTGGCCCAACTCGTCGCCGCTGCCGCCCGCTTCGACACCGATCATCCGCACGTTCTCGTCGTTCAGGAACGGATGAAACAAGCCGATCGAGTTCGAGCCACCACCGACGCAGGCGACGAGCACATCAGGCAGCCGGCCTTCCTGTTCCAGGATCTGTGCGCGCGCTTCGCGGCCGATGACGCTTTGAAAATCGCGCACCATGAGGGGATACGGATGTGGTCCAAGCGCGCTGCCGAGGAGGTAATAGGTGTCGGCAACGTTGGTCACCCAATCGCGCAACGCTTCGTTGATCGCGTCTTTCAGCGTACGCGAACCGGCGTTCACTTCGCGCACTTCCGCGCCGAGCAACTGCATGCGAAAAACATTCAACGCCTGGCGTCGCATGTCTTCCGCGCCCATGTAGACCACACAGTCGAGACCAAACAACGCACACACGGTTGCGGTGGCGACGCCGTGCTGGCCCGCGCCCGTCTCAGCGACGATGCGTTGCTTGTTCATGCGGCGCGCAAGCAGCACCTGACCCACCGTGTTGTTGATTTTGTGCGCGCCGGTGTGCAGCAGATCTTCGCGTTTGAGGTAGATCTTCGCGCCGCCGCTGTGCTCTGTGAGCCGCGCGGCGTGAAAGAGCGGCGTCGGACGTCCCGCAAAATTTTGCAGCAGCTCCTGCAGCTCCTGCTGAAACGATGTGTCGTCGCGGCTCGCGAGGTACGCGTCAGTCAACTCCTCGAGCGGCGCCATCAGCGTTTCGGGAACGAAGCGCCCGCCGTATTTGCCCCAATGTCCAAGTGAATCAGGTTGCATGTTTAAAAACTAAACGCCCGGTAATTTTTCCTGTAGCGGCGGCGCGACGGAGACGCGATCGCGGCCGGAGTTCTTCGA
Organism: uncultured Blastocatellia bacterium; assembly: GCA_946480785.1. Next base: position 13,338 of record CAMLLD010000019.1, on the reverse strand, counting down.
CACGTAAAGCGCGCTGTCGCCGGCGGAGTATAACGTCCGCTCCGAAGTTGCGTTCTCAGGACAACTCGCGACACCGATACTCACGGTTACCGTGCCGACACCATCAACGCGTCTGCCACTCAACACCGTGCGCAAACGTTCCGCCGCCGCGGCTGCGCGTTGCAAATCAACACCCGCCAGCAGCAGCGCAAACTCCTCGCCACCGAGACGCGCGGCCGTGTCGTTGTCGCGCGAAACGTCCTTCAATGTCTGCGCGATCTGCCGGATCACGGCATCGCCCGCAGGATGGCCGAACTGATCGTTGATCTTCTTCAGGTAATCGATGTCGAGCATCAACAACGCACACGGCACGCGATAACGCCGCCACCGTTCCACTTCACGCGCGAGCGCGACACGAAAACGACGACGGTTCGCGAGACCCGTCAAGAAATCGAGGTCCGCATCCGCACGCAGTCGATCGATCTTCTGCCGCAGCGCCACCAACTGCTGCGTTCGTTCGAGCAACAGCTCAAACTCCGGCGGCAACTCGAAATAATCAAATGCGCCTTCGAGCATCGCGGCGTGCCGCATCTCGACGGTGGATCTTTGCGGACCCGCGAGTACGAGCGGAATGCCTTCGTCAGACTGGGCCAACATGCGCGCGAGTTCTCTGATTCGTAAATTGCGCGCCAGCGGATTCGCCACCACGAGATGCGGGCGCGATCGTTGCAAAGAGATGAGCGCGGCAGCGCCGTTGGCAACGCCGACGACGTTGATGCCGCAGGCAGTCACAGCTTCGACAAAGCGCGATTGATCGTCGTCGGCGATCAGCAGCACGCGCCCGCGCGAACGGTCGTTTGGTTTAGCGAGATTTCGTTTTTCAGCGCGCGCGCTCATAGTCAGACCTGTAGAGGTCGATGCATCGAACAAACTGGTCAAGGGAGGTTCTTTCAGGGCTTTCACATCTTGGGGCAATGTTTAGGATACTCCACGACTGTCAGTCAGCGTCAAGCGCGACGCTGCGCACCGCATTTACGAACGCGCGCATGCGCGCGTGGTTCTTTTTTCCGGGCGTTTCTTCCAAAGAGCTGCACGCATCGACAGCGTAAGGCTTCACCGTCGCGATCGCTTCCGCGACGTTTTCCGGTGAAAGACCTCCGGCCAGGAAAAGTTTTGGAATTGAACTGTTCGCACTTGAACTATTTGCGCGTTGCGCGATGGACCAGTCGAACACTCGACCCGTGCCGCCGCGCAAGAGGTTGTCTTTCGTGTCCAGCATGATCGCGTCAACCGCGTAAGCTTTCAGGTCCAGGTCGTCTTGTGCGCCGAAGGCTTTGATAACGAACATCTGTTTGAGCTGGCTGCAGTAGTCGGGAGACTCGTCGCCGTGAAGCTGTACGGCAGTTAGATTGGCTTCGCTAGCGATCGTTAGGAGGGATTGGAGCTTCTCGTTCACAAATACGCCCACTTTCAAGATCGAAGACGGAAGTTGAATGGTTATCTCGCGTGCGTTTGCCGGTGAAATGTAGCGCGGGCTGCGCGACCAAAAATTAAAGCCTAAAAGATCAGCGCCCGCGTCGGCCGCCGCAAGCGCGTCGTCAAGGTTCGTAATGCCACAAATCTTTACCAGCGTCATGATCTTTCCACGGTCATGATCTTAAATCCCGCAGCGCCTGTTCCGGCTCCGCAGCGCGCATCAACGACTCACCAATCAAAAATCCGTGAAATCCCTGTTCCCTTAACTGTCGCAAATCGGATGCGTTGTTCAGTCCACTCTCACTCACCAACACCGCCTCGCGCGGCGCGAGCGGCGCCAACCGCAACGACGTCTCGAGCGAAACTTCAAACGTCCGCAAGTCTCGATTATTCACCCCAATCAATTTCGCACCGCACTGCGCGGCCCGCTTCATCTCTTCCTCGTTGTGCACCTCCACCAGCGCGTCCATCCCCAACACGTCTTCCACCACCCGTCGCAACACCAGGAGCTTCGCATCGTCCAAGGCGGCGGCGATCAAAAGCACCGCGTCCGCACCCGCCGCTGCTGCCTCATGTATCTGGTACTGATGAAACACAAAGTCCTTGCGCAAAACCGGCAGCGCAACAGCTTTCGTGGCTGCGCGCAAGTCGTCTAACGAGCCGTCGAAATAATCTTCTTCAGTCAACACGGAAAGCGCGACCGCGCCGCCTGCTTCATAACTGCGCACGATCGATTGCAAGTCAGCATCGGGACGAATGATCCCTTTCGATGGCGAACGACGTTTGAACTCCGCGATGATGTTGATTCCGTCACGCTGGAACGCGGCCCGGAACGCATGGCGCCGCGACTGCTGCCGCACCTCGAAAGCTCGTGGCAGCACTTGCTCCGTCGGAACTCGCCGCTTTGACTCTTCGAGGCGCGCGCGCTTCTTCGCAATGATCTGCTCCAGAATGTTCATAACCGACTAATTCGTTGCCTCAACCAAACGTTCCAGCTTGCTTAACGCCGCGCCGCTATCGATCGCCTCCGCCGCCTGCTTCGCGCCATCACGCAGATCATTTGCCACGCCGCCGAGCAACAACGCCGCAGCCGCATTCATGATCACGAGCGCACGCGCTTCGTCGCGACGCTGACCAGACAACACCGCCCGCACGATCACCGCATTTGCTGCCGCGTCTCCACCGCGCAAGTGGTCCAACACACCAACGTTGAAACCAAAATCTTCGGGCGTAATTTCAAACGTTCGCACTTCGCCCTCACGCGCTTCCGCCACGTGCGTCCGGCCTGCCAGCGTGATCTCGTCCAAACCGTCTTCACCATGGACCACCCATGCGTGCTCCGTGCCGAGCGCCACCAACACTCGCGCCAAACGCTCCGCGAGATCCTGCCGCCACACGCCGACGATCTGGCGCGGCGCGCCCGCGGGATTGCTCAACGGCCCAAGCAGATTGAAAGTCGTGTGAATTCCGAGTTGGCGGCGAATCCCAGCTACGCGCGCGGTCGCGCCGTGATACAGCGGCGCGAACATGAAGCACATGCCGATCTCGTCGAGCGCCTTCTCCGACACCGACGGAATCGCCGAGACGTTCACACCCAAAGCCGTCAACAGGTCCGCACTGCCCGACTTGCTGCTTGCTGCGCGATTGCCATGCTTCGCGACCGGCAAGCCCGCGCCCGCGATCACGAACGCCGCCGCGGTCGAGATGTTGAAAGTCTTCGCGCGACTCGAGCCCGTGCCCGCCGTGTCGATGAAACACGAATGCCGGGCTTCGATACGAGACACACGCGAACGCAGCCCCGCAGCCATGCCCGTCAACTCTTCAACTGTTTCGCCTTTCGCGGCCAGCGCCACGAGCGCCGCCGCGATCTGTGCGTCGGTTGCTTCCGCATCGAGCAACGACTCGAGCAGTTGCTCCGCCCCGTCGCGACTCAGATCTTCGCGACGAACCAACCGCGCAATGAATTCAGGCAAGCGATGTGACATGCGATAGTGAGGACTTACAGTTTAAGAAAATTCGCGAGTAGTTGTTTGCCGTCCGCGGTCAGGATCGATTCGGGATGAAACTGAACGCCTTCCACTTTGAGCTCGCGATGACGCAAGCCCATGATTACGTCGTCAGCCGTGTGCGCCGAGATTTCCAGCGACTTCGGCAGCGATTCTTTCTCTACAATCAATGAGTGATAACGACCCGCCTGGAACTTATCAGTCAGCCCGGCAAAGATCGTCTTGCCGTCGTGAATCACTTCCGACGACTTGCCGTGCATCAGCTCCGGCGCGCGAATCACGCGTCCGCCAAACGCCTGCCCGATCGCCTGATGCCCGAGACAAACACCGAGCAACGGCACGCGTCCCGCAAAGCGCTCGATTACGTTAAGCGTGACTCCCGCTGTGTCGGGCGTGCCTGGTCCAGGTGAGATCACGATGCGCTCCGGCTTCAGTTCGGATTCGATCTGCTGGACCGTGACCTGATCGTTGCGCCGCACTTCCACCGTCTCGCCCAGTTCGCCGAGATACTGCACGAGGTTGTAAGTAAACGAATCGTAGTTGTCGATGACGAGCAGCATCAGCGCTTACCTCGCAAAAGCAGGACGACGTTTTCGCGCTTGTTGCGCGCGGCCCATTCGGCGGCGGTGACACCGTCGTTGTCTTTCAACGAAGCATCGGCGCCGCGACTCAACAACAGTTGCGCCGCATCCTGGTGGCCGTAAACCGCGGCCCACATCAACGGCGTGCCGCCTTCTTTGTTCTTCGCGTTCGGGTCCGCGCCTTTATCGAGCAGGCGTTTCATGATTTCCGTGTTGCCGGTTTGGGCCGCGCCGTGCAGCGCGGTGTCGCCGTCCGCGTCCGCTGCGTTCACGTCCGCGCCATGGGCCAGCAGTTTGTCAACGCGCTCAGGATTGTCGCGCCAGACGTAAGCGAGCAGTGCTGGTCTCGAGTTCAGCCCGCGCGCGTTGGGATCGAGATCGGGATAACTCAATAGCGCGTCCACCACGTCTTCATACATCGCCTCGGTCGCATGACTGAGCGCCGTGTAGCCACGTCTGTCTTTGACGTTGAGATCCACACCGCGCAAGAGCAGCGTATGGACCACGTCGAGATCGCCGTGCGCCGCGGCGGCGATCAAAACGGTGCGACCGTCGGCGTCCTGCGCATTCGGATTAATGCCCGCGTCGAGAAACGCATTGAGCGCCATGATGTCGCGCGCCTGTCCGGCGGCAAAGAAATTCTTCTCGTCGAAATTGTAGCCGCGCAGTTTCAGTAAGCGCTGCGCTGACTCAGGCGCGGCCTCGCGCGAACCGGGAAGCGTCGCGCAGCCGCCGCAGAGCAGCAAGCTAGTGATGATGATGATGATGATGCAAAACAGAACTATTTTTTGCATGGCGCGACTACTGCTCGATTGATCTTCACCGGCTTGTTTGGCTTTTCGCCTTCGCCGGGCGCCTGGTTGATCGCGTCGACCACTTCCATTCCTTTCGTCACCTGGCCAAACGCGGCGAACTTGCTGTCGAGGTGCGGCGCCGGCCCGACGAGAATGAAGAAATGCGTGGTGGCGCTGTTGGGTTCGTCGGTGCGGGCCATCGATACGATGCCGCGGACGTGTTTGACGAGGCCTGGTTCGTCGGGCAATTTGTGCGTCATTCGTCGGGCGAGATCCGCGTTCCACTTCTCGCTCGTTTGCAGGTTGCCGCCCTGGATCACGAAGCCTTTCAGTACGCGGCTGAACGTCGTGGTGTCGAATGCGCCGGTGGCTGAGAGGTTGAGGAAGTTGCGTACAGCTTCAGGCGCGTTTTGCGGCAACATAGCAATCTCGATCGGGCCGAGTTCTGTTTCGAGCGTTACGCATTGCGCGGACATTGTTTCGACTGAAGCGCTGTCGAATGGATCGGCGGCAGCTTCCGCTGTGATGCGCGAGTTGACTTTTTTCGGCGGCTCTTGGGCCACAAATAAAAAGCCGATAAAAGAAAAACCAATAAGAAGTTGTAGAACGTAAGTCATCTACTCACAGCCCTCACTCGTGTGCTTACAACCCTCTTTCCGCCATTTCGATCGCGCGGAATAACGCGCGTGCTTTGTTCACTGTTTCCGCGTATTCGTGTTCGGGGATCGAGTCGGCGACGACACCCGCGCCTGCTTGTACCGACGCCTGTCCGTCGCGCAGCACTATCGTGCGAATCGCGATGCACGAGTCCAGATTGTCCGCATAGTCGAGGTATAAAACTGAGCCGGCGTAGATGCCGCGACGGTCGGGTTCGAGCTCGCGAATGATCTCCATCGCACGAATCTTCGGCGCGCCGGTCACGGTCCCGGCCGGAAAACACGACGCGAGCGCGTCGAAGCGATCCAACCCATCACGAAGCCGCGAGCGCAACGTCGTTTCAAGATGCTGCACGTGCGAATACTTCTCGACGGTCATCAAGTTCTCGACCTTCACCGAACCGTAATCCGAAACGCGCCCGAGATCGTTGCGACCGAGATCGACGAGCATCATGTGTTCCGCGACTTCTTTCTCGTCCGTCTTCAAATCCTCGCTCAACATCCAGTCTTCGGTCTCGGTCGCGCCGCGTTTGCGCGTGCCCGCAATCGGACGGTAGTCGAGACGTTGTCCGTGACAACGCACCAGCATCTCGGGCGAGGCGCCGATCACGGTCTCTTCGCCCGCGCGCAGGAAGAACATGTACGGCGACGGATTGATGGCGCGCAGCGCGCGATAGATCTGCAACGCCTCGCCGTTGAACTGCGCCGAGAAGCGCTGCGACAGCACGACCTGATAACAATCGCCCGCAGCGATGTACTCCTTCACGCGGCGCACACCTTCTTCAAATTCGAGCCGCGGCCAATTCGACTGCAACGAGATGCTCTTCGAAACGTCGCTGCGGATCGGCGGCCGCGTCGGCGGCGCGTCGCCTTCGAAGATCATTTTCTCGATAGCGAGTGTGCGCGCGACGGCGTCGTCGTAGAGTTGTTGCAAACGTTGATGGCTGCCTTGCGCCTCTTCGGTCAGCACGATCGAAACGATCTCGAGCCGTTGTTTGACGCGATCGAAAGCGATCACCGTGCGGTAGAACATCCACAGCGCATCGGTTGGACCATCGAGCGGTTGCGTTTCGTCGCTGCGGAGCGCGGGTTCAAACCATTGCGCTGCGTCGTAACCGACGTAACCGACAGCGCCGCCGGCGAACGGGACGAGACCCGGACGGCGCGCGAGTTTGCGTTGGCGAAAGTAGTCGCGGACCCACTCGGTGGCGAAGATCGGAAACGTTTCTATTTCGCCGTTGCGTTCGACATACGTTTGGAAGCCTTTGCCGCGGACGACGAACTCGGGTTCGGCGCCGAGGAATGAATAGCGCGCGATACGCTCGCCGCCTTCGACCGACTCGAGCAGGAATGCGTAGCGCGAGTTTCCGGCGATACGCATGAAGGCGCCGACGGGTGTGTGCAGATCGCCGAGGACGCTTCGCACCACCGGGACCACGTTTCCCTGGCGTGCTTCACGTTCGAAGGCTTCGAAAGATGAGGGTTGTAGATCGAGCATTTTGAGTTTGAGAGTGTCTGTCGCCCCTTCGGGGCTCGTTCGGTTCTTTCAATTGATCCAGGGGCTTGCGCTTCGCGCGCCCCTGGCTACCTTCTGACCGCGCCTTCGGCGCTCTCGACTAGCACACGTTCACAGCGGGCGGTTCGACGATAACCAGTGGCCGCCGTCCACAACAAGCACGACGCCATTAATAAAACTCCCCGCGTCCGAACAAATAAACACTGCCGCCTTTTCGATATCCGCAATGCGCCCGAAACGCCCAAGCGGAATGTTCTTCTTCAGACGTTCCTTCACCGGCTCGGGCACCAGCCGCTTCATCCCTTCCGTATCTTCAATCGGCCCGGGCGCGATCGCATTCACGCGAATCCCGTGACGCCCCCACTCAACCGCCAGGTTCCGCGTCAACGCATCCACCCCCGCCTTCGCCGCCGAAACGTGAAGTTGCATCGGCGTGCCGAGATAATGCAACGTCGCGCTGATGTTCAGTATCTGCCCGCGATGCTCCTTCAGTTGCGCAAACGCCGCGCGACACACGTTGAACGTCCCCTTCAAATCGATATCGACCACAGTGCCGAATCCGTTCGGCGACAACTCCTCCGCCGCACAAAGAAAATTCCCCGCTGCGCCATTCACCACGATATCGATCCGGCCAAACTGTTCGACCGTTTTCGCGATCGCACTCTCCACCTGCGCAGCGTCACGCACATCAGCCACAACAGCAATCGCTTCACCGCCGTTCTCGTTGATGTATTGCGCGGCGGGTTCGAGATGCTCGAGCTTGCGACTCACGAGCGCGACGCGCGCACCCGCTTCCGCAAACGCACGCGCCACGCCGCCTGTGATCCCCGTGCCACCACCCGTCACAAACGCGACGCGCCCCTGCAACACTCCGTCAGCAAAAATCTTTTCACTCATGTTTACTCAGCGATTCGCAACGCTTCTTCGAGTTTGAATTTTCCTTCGTACAGGGCTTTGCCAACAATAACACTGTCGAGCAGCGGTTCGCCCACCTCGCGCAGCCGTTTGATATCGTCGAGACTCGACACACCACCTGACGCGGTGACGTGAACGTTGGCCGCACGCACCACCGCGAGCGTCTGTTCGACGTTTGGTCCAGTCAACATGCCGTCGCGCGCGATATCGGTGTAGACGATCCGCTCGACGCCGCAACTCGCCACCACGCGCGCGAATTCAGTCGCTGTCACGTGCGTCGCTGTTTCCCAACCGCGCGTCATCACGTGACCGTCGCGCGCGTCGATACCTACACAGATCTGCGACGAAAAGCGGTTCACAAATTCGCGCAAGTGCGCGGGCGACTCGGCGGCGACAGTTCCCAGCACCACGCGCGCAACACCGAGGTCGCACAAGTGCTGCACTTCCTCACGCGAACGAATACCACCGCCGAATTCGATCGGCACGTCGACGGCTTCGACGATCTTCGCCAACACCTCGCGATTGCGCGACTCGCCACCCTGAAACGCGCCGTCGAGATCGACGACGTGAATCATGCGCGCGCCCGCGTTTGCGAAACTCTGCGCGACGGCGACGGGATTCTCGTCGTAGACCGTCACGTCCGACTTACGTCCCTGCGTCAAACGCACGCAGTTTCCGTTCTTCAGATCAATCGCCGGGATCACCTGCATCTTTGTCTCTCACCAAGGCCATGACTTCATCGAACAAGAGTCCGTTCGTGGCGATCGCGTTGCCGCCGTCGATCGTGCCGACGCCGTTCCAATCGGTAAACGTGCCGCCGGCTTCTTCGAGGATCGGCAGCAGCGGCGCGCAGTCCCACAGGTTCATCACCGGATCGAGCATCACGTCGGCGCGTCCGGTGGCAACGAGCACGTAGCCGTAACAATCGCCCCACGTGCGGCACGAACGCGCGCGTTGTTGCAGCAGCTCGGCGGCGTTTTTGAATCCGCGGCGCGCGCATTCGTGGAAGTTCGTGCATAATAACAACGCGTCCGCGAGCGAGCGCGTGTTGGATACCTGCGCGGGCTCGCCGTTGAAGAAACAGCCCGCGCCGGTTGCGGCAGCAACAGTCTCGTTCAACGCCGGCATGTGCACCACACCGATCGTCGGTTGATTGTCGATTTCGAGAGCTACCAACACGCCGTAAAGCGGAACGCCGTGGACGAAGGCAAACGTGCCGTCTATCGGATCGACGATCCAGCGGCGGCCAGAGCGTCCCGTGTGCTCGCCGTGTTCTTCGCCTAAGACACCGTCGTCTGGAAAACGTTCCGCGATTTGTCGGCGCAGGTAGTCTTCGGCTTCGCGGTCAGCGATGGTGACGTAGCTGCCGTCGGCTTTTCGGCTCGTCTCCGGTTGTTTGCGAAAGTAGCGCAGCGATATGTCCCCCGCGCCACGCGCCAGCGTGACGGCGAATTGGAGCAGTTCGCTGAGTTCGTTTTCACTCGGGAGCACGAGCGCCTCCGGTGTCGGGCTTACGGCGTTGGGCCAACTCGTCGCGCACCGCGTCGAGGTTTACGTCGCGTTCTACGAGCAACACGAGCAAGTGATAAAGCAGGTCCGCTGTTTCCGCAACGAGTTGTTGCTGGTCCTCGTTCTTCGCCGCGATGATCGTCTCGGCCGCTTCCTCGCCAAACTTCTTCAGTATCTTATCGAGACCTTTGTCGAAGAGATAGGTGGTGTACGAACCTGCGGGCCGCTCTTCTTTGCGGCTCTCGATTATTGCGTACAACTCGTGCAGCAAGCCCCCGGGCACCTGCTCGGGTACTTGCAGATCAAAACACGAGCGCGCGCCCGTGTGACACGCCGGACCAGCAGGCTCGACGAGCACGACGATCGCATCGTTGTCGCAATCCGTGGTAAGTGTAACGACGTCCTGCGTGTTCCCCGAAGTCGCGCCTTTGTGCCAGAGCTCGTTGCGCGAGCGGGACCAGAACCACGTTTGCCCGGTTTCGAGCGTGCGCGCGAGGCTCTCTTCATTCATGTAAGCGAGCATCAACACCTCGCGCGTGTGCGCGTCCTGCACGATCGCAGGCGCGAGTCCGTGTTCGTCAAACTTAATCGTTTTCGGATCTATGCTCACCTGACTACAACTCCGCGACCTCGCAAATAATCTTTCACGTCAGCAATCGAAAGCTCACCGAAGTGAAACAACGACGCCGCCAGCACCGCGCTCGCACCGCCATCGGTGAGCGCCTCGTAAAAATGTTCCATCGTGCCCGCTCCACCCGACGCGATCACGGGAATGCGAACCGCGCTCGATACGGCGCGCGTGAGCTCGATGTCGTAACCGCTGCGCGTGCCGTCGCGATCCATGCTCGTCAACAAGATCTCACCCGCGCCGAGTCGCTGCGCGCGCGACGCCCACTCGAGCGCGTCGATACCAACATTGCGGCGACCGCCGTGAGTGTACACTTCCCAACCTCTATCAGGATCGTCAGCACTGCGCCTGCGCGCATCGATCGCGACCACGACGCACTGGCTGCCAAACGTTTCCGCGCATTCGCTTATCAACTGCGGCTGTTCGAGCGCCGCCGTGTTCAGCGTGATCTTGTCTGCACCCGCGCGCAGGATCGCGCGAATGTCTTCGACCGTGCGCAAGCCGCCGCCCACCGTGAACGGAATGAAAACCTCGTCAGCGACGCGGCGCACGAGCTCGGCGACGATGTCGCGCTTGTCGGACGAGGCCGTGATGTCGAGGAACGTCAGTTCATCAGCGCCTTCCGCATCGTAACGCTTTCCCTGCTCGACCGGATCGCCGGCGTCGACGAGCGAGACAAAACGAATTCCCTTCACCACGCGGCCGTTGTCGACGTCGAGACAGGGAATGATCCGTTTGGCCAGCATCGTGTCAGTTGAGGCGCGCGAAGTTTTTCAGCAACTGCAAGCCGGCGTTCTGGCTCTTTTCCGGATGAAACTGCACGCCGTAAATATTGTCCCGCGCAACGACCGAAGCGTAGTTGACGCCGTACTCCGTCTCGCCTGCGATCACAGATTCATCGAGCGGTTCGCAGTAGTACGAGTGCACAAAGTAGAAATGGGATTGATCCGCAACCTGGCCGAACAAGGAATGATTGCAAACCTGCCTAACGCGGTTCCAACCAACGTGCGGCACAACCAACTCGTCAGTAAACCGCCTCACTCGACCACGTAACAAACCAAGCCCCGGCGTCGCCCCGAACTCATCCGACGTTTCAAACAGCAACTGCATGCCAACACAAACCCCGAGCAGCAGTGTTCCTTCACGAACTCTTTCTCTCACCAGTTGATCGAAGCCTCGCTCACTGAGCGCCTTCATACACGCGCCGAACGCGCCCACGCCAGGCAACACCAACCGCTCCGCCCCACGCAAAACCTTCTCATTGCCACTGACGGTGGCCTCGCAACCGGTAGCCGCAAACGCCTTTTCGACCGAGCGCAAATTCCCCACACCGTAATCGATGATCGCGATCGAAGTCACAGCGATCCTTTCGTACTCGGCACGCCGGTGACGCGGCTGTTCAGCTCCACCGCCTGCCGCAACGCGCGCGCGGAAGCCTTGAACGTCCCTTCCAAAATGTGGTGCGTGTTGCGGCCGCGAATACAATCAATGTGCAAGTTGAACTTCGCCGTTTCCGCAAACGAACGCCAGAAATGTTCAACCAGCTCGACCGAGAAATTACCGATCTTCTGCCGCTTCGTCGGCACTTCGTACACGAGATAAAAACGCCCCGACAGATCGATCACGGCGCGACACAGCGCTTCATCCATCGGCACGATCGCTTCGCCGTATCGATTGATGCCAGCCTTATCGGCGAGCGCCTGGGCCAACGCCTGGCCCAACGTAATCGCGATGTCCTCCACCGAGTGATGATCGTCGATCTCGAGGTCTCCGTCGCACATCACCTGAAGATCAAACAGCCCGTGCTTCGCGAAGAGCTCCAGCATGTGTTCGAGAAACGGCAACCCGATCGAGATCTGCGACTTGCCGCTGCCGTCGAGATTCAGCTTCACGCGCACGTCGGTCTCTTTCGTTTTGCGGCGAACCTCGCCTCGACGACCGTTATGATTAGCCTTTGATCTCATTGAGTGCCCTCAACAGTCGATCGTTCTCTTCCGGTGTGCCCACACTAAACCGGAAATACTCACTCAACATCGGATACCCGCTCACGTCCCTCACGAGGATGTCTCGTTGCAACAACTCGTCAAAGATCCGCTTTGGATTCCTGTCTGCTTGGACCACCATAAAGTTCCCTTTCGACGGGACGGGCGTCAAGCCTTCGAGCTGTGAGATAAACGTGTAGAGACGTTCTCTTTCGGCGATGATGGCGTTCACGGTTGGGCCAAGCAGAGTTGGATATTTTTCCAGAGCAATCTCCGCCGCAAGCTGCGAGAACGCGTTGAGATTGTAAGGCAACACCGCCTTACGAATTTCGCGCACCAGCTCGGGCGCGGCCAACAGATAGCCAACACGCAACGCCGCAAACGCCATCGCCTTCGAAAACGTTCGCAACACGATCAGGTTCTCGTGCTCCGCAAGCAACGGCACAACCGACTGCTGCGCAAACTCGTGATACGCCTCGTCGATCACGACGAGTCCTCGCGCCGCGCGCAGCAATCGCTGCAAGTCCGCGGTTTCAATAACACAGCCAGTCGGATTGTTTGGCGAACAGATGATCGTAACGTCGGGCTGTTTCTCTTCGATGGCGCCCAGCAGCGCGGCGGTATCGTAAGTCAGTTGCGGCGTCAGCAACACGGTCTCGACTTCACCGCCGAGCACCGTCGCCACCTGCTTATACAAAGCAAACGTCGGCTCCGAGATCAGCACGCGCTTACCCGGACCAACCGCTACCATCAACACCGCCTGGATGAGCTCATTCGAGCCGTTGCCGGCGATGATGCCGTCGGGTTTCCAGTGCGCAAACTGCGCGAGCTGTTCGTGCAAACTCACAGGCACGAAGTCGGGATAGCGCGACCACGCGCGCGCGGCGAAGCGGCGCAGCACTTCTTCCTTAATCTCATTCGGCGCGTCCCACGGGTTCTCGTTCTGATTGATCTTTACAGACGCGCGGTGCGGCGAGAGCGTGTACGCGCGCAGCGCACGCACGGCAGGCTTGATGATGTCGAGTGGAGCCGTCATTTTACTTTTCGAATCGTGGCCGAACGCGCGTGCGCCGCCAGCCCTTCGCACTGGGCTAGAACAGAGATGCTGTCGGCGACCGCATTGAAGGCTTCCGGCGAATAGCCGAGCGTGCTGGTGCGCTTCACGAAGTCGTAAACACCGAGAGCCGACGAGAAGCGCGCGGTGCGGCCGGTCGGCAGAACGTGGTTTGGACCAGCTAGGTAATCTCCGACCGCTTCGGGCGTGTACGCGCCGAAGAAGATCGCGCCCGCGTGGCG
>CAMLLD010000018.1 GCA_946480785.1 uncultured Blastocatellia bacterium | reverse complement strand
CGATGTTTAGCTGCGACGGAGCGATGTCTTGAGTACGGAAAACTGCAACTGCATTCCGCGGCAGGACAAAGGGGATCGCCGAGAAGCTAAGCAAGATTCGCAGCGCACAAGCAACAGCGCAGAGATTCAAGACGTAACTTCCGGGATTCAACATGCATTCTCCGCGACTCAAGTCATTCCCTCGCGGCGGATAGACAGCAACTCACGACGCTTAACTATGTCTCCCTGAGTCTCAAACAACAATTGCCCAGAAAGGAAAGTCCTATGGCTAGAATCAGATTGAACCTGAGACATCTCACTGTGCCGGAAAAGTTAGCAAAGGGCCGTCAAATCGTTACGGCAATGACGAACAACGCGAGCTTCCAAAATCCGACGCCTGCGCTGGCCGACGTGACTGCTCGTTTGGACCAACTCGAAAGCTTTCGCGTCCGCTCAGTCGGCAGGTCGGAAGTCTCAACGCGCGTCGTGACGCAGGACAATGCCGCTATTGGAAGACGTTGAGGCAAACTTAGGTGTTCACTTAGCGTGAGTATTTAGCCATCAACTCTTCATACGAAACCGTCGCCACCTCGCCTGCCTTATAGGCCTCCCACCGTTTCCGCGCCTCGCTTGCCCAAACGCGATCGATCTCCGGATCACGCTTGTCGAGATCGGTGAGGAGGGCGTCAAGCACCTTCAGTTTCTCCTCCTCGGGAAGAGACCTGATTTCGGAAACAAGGTTGTCAGATCGTGTGCTCATGGACGGTCTTCGAGCCCACTATACATCAATTCTGGGTTAAGGCGAGACCGGGTGTTGGCACGCGAGATGCCCCGCTTGAGGGGGCAGCCGGAAATGGCTGTTTGCACGCCCGAGTTGGGGCGGAAAGCTTGGTTCTTTGGCTTCGCCCGCTGCTTAACGCCCCATAGTTAAGTCCGTAAGTCTTATGACCCGACGAACGAAGCAGAGCTCCGTCATTCTTGTCGTTGCGCTCGCAGCGTTGGGAGTGGTCCATGCGCAACAGGCCGGTGTTCGTGCGCAGACCACCGTTCTAGATCAGGCGGACATACTAAACACTGAGCCGCCGCCGATGCGGCTGCGGACGCCTGAGACGATCGTTGAGTCGTTTCTCAGGACTGAAGCTCAGCTACGGCAGGCGCTTAATCAGCACACGTTCAAACGCGAGGTCGTGCTGCAGACGATTGGTCCAAACGGCGAGGTCACGGGCCAGTACGTGCGTAACTCCGAGTTTCTCTTCGACGACCGCGGCCGGCGCATCGAGCGCGTCACGTATCACCCGCCGTCGACGATTCGCGAGATGCGGATCACAAAGGAAGACATTCAGGACCTCGCTGGCGCGCAACTGCTCGGCATCGACATCACCGAGACCGCGAAGTATCGGGTCACGTATCGCGACGAGGAGTTACTCGTTGGCCAGCGCGTCTACGTGCTCAACGTCGAGCCTGCGGTCCAACCGAACCCGTATCGCATGAGCGAAAGGTTCTTTCGCGGGACCGTGTGGATTGACGCCGCCACGTACCAGATGGTCAGAGTCAAAGGCACGGTCGAACCCCAAGGCAAGCAGCGCTTTCCGCAGTTCGAAACCTGGCGCGAGACCCTCAGTACAGCGGACGCAGCGATGAACGACACGACGGGCGAGACGAACTACGTTACGGACCTAACAGCGGAGAACGTCAACACCGAAGGAAGAAAACCAGAGAGGGATTGTTTCGCGTTTCCGAGCCGCACCGAAGCAGATGACGTTCTCCACTTTCCCAAACGCGATGTTAACTACCGCATTCGCGTGCGGTACTACGACTACAAACTCTTCGCGAGCACCGTCAGCGTGAAGGAGTTGGACCAACCGGTCACTCGGGATCAACCCAGCACCCTGACAGCGCGCACACGGCCATGAAGCATATCTTCATCACTCTTCTACTCTTCGCCAGCGCAACCCACGCGCTCGCACAGAACCTTGCGCTGGATTGCGTCACCAATCGCAACGCGCCACCGGCCAACTCTTACTACTGGCCGCCCGACACGAGCGTGAAGGTCTATTTCATGCGCGGTATGTTCACGCCCGAACAGCGCGAGACATTGCTTGCTGCCATGAGCACGTGGTCAGACGCAGCCAAAGACGCCGGCGCAGGCGTGACGTTCGCTTATGCCGGCGACACCGAAAACCTCTCGCAATGCGACGCGTGTCTCACCGTCACGCGCCGCGACGTGCACAAGCAGGACAACAAGCACTACGCGTTCTTCAATCCACTCAAACAGGACCGTGACGGCTTGCTCGTCTCGGCCTGGATCGATTTCGACTTCGCCACCACGAACCCACAGGCGCTACTCGGCTTCATGACTCACGAACTCGGCCACAGCCTCGGCTTGTATGACTGCGCCACCTGCAAAAAGAAGCAGACGATCATGAACGGCTTTCCGAGCATCAATCGCGACAACGGCCGCGTCACGCCCTCACCGTGCGATCTCGAAGTCGTGCGCACCGTGTACGACCTCCACCGCCGCGTCGAAAACAATCCGGGCAGCGAAAAGCGAAAGGAATAACGTGAAGCTCATCTCCGTGCTGCTGATCATCCTCGCGACCTGGCTCCAACTCTGGGCGCAGACAAAGCGTTGCGACGTCGGAGTGCAAGCGCCACCCGCCGGTTTCTGGACGTGGCCCAGCGGCAGCCAGGTGAAGGTCTATGTAGTCGAGAGCGATTTCCAACCAAGCGAATTGTCGTTTCTCTTGACCCCACTCGCGAGCTGGAACGCCGTCTCTGACGTGACCGGCTCGCGAGTCAAATTTGAATACGCCGGCATAACAGCGTCTCCCCGCTATTGCGAAAACTGCCTGACCATCGAACGCGGCATCGTCTTCGACAAGCAGAAGCGCCATCTCACCGAGCTTCGTGCTTACAGCACGCGCGGCGATCGCATGCTCTCGTGGGCGTCGATCGTCATCGATCCCGCACTGACGAATCCCAAAGCGCTCACCGACGCCGTCGCTCACGAACTGGGCCACAACTTCGGCCTGTTCGATTGTTACTCCTGCAAAGCAAAGACGACGGTGATGAACCAGTTTGGTCCAATCAACGTCGCCAACGAAATGCCTGGTCCGACCGCATGCGACGTGGCGCAAGTGAAACTCGCTTACAAGCAGTTAGCGCTTCAAGTCAGCCGCACGCCAATCACGAAAAAGAGCAGCGACGAAGGCGAAGAGCCGGTCGACGACGACACACCGATCGTCGTTCCCAAACCCTGAACCATGTTGCCCGTCGCGCAATACCAGGCGAACGAAAACGCCGCGGTTGCTTACGCCTCAGACCAGGCCGCGCGGCGCATCCTCGTGGTTGATGACGACGAGTCGATCAGAGACATGTTCGCTGATTTTCTGAATGAGAACTACACCTGCGCGACTGCTGCTTCGAGCGACGAAGCCCTCGCCAAACTCGCGCGCGACACTTACGGCCTCGTCATTTCCGACATTCAGATGCCCGGCCGCAACGGTGTCGAGTTGTTGCGAGAGATTCGTCTCCGCTATCCGGACACAACCGTGATCATGATCTCGGGCATCGCTCGCCCGCAGCGTATTCGCGACGCGCTGCATCTCGGCGCGACGGATTACCTGATCAAACCGATCGAACTCCAGGTGCTGAGTTTCGCGGTGGAACGCGCGCTCGAACGCCGTGACCTCACACTAACTGCCCGCCGCTATCGTGCGGATCTCGAACGCCAGAACATCGAGCTCTCCGAAAGGAAAGCCGAACTCGAACGACTACAGGCGCAGATCGTCCACAGCGAAAAGATGGCGGGACTGGGCCAACTCGCCGCGGGCATCGCACACGAGCTAAACAATCCCGCTGGTTTCGTCTACGGCAACATGGATCTGATCCGCGGCTATCTCGGCCGTTTGGAGTTGATCCTCACGATCTACGAACGAACGAAACTGCCGGAGCCACAAGCGACTGAGTTGGCGCTCACGAAAAAAGAGATTGGCTACGACCTGCTGCTGCCGGATCTGCGCTCGATGATCGCCGATTGTCTCGAAGGCGCCGAACGTATCCGCGACGTGGTCCAGAACCTGCGGCTGTTTTGCCGTCTCGACGACGCCGAGTTCAAACGCATCGATCTGCACGAGAGTCTCGACGCGACGATTCGGATCGTTTCGCGTTACTACGGCAGCGGCACGATTCGCCTCGTGCGAAAGTACGGAACGCTGCCGCTCGTCAATTGTTACGCCGGCCAGTTGAACCAGGTGTGGACCAACTTGCTGGTGAACGCCGCGCAATCGATCGAAGGCAAAGGTGAAGTCTCGATTTCGACCGCGCTGGCAGGCGATTCTGCCGTCGTAACGATCAGCGACACGGGCTGCGGCATCGAACCCGAACACATGAAACGGATCTTCGATCCTTTCTTCACGACGAAACCCGTCGGTGAAGGCACCGGCCTCGGTCTGTCAATCAGTTACGGAATCATTGAAAAACACGGCGGGACCATCACCGTCGAAAGCATGCGCGGCGTTGGGACCACGTTCAGGGTCTCGATTCCGATCGAAAAACAAGAGGAGCGAGGAAGCAAATGACTTACAAACTTTTAATCGTCGATGATGAACCGGCAAACATTCGCCTGCTGGAAAAACTCTTTCGCGCGGACTACTCCTGCCTAACGGCGTCGTCCGGTGAAGAGGCGATCGAATTGTTGGACCAGCACGAGGTCGCCGTCATCATCACCGACCAGCGCATGCCTTCGATGACCGGCGTCGACTTGTTGAAACGCAGCGCCGCGCGCCGTCCGCACATGGTGCGAATTCTTCTGACCGGCTACACGGATCTCGAAGCTCTCGTCGAAGCAGTTAACTGCGGTCTGGTGTACATGTACATCAACAAGCCCTGGAACAACGACGATCTGAAGCTGCGTGTCAGCCGCGCGGTCCAGCATTACCAGACCAACAAGCAACAGCATCTGCTCACGGCTAATAACGAACGTCTCCACGCGCGTATTCAGGAGTTGAAGCTGGGTTTCGTGCGGGCGATGTCGTCGCTGGTGCAGTCGAAGGACGAGTCGCTCTACGCGCATGCGGCGCGCGTGAGTAAGTACGCTGAGCTGCTCGGCGAAAAGCTGGGCCTGAGCGCGGAGTTGATGGTCGATCTCACGGCGGCGGCATACCTGCAGGACCTGCGGATCGTGGGCGGTGTCGCGGAGTTTAAGGACGCGGCCGACATCATTCGTTATCAGTTTGAGAACTACGACGGCAGCGGCACTCCGTTCGGATTGATCGGCGAGCAGATCCCGTTGGGCGCGCGTGTGCTGCGGGCGGCCAGGGAGTTTGACCTGCTGACGACGGCCAAAGACGGAGCGGCCCTGATGAGTCATGCGGCGGCGTTCGAGCGTTTGCAACGCGGCAGCGGCCGGGAATTCGATCCGAATGTGGTAACAACGTTTACAGATCTCATCCTCGAAGAAGCGCCTTCCTTAACTTGCGGCTAATTACCCGTTGCGCCGCAACTGCTACAGCATTTAGAATCCCCGTCGCAGACAGAGGTCGTCTGACCGATAACGCGTGGTGCTCTTACACGATCGCCCTCGTAGTCCACGCGACCGATCTCACCTCTCGTTTCAAACAATTAAGCGCGTGAAATGTGGGCCGCGCCGCATTCTGTCCGGCGATGAGAAGCGACGATCTCCTGAAAGCATGTTTCGAGCATGCAGACATAGGCTTATCCCTCACTGATCTCGAGGGCCGGTTGCTGGCGGTCAATCCGGCGTATTGCGGGATCATCGATTGCACCGAAGCGGAACTGCGGCTGACTGCGGATTTCCGCACGCTAACTCACCCCGAAGATCTCGCGACCGCAGAAATGGTTCGCGCTTTGAAGGCCGGAGAGATTCCGGCCTTTACGCTTGAAGGCCGTTATATTCGTAAAGACGGCAGCATCGTTTGGGTGCGCAACACCATCTCGCTGATCCGCGACGACGAGGGACGCTCAACTCATTTCGTCCAACTGACCGAAGACATCACCGAGTACAAAGAGATCGCCGCGAAGTTGCGAGACGTGCAGGCCCGCAACGAAGCGATGTGCCAGAGCGAAGAGCGCTATCGCGAGTTGTTTGACAATTCGAAAGACGCGCTTTACCTGCACGACATGAGCGGCCGTTACACGTCAGTCAATCGCGCCGGCGAACGGCTCTCCGGTTACACGCGCGAAGAACTCGTCGGCAAGCATTTCTCTGATCTGGTCCCGGCGGAGTACGCGAATCACGTTCGCGAGCAGTTGTGCAAGAAGCTCGAGACTTCCGGCGAGACGACTTACGAAGTCGAGATGATCACGAAGGGTGGTCAACGTATTCCGGTGGAAGTCAGTAGTCGTTTGATCGTCGAGGATGGTCTACCGGTGAGTGTGCAGGGTTGCGTGCGCGACATCTCCGAACGTAAGCGCGCGCAGGAAGCGTCGCGCACGTATTCGCGCCGGTTGATCGAAGCGCAGGAAGCTGAACGAAGACGCATCTCGCTCGAACTACACGATCAGGTCGGGCAGATCCTGACGGCCGTCAAGATGAACTTGCACGCGTTGCAGAAGACGTGTGCTGAACCGGAGATACTAAAGTCGATTCAGGAGAACCTGAGCGTGATCGACGAAGCAGCCGATCAGGTACGGGATCTTTCCGTCGATCTGCGGCCGGCGTTGCTCGACGATTTCGGTTTGGTCGTCGCGGTGCGTTGGTATCTCGAACGGCAGGCGAAAGCCACCGGCCTCGCGGCGGAGTTCAGCAGTCTGTCGCTCGACGAAGACGATCGTTTTTGCGCGGAGTTGGAGACTGCTTGTTTCCGCATCGTGCAGGAAGGCGTGACGAACGTCATTCGCCACGCACGCGCCAAGCGCATCTCCGTCAGGCTTGAAAGGACCGGCGCCGATCTGATGCTGGTGATCGCTGACGACGGCATTGGCTTCAACGTAAAGTCCATGCTCGCTGACGGCCAGGGCGTGGCCACGTTGGGCCTGAGAGGAATGGAAGAACGCGCGCAGGCCGTCGGCGGAACACTCCTCATCGACTCCGCACCCGGTCTCGGCACCCAGGTCTGTGTCAGCCTCCCCGTCGCTCTCGACAAACTCGGTATCCGCCAACTCCGAGCCTCCCTTGATTTGGTAAAGGTTTAAGGTAACTGCCAGAAGTAGCAGATGAAATCGATTCGCACACTCATTGCTGACGACCACGCGCTGGTGCGCGCGGGGATTCGGGCGCTCGTGGAGAAGATAAAAGGCGTGAGCGTGGTGGGCGAAGCGGGCAAGGGCAGTGAGGCGCTCAAGTTAGTCAAAGAACTCAAACCCGATCTGGTGTTGCTCGACCTCACGATGCCCGACGGCACCGGCTTCGACGTGCTGAACCAACTCACCCAAAAATTTTCCCACATCCGCGTGATCGTCCTCACCGTCCACGAAGCGGGTGAATACGCCCTGCGGGCGATGCGCGAAGGCGCCGCCGGTTTTCTTTCCAAAAGCGCCGCCAGCACCGAGCTCGAACAGGCCATCCAGGCCGTGATGCGCGGAGAGGTTTATATTTCCTCCGAAACTTCGCGCAAGACCCTGCTCGAATTCGACAAGGAGCGACACAACCGCGAGCTGCTCCGGACCCTGAGCCCGCGCCAGAAGGAAGTCCTGCGTATGATCGCCGAGGGCCGAACCACGAAACAGATCGCCCAAATGCTCGATATCAGCGTAAAAACCGTGGAAAGTCACCGATCTTTAGTAATGGATCGCCTCGATATTCACGACGTTGCCGGCCTCGTCCGATACGCAATTATCGTCGGTTTGGTCGAGGTGGAGTGACCAAAACCCGCCTGACAACTCCCCACCCCCCTCAGGAATTGGATGAGTTTAAACTAGGGGATCTCCTAATTGCGCACTTTCGCCGCAGCCCTTAGCCTAAGAGCGCAGTTATTGCTGCACGGGACTTACACCGAAAAAGGATCGATTCGTGCGGGTCTGCTCAAACTCAATCTCACAGGTGATAACAAGAAGTAAATGAGCGAACAAGCAGAGGCGATCTCACAAAGACAAAAGGGAACTCCTTTTACCAATCCGGGCCGGGACCTGGTCAGCCTGTTGGCGCGGAAAGTCGTCGGCCAGTCGGCGGCGACCAACGCGATCGTGCCCTATGTCTACATGTACCAGTCAGGTCTGGCGCCGCTGGGCCGCCCGGCCGGCGTATTTTTGTTGCTCGGCCCGACCGGCACCGGAAAGACGAAGACGGTCGAGGCCATCGCCGATCTGTTACACGGCAGCGAGAAGTTACTGGTGAAGATCGATTGCGGCGAGTTTCAGTTGGACCACGAGACGGCGAAGCTGATCGGCGCGCCGCCGGGTTATCTCGGCCATCGCGAGACGGTGCCGATGCTGACCCAGCAAGCGTTGAAGGACGCCACGAGCCCCATGTCGGATCTGGCGCTCGTGTTGTTTGACGAGATCGAGAAAGCGTCGCCGTCGTTGACCAAACTGTTGCTCGGAATTCTTGACAAGGGAACGTTGCGTTTGGGAGACAACACGGAAGTCGATTTCGAAAAGAGCCTGATCTTTTTCACGAGCAATCTCGGCGCGCGCGAAATGATGAAGGAGATCAGTCCCGACATCGGTTTCACCACCGGGTCGCCGAAGCTCCCTCACGAATTGACGGACAAGCTGGAAAGCATCGCCCTCGGCGCAGTGCGCAAACGCTTCTCACCGGAGTTCATTAACCGCATCGACGCCATCGTCACTTATCAGCCTCTCGATCAGGAATCACTCGAAGCGATTCTCGATCACGACATCAAGGCGCTGCAAAGCCACGTCAATCTCCGGCTCGGCGAGCGTTGTTTTGAAATCGAAGTGACGCCGGAGAGCCGGCAGTTTCTGTTGCGCAAAGGTGTGAGCCAGGAGTACGGCGCGCGCGAGTTGAAACGCACGATGCACCGCGAGCTGACGCAGCCGCTCGCCACGATGGTCGCGCGCGGCGACATCAATCCCGGATCGTTTGTGCGCGTCGCATTAGCGACAGACAGTGAAAGGCTGGAGATCTCAGTCGAGCGCGGGCGCGAGTTTCGGCCGGCGTTGAGGCCGTCGATCCTGATCGTCGACGACAATCACGACCTGCTGATGTTTCTCGCGGTGGAATTGAAAGAAGTGGGCTGGGAAATGTTGACCGCGGAAAGCGCGGCCCAGGCGCGAGAACTCTGCTTCGCGTGTAAACCGACAGTGGTGTTGATCGATTACATGCTCGGCAATGATGACGGGCTGCAACTCGCGCTCGAGTTTCAACAGCTACAACCACCGCCGCAAGTGATCGTGATGACGGGCGGTGGTCTATCGGACGAAGGGTTGATGATTTGTGCCGCCGCGAATGTGCCGGTGCTGTACAAGCCGTTCTTGGCCAGTGAGATTCTCAATTTGATTCGCGGCCAGTTTTATCACGCCCGTGCGGCGGTGAATTGAAAGTTCTTCGATACGCGCGCTGAGTCTCCAAAAGGTCCTCGCGCGTGCAAGGGGGGCGCCGGCCAGGGCGAGGTCGACGTCCCCCAACTGCAAGTCAACCTACCTCCCAAAACGCTCACGCTGAACTAATCAGCCATCGCCGGGTTGCATATGGAGAATAAACCGAACGCTCCGATACGCGAACCAGTTCACCATGCGGAAACGCTGGCGACTGAAGCCCTGCGCAAGTCCGAAGCGCAGTATCGAGCGCTCTTCGAAAGTAATCCGCACCCGATGTGGGTTTACGAGGAAAGAACGCTGCGGTTTTTGGCGGTCAACGACGCGGCGATGCAGCGTTACGGCTATTCGCGGGAAGAGTTTTTGTCGATGACGATCAAGAGTATTCGCAGTCCCGCGGAAGTTCCCGCTTTGATTCAGACCATAAGAGAAGACGCGCCCGGGCTTTCGCGAACAGGACTCTGGAAACACCGCCGGAAAGACGGCTCGGCGATCGATGTGGAAATCACTTCTTACGGGCTCACGTTCGACGGCAAGCGGGCGCAGTTAGTGGTCGCTACCGACGTCACCGACAAAATCAGAGCGCAACAGACGCTGCGCGAAAAGATCGACGAGCTCGCGGCGATGACGCAGCAAATGTGGCAGGCGTCGAAGCTCGCGACTGTCGGCGAGCTCGCGGCGAGTGTGGCCCATGAGTTGAACAATCCGTTAGCCACTGTCTCGTTGCGCGTCGAAAACCTGATGCAGCAGCTCGCGCACGA
Organism: uncultured Blastocatellia bacterium; assembly: GCA_946480785.1. The sequence goes on along the minus strand of CAMLLD010000018.1, from coordinate 64,113 downwards.
CGAAGAGAAACATCGCTCGCTTCAGATCATCATCAGCGAGGTCGAGCGCATGGCGAGTCTCGTGACGAACCTGCTGCAGTTCACGCGGCGCAACTATCGCCAGGTCTCGACGATCGACGTTGCCGACGAGATTCACAAGTCGATCGATCTCATCAGCTATTACCTGCGCAATCGACGGGTCGAAGTCGTCACTGAATTTGCCCATCCGCTGCCGGCGATTCACGCCGATCGACAGCAGTTAAGGCAGGTGTTTCTCAACCTCATGACGAATGCGAGCGATGCGATGCCGGAAGGCGGTTGCCTGACCGTGCGCGGACATGCCGACCTCGCGCTCGAACGCGTGCTGGTCGAGTTTGTCGACAGCGGCGAAGGCATCGCGGAAAACGATCTCAAAAAGATATGGCAGCCGTTCTACACCTCGAAACCCGAAGGCAAAGGCACGGGCCTCGGCCTGCCGATTTGCAGCCGCATCATCGAGGAACACGGCGGCGAGATCTCCTTACAAAGCAAACTCGGAAAGGGAACCACAGTTTGCGTGGCTCTGCCGATCGCCAATTCGGGCAGCCTGGTCCAGGCCTAATTTATGAGCACAAGCTGCAAAGGACACATTTTGATCGTTGACGACGAGATCGAACTGAAAAACGTTCTCGTTGAATCGTTACTCTCCCACGGTTATCAAGCTACCGGACTCACCTCAGGCGCCGCCGCTCTCGCCGCCATGCGCACGCAATCCTTCGACGTATTGCTGACTGACCTGATGATGCCGGGCATGGACGGCATCACGCTGGTCCAGGAAGTGCGCAAGCGCGATCCGCACCTGATTCCCATTGTGATGACCGGGCAGGGAACGATTCAAACCGCCGTCGACGCGATCAAAGTGGGCGCTTTCGACTACGTGCTCAAGCCGTTTCGCTTGCAGACGCTGTTGCCGTTACTCGCGCGCGCGATGAGCGTGCGCCAGGTGCAACTCGAAAACCTGCAACTGCGCGAGACGGTGGCGATCTACGAGTTGGCCCAAACGATCACGCACACGCTCGATCCGCAAACCGTCATCAATAAACTCGCCGATGCCGTACTTCGACAAACAGACGCCGATCAGGTTTCGGTCCTGCTGCCGGTGCACGACGGTACTGATGACTTGTACGTCGCGGCTGTGCGCGGCACGGAGCGCGAACGAATACTGGGCCAGCGTGTACCGCTCGACCATACGATCTCGGGCTGGGTCGCGCGCGAACGCGAGCCGTTGATGTTGGCAGGTGAAGTCGAGGATGAACGCTTTCGTCCGCTCTGGCCGCATCCGGAAATCGCGTCGGCGATCTCGATCCCGCTGCTCGTCGCTAACAAAGTAGTCGGCACAGTCAACATCAACGCGTTGAACCGGCTGCGGCCGTTCACGATCGCGCAGATGAAGGTGTTGACGATTCTCGCCGCGACCGCAGCGGCGGCGCTCGAGAGCGCATCGCTTTACACGCAGGTGCGGCAGGCGGAAGCGAAGTATCGCCTCATTTTTGAAAACGCGGTGGAAGGTATCTTCCAGGCCACGCCGGACCAGCATCTGCTCACGGTGAATCCGTCGATGGCGCGCATTCTCGGTTACAGCTCGCCGCAGGAATTGATCGCCGACTTCAACGCGACCGGCCGCGGCCTTTGGACACAACCGGAAACGGCGGACGCGATCGCGAATGCGCTCGAATCGACCGGTGTGGTGGAAGGACTCGCCGTCGAGGCGTATCGCAAGAACGGCGAGAGCATCTGGTTGTCGCTTAATCTGCGGCTCGTCAAAGACGAACACGGCGCCACGGTCTACCACGAAGGAACGATCGAAGACATCACTGCGCGCACCGAAGCCGAATCACACCGCAAAGAACTCGAGCAGCAGTTGCGTCAGTCGCAGAAGATGGAAGCGATCGGGCAGTTGGCCGGTGGCGTGGCCCACGACTTCAATAATCTGCTCACCGCGATCAACGGTTACAGCAGTCTCGCTTTGCAACGCGCCGAGCCCGACGATCGCCTCCGCGGTTACCTCGAAGAGATCAAAAAAGCCGGTGAACGCGCCGCGAACCTGACGCGCCAGTTACTCGCCTTCGGTCGCAAACAAATGCTCAAACCCGTGCCGCTCAATCTCAACGACGTGGTGTCGGAGATGAGCAAGATGCTGCGCCGTCTCATCGGCGAAGACATCTTCTTCGACGCGCGATTCGATTCCGAGCTAAAGCAGATCCGCGCCGATCCCGGCCAGATCGAGCAGGTGCTCGTGAATCTCGTCGTCAACAGTCGTGACGCGATGCCGCAGGGCGGAACACTCAGGATCGAGACCGCAAACTTCGCGATCGATCACGAGTTTGCGAGCAGGCACCTTGGTCTCTCAACGGGCAACTACGTCGTGCTGACAGTCAGCGACAACGGCTGCGGCATGGACGAAAAGACCAAAGCCCGCATCTTCGAGCCGTTCTTCACGACCAAAGAAAAAGGACGCGGCACCGGCCTCGGTTTGTCCACCGTCTACGGCATCGTGACGCAGAGCGGCGGCAACATCTGGGTCTACAGCGAACCCGGTGAGGGCACTGTCTTCAAAGTCTTCCTGCCGCAGTTTCAACAGGAGAACGAACCGTCGGCGAAAGCTCCGCTCGACACGGCCGTGCCGCGCGGTTCGGAAACGATCCTGCTGGTTGAAGACGAAGACGTGGTGCGTGGACTCGCGCGGCAGATCCTGGAACAAGCTGGTTACAACGTGCTCGATGCGCGTGGCGGTGAAGAAGCGATTCGTCTTTGTCGCGAACGCCGTGGGCCAATCGATCTGTTGCTCACGGACGTCGTGATGCCGGAGACGAGCGGCAAAGAAGTGGCCGAGCGTCTGACACGGCTGCGGCCCATGACACGTGTGCTTTACATGTCGGGATACACGGACGACGCGATCGTGCATCACGGCGTGTTGGATTCAGATGTGGAGTTTATTCAAAAGCCGTTCACACCGGTGGCGCTCGCGCGCAAAGTCCGTGAAGTGCTCGATGTGAGCGGTAGCAATCTAACAACCGAAATGCGCCGGGAGGGCGCCGAGCAATGAGCACTAAAGCAAATGACATGAATTATCAAGCACTGGTAATTGACGACGAACAGCAAGTGCGCGACTTCGTTTCGACGGTGTTGCGTGGTGAAGGCTGGAGGGTGGCCCAATCGCCTTCAGCGGAAGATGCGTTTGGGCGCGTCAATGAAGCGCCGTGGTCCGTCGTGTTTTGCGACGTGATGCTGGGTGGCGCGAATGGCTACAGCGTGCTGCGGCATTTCAAAGACAAGCTGCCGGAAACTAAAGTCGTGTTGATGACGGGCCACGGCAGCGCGGCCGGCGCGTTGGATGCGACGGCTTACGGCGCTTACGACTACCTGCTGAAGCCGTTTGGACCAGAAGAACTGCAATCGTTGTCACAGGCGTTGCTCGAACAGTTGGCGGAGCGGCCCCAGAGATCCTCCCCCGCGAGGCGCACGGCTGCGTACCACTCGGACATTGAGCTGGTGGGACGCAGCCAGGCGTTTATCGAGGTGATGAAGCAGGTCGGGCGTGTTTCGAGCACCAACCTGCCGGTGTTGCTGACGGGTGAATCGGGGACGGGCAAAGAGCTCGTGGCGTCGGCGATTCATCATCGCAGCGGGCGCGCGGACAAACCTTTCGTCGCGGTGAACTGCGGCGCGATCCCGGCGGAGTTGATCGAGGCGGAGTTGTTTGGCCATATCAAAGGATCGTTCACCGGGGCCGATCGCGATCGACGCGGGTTGTGGGAAGAAGCCGATGGCGGCACTGTGTTTCTCGACGAGATCACGGAGACGACGCAGTCGTTTCAGGTGAAGCTGCTGCGCGCGTTGCAAATGGGCGAGATACGCCGCGTCGGCGCGAACCAAACGCAGAAGGTGAACGTACGCGTGATCGCGGCGAGTAATCGCAACGTGGAAGAGGAAGTCGCGGCGGGAAGATTTCGCAACGACCTGTTCTATCGTTTGAACGCGGTGTCGATCGTGTTGCCGCCGTTGCGTGAACGGCCTGAGGACATTCCGCCGTTGGCGCAGAGTTTTGCGGATCGAGTTTATTCGTTGAGTCCGCCGGTGAAGTTTTCCGCGGAAGCGTTGGAGTTGTTGGAGCACTATCGCTGGCCGGGAAACATTCGCGAGCTGGAGAACGCCGTGGTGCGTGCAGTCGCGATGTGTGACGGCACGATTCGCGTGAAAGACCTGCCGCAGCGTGTGCGCAACTACACGCAGAAGACAGCGGAGACGGGGAACGGCGCGAGTGCTGCGAACGGCGTGAATGCTGCGAGCAACGGCGCCACGCAGGAAGAGTGGGTGCCGTTATCAGAGATCGAAGGACGCTACGTGGCCCAAGTTCTGGAGCACACGCGTGGGAACAAGCAAGCCGCCGCGCGCGTCCTGGCCGTCGATCGCAAAACTCTCGATCGCATGATCAAGCGCCACCACATCGACTCCGAAAAAGTCCGCCGCGCGGGGCGGTGAGTACGGACCACTTTCTCCACGGCTTGCGCGTTTACTCTGTGGGAAGCAATGCGTCGGGAGTAAACGTTTTGAGTTGTAACGGAGAAGAGATGTCCACAGCGGTCTTTGAAATCGAGAAACCAGCTTACCTGTCAATCAGTCTCGGAGAGCAGTCGACGGTTAGTACCGAGGCCACTTCGCCCTCAGCGTTCCTGACACAGATCATGCTCGGCAGTCTGGCTACGCAGGCCGTCTATGTTGCCGCGACACTCGGCATCGCGGACCTGCTGGTCGATGGACCGAAATCTGTCGAAGAACTCGCGCGCGCCAGGAATGCGCACGCGCCTTCGTTGTATCGCATCCTGCGCGCACTCGCATCCATCGGCATTTTTGCTGAACACGACAATCGCGTCTTTGCTCTGACTCCGACAGCGCAACCGTTGCGCTCGGACGTGCCGAATTCGTTACGCGATGCTGTGTTGTTCTGGGGCGCGGATTGGCATTGGGAAGTTTGGGGCAAGACTCTCTATAGCGTACGCACCGGTGAGTCTGCGTGGTCGCAGGTTCACGGCGAGGAAGTGTTTTCGTACTTCGAAAATAATCCGGAAGCGGGCCGGATCTTCAATCGCGCGATGAGCAGCTTCTCGGGCCTCGCGACGGAAGCGGTGCTCGGCGCGTATGACTTCAGCGACATCGAAACGCTCGTCGATATCGCCGGCGGCGAGGGGCGATTGCTCACCGGCATTCTGGCGGCGTACCCGAAGCTGCGCGGCGTGTTGTTTGACTTGCCTTACGTGATCGACGATGCGCGCGAGCAGGTCGCAGAGACGAGTGTGAACGATCGCGTCGAGTTTGTGTCCGGCGATTTCTTTGCCAGCGTCCCCGCAGGCGCCGATGCCTACCTTCTGAAAAGCATCATTCATGACTGGGACGATGAACGCGCGTTGACGATCCTGAAGAACATCAGGCGCGCGCTGAAACCTCGTGGCCGTGTGTTGCTGGTCGAAGCGATCATCGCGGACGGCAATAACCAGGATTTCGGCAAGCTGATCGATCTCGAGATGCTCGTGTCGCCCGGTGGTAAAGAACGGACCGCGGCCGAGTTTCGCGAGCTCTTGAGACGCGCGGGTTTGAAGTTAAATCGGATCGTCCCTACGAATTCTCCGTTCAGCATCATCGAAGCCGTCGCGGCGTAAATAAAACGCCTTGACACGGTCCAACCGCTTTGTTAGGGTCAGCGACCACTCAACATGAAGAGCATCCTGCTTGTTGTTGCGGTCGCTGCCCTCTACATACTTCATCAGGACATCTGGTTCTGGCGGAGTTCGTATCTGGTTTTCGATTTCATTCCCATCGGTCTCTTTTACCACGCAGTGTTTTCGATTGCCGCAGCGCTGCTGATGTGGTTGCTCGTCACCTACGCCTGGCCTTCTCACCTCGAACGCGAAGTTGAAGAAACGCAGTCCGGGGAGGACGCTGCTTGATTCCCGCCATCGTTGTTTTCATTTATCTCGCGACGGTTCTCTACATCGGCATCTTCGCTTTTCGTCGTTCTTCGGGGCGTGAGAAAGCGGAAGACTATTTTCTTGCCAGCCGCTCGCTTGGTCCATTCGTCTTTCTGTTCTCACTATTCGGCACGAACATGACGGCGTTCGCGATTCTCGGTTCGTCGGGACACGCGTTCAACAACGGCATCGTCACGTTTGGCTTGATGGCTTCGTCGTCGGCACTCGTGATTCCGTTGACGATCTTTTTGATCGGCACACGTGTGTGGGCGCTGGGCAAGAAATACGGCTTCATGACGCCGGTGCAGATGTTTCGCGATCGTTGGGAGTGCAGCCACATCGGTACGGCGATCTTCGTGATGCAGTCGGTGCTGCTCGTGCCTTACATCATCATCGGCATCATGGGCGGCGGCACGACGCTCTACACGATCAGCGGCGGCCGCGTGCCTTACTGGTTTGGCGGCGCGATCGTGGCGCTGGTCGTGATGGGTTATGTGTTCTTCGGCGGCATGCGCGGTACGGCGTGGGTGAACACGTTTCAGACGGTGCTGTTTCTTTGCTTCGGTGCGGCGGCGCTGCTCGTGATCGGCTTTGGCATGGGCGGCTTCAGCGCCGCGGCGCATGCGATGCAGAGCTCGCCGCTAGGGTACCTGCTGACGCGCGAACGCATCTCGCCTTACTACTTTTTCAGTTACACGTTTATTCCGCTCTCGGCGATCGCGTTTCCCCACATACTGATCTTCTGCCTGACGGCGCAGAAGATGAACCAGTTTAAGAAGACGGTGATCTTCTATCCGCTGTGCATCCTCGCGATCTGGGCGCCATGTGTGTTTCTCGGAGTGATGGCGAATCGCGTGGGCGACGTGCCGCAGATCAAGGCGAAACAGGAAGCACGCCGCGTGTTGGCGACGCAGGGCAAGAACATGCAGCCCGAGCAACGCGACGAGTTGCGCGAAGAGTCGGGCGCTGACGACGTGATCATGTTGCTGTTGCAACGATACGCGCCGCTGTGGCTGGCGGGACTGCTCGGCGCGGGCATCATGGCTGCGGTGATGGCCAGCGACTCGCAGATCCTCGCGCTCTCGACGATGTTTACGGAGGACGTGTTCGCCTTCTACGGCGGGAAGCGCCGCTTCGGTGAAGCGGTGCAAGTGCAAACCGGACGCTTGTTCATCATCATCATCACGCTGGTCGCGTATGCGGTGGCGTTGCGCGCGCCGGAAACGATCTTCGAGCTCGCGATTCAGTATGCCTTTTCGGGGTACGCGGCGTTGTCGCCGTTGCTGGTGGCGGCGTTGTTCTGGAAGGGAAGTACGAAGTGGGGCGCGTTGGCGGTGACGATGTGGACCGCGTTGACGGTGGTTGCGGTCGCCGTGTTTCAGGCGATCGTGCCCGCGCCCGCGCCTGGACCAGCGACGGTTGTGTGGTCGTTGGGCGGTACTGAAGTGTTGACGCGCACGCCCGGCGGCACAGCGGTCTTGGGTTTCATGCCGGTCGTGCCCATGGTAATCGGCTCAGCGTTATTGATGTGGCTCGTCTCCCTCGCCACCCAAAAGCCCGCCCGCACCACGTTGGCGAGGTATTTTGAGGCAGGCCGATGACGATGTTCTGAACTGCGAAGGCCTGTTGCTTCGGCGACTCTTGCTTCGACGACTCTTGCTTCGGCGACTCCTGCTGCGGTGACTCTTGCTTCGGCGACTGTTGCTGCGGCGTCTGTTGCTGCGGCAACTCCTGCTTCGGCGACTCTTGCGCAACTCCGAAGGAGTTCGCAAATTCGAGCCCAGGGTTTCCTACCCTGGGAAACAAAACCCTACACACCGTTTTCAACTCCGAAGGAGTTAGCCAACTCTTTCAGAGTTGTTATCGCTCTTTTTGGGTGTCCCCAGGGTATGAACCCTGGGCTCGAATTCGCCAACGCCTTTGGCGTGTGGGCACGAGGCGTTTGCCGTGTATGTGACGAGGCGTTTGCCGCGTATGTGACGAGGCGCTTTGCGCATGACGAGGAGCTTGGCGTATATTGATGAGGCGTGCCGCGCTATGCGGTAAGGCGTCTTAAGGTGGGCGAACGCACGGCTTATCCGCTGTGACGCTGCAAGAAGTCGAGCGTCCTCTGGTTGAACTCCTCAGTCACCTCATAAATCGGCGCGTGAGAAGCCCTTTCAAAGACATAGTATTCCGAGTTCTTGATCCCGTTGCGTAGCCGTTCGGCGTAACGAACCGACGTTACCTGGTCATAGCGCCCGAACGTGATCTGTGTGGGCGCGATGATGCGCGTGAGTTGGGATTCAACATCGTGGGCCAGCACAGCATTCGACTGCTGCATGAACCCGTCCACCGACATCGGCGGCCGGCTACGCACGAACGCAGCGAGCGATTGAATGAGCTCAAACTTCGTTGCGTACAGCTCCGGCGTGAAGCACCACGGGAAGATTCCTTCGACCACCGTGTCCGGCACGCTGTCGAAACCCTTAGCCATTACCTGCCACGACTTCACCACCGTCTCGAGGTAGGGATCGCTTTTGGTCCAACCACTATGAACCGACAGCGACTTGACCCTGTCCGGCTGTTTCGCGGCCAACCACATGCCGATTGCGCCCCCGAGCGACAAGCCCGAAATGTGCGCTCGCGCAATCCCTAACGCGTTCATGAGCGCCGCTACATCACTGGCATACAACTCGGTCGAATAATCACCCTGAGGCTTATCGCTTTCACCAGTTCCGCGCAGATCGATGGAGATGCACGTAAAGTGTTTCTCATACTCGGCGACTTGGAAGGCGTAACACGTATGGTCGGCGGAGAGATAAGGAATCAGGATCAGCGGCTCACCGCTGCCTTGCCGTTCGTAATTCAGAGTTATGCCGTTTGCTTTAACCTTAGGCATGATCTCTCCTTTGTTGACCCGGCCAGTTTGACTAGCCAAAACAATAAAGACGGCCGTCCTGGGTGCCGATTACGATGCGGCCGTTTGCGATGGCGGGGGAGGCGGAGAGGGGGGCGCCCGCGTCGAACTCCCAAAGCTTCGCGCCGTCGGTGAGATTCAAAACGTAGAAGCGACCGTCGTTCGAACCGACGTAAACTCGCCCGCCGGCGATGGCGGGTGATGATTCGACACGCGAACGCGTCGCGAAGGTCCAGACACCTTTGCCCGCCGGTGTCAGACCATGGACCATCTTGTCGCGTCCGCCGATGACGATGCGCGAAGGCGTGACGGCCGCGGATGAGTAGAAAGGAAACTTTCGCTCCGGGTGCTCATAAACCCACGCGATCTTGTGTTGGGCCAGGTTCACCCCAAGCACCTGATTATCAAACGTACCGTAAATCGCGGAGCCGTCGCGCAACGCCGGCGAAGCACCGGTGTACGCACCCGAAGAAACATTGAAAACTTCTTTGCCGTCGGCGATGCGAATCGCGCGAAACAGTTCGTCGCAGCCGGCGATGAACGCCATGCCGTTCGCGATGCTCGGCGTCGAGTGCACCGGCCCATTCGTCTTGAACTTCCACAGCACCGAGCCATTGCGTGCTGAGAGACAGTAGAGATACTCGTCGTACGATCCGATCAGGACGCGATCGCCGACGACCACCGGCGACGATTTGATCTCGCCGTTGGCGTGGTGAGCCCACAGTTTCTTGCCGTCGGACGCGTTGACGGCGTTGAGCCAGCCGCCGAGATCGCCGATGTAGACGACGCCGTTGCTATATGCCGGTGACGATTCGCCGATTGGATTGCCGGTCGGGAATTTCCAGTAGACCGATCCGTTTTCGAGACTCAGTGCGACAAGCTCGCCTTTCTGCGAACCGACGAACACGGTGCCGCCGACGATTGCGGCAGACGACTCGATCGAGTCGCCCGCTTCGTAGGTCCACACCGGTTTCAGCGACGACGGAACGTTTGATTGAGAGACGCCGGTCAACGAAGGGTTGCCGCGAAACTGCGCCCAGTTATCGGCGGGCGCGTCCTGCGCGTTAACAGACCAGAGACCACAAAGAAGCACCAAACAGCAAGTCAAGTAACGAACTTTGATTAGTCTGCTTAGTAGGCGCATGAGTAAACCTCCAACGCGCCTTCGCGATCGAACGGTCGCGGATTGAACGTGCCGGTCCATTGCTCGGCTGCTTCAGCCGCGAGATCCGCAAGATCTGCTTTTCCAATCCCCGCTCCGCTGAGACCCGCTTGCAAACCTCCCGCTGTTGCTAACTCCTCAAGCCTGCGGGCAAGCGCCTCAGTAGGACCTGACCCGACGCTCCTTCCCGTAACGCTCGATAGCTTCAACAACGCCGCGTAACGATCCGCAGCCGCGCGTTCATTCCAACGCACCACCGACGGCAACAACATCGCGATCGCGTCGCCGTGCGCAGTACCGTAACGCGCCGTCAACGGATTCGCACAAGCGTGCGTCGCGCCAAGCATCGAATTTTCAATCGCCACGCCAGCATAAAACGCGCCCAACTGCATCGCACCGCGCGCCTCAAGATTGTCCGGCTGAGCCAACACGCGCTCGTAATTACTTTCCAACAACTGCCACGCTTCACGCGAAAAGATCTCCGACAACGGCGTGCGTTTCGTCGTGACGTAAGTCTCGACCGCGTGCGCGATCGCATCGAAACCGGCGCTCGCCGTCACACTGCGCGGCTGCGACACCGTCAACTCCGGATCGAGTAAAGCAACACGAAACGCAGCCTTCGGATCGCCGCAAGCCATCTTCACGTGCGTGTCTGCGTCGGAGATGAGCGCGTAACTTTGCGCTTCGCTGCCGGTGCCGGCAGTGGTGGGAATCCCGATCATCGGCAGCATCGGATGCGTCGCTTTGCCGAAGCCGCGATAGTCGGCCATGCGGCCGCCGTTGGTGAGCAGGAAGTTGATGCCTTTGGCGCAGTCCATCGAACTGCCGCCGCCGAGTCCGATGATCGAATCGATGTTTTGCGAAGCGATGAACTCGCGACCCGCTTCGATCATGCGCGTATCGGGATTCGCTTCGAAGTCGTGAAAACAGATGACCTCAACGCCATTCGCGCGCAAAGGCGTCAACGCTTCATCAACGTGTCCGGAAGCAACAAGGCCGCGATCGGCCACGAGCAGCGTGCGACGAAATCCGAGTTCGACTGCGAGCTTCCCAAGTTCGTTGATAGCACCCGCGCCGAAGATGACGCGGGTGCGCGGTTGGAAATCAAAACTCTTCATCGAACGTTAATTCCGCGCAGTCGATGTTTTTGCGCCGCCCGACTCAGCAATGGCGTAAAGCTGATTGCGATTCGAGATGAACAACGTTCCATGCGCCGGCACGGCGGAGGAGTAGACGGAGCTACCCATATTGATCTCGCCGATCACTTTCTTCGTCTTGCCTTCAGCCAGGATCACGACGTCGCCATCTTCGTCGCCGAGATAAATCTTCCCGTCGACGAGCATCGGCGAAGCCCAAACAGCGGCGAACAGATCGTGCGTCCAGTAGACCTCGCCGGTCTTCGCATCGAGCGCGTGCAGAAAACCGCTGAAGTCTGCCTGATAGACGATGCCGTCTTTGATCGCGGGCGTAGAAATGGAACGACGAATCTTGTCGTAGTGCCAGACGAGACCGGTCTTAGTGATGTCGCCGCGCTTCGTCGCGTCGATGCAGTACATGTGACCGACGCCCTCACCGTGCTCGGGGTCCTGTCCGTTCGAGATGTAAACGCGATCTTCGTAAATGACGGGCGTGCTGATCAGCTCGTTGCGCGTCTTGGGCCACACGGAGTCTTTCGGGTTTGTATCAAACTCCCAAAGCTTCTTGCCAGTGAGCGCTTCGTAACCGCGAATCCAACCGTCGCCCTGGCCGTGTACGAGTTGAAGCACGCCGCCGATCGTGCCGACAGTCGGCGACGACCACTGGCCGTGCAGAATGCGATCGCCGACCGAGTTGTCTTCCCAAACAAGTTTGCCGGTGTTCTTGTTGACGGCGATGATCGCGGGCGCTTTTGGCGAAGGAATGTTGACGTGACTTTCGTCCTGGCCGTTGGAAGTGCTGACGAAGATCAAATCGCCGTACATGACGGGCGAAGAGTTCGCGAGATTGTGCGGCAGTGAACCGACTTCGTCCATCATGTCGAACCGCCAAATCACGTCACCGTCGTTTGGACCAGTGCGCACTTCATCCTGCACGCCGTCGTTCTTCCCATCGTGAAAGCCCTGCGTGTCGAGACACATCAACTCCGCGCGATTCGAGACGTAGTAAACGCGATTGCCTTCGACGAGCGGCGACGACGCGATGCCCTGATACGGCCAGTCGTTGACGCGGCCGGTGGCGAGTTTGTCGTGGACCATCTGCCACATAAACTGGCCGTCAGATTCGCGAAAGGCCATCAGCACGCCTTTGTCGCCGGTGACTTTCGGGTCGCGCAGTCCTTCGTTGTTGGTGCCGATGAAAACCATCCCACCAGACACGACAACATTGCCGAAGGTTTGCGAACCGAGTTGGGCCACCCACTTTACGTTCTTCTTCGTTTTCACATCCCAGGTTGTTGGCAGGCCCTTCATGTTGGAGACCATGTTACGGTCGGGGGTGCCGCCCCACATGGGCCAGTCGCCGGTGCCGGGATCGGAGGCGGAAGTGGCGGGCGCGAAAAAGAAAATGCCGGCGCAGAGAATCGGGACGATTATGGCGAATAGATTTTTAACTCTCATTTGTTGGCGTACACCTTTATGTTGTCAAAGTAGAGTTCGGCGAGGCCGTTGCCGAAAATGCCAGGCGCTCCCTGGCGGTTGGGAATCGGATCGATGCGTTCGATGGTCCAGGCGGCGGGTTCCGCTTCGCCCACGGGCCAAACTTTTCCGCGCGCGCGCGTCTTGCCGTCCGGAAGATTTTGCACTTCGAGCTTCATGCGATACCACGTATCGGGTTTCCACGCGAACGGAACTGAAACCGTGCGTTTGATCTCAGGTTGCCACGGTTCTATGTGCAGCATCTGACTGTTGCCGTAAAGCGTCAGCACGTATCGCTGCGCGATGACGCCGACGTCGCCTTGTTGTCGTCGCTTCTGCGTGGCGGAAACGTCGCTTTCAACGGTGTAATTGGACCAGTCGGACGGTCCGATATAAGCGCGAGAGCGGCTCAACAGCGACGAACCTTCAGTTAACTTCGCGAGCACCTTGTTGCCGTTCTGATCGCGCACGGCGAATTTCATCGTCATGCTGACCCAGTTCGGTGGCGCTGAGTTCGGTGCGAAGGTATCAAAGTTTTCACTCCACGGTAACGGCGGAAACACGCGCACACTCGCGGCACCGGTAATGTCTCCGACTTTCGCTTTCACCATGCCGGCCTCGTTACCGGCATCGCTGGCGACGGTGAAACTGCCATTGGCGATCGTACCTTTCAACTGGTCGAGCGACCATTCAGCCGCCGGTTCTTCACGAATGAAATTTCCTTGCGCGTCGAATAAGCGCGCGCGGAAGTTCACTTTCTCGCCGGGTTTCAAGATCAATTCTGTCGGCACGACTTGCACCCACGTCGGCGGGTTTTGACTCGGCTGTATGGCTGGCGCCGTCGCGGCAGTTGCGTGTTGCGACGAGGTGGCGTGCTTCTTGCCGATGCAGTACAGCGTAGACATGCTGGCGAAGTAAACGCGCCCATTCGAAACTGCGGCGGAGCCGATGACGGGATCGGGTACGGCCTCGGTGCCGAGTTGCACTTCGCTGAGAACGTCGACCCCGGTCGCGCTTGGCCTGAGAATATAGAACTTGCCACTCTCAGTGCCGACGTAAAGCTTGCCATCCGCAAACACGGGCGAGGCCTTTTGAATTGTGCCGAGAGTTTTCAGCCACAGTTGCTTGCCATTGTTAACGTCAAACGCGGCAAGGTTTGCGCCGTTGTCGATCTGGTACAACCGGTCGCCGTCGATGACGGGCGAAGAGAAGCCGCCCTGCCAACCGTACGTGGCCCATTTGATCTGCTCCTTCTTGATTTCACCTTTCGCAGTCGCGTCGACGGCGAGCATCTTGCCCATCTCGCTCGAATCCAGGTTCTCTTCGCTGTGCGTGAGGATCGCAGTTGTTCCTTTAACGACAATGCCCGTGTTCAGACCACGTTTACTGATCTCGATTTTCCAAACCGGTTCACCGGTTTGGGGTTTGATGGCGTGAACGAACCCGTCGGCCGACCCTTCAATCAACAAGCGGGTGCCATTGATGTCCGCGATAACCGGCGGCGCGTAAGTCGTGTCATAAGGACGGCCACCGGGCGCACTCACGTAGACTGTCTCACCAGTCTTCTTGTCGAACGCCAGGAAGCGATGCGCGCCGCGTCCGTGCTGGCCCCACTGAAAAGTCACCGCGCTGATGATCACGAGATCGCCGTCGATGATTGGTGAGACGGTGCGTCCGCCGTGTGTCGTGAGCAGGCCAAAATCTTCACCGAGCGAACGTTCCCACAGCACCTTGCCGTCGCGATTCAGCCCGATGAGATTGCCGCCCACGCCAAACACGTAAACATTTCCCGTGGCCGGATCGCCGACCGGCGAGGCCCAACCAACGCGATGCGGCGGCACGTCGCTGAGGTAGACATTGAAGCGATGTTCCCACAGCAGCTTTCCGGTATCGGCGTTGAAGCACATGACGCGTTCCTGCTCGGTCTCGCCCTGGCCGGCGATGTTTTGCAGGTAGACGCGATCGCCCATGACGATCGGCGCCGAGCGTGCACCGTAGGGAACTTTCCACGCGAGGTTCTCGCCGGTTGGGGACCACTTCTCCGGCAGGTTCTTTTCAGTGGAGACGCCGTCGCGCGCTGGTCCGCGCCAATCGGCCCAATCACCCGCGACGACAACTGCGAATGCAAGACAGACGTTCAAATAAATGGAGATGAAGTTGATCATTTTAGGAGACCCGCTACGGAATTAGGATGAACTAAGTTTCGCTTGAAACCCTGACGATGTAGAATACGTTAGCTCACGTTGCTGCGTTACATTTTTTTCCGGTGATTCTAACAGGTTCCGCCTCATCCGTTAATCTGGCGTTGCTTAGTTTTGTTGATCTTGTCAGACAGGAGAAACCATGTTGCTCCCGAAGATCCTACTCTTGTCGCTCGCGGTGTTGCTACCGCTGCAAACAACGACGAATTCAAAACAGGAATTGAATGACCAGCTCTTCGAGGCGGTGCGTAAAGGCGACGTTGCCGCAGCGACAGCAGCGTTGGATCACGGCGCCGACGTCAATGCGAAGTTTCGCTACGGCACGACTGCGCTTTTCAAAGCCGCGGAACGTGGTTATGTAGACGTCGCGAAGTTGCTGTTGGACCGTGGCGCGGACGTGAAAGTGAAAGACACGTTCTACGGCGCGACGGCGATGACGTGGGCGCTCGGCAACAAGCACATTGACGTCGTGAAGCTACTGCTGCAAAAGGACAATGCAGACGTTGACGACGTGTTGAGCACGGGCGTGAGCGAGAGCAATCCCGATCTGGTGAAGGTCGCGCTCGACAGCGGGGGCGCCACACCGCAAGCACTCACTGCCGCGCTGGCTTTGTCCAGCAGCGATGAAAAGAATGCGGCGATCACCGAGATGTTGAAGAAAGCCGGAGCGCAGCCGCCGATGGAGATCGACGCAGCAACGCTGCAAACTTACGCCGCTACCTATCGCGGAGATCCGGGACCGGAGATTACGGTTAGTGTGAAAGATGGAAAACTCTTCGCCACTTTCGGTCGCGACGCCTACCAGTTAATGGCCCTCGACAAAACGACATTCCGACCGATCGCCTTTTCCGGAGCCACGATCGCCTTCAACAGCGAAGCAGGAAAAATCACCGGCGCCACCCTCAAGGACGGACGCGGCACCGCTCAACTAAAACGCGTCGAACCAAAACAATAACCCAGAGGTCCTGATGAAACGACTGACACTCTCGCTCATATTTGTCGGTGTGTTTGTAACCACCGCAGCCGCCCAGAACTGGCCGCAGTTTCGTGGTCCAAGTGCGACCGGCGTCGTCGAAAGTCCCGGCCAGCCGGTGAAGTGGGACACGAAGTCCGAGGAGAACGTGCGCTGGAAGATCGAGATTCCCGGTCTGGCGCATTCGAGTCCCGTCGTTTGGGGCGACAAGATCTTCGTCACGACCGCCGTCAACAGCGAAAAAGACGAGACTCGTTTCGGACTCTTCGGTGACACGACGCCTGTCAAAAACGATCCGAGGCACACCTGGAAGGTCTACGCGATCGACAAGAACACGGGCAAGATACTTTGGGAGCGCGTCGCGTACGAAGGTGTTCCGAAAGTTAAGCGCCATCCGAAGTCGTCGCACGCTGCTTCCACGCCCGTGACCGACGGCAAGTACCTCATCGCGATGTTTGGTTCGGAAGGGCTCTATGCTTACGACCTGAACGGCAAGCTGCTTTGGAAACAGGATCTCGGCGTGCTCGACGCGGGTTGGTTCTACGACGCCGACTATCAGTGGGAATACGGCAGCTCGCCCATCATCTACAAAAACCTCGTCATCATTCAGGCCGACATTCAGAAAAATTCGTTTATCGCCGCTTACGACATCAAGACCGGCAAGCAAGTGTGGAAGACGAACCGCGAAGAGATTCCCTCGTGGGGCACGCCGACGGTTTACGAAGGCAAACAGCGCGCGGAGTTGATCACCAGCGGTCCGAAAGCGATTCGCGGTTACGATCCGGCGACGGGAAAGGAACTTTGGCATCTCGGTCCGATGTCTGAGATCACGACGCCGACGCCGTTCGCCGCTTTCGATCTGATCTTCGTCACGAGTGGTTACGCGCCGATTCAACCGATCTACGCGATCAAGCCCGGCGGCAGTGGCGACCTGTCGTTGAAAGAAGGTCAGGAGTCGAGCGAGTTCATCGCGTGGAGCAAACAGCGCGGTGGTCCATACATGCCGACGCCGATCGTTTACGGCGATCTGCTCTACACCTGCTCGAACCAGGGCGTGATGACGGCTTACAACGCAAAGACCGGCGAGCGCGTGTATCAGGAACGGCTCGGCGGCACGGGCGCGGCGTTTACGGCTTCGCCCGTCGCGTCTGACGGAAAGATTTATCTGGCCAGCGAAGACGGCGATGTGTTCGTCGTGAAGGCCGGACCCAAGTATGAGTTGCTCTCAAAGAACCCGGTGGGTGAAGTGATGATGGCGACGCCGGCGATTTCGAACGGCCTCGTCATTGTGCGAACGGTTTCGCATCTTTACGCCTTCGGGAACACAGATAAAAACGGATCGAACAACAAAGGATCAAACCCGTGAGAGTAACTCGTATGACTGGTTTCGCTTTCGTCGCAGTAATGTTGCTTACAACCGCCGGCTTCGCCGCGAACTGGCCGCAGTGGCGTGGTCCGGATGGCTCGGGCATCTCGAATGAGAAGAACTTGCCCGCCGAATGGACCCCAACCAAAAACATCAAATGGAAGACCCCGATCGCCGGCCGCGGACACTCGTCGCCGATCGTTTGGGGTAACAAGATCTTCTTAACAACCGCGATCGAAGGTGAACTCGTTCCCGGCGCGAAGGCCGTCAAGCACATGGACGGCGACAAGGAGTTTATCCACCCGGACAGCGTGGGCGCCGATCACAAACACACGTTCAAAGTGATCGCTCTGGATCGTAACTCCGGCAAGATTCTGTGGGAGACGGTCGCGTGGGAAGGCACGCCTTACGACAATCGTCATCGCAAGAGCTCTTACGCCGCTTCGACGCCCACAACTGACGGCAAATTAGTCTATGCGTTCTTCGGCACCGAAGGACTCTACGCCTACGACTACAACGGCAAGCTCGCGTGGAAAGCGGATCTCGGCAAACTCGGGACGGTCGGCATGGGCACGGGCACGTCGCCGATTCTGTTTGAGAACCTCGTGATCGTTCAGTGTGACGAAGAGAACGGCGCGTCGTCGTTTATCGTCGCCGTGAACAAGCAGACGGGCAAGGAAGTTTGGCGTACGCCGCGCAAAGTGCAGGTGAGTTGGTCCACGCCGCTCCTTGTGCGGACGGCAAAGCGTGCGGAGTTGATCACGAGCGGAACGGAGTTCGTGATCGGTTACGATCCGGCCACTGGAAAAGAGTTATGGCGACACAAGGGCGTCGAGAGCAATGCGATTCCTTCGCCGGTGGCGAACAATGAAATGGTGTTTGTCGTCGCTGGGTTTCCCGCGAAGATCGCGATGGCCATCAAGCTGGGCGGCAGCGGCGATCTGACGGGCACGCCGAACGTGCCGTGGACATACGCGAAGGGCACTGCTTACGTGCCGTCGCCGATTCTCTACGGCGACTATCTTTATCTGACGACCGATCGCGGCGTGCTTACGTGCATTGACGCGAAGACCGGGGAAGTGAAGTATGAAGGCGGACGCATTCCGATTCCCGCGACGTTCACTGCTTCGCCCGTCGCTTTCGAAGGAAAGATCCTGATGACGAGCGAGGACGGCGACACGTTCATCGTGAAGGCCGGCCCGAAGCACGAAATCATCGGCACCAACTCGGTCGGCGAAGCGGTGTATGCTTCACCCGCGATTGCCGACGGGCGCATCTTCATTCGCGGCGAAAAGAACCTCTACTGCATCGGCAGTTGAAACATTCCCGGCTGAGCGGCGTCTAACGAGTATCCTGGCAATATTCATCGGGGGGTAGTTATGTTTGAGCAAAAAACAAGTCCGCCCTGGTACAAGTCCAGAACGCTGCTCATCGCCGCTGGCGTCTGTGTGCTTCTCGTAATCGCCACTGTGGTCGGGTTTAGGATTATCCGCAGCCGATCGCTGGAAGCGCATTACGACGCGCTCGAGGAGAACCGGCGACAACAGGCGGCACAGGCGCCCGCGGTTCCGGTTGCGACAACAGCTCCTGTTGTCTCGTCGAGTCCCGGCGCTTCGCCGGGTCAAAGTCCTGCGGCGACCGCCGCTGCTCCCACGCGAAACTATTGGACGAACTTCCGCGGTCCAAAGCGCGACGGCAATTACGAAGCTACGCCTGTGTTGACGAGTTGGCCCAGTAACGGCTTGACTCCGCTTTGGAAACAACCGATCGGTCTCGGCTACGCCTCGTTCTCAGTTGCTGACGGACGCGCTTACACGATCGAGCAGCGTCGTGGGCAGGAAGTTGTTGCGGCTTACGACGTTGCCACCGGGCGTGAGTTGTGGACGCAGCAATGGAGCGCTTCGTACACGCCCGGCGACGACACGGGTGATGGTCCACGCGCTACGCCGACGTGGGATCAAGGTCGTCTTTATGCCCTTGGCGGCACTGGTGAACTGCGTTGTCTCGACGCAAACACCGGCGCCGTGATTTGGGGCAAGAACATTCTCTCCGACAACCAGGCGTCTAATCTGAAATGGGGGGTTGCCGGTTCACCGCTGATCGTCGACGACAAAGTGATCGTGCTTCCGGGCGGCGCGAACAATAAATCAGTCGTGGCTTACAACAAGCTGACGGGCGCTCCGGTTTGGAAATCGCTGAGCGATCAGCAGGCGTATTCGTCACCGATGCTCGCGGAGCTTGCGGGTCGCCGGCAGATCCTCGTTGTCACTGCGTCGCGCGTCGTCGGTCTCGTGCCGGAGACAGGCGCACTGCTCTGGAGTTATCCGTGGGACACGAGCATGGGCATTAATGTTTCTCAACCCATCGTCGTCGACAAGAACCGCTTCTTCATGTCTTCCGGTTACGGCAAAGGCGCGGCGCTCGTGGAAGTGAAGGGCACGGGCCAGGACCTCACCGCGACGATCGTTTGGGAAAACATAAACATGAAGAACAAGTTCAACAGCTCGGTCTACTACAACGGCTACGTCTACGGGATGGATGAAGGAATCCTCACGTGTCTCGACGTGAACACGGGGGAGCGCAAGTGGAAAGGCGGGCGTTACGGTTACGGCCAGTTGCTCGTCGCGAGCGGCAATCTGATCGTAACGAGCGACAGCGGCGACCTGGCTTTAGTCAAAGCGTCGCCCGATGCCTACACGGAGGTCGCGCGCTTCTCGGCGTTGCAAGGCAAGACTTGGAACATCCCGGCGATCGCCGACGGCCGTTTGCTCGTGCGCAACGCGAACGAGATGGCGGCTTACGACATCTCGCGCAAGTAATTATTGCTTCTTGAAGATCCGCTTCGCTTCGTACGAGATCTGCGGATTGTCGACGTACGAATCAATCACCAGCTCGCCCTGACTGTTGACGGTCCACTTGCGCTGGTTCTGAGTCGTGACTTCACCTTTCGGTGATTGGACCGTCGTTATGTCCGTCACCAGCAGGCCCACTTCACCCGGCATCCAACTCGCTATCCGTTTACCCTTCGCAGGCGGCTGTCCCGGCGGCACAACGGGAGTGAACTCATGCTCCTTGCCGTCGAAGTAATAAGTGTCTTTGACGGTGCGCTCGTTGTTCGGCTGGATGATCTTCGTTTCCACTTCCATCTGATCGTCCTTTTGCGTGACGGTGAGGATCTGGGTCATGTCGCCGGGCATGCCGAAGCTGCGCCCGCGGTCCATGTTCCAGGTGCCGCTGAAGTTTGGTTTCGTGGCGGCGAGCGCAAGGATCGACAACGTCGTAATTGCAGCAAACGCAAGCAACAGTTTTTTAGCCATCGCAGTTCTCCTTTTATGTAGTTACTTTGGCTCGAATGTTGACCAGCGAGAGCAACGGTCCGGTCATAAACGTCGTGACCAGCGCCATCAACACCATCATCGCAAAGATGCGACCGGAAAGAATGCCGAGGTCGTAACCGATATTCAGCACGACCAGTTCCACCAGCCCGCGCGTGTTCATCAACACGCCGAGCGAAAACGATTGCGACCAGCTCATTCCCGTCCAACGGCTCATCAACATGCTGCCGCCGAGTTTGCCGGCAATAGCGACGAGAATAACGACCGCGCAAAGCGCCCAACTGCGCCAGTCGTTCAGCAAAGTGGCCTGCATGCGCAGGCCCGTGAACGCGAAGAACAACGGCAGCAATGCCGCGGCGCTGAACGTTTCCAGCTTCTCGCGCAGAAACAGGCGGAAGTCTGTCGACGGCGGCATCACCACGCCTGCGATGAAGGCGCCGAACAAGGCGTGAATGCCGATCGTCTCGGTGACGAGCGCCGACATCAGCACGAGCGCCAGCACGCCTGCAATCAAACGTCGCGTGTGGACGTGCGCGCCGGTCGCGAGTTTTACCATGCGGCGCAACTGCGGCCGCACTACAAAGATCATCGCTGCGGCAAACAACAACGTGAAGACGAGCGTGGTTAACGAAACAACGATGCCGCTCGCCTGCACGAGCGCGATCACGAGCGCGAGAATGCACCACGCAGTGACGTCGTCAACAGCCGCACACGTCAGCGCGATCGAGCCCAGTTGAGTTTGCGTCAGGTTGCGGTCTGCAAGAATTCGGGCGAGCACCGGAAAGGCTGTGATGCTCATTGCAACCCCGATGAATAACGCAAAGGCGCTGAACGAGGTTCCCGGCGGCGCGAGCTCGCGATAGAGAAATAAGGACAGTGTCGTGCCGAGAACGAAAGGCACGACGATGCTGGCGTGACTGATCATCACCGCCGCCGACCCGCGCTCTTTTACGTGTCTGACGTTCAGCTCCATGCCGACGACGAACATGAACAGCACGACGCCGATCTGGCTCAGCAGTCTCAATGTTTCGAGCGACGTCGGCGGAAAAATGAACGCCATCACTCCGGGAAAAAAGAACCCGAGCACTGAGGGGCCGAGAATGATTCCCGCGACCATCTCGCCCATGACGGGCGGTTGTCCAAGCCGTCGAAACAATCGACTGACGAGTCCCGCGGCCGCGAGTATCACCACGATTTGGATCAGCAACACACTAAACGGAGAGCGGAAGTTCTGCCAGAGACTTCCCGTTAGCGATGATCCGTGTGCATTCGTGTTTATCTGTGGCCCAGAGCCGAGCCAGAGAATCAGCGCCACTGCCGCTACACCGAACAGCAGCATCAGTGCATAAACTAAATAGGTCTTGCGATCCGAAAAACTGAAGCCGGGCGTTGGCGGCATGTGCAACCTATGAATTGCTTCGCGCGTAGTAGCGAGGGATTATACCGCGCAATTGCTCATCCGGCGCGTAGATGCTAATTTGCTAAATTCATGACTGTAGAGGTATCGCAAACCAGGACTGAGGTAGGGAATTATTTTGTCTCGAACTACCCGCCCTTCTCGCAGTGGCAGCCGGAGTTCGTACCGCAGGCGCTCGATGCGCTCGCGCAACCGCCGCGGGTAGACGATCCACTCGGTCTCTATCTGCACATTCCGTTCTGCCGCAAGCGTTGTCTCTTTTGTTACTTCAAAGTCTACACCGACAAGAACGCTTCCGAGATCGAGGTCTATCTCGACGCGCTGATCAAAGAGAACGAGCTCTACAGCCGCACTGCTGCGTTTCAGGGACGGCGACTTCGTTTTGCTTACTTCGGCGGCGGCACGCCTTCGTACATCAGCGATCGGCAACTGCGTTATCTCGTCGAGGGCTTGAATCGGCACGTGAGTTGGGCAAACGCGGAAGAGGTCACGTTTGAGTGTGAGCCCGGCACGTTGCACAAGTCGAAACTCGAGACGTTGAAAGACATTGGTGTGACGCGTCTCAGTCTCGGCATCGAGCATTTCGACGATGAGATTCTCGCCGCGAACGGACGCGCGCATCTGTCGCCGGAAATTTATCGTGCTTATGCGTGGGCGCGCGAAGTCGACTTTCCGCAGATCAATATCGATCTGATCGCGGGGATGATGGGCGAAACGGAAGAGAAGTGGCGTGAAGCGGTGCGCCGCGCGATCGAACTCGAGCCTGACTCGGTAACCATCTACCAGATGGAGTTGCCCTACAACACGCTCATCTCACGCGACATTTTGCAGAAGGGCATTGAGTCGCCGATTGCCGATTGGACCACGAAGCGCAACTGGCTCAACTACGCTTTCGAAGAGTTTCTGCAGCACGGCTACGAAATCGCGGGCACCGACATCGTCGCGACGAAAAAGAAAACGTGCCGGTTTATTTATCGTGATGCACTGTGGCACGGCGGCGACATGATCGGGCTCGGCGTTTCCTCGTTTTCGCATTTTGGCGGCGTTAATTTTCAAAATGCGCACAACTTCGAAGAGTACGTGCGCATCATTAACGAAGGTCGCCTGCCGATTTATCGCGCGGTCTCGCTGACACCCAAGCAGCGGCTGATTCGCGAGATGGTGTTGCAACTGAAAACCGGAACGCTCGATACCAGTTATTTCCAAAAGAAGTTTGCCGTTGATGTTTGGCAGGAGTTCCAGCCGGTCTACGAAGAGCTGCAAGCGAAGCAGCTCGTGGAACGCAACAACGGCACTATCCGGTTAACACGGCCTGGTCTGTTGGTCGTGGATCATTTCTTACTTGATTTCTTCGAACCTGAACTGAGAACCGTACGGTACGCATGAATAACAATACATACGACGTTATAGTAATGGGTGGTGGACCTGCCGGGAGTTCTGTGGCCAGCATGTTGGCGCGCGAAGGCCGCCAGGTAATCCTCTTCGAGAAAGAAATTTTTCCGCGGCATCACATCGGCGAGTCGTTGATGACCGATACCTACTGGACTTTTCGGCGCATGGGTTTGCTCGAGAAACTGCGCGAGAGTCCGTTTGTGCGGAAGTACAGCGTGCAGTTTGCGAACGCGGCGGGGAAAGAGTCGCGCCCGTTTTACTTCTTCGAGGCCGTGCATCATGAGAGCGCGGTGACGTGGCAGGTGACGCGCGCGAAGTTTGATGAGCTGTTGCTTAACCACGCGGCTGAGTCGGGCGCGACGGTCCATCAGGGCGTGCTCGTGAAGCAGGTTTTGTTTGAAGGCGATCGCGCGGTTGGGGTGGAAGTGCAGATGCCGGACGGGTCGCGTGAACAGTTCTTTGCCAAAGTTGTGGTCGATGCGACCGGGCAGATGGCGATGCTGTCGAACAAGTTTCGCTGGCGCGTGCGCGATCCGAAACTGAAGAAGGCGGTGCTGTATTCGTATTGGAAAAACGTGCATCGCGAGCCGGATTTGAATGGCGGCGCGACGCTGGTTTTGCGGACCGAGCACGGTAGCGGCGGCTGGTTCTGGTATATCCCGCTCGACGACGGCATCACGAGTGTGGGCATCGTCGCCGACCCGGATTACTTGTTGAAGGGCCGCGGGCAGGACCTCGCGAAGATTTATAACGAGGAGATCGAGAAGTGTGAGCCGTGCCGACGTCGTGTTGCCGGCGGCGAGCGCGTTGACAAGATCTACTCGATCCTCGATTACTCTTATCGTTCGAAGCACAACGCGGGCAACGGTTTCATCATCATCGGCGACGCTTACGGCTTTCTCGATCCGATCTACTCGTCGGGTGTGCTGCTCGCCTTGAAGATGGCCGAACTCGCAGCCGATGCGATCCACGACGCTTTCAATCACAACGACTTTTCCGCCGCGCGTCTGGGCCAATATCAGGCGAAGCTCGATCGCGGGATTGAGTCGATGCGGAAGTTGGTCTACGCGTTCTACAACGATGGTTTCAGCTTCTCGGGTTTTCTGAAGAAGTATCCGGACGAGCGCACGCACATCATTAATCTACTGATTGGCGACGTCTTCCGGGAAGGCGTGGACAGCGTCTATGGTCCAATGTCGGAGTTCGCCGACATCCCACCACCCCTCTACGAACAACTCGACGGCACCCTTATGCCCCAACCCCCAACCGGCGAAGAATCCGAGCTCCTCCTGCGAGCCCAATACAACTCCTTCGACGACCGTGCAGCCACGGATTAATACCGGCCACGGATTAACACGGATCTCTACGAAGAGAGATCCGTGCTATCTGTGTGCATCTGTAATCTAAAACAACAACTTCAACCCAAACTGTATATGCCTTGGGTCGCGGGCGGAGGTGATGAGGCCGAAGGTCGGGGAGCCCAGGAAGTTGTCCGGGAGGTTGAAGTTTGGGTGGTTGAAGAGGTTGAAAGCTTCGGCGCGAAATTGCAGCGTCAGGCGTTCACTGAGGACAGTGTTTTTCAGTAGCGAAACGTTAACGGTTTGATAGCCTGGACCGTCGAGAATGTTGCGGCCGGCGTTACCGAAGGTACCGGGAGCAGGGAAGGCGAACGCCGCGGTGTTGAACCACTGCCCGGTCGTCGGATTTGAAAGCTCGGGATTGCCGACGAGGTTCGGACGATCGTTGGCGCCGAAACCGAGGATCGAACGCCCGGTGCCGCTGTTGTCGATCTCCGGCAGCAACGCGACTGTGAACGGACGGCCAGACTGCACCGTGACGATGCCGTAAGTCTCCCACCCACTCACCACTGTCGACAACCAACCATCATTCGTCAAATACTGCCGCCCTTTGCCAAACGGCAACGCGTACGAATAACTCACCGACAACCGATGACGCACGTCGAAGTTCGAACGCCCGCGCTCGGCCGCGACGTTGTAACTGTTCTGCGGAAAATTCGGATCACCCGCACTGCTGAAAAAGTTTGAAGCATCGTCGATCGACTTGGACCACGTGTACGATGCGAGCGTCGAGAAGCCACGCGCGAGACGCTGCTGAAAGCGCGCCTGCAACGCGTTGTAATTCGAGTTCGCACGCGACTCGAGCAGGTTGATGTCGTCAAACTGCGGATTCGGCCGCGGCACGATCGGCAGTCCCGGCGGCAACACACTCGGCTGCGGCTGGTTGATGTCCCGCGCCGTCAGCAGCTTGGTCCCTTTCGAACCAACGTAAGCAACTTCGAGCACGCTCTTCGCGCCAATCTGGCGTTCGACATTGAAGTTCCAGTGCTGCATGTAGCCCGTGCGCAGATCGCGTTGGATCGCGAGCGCGGAGTCAGGCAGCGGGAACGGGAAAAACGACGGAAACGGATTGCTCAACGTCAGCGGCAGTCCCGGCAACGAGAAGAAGATGTTGTTGTCGAAAAACGGCGAGTTGAAATAAAGCGCCTCCGCGGGCGCGAGCGGCGACTGATCGTAGTAAACGCCGTAACCACCACGCAGCACCGTCGCCTGATCTTCACCGATAGTCCACGCAAAACCGACGCGCGGCGCGAAGTTATTTCGATCCGGCTCAAAGCCACTGCGCGGCACACCATTCGTCCCGACCGGCACGAGCGAGCGCGTCGCGACATCATAAATCGTCGCGCGGTCTTCTTTATCGACCGGCGGCGAGTTGTACTCATAACGCAAACCGCCAACAAGCGTGAGACGCGGCGTCACCCGAAAACTGTCATTGACATAGAAGTTGTAACTCTCGCTGCGAATCTGCTGCGGATTATCGACGCGCGCCACACTCGTCAGCAGCGGAAACCCGATCAGCAGATCCGCGAGCGCATTCCCGGTGATCTGTCCAAACGGCGAAAACTGCAAACGCCCGCGCGACTCCACATCGCGAAATGCATTCTGCTGCGAGAAACGAAAGTCGATGCCAAACTTGATCAGGTGCTCGCCATGAACGTAGCTCGAGTTATTGAGCAACTGATAAACGTTCGTGACGCTGTTCTGCGGATTGTTACCTTCGTCGCCGAGCGGCGAAAACCCGGTCACGGTAATAAAACTCAAACCGAGGTCGCGCTCGCGCGGCGAGATCGCCGGCAAGCCAACCGCGGAATTAAGCACACTCGCTTCCTGCGTCACCGACGCAGCCACGCGGCTAAACGCCACGCGCGTCTCGTTCACGAGGTTCGGCGTCAAAACGAGCGTCAACGCGCCCATCGCGTTCTGACTGCGACGCTTCACCGTATCGCCAAACCCCGGCACCAACGAAAACGACGGCCCGGTAAACGGCTCAAACAGATCGCGATCGCCGAAGCTGTAACGGAACGTCAGGTCCGCTTTGTCAGTCAGCCGGTGATCGACGCGCGCATCGAAACTGTCGTTGTCATCACGCTGCGTCGGCGACGACACGAAGTTCTGAAACGGCACGTTCCTGTTCGGCAACGGATAAAGCGCGGCAATCGCCCGGCCGACCGGATTGATGAAGAACGAAGGGATGATGCCGTTGTCGAACGGCAAATCGCTGAACGGCATATCCGGAAATCCGAAAACACTGTGCGAGAAGTTGCCAACGCGTTCTTCAGCCGTCGGCACGTTAGTGATGCGCGTGATGCCTTCGCGCGAGCGCGTGCCTTCATAATCGGCGAAGAAGAACGTGCGATTGCGCACGATTGGACCACCAACCGCGCCGCCAAACTGGTTGCGAATGTATTTCGGCTTCGGTTCCGACGCCGGCGCGAAGAAGTTGCGCGCATCAAGCGCGGCGTTGCGATGAAATTCAAACAGCGAACCGTGAAAGTCGTTCGAACCCGATTTCGAGATGACGTTGATCTGCGCGCCGGGATTGCGGCCGAACGAAGCATCGTAAGTGCTCGTCAGCATTTCAAACTCGCGAATCGCATCGACGGAAGGACGCACGCCGAAGGTGTTCAATTTCGGATCGAGATTGTAGACGCCGTCGAGCAGAAAATTATTTGAGTCTTCGCGCGCGCCGTTGACGCTGAAAGCAAAGTCGCCACGGACCGAACCAGCCGAACCCTGCGCGGGCGGCACAGCACCGGGCACGAGCAGACTCAGTTCGTAAAAGTTGCGGCCATCGAGCGGCAAACCAGTCACCTGGCGGTTCTCGATCACCGTACCGAGCGAGGGTGAATCTTTCTTCAAAGGAGCTTCGAAGGGCGCATCGACTTTAACGACATCGGTCGCGCCGCTGACTTCAAGCTTCACGTCTTGTCGCTGCACCTGATTGACCAGCAACTCAATTCGCAGCGTGAACTTCATGAACCCCGAACTCTCAACGCTCAACTGATACACACCAGCCGGCAGCGACGCGATCGCATACTCGCCTTCGTCGTTACTCGTCGTCGTTCTCGCTTCACCGGTGGCGACGCTCGTCAACGTAATCGTCGCGTTCTGAACGAGCGCATTCGACCGGTCATAGATAGTTCCCCGCAACGACGCGCGATGTGTTTGGCCCAGCACCGGCGCAACCACCAGCAGCGACAGCACAACCACGAAGAGGACTCGATGATTCGACTTCAAGATTAAAAGCTCCCTGTTCGGAATTTTGGATAACCGGCTGAATGAATCCGCAGACCTTAGCAAATCGTTTCCTATTTTGCTAATTCGCTATCAAACTCGGAAACTGACTGCTAGAATGCCCCGACCAAAAGATGTTGAGAGTACGGAAAAGCGGTTTTTGGAGTTTCAGTCAAGCCACAGATAAATTCATTCGGAGGTCCTGATGCTCTGGATCATTTTTGCTCTTGGCGCAGCGTTGTCGTGGGGAATCTACGGCCCGGCTCTGCACGGCGGACAAGTGAACCTCGGCAATAATCCGATGCGCGCGTTGCTCTGCGTGGGCGTCGCTTACTTTTTGATCGGCGTGCTCATCCCCGTCATCACGCTCTCGTCGCAAGGTCAGCTCAACGGCTTCAACATGAAAGGCTCGATCGGCGCTGGCATCGGCGGTGCGCTCGGCGCGATCGGGGCGATCTGCATCATCTACGCGTTCCGCTCCGGCGGCGTGCCGACGTACGTGATGCCGGTCGTTTTTGCCGGCGCGCCCATCGTTAACGTGGTCTACTCGATGTGGCAGCACCCGCCGAAGACTACGCCGAACCCGCTGCTGTACGTCGGTTTCGTGCTGGCCGCGCTGGGCGGCGCGCTCGTGCTTTACTACAAACCACAATCGTAAATGCTGAAGTAAACAATTCTTTCGTGTCTCCCCGTCTGACGTTCCCAAAAACACGAAGGAGATCGAGTCATGAAAAGCAAACGGGTCGTGTTAGCGGCAGTGGTGTTGTTGTTTGCGTTTGCGGCGCAGGCGCTGGCCCAGGGCGAAGCGAGTTGGCCGCAGTGGCGTGGGCCAAACCGCGACGGCGTCTCGAAGGAAACGGGCTTGCTGAAACAATGGCCCGCGGAAGGACCGGCGCTCGTCTGGAAAGCGTCGGGGGCAGGACGCGGTTACTCGTCGTTCTCGATCGCCAACGGACGTTTGTACACGATGGGTTTGCGCGGCGATCGCGAGTTTGTGATCGCGTTCGATCTCGCGAACGGCAAAGAAGTCTGGGCGACGCCGCATGGCGGTGCGTTTCGTAACGACCGCGGTGATGGTCCAAGAGGCACGCCGACCATCGACGGCGATCGTCTTTATGCGCTCGGCGGCAACGGCGATCTGTCGTGCATGGACGCGAAGACCGGCAAGATCGTTTGGACCAAGAACGTGTTGCGCGAGTTTGGCGGCTCGAACATTCAATGGGGCATCAGCGAGTCGCCGCTCGTGATGGGCAATAAAGTGCTGGTGAACGCCGGCGGGCGTAACGCGTCGATCGTCGCGTTGAATAAAGATAACGGCGCGGTGATCTGGAAGAGCCAGAGTGACGAGGCGGGTTATTCGTCGGCGATTCCGTTGCAGGTGAATGGTGGCACTCAGGTTGTTTTCTTTACGGCGCAGCGTGCATTGGGTCTCGACGTGAACGACGGCAAGTTGCTGTGGGAATACGGCAAGCCGGCGAATCGCACCGCAAACGTCGCGACACCTGTAGCGCGCGGCAACCGCGTTTTCATCTCCTCCGGCTACGGCACGGGAGGCGGCGTAGTGGAGATTACCAGTGACAACAAAGCGCAGGAACTCTACTTTACGAGAGACATGCGCAACCATCACAGCAGCTCCGTGCTGGTGGGAGACTACCTCTACGGTTTCTCAGAATCGATTTTGACGGCGATGAAGTTCGACACCGGTGAGATCGCGTGGCGCGATCGCAGCGTCGGCAAAGGCTCGCTTGTTTACGCGGACGGAAATCTTTATTGCTTCAGCGAGAATGGTGTGGTGGGGTTAGTTGAAGCGACGCCGACGGGTTATCACGAGAAGGGACGCTTTCGTATTCAGCAAGGCGAGTTGCCGACGTGGACGCATCCGGTCGTTGCGGGCGGGCGTTTGTACCTGCGCGATCAGGACACGATCTACGCGTTCGACGTGAAGCAGAAGTAGCTAATCGATACGTGAAAGCACGTACTCGCGTGCTTCACGTAGTTCACTGAGGCCGTCGTCTGCCTGTTTCCACTGTTCGAGAAGCTTTGCATACGTCGCTCTTGCCGTCGCCTGATCTCCGCTTTGTGCGGCGGCGCGTGCGAGACCGAGTAAAGAACGTGCGCGGTTTGGTTGACGCAACAAGGCAATGTGAAACATCGTGATGGCGTCCGCGGGTTTGCCGGCTTTCAGCAGTATCTCACCGAAGAGTTCGTGCGTCGGTTTGATGAGCGAAGGTGGACCGGAAGGCGCGCCGGTTTCTTCCTCCAGCGCCGTCGCTTTCTGCATCAACTCGATTGCTTTCGCATAGTCCTTGCTCATCGACGCTTTCACCGCGGCGACTTCGAGTTCTCTAATTCCGGATAGACCTGTTTCAACGTCGTTTGAGCCACGGATTGACGCGGACAAAGCGCGGATGAACGGAGGCAAGGTGCGGCTCGCGCCGGAATAGCGCGTTGTGTTGGTCGCTTGGGAAGATCCGCTCGCCATCTGTGTAGATCCGTGTGAGCCGTGACCTCCGTCTTGCGCTACCGCCGCCGAGTACTGAGGTTGATTACTCACCGGGAAGAGTTCGTTCGCGAGATCCCAGCGCTCGGTTTCGACGACGAACGCCGCCGCCATGTTCGCGTAGTTGTTCTCGTAGTAATCAGGTCGCAGCTTGTTGTCGTAAGTCGACTCCGCCATCACCTGCTTCATCAGCTTCAACAACTGCTCCGCTTTGCTGTAGCGACCCTGCTGCAGATACGCGTACATGAGCCAGTGCAGACTGTGATAGTCGCGCACGCTCAGCGACAGCTTCTTGCGCTTCATCCATTTGTCTGACGACTCCCACGCGGATTCGTTCGAAGCCGCGGCTTCGGGCCACATGCCGAGCTGGAGAAAAATGTGCGATGGCATGTGTCGCGCGTGATGCGCTTCGGGAGCGATGTCGGCGTAACGACGTGCGGCGGGCAGAGCGAGGATCGCGTGATCAGGATCGTCGAAAGCGTGAATGATGTAGTGCGCCGCGCCGGGATGGTTCGGGTTCTTTTCGTAAACGGCGAGCGCGATCGCGCCGGCCTGCGCTTGCAAGCGATAACCCTTGTCGCCCGGACGCATCAGGCCGAGCAGCGACAAGGAATAGAACGCAGCCGCGTCGAGATCTTCGGGATAGGCACGATAGATCTTTTCCATCGCCGCGGAGTAAGCGAGGTCGCGCGCGCGTTTGTCGCCCGCGCCATAAAGGATTTTCACGGCGTTGATGTAAGCGCGTTCGCGATCGGTGAGCTTTGGTGTGTCTTTGAACTTCGCGATCACCAGGCGCGCGGCGTCGAGGTCTTGTTCCGACCACAGCGGGTGATTGTAAGTCATCGCCTCGCCCCAGTAGCCCATCATGAAATCGGGATCGGCTTTGGTCGACTCGCGAAATGCGTCGAGCGCTTCTTCGTACCAGAATGAATGTAGCGCAGCGAGTCCGCGCAGGAAATGCGCCTGGGCCGCGGGCGAGCCGGACGTGGGAAACTCGACACGGCCGAGTTGCGTTTCCTGCGCGTTCACAGTAACAACGATGAGAAGTGTTAAGACTGTTGCTCGTATCATGACTGTTTCTTACCTATGCAATAAAGATAACCCGCCGTGCGAATGAAGATCTGTCCGTCCGAGATCGCAGGCGAGCTCAAAGTGTAATCGTTCAAAGGGTTCTCCGCGAGCACTTCAAACTTCGGCCCCGCCTCCACGACCGTCGTCAAGCCATCTTCGTTCGTCACGTAGATTTTTCCGTCGGCTAGAACAGGCGAGGCGCTGTACGTGCCGGGCTTGATGCGTTGTTGGCCGTAAACTTCCTCGCCCGTCTTCGCGTCGAGACACCAGATGATGCCGCGATCATTGACGATGTAGAAATACTTGCCGTCAGTAACAGGCGTCGGTACGTCTGGTCCATTCACGGTGGACCACAACAAGTGTGACGTAGTGACGTCGCCGCGGCCGCCTGCGCGCAACGCCAGCAGCGGCTTCACGCGCGTCGGCGCGTAGATTACGTCGTTGAAGATGATGGGCGACGCCACGATGCGATACGACGGATCGTTATACGGATTCAAGCCATTCGCGCGCCAGAGTTCCTTGCCGGTCGCGGGATCGTGACCGGTAACGCAGTCGCCGCCCGTGATCACGATTTCTGTCGTCTTGCCGTAGCGCAGCAGCGCGGGCGTCGTGTAGGAATCGGGCGATTCGCGAATCGCGTTTGTCGGGCGTTCGACTCTCCACACGGTCTTGCCGTTCTTCTTGTCGATGCGCAGCAGGTATGACGGTTCGTCAGTGCGCATGCCGTGCAGCACCTGAACGAAGAGCGCGTCTTCAAACAACAGCGGCGATGAAGCGTAACCCCAGTTCAAGCCAAACGCGCCGTAATCTTTTTGAATGTCTCTGGACCAGAGTTCTTTGCCGGCGAAGTCGAAGGCTTTGAGAATGCCGGTGCCGGTCATGACGTAGACCGCGCGTCCGTCAGTGACGGGCGAAGGCGACGACATGTTCTGCTTCCGCATCTTGACGTTGCCGCCGCCGAGTAGTTGTTTCCAAAGCACTTCGCCTTTTGTTTTGTCGACGCACCAGAGAGACAGGTTCTCGCCGTCAGCGACGTTGAGGAAAACGCGGTCGCGCCAGATGATCGGGGTCGACCCGCTCCAGCTCGGCATTGCGACTTTCCAAGCGACGTTATCTTCGGTGGTCCATTTGACGGGCAGGTTCTTCTCGTCGCTGGTGCCGTTGAGGTTCGGCCCGCGCCACTGCGGCCAGTTGTCGGCGCGCGCTACCGAGTTTGAAAGGACAACAACAGCCAGAAGCCCGAGAAGCCGTTTCCGCATCTCCAGTTCCTCCTGTCCGGATCCGTGTTTATTCGTGTAAATCTGTGGCCCTACTCCGCGCGCAACGCGGGCAGCAACGGCGAACGCAGCGCCGCGATGGTCGCGACGAGTGAAGCGAGTGCGCCCGAGACCAGCACGGCCAGCAGCAACAGACCGAGCGAGACGTTTGGCAAACGGCCGCCGCGTTCGAAGAACACCGGCGCGATCGCGAGCAGCGCGCAGACAAACCCGAGGCCCACGCCAGCGCACAGCATCAGCACGTTTTCACTGATCACCATCAACGCGAAGTGGGAAGAGTTATACCCCACCGCGCGCAACAGGGCCAGTTCTCGCCGTCGTTCGAAGACGTTACGCAGGAGCACCGCCGCCATGCCGAGCGTGCCGAGAACGAGTCCGAGACCGCCGAGCAGTTGAAAGGTTGATAGGTACGTGTTTTCGACGCGGTGAAAATTCAAGAGGCGATCGGTTGTTGATTGCGCGTCGAAGCCGAAGTCGGAGAGGCGATCCTCGAGCGTTGCCGCGACTACGGCTGATTTGGCGGCGGGAGTGTCGAGCAGAAAGAAGCGATAGCCCTGTTCGTCGGGGAAGAGGCGGACGAAGTTTTTGTCCGACATCAGGAGCTCGCTTTGGAAGATGCTGTCGGAGAGTGCTGCGACGACGCGCAGACGCAGCGGCTGGCCGCCGTGGTCCATGATGAAATCGTCGCCGACTTTCAGATGTAGCACGTAGGTCAGGGAATTAGCGTCGGCGATCACGGGCACCGCGCCGTCGCTGAAGTCGCGATCCAGGAGCAGCCACGGGTTCTGTTGCTGCGGATCGATCGAGCTTTGAAACGTGAAGCGATTTTCTGCGAGGAAACTTTCGGGTGGCGCGATGATCTTCGGATTGCGTGGTTGATAAAGATTGAGACAGCTCGTGTCGTCGCCCGGCCGCACGCGGAAGTTTATAAATTTCAGATCCTGCATGGTTGCGGAGTCGTTTGTGGCGCTGAGGTTCAGTGCTTCACGGCCTTGGTCGGTGTTTGCGTCGTGAACGATGGGCAACAAAGACTCCGCGAAGAGGGGAAAGCCACCGCTGCCTGACTTCTTATCTGAAGCTGAAACGGCCGGACGGCGAAACGCGTCGACGGCAACGATGATGAACGCAGCCGAAGCGATCAGCGCGACGCACAGAACCGTTCGGCTCGGACGGTGAGCAGCGTTGCGAAACCCGAGCAGCGAGATGGTCCACCAGCCCGTGCCGTGAATCGGTTTTCGGTTCTTTCTCTTCAACCAGGCTGCTAAGTAACACAGACTCGCGATTAAGAGCACAACGCCGCTGCCAAAGAAACCGGCGACCTCTGGAATAAGATGTAGACTGCCTGCTGCTAACAACAGGAGACCTGCGAAGGTTAGCGCGACGGCAGCTTTGAAAGTTTTTGTGGTTGGGTTTTGAGCGCCTGACAACAACCCGCGTGTTGACGAAGATCCTATTCGACGCAAAGTCAACAACACACACACGACCGCAGCGACTACGCCGCTTATCGCGCCGATCGCCATCGACTGCCACGACACGTGCAGCGTCAAGGCCGTCGTGCCGACTGCCCCAACCCACCACGTCCGTAGCCCGTACATCAACAACTTCGCGTAAGCGATCGCGCCGAGTACACCGAGCAGACTGCCGACGATCGCGAGCAACACGCCTTCTGCGAGAAACAGACGTCGAATGCGTGACGCGGGAAAGCCGAGCGCTTGCAACGTGCCGATCTCGCGCAGTCGTTGCTCGATGCCGAGTTTGAAGAACAGCGCGGTCAATAAGAGCGCTGAGATGACGAGGAAGAAACTGAAGTAGAGGAAGTACTCGCCGAAGTCGGTCGCGCCGCGTGAGGCTTGTTGGCCCTGTTCGCGCACGGGAACGATTTGGAAGCCTAGCTGCGATGGATCTAGCGATTGGCGTAAGCGAGCGGAAAGGGGATTTTTAAAATCGCTCGCGGGTTGGGCGTTGTTAGATAGAAAGCGGATTGAAGTTAGTTTGCCGAAGCGTGTGGCCCAGAGTTTCTGGCCTTCTTCGAGCGGCACGAATACTTTCGGCGTCGTTCGATACTGATGCCAGTAATCCTCGTCCTGCTTGCGCACGCGCTTGAGATCTACGGGGAACGGCGGGTCCCAGTCCGAGATGTTTTCCGACTCGCTGATGCCCGGGTACGCAGGCACGAGATCGCGATCCGCAGCCAGCCCGGCGATCGGTGTAACCCCACAGACGGCGAACTCTGCTTTCTTTGTCTCGAGCCGTCCGCCTTCTGCCCACACGTAGTATTCGAGCGTGACGATGTCTTCGAGATGCGCGTTCAGCTCCCGCGCGGTCCAGTCGTTTATTACAAAGCACGGCCGGCCCGTGTACTGGTCGATCACGGAAGGTCCCGCTCGGACGACGCGCTCAAAACCTTCATGGTCAAGAGCGCTGACGAGGGAATACGGGACGGAACGATCACCAAAAGTGATGCTGTTCGCGAGATAAGAAAGCACCGGAACTGCCTTCAAAGATGACGCCGCGGCGGACTTCTGCGCGGCCTCGGCAACCGCGTCGTTGATGATGTTGCTGCTGCTTTCAAGCACCACGGCTTGCTGTTGTTCGAGCACGCGCAGCTTGAGGCCGAGATCTTCGAGCGTCGCTTTGTCTTTGAGCAACGACGCGAGCGTGGCTGGAACTTGTTGTTTCTCGGTCTGGTCCAGTATCGAACGAGCGGCAACCAGTATCGTGTTGACCTTTCCTTCCTGGTCCAACTCTTTTTGCAAGAACGAGAGCGAAACAAAGATGGCGCGAACCGGTCCTTGCTGCGGCCGCAGTGAGAATTCACCGAGCGAAGTCGCAGGCAAGACAGTTTTCAAGTTGAGGCGGATGGTCCGACCGGGATCTTCTTTGCGTCCGTGAAGTGATTCGATGGGAATGTCGGAAGGCTTTTCGATGCGCAACAAAATCGAATCGCCGTTTGTCGTGCCGAGTTCCTTTGCGAGGCTCTCGCTCAACAGCACCTGCCGGTTTTGCTGCCCTTGCACTGCGACACCGTTGAACTGCCAAAACCGATCGTCAACGCCATAAACGCGAACGTCTCCCGCACGCCGACGGCTCGCTTCGTGTGTCACCACGCCGTCGAGTGCGATCAGCGGACAGGTCGCGCCGACGCCGCTCGCGGTGAACACGCCCGGCTGCAAAAGGTCTACAGCCAGTTGCTCGCGAAAGAAACCAGTTGACGCAACGAAGTCATCCGTGCGGCCCAAGCGCTGCGAAACGAGATCGCGTAGACTGCCGCGCACAGACTCGCCGATTAACAACGCCCCCGTCAACACGGCGACCGCAATCGCGACTCCGAGCACGACCACGATGTTGGTTTGCCAGTAGTAAGCGAGACTGCGTTGTATCAGGCGAGTAGCACGCATCACGCCGGCTCGAGATGTTGGTTGCGAAGTTCGAAGCGTTGCGGAAAGCGGGCCGCAAGGTCCGCGCTGTGCGTCACGACAATGAGGATCGTGTTTGCCTGCGCGTGAATGTCGAGCAACATATCGGCGACGACTTCCGCCGACTTTTGATCGAGATTGCCGGTCGGCTCGTCACATAGAAGAAGACGCGGTTTCATGATCAACGCGCGCGCGAGTGCGACGCGCTGCTTCTCGCCGCCGGAGAGTTGCGATGGCAGATGATTAATTCGCCCGGCGAGGCCGACTTGATCCAACAGATCGCGCGCGCGTTCGTCGAGGGCGCCGTTAAGCGAAGACACAAGCGTGGGAGTCAGAACGTTTTCGATCACTGAGCACTGCGGCAACAGGCAATGATCCTGAAAGACGAAACCGATGCGTTGATTGCGAAACGCGGCGAGTTTTTTCGCGTCGAGCACGAACGGATTTTCGCCGTCGAGCGTGACCGTGCCGCTGGTCGGCGGCTCGAGCGCGCCGAGCATGTAGAGCAACGTGCTCTTGCCGCTGCCCGATGGCCCCATGATCGAAACCGCGGAGCCCGGCGGCAGCTCGAGCGAAACGTCGCTCACGATGCTGAGTGGGCCAGCGGGCGTCGGATAGTCCTTCGAGATGTGCTCGGCTTTAAGCAACCTTGTTCTCCGCGAGGGGCAGCACCGATTCGTAAGCTTGTAGAAGTTTGTCGGCCATGTGTGCGGACGTGTATTGCTCGCGCAAGCCGCGAAAACCTTTCGCGCCCAAGTCCGCCGCGAGTTGCTTGTTGCGATAGATCTCGAGAATGCCGTCAGCGAGTGCGCGCGGGTCGTCTGGTTGGACCAGCAAACCGCCGCCCGTCTTTTCGACGATCTCGGTAAACCCGCCGCGACGTGGTTGGACCACCGGCACGCCGCAAGCCATCGCTTCGAGCAGCGAAACGCCTTTCGGTTCGTCGTACGTCGCGGGAATCGACATCACGTCGAGCTGGCGCAGGAACGCGATCTTCTCCGCGCGATCGAGTACGCCGCGATAGTGAAACTCATCGCCGAGTTTTGCCTTTCTCAAGTCGGCTTCGATCTTGTTGAGGTACGGTTTGCAATCCGCCGCCATGTAACCGGCCACTTCCAGCCGCGCTTGCGGCAGCTCGCCGGAGTGACGCAACAGCCGATACGCTTCCGCCAAAACGTGCAGCCCTTTTTCCGGCGCGACACGGGCCAAAAAACCTACCGTGAACGGACGTATCCCACTTTCGTCTCGCATCTCGAAACCGGTTGGGTTAATACCGAGCGGCACCGTTTGGATCTTGTTTCGTGGAATGCCGAGATAGCGCGGCATGAACTCCGCGTAGTATTCGCTCACAGACAAGAACGAATCGACGTGGTCCACTTGTTTGCGGATCAGATCGAGAGCCTCGGTGCGCCACGGTTCCTGCAGTCCGTCGAGAAAGAGATCTTCGCCTTGCAGCGTGCAGAGAACGGGGCGGTCGAGCGCTTCTTTTAAAGGGGCGGCGAGCCCGATCAAAAGCGTGTAAGGCAAATTGATCACGTCCGGCAGCGACTCGGTTTTCAACCAGTCGATCAGCTTGTCAATCTCTTTGCGCTGGAAGCCGTCTTCGCCTTTCAAGACCGACACCGTCATCTCGCCGAGCATCTTCGGGTTCGTCGAGAGCGACTTGCGCGACGCGAGACTCAGCACTGCGGTGGAGTCCCACAGACGATCGAGCCAGCGCGGCGTCTTGCGAAAGAAGGGAACGTACTGTTCGAGGTAAGCGCTGATGCCGCCGAGCACGACGTGATCGCGGCTGACGTTTGGTTCGTCAGTGAAAGTTGGTGTGTAGACGGGCAACAGAAGCACGTCGTGACCGCGCGCGAGCAGCTCGGTGGCCATCGCGTTGTCGCGCAGGCAACTGCCGCAATACATTCGCCCGGCGCCGCCTGTGAGATAAAGAATGCGCACGCGCGAGTACCTCAAACGGCGATGGCGTGTTGAAACGCGCGCCGCCCGTAGAGATGTTCGAAGAGATTGCCTTCGTGCGGCTGGTCCCAGCTCACCTGGTTTGTGGCGAGTGGGCCAACGTTGAGACGATCGATGTGCGGCGAGTTGACGAGTGCCTGGATGAACTGCGGGTCTTTCGTGATCGCAGTGACGACGAGGCTCGGACTGAGTTGCGAGATGATCTGATCCTGCGGAACGTCGATCACGCTCGCAAACGGAAAGAGAAACTCTTTGTTCGCGAGCGGGTGCTCGACGCTTTCACAGAAGATGATCGTTGGCAGCAGATAGGTGCAGTTGTTCCAGGTTACGAGGCGTTCGGTCTGACGGTGCTCGGCGGTTACGTCGCGCGCGCCGGGTTCGAGTAAGCCCTGTTCGATGATCGTGTTGATGCGCGCAGCGATCTGCGGATCGACGAATGGCGCGAGTTGCGCTTGCGGATCTTCAGCCGCGCGCGGAACGATCTGCGCAAGTCGCGCGGCGAGTGCTTCGCTGATGGCGTCGGCGTGGCGCGGCGTCCAAACCGCCGAAGCGTTCACACACGAGCGGCCGCCGTTGTCGGCGATCGAAGCGACGATCACGTCGAGATACTGCTCCCACTCGTCTACGCAATCCTCGCCGATAATCACTTTGCTGTAACCCGGACCGTGAATCTCGATCCGCGGATCGTTGGCCCAAATCGAAGTGGTGGAGCTGTCGCCGAAGAGCAGCGAGCGGCCGCAGTTGCGTAGGATCTCGCTCGCACCCGCGTGGTCGGCCGGATAGAAACTGAAAGCCTCCGGCGGCGCGCCGGCTTTGATCAGCGACTGGATGATTCGATAAGGCGTCCAGGGTTCGGCGCTGCCGGGTTTCAGCACGAGCGGAATGCGTAAAGCAAACGCGGGAATCCAGAGCGAGTGCACGCCGGGCGAGTTGTTTGGCAACACTGCGCCGAGCGATTGCGTGCGCGGGTAGAAGCTGAGCGTGTGTCCTTCGAACTGCCCAAAGCCGCGATCGAGGATAGTCCAGTCGATGCCGCGCGTCAGGCCGTTGAGCACGCTTTCCATGCTGGCGAGCATGCTCTTGATCTTGAGCATGTTGCGTTGGGCCAGGACGTAAGGCAGACCGGTCGTGGCGGAAACTTGCGCGATGTAGTCGTCCGCGTCTTCAACAAAATACTCAGCGGCGCGCGTGCAGATGTCGACGAGTTCGCGCGTCGTGAATTTGTTTAGCAGGGATCTCGGAATGGACTGCTTGCTGAGGTCGCGACGGATCAAACCCGGATTGGCCTGACTGACTTCGACAAACGGTTCACGCGTGCGGTGGTGCGCCACGCGCGCGACGTCCAGGCTGTAATAGGGCACGCCCTGTCGAAGTATTGGTAGCTGGATCAATACACACCCTCAACAACGTTCGCTTGCAGCTTCGAGAACGGCCGCACGTTGCGCACGCCGTCCCATGGATACTGCTCGCACGGCGGTTCGCGCTCGGCTTCGTCACGCTCCAGAAAACGCGGCATGAAAAACTCTTTCGTCAACGTCGTCAACCGCACGCGACCAGTCTCACCATAATCAACCACGCGCTCCGGATCATCCGGATCGACCACCTCCACCATCGCGCGCGGCAGCGGCGGATAATAAATGATCGCGTAATTGTCTTCGGGAACTCTCGGCTTATGTACGGCCAGACCCATCAATGTGTTTCCGTAAGTCGGCGCGAAATACGCGCCCTCGAGCAGTTCTTCCACCGCGAAGCGATGAAACTGTGGCGTCATCTCGGTGCCGCCGCAAAACACGCCCGTGATGCCGGCTTTTTTGAGCGAGATCTTTTCGCAGAGGGCCTCCAGTAATTTGGGCGTCGTGAAGAGACAACGAATGTTGTCGTGCGCGCGCAGCAGCGTGAGTCCCTGCTCGACAACGTGCTGCTTGTACTGTTCGGCCTGTTTCGGCTGGCCCATCTTCAGCAGCTTGATCACCCAGCGCGGATCGAGATCAACCATAAAACAGATCCCCCCGCGATGTTGCGCGAGATGTTCGACAGCCAAACGCAAACGCCGCGGACCCGTTGGACCAAGCGACAGCCAATCGGCGCCGCGCGGAAAAAACTCTTCCGGCAACGTGTCGCTGAACGCTTCGTAGTCGATGCGAAAGTCGTCGATGTTGATGCGCGACTTCGGCACGCCCGTGCTGCCGCCCGTTTCAAACGTGTAGACCGGACGATGCGCCAGACCCTTCGGCACCCAACGCCGCACTGGTCCACCACGCAGCCACTCGTCCTGAAAGAAACCGAAGCGCGAGAGATCGTCGTAACCGCGGATCTCTTCGCGCGGATCCCACGACAAGTTCTTCGCAAACTCCAGCCAGAAGGGACAACCGGTGTCAGGATTGAAATGCCATTGCACGACTTCGCGCACCCAGGCATCGAGCGTTTCTTTCGGCGTCAAGGAATCGTCTTCTCCGTTTCGCGCAGGAGATCGATAAAGCGTGGATCGGAGCGGAGCTTGGCGAGGTGT
Organism: uncultured Blastocatellia bacterium; assembly: GCA_946480785.1. The sequence continues at coordinate 23,442 of CAMLLD010000018.1, read as the reverse complement.
GGATCGACGCGCACAAAGGTGAAACCGACTGCATGCTCGCGTTCGGCCTGGGCAAGCCAGCGAAACGCGTTGTCGAAGTCGTCGAGCCACGTGTAGATGATCGCGATCTCGTAAGCGGTGACCCAGTTCTGACTGCGCTTCGCGATGATCTCTTCGAGAATCGCGCGCGCTTCGTCGCGTTTGCCGATCGCCGCTAGCACGTGCGCGCGCTTCGCGTGTGTGGTCGGCGTGTCACCGGCAAAACTGCGCTCTTGTTCGAACGCGGCCAGGGCTTCCGAATCCATGCCTTTCAATTCGTAGGCCCAACGCAAAACCGTGTGCGCCGCGACCGCGCCCGGATCCTGTTCGAGCGACTTCTTACACTGCACGATCGCTTCATCAAACTTGCCTGCAAGAAACAAGACGTTCGCCACCGCGGTCGCGATCACCGCCGACTGCGGCGTGATCTGCCGCGCGCGTTCGATCTCCGCGTAAGCCTCATCGTGCCGGCCCATGGCGGACAAACTGTAAGCGTACCAGCGATGGGCCACCTGGTTAGTCGGCTTCAACTGAATCGCTTTGCGCAGTTCGCGTTCGGCGTCGATCCAGTCGCGATCGTAGTGCAGCCTGACGAAGCCGAGTGACGCGTGTGCTTCGGCCAAATCGGGATCGGCCCGGACGGCGCGCGTTGCCGAAGCCTTCGCGAGCTCCCAGGCGCCAGCCGGCGGCGGCTCGACGTACCAGTTCAGCAACGCGTAACAGTCAGCCAACTCGGCGTGCGCGATCGCAAACTGCGGATCGAGCTCCACCGCGCGTTCCAAACGTTCGATCGCCTGGCGCAAACCTTCCGCGGTCCTGCGCGTCGAGTAATAACGGCCGGCAGTGTAGAGCTGGCGCGCCTCCTCATTCTCACCCGCTTTCGTGTCGGGCGCAGGACTGAGGATCTGCATCGTGACGGGCGGAATGTGCTCGCTTCGTTTTCGTCTTTGCGGAGATCCCACCGCGGCCGTCGCGAGGGTCGACTTGCGCGTCAATATCGGATGCCGCAGGTCCTGGAGTATTTCTTCAAACTCCGGTTCACCGCGCAAAGGATCCCACTGCGGTTCGACGCCGAGCCAAACAATCCATGCATCGCGAATCGCGTGCGCTTCCTGCAGCAACTCGAGCGCGCGTTCACGTTCCCCAAGGTGCAGGTGAATCAACGCGCGTTGATACGGCGAGACGTAACCATGGACCATCATCTCGTCGAGGCGCTCGAGCACCGCGCGTGCGTCCTGTTGTCGTCCCGCCGCGGCGTAGGCGGCGCCCAGCGCGGCGATGTAAAGCTGTCCGCCGCCGGAAAGATCGAGCGCCTTCTCCGCGGCTTTGACTGCTTCATCGGCCGCGCCGGTGTGGCGCAGGACCCACGAGTAGGTGACCAGCCCGTAAGGAAAGTCAGGCGTCGCATCGAGCACCGCGCGGAAGGTCGCGATCGATTCGTCAAATCGGCGTGCCTGGTAATAACACCAGCCCTGTGCCTGTAACACGCCCGGTGAAAGCGGATCGAGTTCGCGCGTACGCAGCATCCGATCGATGCCTTCGTCGAAGCGTCCTTCCATCACGAGATGAAAGGCGTACCAGTGATGCGCGGTCGCGTAGTTCGGATTGATTTCGAGGGCGCGACGATGCAGGCCTTCGGCCACCGCCCAGTCGAAGTCGTGTGTAATAGTCGCGAAGCCGAGCGCCGAATAAGCTTCAGCAGACTCAGCGTCGAGCTCTACTGCTTTGGCCGCAGCCTGCTTCGCAGCCGCAGACGACTCGGCAAACGGCTTGATACCGAAGACGCCGAGCCAGTTGTAGTAATCGGCGATGCCGGTGTAGGCCAACGCGTAATCGGGATCGAGTTTGATCGCGCGTTGATAAGAGTCGAGTGCTTTCGCGAGACCGGTTTCGGTGTAAGAGTTCCAGTAGTAACGGCCGCGCAAGTAAGCTTCGAACGCTTCGGAACTATCGGTGCCGCGTTTCGAAAGTTGGTGTTGCTCGTCGCCGGTCAACTGCGGCAACAGCGCGGTCGCGACCTTCTCGGAGATTGAATCCTCGATCTGTAAAACGTCCGTCGAGTCCTCATCGAAGTGTTCGGCCCAGCGCGTAACGCCTTCAGCGATACTGAGAAGCTGTGCCGTGACGCGCAGTCGATCACCGGCGCGACGAAGCGTGCCGTCCACAACATAGTCGATACCGAGATCGCGGCCGGCGATGAGCGGGTCGATGTTCGCGCCGCGATAGCGCAACACACTGCTCGTCGGTCGCACGACGAGACGGCGCACGTTGCTGAGACGCGTGATCAGCGCGTCAGCTAAACCGATGCCGAGATACTCGTCGCCTGTGTTTTCTCCCGGCGGACTGAGAATGCGAAACGGCAGTACGGCGATTGATTCCTGGTCCTCGCGCAGTTGTCCGGCGAGCGGCGGCAACGCAGCGAGACGATGGTCCAGGCGGCGCAACAGATCGTTGTAACGTGGATGACCGTGCAGCGGCTCGAGCTCGGGATCGACGCCGCACCAAAGCACCTTCGCGTCGCCGGTGTCGTACGCACGCTCGAGCAGATCGAGCGATTCTTCGCGGCGATCGAGCGCGCAGTAAACGAGCGCGAGGTGATACGGCGAAACGTAGCGACGCTCCGCGAGCTCGCCCATTTCATCGAGCACTTTCTGCGCGTCCTCGAGTCTGCCTGCGACGGCGTAAGCAGCGCCGAGACGGCCAAGCGTGTGCGAAGCTTTGCCGAGTAACTCCACGCCTCTTTCTGCGGCTGCGATCGCTTCGTCGTGACGGCCCAAACGACTGAGCACGAAACTCAGCGCGTAGAGCATCATCAGATTGCGCGGCTCGTTTTCGAGCGTGGCGTTCGCAAAGCGATAAGCCTCGTCATAACGGCGCGCGTGATACGAACACCACACCACCGCGAAACGGGAAATCACAGCAAGCGGATCCAGGTCGCGCGCGATGTGTGCCTGCCGCAGCGATTCACTGAAGCGGCCTTCCATCGCGAGTTGCAACGCATACCAGATCCGTGCGGGGGAATAGTTCGGATCGAGCTCGATCGCGCGGACGAGATGATGCTCGGCGCTGGCCCAGGCGAAGTCGCGGAAGAGCACTGCTTCGCCGAACGCCGTATGACCTTCCGCGAGATTCGGATCGAGTTCAATCGACGTGGCCGCTGCTTCGTACGCTGCAGCCGCACACTCCGCGAACGGCATCACGCTGAACACGCCCAGCCAGTTGTGATAAGCAGCGACACCGGCGTAAGCGAGCGCGTACTTCGGATCGAGTGCAATCGCCTGTTGATAACAAACGATCGCGCGCGCGAAGCCTTCTTCCGTAAACGTGTTCCAGTAAAAACGTCCGCGCAGATAAGCTTCGTGCGCCTGCGGGTTGTCGGTGCCGCGTTTGGCGAGTCGCAGCCGTTGGTCCACCGTCAGGTGCGGCAGGATCGCTTCGGCGACGTGCGACGAGATGACGTCTTCGAGATTGAGTACGTCGGTAAACTGTTCATCAAACTGTCCGGCCCACGCGGTCGTCTCGTCTTTCACGTTGAGCAACTGAATCGTCACGCGGATCCGGTCGGACGACTTGCGAATCCTGCCGTCGAGCACGAACGCAACGCCGAGCTCGCGACCGGCACGCAGCGGATCGGCATCGGCGCTGTAACGCAGTACGCTGCTCGTCGGCCGCACGACGAAACTCCGAATCGCGCTCAAGCGCGTGATCAAAGCGTCGGCCAAACCCGTGCCGAGAAAATCCGGACTCGTCTCGAGGTTGTTAATGTCAAACAACTTCATCGGCAACACGGCGAGCGAGTTTTCACTCGACGCGTCGGGCCGCGACAATGCTGACGCCTGCGGCGGATCGGGCAGATCCGAAACAGGACGCCCTTCGAGATAGCGCGTGATGTCGTCGCGCAGCTCGGCGGCGGTTTGATAACGCCACTCGGGCTCTTTGCGCAGCGCCTGCATCACGATGTTGTCGAGATCGCCGATGAGCGCGCGGCGAATCGTTTCGAGCGTGCCGCCGCGAGTCGAGTAGAGATGCTTGAGCGTAGTCGTTTCGTCGCCGGTGTAGAGACTCGGCAACAGATCTTCAGCGCGCGTGATGATTACGCTCGGCGGCGTTGGCGACTCTTCGCAGATGACGCGCGCGATCTCGTGCGGCGCGCGATTCACGAGGCGGTACGGACGGTGCCCGGTCAGCAGCTCATACAACAACACGCCGAGCGAATAGACGTCGGTGCTCGGTGTTGTCGGCGCGCCCTGCACTTGTTCGGGCGACGCGTACTCGGGCGTCATCAAACGCATCGCGGTCGCGGTCGGATCGTGCGTGATGTCGCCGGCGAGCTGCGGGTTGAGTAACTTCGCGATGCCGAAGTCGAGCAGCTTGGGCACGCCTTCGGACGTGACGAGCACGTTTGAAGGTTTGATGTCGCGGTGTACGACTTGTTTCTGGTGCGCGTAGTGGACTGCGTCGCAGATCGAGCGAAAGAGTTTGAGACGCTGGGTGATGTTGAGCTGGTGCGTGTCGCAGTAACTGTAGAGCGGCTGGCCTTCGATGAACTCCATCACAAAGTAAGGCAAGCCGTCGTCCGTTGTGCCGCCATCGAGCAAACCGGCGATGTGCGGGTGATCGAGTGCAGCGAGGATCTGTCGTTCTTTGCGGAAGCGGCGCAGGATGAAGTCAGTGTCCATGCCGCGCTTCACCAGCTTAATCGCCGCGCGCTTGTTGAATTCGTTGTCGGCGCGCGAAGCTTCGTAGACCGCGCCCATGCCGCCGCGGCCGATCTCGCGCTCGATGCGATACGAACCGAGACGCCGCCCGATCATCGGATCTTCTTCTTCAACAAACGACTCGAGCACGTTGAACTCGGTATCGCCGTAGAACGGTTGATCCAAAAGTTCGCCGGCGCTGTCGTGTTGCGAGAGCAGCGACTCGACGTCGCGTTTCAAAGTCGTGTCGTTCGCGCAGACCTGCGCAACGTAGCGGGCTCGCTCCTCGGGCAGGAGCTCGACCGCAGCCTGAAAGATTTCTTCAACTTGTCGCCAGCGTTCCGGGGTCATGTCTTACTGGACTTGTATTCGCTATAAAAAAGAGGACAGTTAGATGCAGAAACGGCTGGACTGACAGCGTGCTCTAAACATTTCTTTGCATTTCCCCATGAAGCCAGGCTTTGGCCAGCCGCCAATGACGTTTGATGGTAGTCGGAGTGACACCCATCACGTCTGCTGTCTCTTCGATTGACAGGCCGCCAAAGTAACGCAATTCAACCATACGAGCCTTTTGCTGATCGAAAGAAGCCAGAGTCTTGAGCGCGTCGTCGAGCGCGATCAACTCGGCGCTGCGTTCGACGGCGCGATCGATATTTTCATCCAGGGAGAGCTTCTTAAAATCCTGACCGCGTTTCTCTGCGTTGTGTTTGCGTGCGTGATCCACGAGCAGGCGGCGCATGATCTGGGCAGCGACGCCGAAAAAGTGTGCGCGGTTCTGCCAGTTTACGCGCGTCTGGTCGACCAGACGCAGGTAAGCTTCGTGAACGAGCGCAGTCGGTTGCAAAGTGTGATCGGGACGCTCACGTCGCAGATAATTAGCTGCCAGTTTGCGCAGTTCATCGTAGATGACAGGTAGTAAAAGATCAACCGCGGCCCGATCGCCATTAGACAGTTCAATCAGGAGTTTCGTGACGTTGTCAGAGGGGTTTTTGCTCAATCGTTAACTCTCCTGCGCGAGCGCTAAGTATAAGGCACAACTCACACTATAAAAAAGGTGGCCCTATTCCGTGAACTGGTGCGGTTTATCCGGGCGTCCTTTTGGAGTGCGGGGACTTGTCACCGCTTTGGCCAAAGCGCCGAAGGGTCGGCGCACTCCAAATAAACTGCACCAGTGGCCCTATTCCGTCAGTGTTTTCGCGTTAGCGACATGAAGGCAGTTATGAAAGAGGTGAGCGAAATGCACAATGGGCAAGTAACAGGCGAGGTCGGGCAGGTGACCGGAAGAATCAGTAATTTCATGGCGCGTGTGTTTGGTTGCCGGCACGGAGAAATGAGCCGCCCGTTTTCTCATGGCGGCCGGGCGTACCGCTCGTGTTTGAATTGTGGCGCGCAACGCCGGTTCAATCTTGGTGACTGGCAAATGCACGGCGACTTCTATTATCACAAGCCGTCACTCGCCAACTAGACACCCAGCCCGTATATAATGCGGTCATAGCACACCCTATGACCGGAAGCGACCAGAGCCAACTCGGATATTACGTCTACTGTGTAGCCGAAACTGCGGCCGCACAGCAACTCGGCCCCAGTTCCTTTCCGGCAGCAATCGAAGACAACGCAAGACTCGAATGGGTGAGGGGAAACGATCTCGTCGCTCTCGCCAGCACGGTCCCGCTCAATGAGTACGGCGAAGAATCGCTCGCCGCACATCTTTCCGACGCGACCTGGACCGCCGTGCGCGCGATGCGTCACGAGACGGTGGTCGAGTACGTCGCGAAGCGCACGAGCGTCGTGCCGCTTCGTTTCGGCACGATTTATCTCGAACGCTCGGGCATCGAGCGTATGCTCAACGAGAAGGGCAGAGAACTCGCGCAGATCATCGAGCGCTTGCGGGGTCATGAGGAGTGGGGGGTTAACGTTTACTCCGATCGGGCGACGCTGCTGGCGAGTATTACCGAAGTGAGCCCGCGTTTGCGGGAGTTGACGCGGCAGGCGGAAGCGGCTTCGCCGGGCCAGTCCTATTTAATGCAGAAGAAGATCGAGGCGTTGCGCGTGGATGAAGTTCGCACCGCTCTAAACGAGATCGTCGAGCATATTGAAAAGGCCTTGAGCGCCGAGGCGACGGATGCGAAGCGACTGCGTATTTTGAAAGTGGAAGCGACGGAGCATGGCGAGCTGAAAGCGAAGTTTGCTTTTTTGGTGAAGCGATCGCAGTTCGAAGAGTTTCGCGCGGCTGCGGAACGATTGGCGGAAGAGAACCTCGCGGCAGGGGTGCGTTTGGAACTGACCGGGCCGTGGCCGGCTTACAACTTCTCGACTGAGACAGGATTGCAGTAGCAGAACAGATGTCGTTCGAACAGATCATCGTGAGTGGGAACGGAGACTCGCTCGAAGAGCAGGAGCTCTCGTTACTCGAAACACTCGATCACGTGCTTAACCGCGGCCTCGTGATCGCCGGCGAGATCACGATCGCGGTTGCCGACATCGATCTGATTTTTCTCGGTCTCAACGTAATGCTCAGCTCGGTCGAAACTGCGCAACAGGTATTGCGCGAGCGTCAGAAAAAGGCGGAATGAAGTTATACGTCTACTGTCTGGTCGAGCACACAGAGGCGCTGCCGCAGTCTCTACATGGAATTGCCGGTGCTTTGGTCCGGCGACTCGAGATCGGAGACTTCTGTTTCCTGGTCAGCGACTTCTCGGATCAAAACGTGTCCGTTACCCGTGAAAACGCGCTCGCCCATGCCGCTGTGATCCAGGGCGTTCTGAAGGAGACCACGCCTTTGCCCTTTCGCTTCGGCACGCGAATCGACGAACAGCAACTGGAAAGTTATGTTGGCGCGAAAAGCGAAGCCCTGCGCGCAAAACTGGATCAGGTGCGCGGCTGCGTCGAGATGAACGTGAAGATCATTTCCGACCACGACTGGACCGCGGAACCGCAGACCAGCGGGACACAGGAGACACCGGGGACCGCTTTTCTCGCCGAGAAACAGCGCGAGATCCGCGGCAGTGAAGCTCGCGTAGCGGCAGCGAAACAGGTTGCTGAGTGGCTGGAGGGACAGGTAGCGGCGATTGCGAAGCAAACGCAAATTCAAACCAGTCCAGTAGGAAAACTGCTCGTGGCCGCGGCCCATCTGATCGCACGCGAACGGGTCGACGAGTTTCGCATGAGGGTCACTGAAGCGCGTCGTGAACGCCCGGATCTTCACTTTCTTCGCAGCGGACCGTGGGCCCCATATAGTTTTGCGAACATGGATCTTGAGTTTAAAACGCACTTCGGAGTAAGCTGATGGCGTTTTCCCCCGAAAACCCCCATCCGGCTGAGCCGGAAATAGAAACCGAGCACCCTGAAGAGTTTGTCGAGCAACTCCGTCTTGTGGCTGACTCTTTGCCGTCGCGGATCAATATCGACGCGCAGGGTGTCGAACAGGGTCTGGCCAAGCTGGTTCTTACTCTGATCGAGTTCATCCGCCGTCTACTCGAAAAGCAGGCGGTGCGCCGTATGGAAGGCGGGGATCTCTCACCTGCACAGATCGAAGAGCTGGGATTGGCGCTCATGCGCCTGGAAGCCAAACTCCAGGAGCTGAAAACGCAATTCGGTTTAGAGGACGAAGACCTCAATCTGGATCTTGGTCCGATTGGGCGCCTGATTTAGTAGTTTGCGCCCATAAGTAAGAAAGGCACGGTTAACTATGGTGGCGGCCATCTGAGCTTTGTGAGTAAAGCCGCCCCCTGAGCGTGGAGGGCGATAAGTGTCCACAGAGCGGTCTACCCTGATAACGGCCCGTCCCCCGGGCCTGGTTGATGTTCTCGACCGTATTCTTGATAAAGGACTGGTGATCGCGGGCGACATCAAGGTGTCGCTGGCGAATGTTGAACTACTCACCTTACAGATTCGGCTACTCGTGTGTTCGATCGACAAAGCCGAACAAATCGGTCTGAACTGGTGGCGTTACGACACCAATCTGACCACGCGGGCGGAGCGCGCCGAAGCGGAGAACGTTGAGCTTCGTGAACGACTCTCCGAACTCGAACAGGAAATCAGGAAGCTGGGTGCGGCAGCTCGTGACGCCGGCAACGAGCCGGTTACAGCAACGCGTCAGAACAGGACGCGCAAAGTGAGAACGAAGCGCCGGACTTAGACAGGTAGCTAATGCAGAACAAGGGGCGCCGTCAGTCCTCGCGTGAGCAGTATGCTGGTTTTTTCAAACTCTAGAAAAGGAACCAAAGCAAATGGCTGTCGAAAGAGCACCAGGCGGTACTAGTTTAATCGACGTTCTCGATCGCGTGCTCGATAAAGGTATCGTTATCGATGCGTGGGTCCGCATTTCACTGGTGGGTATTGACCTCATTACAATTGAGGCGCGCGTGGTCGTGGCGTCGATCGACACTTATCTCAAGTACGCCGAAGCGGTGGGTCTGACGCCGGCGGTTTCGCGCCCGGTGTTGAGCGGCGCTGGTGAGACAGTCGAAACGGAAACGCGCCGTCGCACTACAGTCGATGTCGATAGATAACGTTTCCGGTTGTCGGTTCGGGTTAGACAAGGGTCTGCGAAGTAGCAGTTGAGCATATGGGTGAAGTCCCCTCAGAGTTAGCTCTCCACGCCTCCAGATCGATGGGGGAACCAAAGCGGGTCAACCTGCGTCATTTCGATGTCTTCATCGAAACCACCACGCAGATGCTGGCGACGCCCAGACTCCAGGAGCGACTCCTCCTGGCCCTTGAAGCAATCGTGCATAACTTCGGCTGCCCACAAGCTGCAATTGCGATCGTCAACGAACGAGACGCGGAGCTACGCGTTCGCGCGGCGCTCGGTTTCCAGGACGATCACGCCGCGGCCAGAGTGGAGATGCCACTCGACTCGGGTGCGCGCTGCGTCCGCGTCATCCACGATGGCCAGCCACTTTGGCTCGACCTCGACGAAGACGAATCGTCACGCCAGTTTCTCGGCAAGATGAACTGGAGTCAGGACGTGCTCGCGCTGCCGCTCTTCGGCATCGCCGAGTTGCCGCCGAACACCGGCCGCGATCGCACAGCGCGTTTGCCCGGTCAGTACTGGACCTTTGAACGTGGTTCGCGCGTCGGCGTGCTTTATGTCGGCGCCGACCGCGACACTATCGAGGGCGACTCCTTCGACTTGCTGAAACGCTTTTCCGAACGCGTCGGCATCGTTGCTTCGCTTGCCAGTCACCAGGAACGTCTGCTCGCCACGGTCGGCAAACTGCAACGCGAGCGGCAGTGGATCGAGTCGATCATGAAGTCGGTCGCGGATCCGATCGTCCTTACGGATCTCGACAACGAGATCCTGCTTCAGAACCGGCGCGCGGAAGAGTTGTTCAGTGGTTCGGCGAATGCGGGGGAGGGAAAACGGCGCGCGCTGAAGATGAATGACTTGTTGTTCTCGGCGTATCTTTCGAGTGCAACGGTTTCATCGTCGGAAGTCATTCAACGCGACATCACGCTCGTCGATCCGATTGAGGGTTCGGATATTCACTTCGAAGTGATCTCGACGCCGGCGACGAACGGGCGCGGCGAACCGCTCGGTCTCGTTTCGATCTTTCGCGACGTCACCGATCTGCGCGAAGCGAACGAAGAGCTCGCGCGCAACTTCGCCAAACTTCAGAACGCCGAAGCCGATTCACGGCGCGAACGCGATCGTCTCGACCTGATCATAGAAAACGTGGGCCATCCGATCGTCGTCTGCGACTCGGCCGGCAACTTCATTCTGTTCAACCGCCGCGCTGAATTGCTGTTTCAGGAAAGCGACTCGTTCAACTCAGGCGTGGCTGCCGTGCGCACCAACGCCGTAAAGCTCACGTCGTTTATTTCCACGCTCGCTTCGGCTTCGGAAACCGCGCGACAGGCGGAGATCGAGTTGATCGATCCCGAAGACGGGCGTGCGCTGCCGATGGAGATCACGGCGCGCGAAGTGCTGGACGAAGCCGGGCAGGTGACCGCGGTCGTCTCGATTCTTCACGACCTGACCGAGATTCGCGAACTCGAACGACGGCGCGTCGAGCAGCAGTTGTTCGAATCGGAAAAACTCGCGGCCGTTGGTCGTCTCGCCGCGTCGATCGCGCACGAGGTCAACAATCCACTGGAAGCGATCAAGAACGCGTTGTATCTCATGCAGACGAGCTCTGATTTCGAGCAGAACTCGCGCTTTCTGGAAATCGCGCGGAAAGAAACCGAGCGCGTTTCGCACATCATTCGGCAGATGCTCGGCTTTGCGCGCCGGCCCGGAGAGGTCGATTGGGTTGACGTCAACCAGGTGCTCGAAGAAACGGTCGTGCTGCTCGAAAAGAAGATGCGCCAACAGCACATCAAGATAACCAAACAGCTCGATCCGATGTTGCCGCCGATTCGCGCCCGCGCCGATCAGTTACGTCAGGTCTTTCTCAACCTGATTCTGAACGCGCAGCAGGCGATCACGGGCGAAGGCGAGATTCGCATTTCCACTTCGCGTTACGACCAGGCCTTGCAGCCGTCGATCATCGTCCAGCTCAGCGACAGCGGCGTCGGCATTGCCGCAGACGATCTCACGCGCATCTTCGATCCGTTTTTCTCTACCGGTAAAAAAGGCACCGGTCTCGGACTGTGGGTAACACAGGACATCGTCAGACAACACGGCGGCCGCATCGAGGTCAGTAGCGACATCGGGCGGGGCACGGTTTTCAGTATCGTTTTGCAGGTTGATTCTCCCGTACTTGAAGACGCCAAGAAGGGATCGACAAATAACAAATGAGTCGTTCATTTGATCACCTGGGAAACGGCAACCCTGAAACCTCGGCACTCTTTTCCGCGCTGGACCACGCTCGGCTCCTGGTGGTGGACGACGAAGAGAACCTGCGCATCACCACCGCCGCGATTCTCGAAAAAGAAGGTTACGCAGTCGACACCGCCTCGAGCGGCAACGAAGCGATCTCGTTGCTCGCCACCGCCGATTACGATCTCGTTCTCACTGACTTGCACATGGAAGCGGGCGAAGGACTCGCCGTGCTCAACGAGATCCGGCGCAACGCGCCGTTGACGATCTCCGTTGTGCTGACGGGTTTTGCTTCGGTCGAATCAGCCATCGCCGCTTTGCAGGAAGGCGCTTACGATTATCTCGTTAAGCCGTGCGACATCGAAACGATGAAGCACACGATTCGACGCGGCGTCGAGCATCGCAAGCTGATGCTCGCCGAGCAGAAAGCGCGCGCGGACCTCGAACAACTCAATCTCGATCTCGAACAACGCATCGCCGAGCGCACCGCCGAGTTGACGCGTCTCAACGTCGAGCTCGCGGAAGCTAACCGCGCGAAAGACGTCTTTCTCGCGACACTTTCACACGAGTTGCGTACGCCGCTCACGCCCGTCGTTGGTTGGATCAAACTCCTGCGCAGCGGCAACCTCGACGCGAAGAGTGTCTCGCAAGCGCTCGACGCGATCGAGCGTAACGCGTGGTTGCAGGCCAGATTGATCGACGATCTGCTCGACACGTCGCGTATTGCGACCGGTAAGTTGCAGTTTGAGCCGCGCCCGACGGATCTCAACGTCGCCGTCAGAGCAGCGCTCGACACGGTCCGCGGTCTCGCCGCGTCGCGCAACATCAATCTCGACGTCAACCTGTCGCCGGCGACACTCGTCGTGATGGGTGAGCCGGTGCGGCTGCAACAGATCGCCTGGAACCTGCTCTCGAACGCGATCAAGTTCACCGAACCGGGCGGCAAAGTAACCGTCACCACTGAATCCGACGGTCTCGAAGCCCGTCTCACAGTCGATGACAGCGGCGTCGGCATCACACCGGATTTTCTGCCGCACGTATTCGATCGTTTTCGTCAGGCAGACGGCTCCACGTCACGCCGCCACGGCGGGCTCGGTCTCGGCCTCGCCATCGCCGATGCCCTCGCGAAGATGCACGGCGGCAGTTTGTCAGCGACGTCTGAGGGCGTCGGGATGGGCTCGTCTTTCTCGTTTCGCATCGGCCTCGTCTCCGCTGCGAAGATTGCCGCGGAAATAGTCGAGAAGAAAGCGCGTTCCTTTGAAGGTCTCGACGTGCTGGTGGTCGAAGACTCGGAAGACACGCTGATGTTGTTGAGTGCGCTCTTCCGTAACAAGGGCGCTCACGTAATCACTGCGGCCTCGGCGGCCGAAGCGCTGCAGTCGGCGAAAGACCGGCGGCCGGACGTCGTGATTTCCGACATCGGCATGCCGGACGTGGACGGCTACGAGTTTCTCCGGCAACTGAAAAAACTGCCGGGCCTGGGCGATGTTCCCGCCATCGCCGTCTCCGGCTATGCCAGCGACGAAGATCGCCAGCGAGCGCTTTCAGTCGGCTACCTCACGCTCGTCCCCAAGCCCGTCGACGTTGACGTCCTCTTTGACCTCTTCCACGACCTCAAACCGCCCCGCTAGTGATGAACCAGTGATAAAGGCCATCATTTATATCGAATTTAGGAAGTTTATCTCTAACTTGTAAATTCGCTAAACTCGATATAACTCGGCGCTCGATGGATCCTGTGACCAATCCGTATGCGCCGGGTGCTGGCACCCCGACCCTTGAACTCGCCGGACGTGACGATCTACGCCAATTCATTAGCAATGTCATAGAGAGGATTAGGCTTTCCTTGCCAACCAAAAGCGTCGTGATGGTAGGTCTCCGTGGCGTAGGAAAGACTGTTTTGCTAAATCGCATGCGCGATGATGCAGAAGCGGACAGGTCGCACACAATTCAAGTTGAGGCTCCGGAGGGCAGATCGCTGCCGGCGATGTTGGCTCCCCAACTTCGGCAAGCGCTCATACGCCTCTCCCGCAACGAAGCAGCCAAGGACATCGCTCATCGAGCTCTGCGCGGTCTTGCCGGCTTTGCTAAAGGTCTGAAACTAAAATATAGCGACATTGAAGTGGGTTTCGATGCCGACCCAGAGGCGGGACTAGCCGATAACGGTGATCTTGAGCATGATTTGCAAGCGCTTCTTGAGGTCGTTGGAGCCGCTGCTCAAAAGGCAGGAACCTCGCTGGTGTTATTCATCGATGAACTCCAGTATGTCGAGGAAATCCAACTGGCGGCATTGATTACGGCTTTGCACTTCACGACCCTGCGTCGACTTCCGCTCATTCTGGTTGGTGCCGGTCTACCTCAGCTTCGAGGACTGACCGGTCAAGCCAAGTCTTATGCGGAGAGGCTCTTTAATTTTCCCGAGATAGGGCCTCTATCAGCGGACGCGGCTGAGATCGCGATTCGCAAACCCGCTGCAGCGCACGGCGTTCAAATAACAGATGAGGCTTTGCAGCAAATCATTAATGACACGCGTGGCTATCCATACTTCCTGCAGGAATGGGGCAAACATGCGTGGGACGCTGCTGACGCGTCACCCATTTCTACCGCAGACGTTCAGCTAACATCGAGGGCCGCCATTGCGGCTTTGGACGAAAGTTTTTTCCGCGTGCGGTTTGATCGATTAACTCCGGTCGAGCGGAAGTATTTGAGAGCTATGGCACAGTTGGGTGAGGGACCACATAGATCTGGCGACATCGCTGAGATGTTAGATCGAAAAGTAACGTCATTGGCTCCGACGCGCAATGCGCTTATTGCAAAAGGGATGATTTGGAGTCCAAAGCACGGGGACACGGCATTCACAGTCCCATTGTTTGACGAGTTCATGCTACGGATCATGCCTGGCGAGGAGTGGAGAGCCTGAAGGAACGAGCCGCAAATCACTGTCTAATAACTTCTTAGAGTTGACAAAATCGAAATTGTAACTATAATGGTTACAAAATTGCTTCCCGAAGTTGGGATCCTGTGTTTTGATATGTCGACTAGAAACAGCCGCTTCGCCGTGGCGGTGCATGTCCTGAGTCTGATGGCCTGGTCGGGCGAAGAGCCCCTGAAATCCGAACAGGTTGCTGAGAGCGTGAACACCAATCCGGTCGTGATCCGCCGCATGTTGCTGGATCTGGCGCAGGCCGGCCTCGTGGTGTCGCAAACCGGTTCGTTAGGCGGTTCGCGGCTGGCCACAGACCCGGCCAAGACGACTTTGCTGGATATTTATCAGGCACTCGAGTGCGGCGGTGTTTTCTCATTGCACCGGCAGCCGCCGAGTCGCGACTGTCCGGTCGGCGTCAATATCGAAACCGTGCTGGGGGACGTTTTACAGGAAGTTGATTCAGCCGTGGAGCAGGTGTTGAAAAACATCACCATCGACGATGTCGTGCAACGATTAAAGCCCTGTGGAACTCTCACACACATGAAAGCTCCTAAGGTAGGGAAGTCGAACGGGAAAGTCGCTAAGGTTCTCAGAACTGCTTAAGCGAGAAAGGAATAGCTAATTTGTCCAGGCTGGAAAAAGATCAGAGCGGCATCGAGCTCATGAACTCGGTCAAAGGCGATTTCGCCAACCTCAGCGAGGAACTGACCGACGATGCCGTGTCGATAGAAGATATCGACGAAGTACTACAAACGCTGGAACGAGCCACCAGCGGTGAAACAGAGATCGAGGAGCCTTTGATTGAAGAGTCTTCGTCTGCCGCCGAATCGGACGAAGCGATGAGTGAAGAGGTCGAGTTGGATCTCTCGGCCGGCGAAATGGACAAAACTTCCGACCCGATCCGCGTCTACATGCGCGAGATGGGCGTAGTGCCCTTGTTGACTCGGGAACAGGAAGTGTCCATTGCCAAGCGAATTGAACGAGGTCAAAAGCGAGCGGAGAAAGCAATCGCGCGTTCCCCAATCGCCGTGGTCGAACTCTTCCGGATCGGCGACGAGCTCGCCGAAGGAAAACTCAACATTCGCGACGTCGTCGCGTTCTCGGATCAAATGGAAACCGAGGAGCACGAAGATCGCAGCGAAGAATATTTGCAGTGGACAATCGAGGGGTTGAACAACATCAAGCAACTCTACAAGCGGGGCTTGAAGGAGTTTGAAAAGTTCGCCGACGAGCAGAGAATCTCGCGCGGCAAACGCTCGAAGAAGCTGCTGCGTTACCGTCGCAAACTTGCGCGTACACGTCTCGAGATCGCGCAGGAGATTCGTGGCCTGCATTTGAAAGAAGCGGCCCGCCAGCGGCTCATCGCCGCGATCGGCGTCGTGCACCGCGAAGTGCGCGTGCTCGAGCGCGAGATTGAAGGAGCGAACGAAAAACTCAAGCGCAAAGGGTTGAAGCCCGACAAGCAGAAGGAGTTTCGCAAACAGATTGCGACCGCCCGCAAGCGTCTCAAGGAGATCGAAGTCGAGCATCACCTGTCGCCGCTGGAGATCAAACGGTCGCACCAGATGATCGCCGTCAGCGAAGCGCAGACTGCGCAGGCGAAGCACGAGCTTACGGAAGCGAACCTGCGTCTGGTGGTTTCGATCGCCAAGAAGTATCAGAACCGCGGCTTGCAGTTCCTGGATCTGATTCAGGAAGGCAATCTCGGTTTGATGAAGGGCGTCGACAAGTTTGACTGGCGCCGTGGTTACAAGTTCTCCACATACGCAACGTGGTGGATTCGCCAGGCAATCACGCGCGCAATCGCCGACCAGGCCCGCACGATTCGTATCCCGGTCCACATGATCGAAGTGATCAATAAGCTCAAGAACACTTCGCGTGAACTGGTGCGCGAGCTCGGCCGCGAGCCAACCACCGAGGAGATCGCCAAGAAGATGGACACCTCGGTAGACAAGGTCCGCAAGGCGCGCAAGCTGATGCAGGATCCGATCTCGCTGGAAACACCGATCGGCGAGAACGGCGATTCGCAACTCGGCGACTTGATCGAAGACAAGTCGAGTGAGAGCCCGGCCGCTCGGGTCATCACTTCAAACTTGCGCGAGATCGCCGGCGACGTGCTGCAAACCTTGAGCCCGCGCGAAGAGCGCGTCATTCGTTTGCGGTTCGGTTTGGATAACGGTGGTCATGAAAGAACGCTGGAAGAGGTAGGACAGAACTTCAACGTAACACGCGAACGCATTCGCCAAATCGAGGCCAAGGCGCTGCGCAAACTCCGCCACCCGTCACGGGCGCGGCTCTTGAAGAACTTCCTCGAAGGCGAGGGGCAGTAAATTTTTTGGGGCGAGATTAACCAGAGATTAGGAGCGATCAGAAATGAGTGAATTGCTAAAAGAAGTGAGTGACAGTTCGTTTGAAAAAGATGTATTGGGTTCCGATAAGCCCGTGCTGGTGGATTTTTGGGCCGAGTGGTGTGCCCCTTGTCGCATGCTTGCGCCCACGGTGGCGGCCGTGGCCGAGCACTACGGCGACAGCGCGAGCGTGGTGAAGCTGAACGTCGACGACAATCCTTCGACCGCACAGCGTTACGGCATCAAGGGAATCCCCACGTTGATTCTTTTCCGCGACGGCAAGGAAGTGGAACGCTTCGTGGGCGCGACCAACAAGGAAGCGATCACGCGGATGGTCGAGAAGTACGTCACCGTGAAAGCGTAATCACACATAAACACACATTTGTCAGGCCGGGCGTGTTCAGCGTCCGGCCTTTTTTGTGGCAAAATGCAGACACACATGCAAAGTCCTTCACGGCTGATTGTCGGTATAACCGGAGCGACTGGAACGATCTTCGGCGTGCGCCTGCTGCAAATGCTGCACGGCTCGGGCGTCGAGACTCATCTCGTCGTCAGCAAGTGGGCCACGCGCACGCTCACGCACGAAACCCAATATTCGGTCAAAGATGTAACAGACCTCGCCACGCACAGCTACGGCATCGGCGATCAGGGCGCCGCGATCTCCAGCGGTTCTTTCGTGACGCTGGGCATGGTCATCGCGCCGTGCAGCATGCGCACGCTCGCGGCGATCGCCCACGGTCTCGGCGACAACCTGATTCATCGCGCGGCCGACGTGGTGTTGAAAGAGCGGCGCAAACTCGTGCTCGTCGTGCGCGAGTCGCCGTTCAGTGAAATTCATCTGGAAAACATGTTGAAGCTCGCGCGCATGGGCGTGGTGATCTTGCCACCAGTGCCCGCGTTCTATAACAATCCTCAAAACCTCGACGACATGATCAATCACATCACGATGCGCGTGATCGATCAGTTTGATATTCATCTCGACGTGATGAATCGCTGGGACGGTGTCTTGCGCTCGTCAATGCAGAAGGAGTAAGTACGAACATGGGAGAACTAGTCGAGTTCAAAGCAAACGGTGGAACAGGCAGCGGCTATCTCGCGATCCCCGAAAAGGGCAGTGGACCAGGCGTGATCGTGATTCAGGAGTGGTGGGGACTCGTCGATCACATCAAAGACGTTTGCGAGCGATTCGCGGGCGAAGGCTTCGTCGCGCTGGCGCCGGATCTCTATCACGGCAAGACGACGAAGTCTCCCGACGAAGCAGGCAAGCTGATGATGTCCATGCGTATCGACGAAGCAGAGAAAGACATCAGCGGCGCGATCGGGTATCTGTTGGACCACGAAGCGACGACGGGCGACAAAGCGGGCGTGGTCGGCTTTTGCATGGGCGGCGCGCTGGCGCTTTACACCGCGACGAAGAATACGAAGGTGGGCGCTTGCGTCGTGTTCTACGGCGGACATCCAAAGGTCAAACCCGATCTGCCGAAGCTGGAGTCGCCGGTACTGAGTATTTCGGGAGATAAAGATAAGTCAGTGACGCCGGACGTTGTTCACAAACTCGAGCAGCAGTTGAAGTCACTCGGCAAGCAGGTCGACGTGGTTATCTACAGGGGCGCGGATCACGCGTTCTTCAACGACACGCGGCCGACGGTTTACGTTCCCGAAGCCGCGGAAGACGCGTGGCAGCGCACGATCGATTTTTTTAGGAAGCACCTGGGGTAAGTAACTCAAGGTCAGTAGCTGTAAGGTTAAGTAACCGTAAACACGGATCTGTGTTAATCCGTGTCTCCAACTCCAACCAAAGGAACCTTCTCAACCTATGTCCAAGTGTGCCCGCGCGTTGTTTCTGATCCTGGCTCTGTCTCTTTGTGTTCTGGCCCAGGAGCCCGTGCCAACCCCGAGTGCGACGCCTTCGTTGACGCCGTCACCATCGCCGAGTCCCAGCGCTTCGCCAACACCAAGCGAATCACCAAGCCCGCGCGATCCGATGTCCACTCCGACCTTCAACGGACTGCGCTTCCGTTCGATCGGTCCGGCGTTCACTTCAGGACGCGTGATCGGCTTCGCCGTCGATCCGAAAAACCCCGCGAAGTATTTCGTGGCGGTCGCGTCGGGCGGCGTGTGGAAGACGATCAATGCCGGCAACACCTGGACACCTGTATTCGATAACGAAGGCTCCTACTCGATCGGCGCGATCGTCCTCGATCCGAAAAACCCGCTCGTGGTCTGGGTCGGCACGGGCGAGAACAACAGCCAGCGCAGCGTCTCCTACGGCAACGGCGTTTACAAATCCGAAGACGGCGGCCGCTCGTGGAAAAACGTCGGTCTCAAAACTTCCGAACACATCGGCCGCATCGCCATCGATCCGAAAGACTCAAACATCGTCTACGTCGCGTCACAGGGACCGTTGTGGGGTCCGGGCGGTGAGCGCGGTCTCTTCAAAACGATCGACGGCGGCAAGACCTGGAAGAACATTCTCAACATCAGCGAGAACACGGGCGTCACTGACGTCGTGATCGACCCCAACGATCCCAACACGATCTACTGCGCGTCTTATCAACGCCGCCGTCACATGTGGACGCTCATCAACGGCGGCCCCGAAAGCGCGATCTATAAATCAACCGATGCGGGCGCGACCTGGAACAAACTGCGCGCGGGCTTGCCGACAGTCGAGCTCGGCCGCATCGGCCTCGCCATCTCTCCCGTCGATTCGAACGTGATCTACGCGACCGTCGAAGCAGCGGATCGCAAAGGCGGCATCTTTCGTTCGAGCGATCGCGGCGGCAGTTGGGAACGCCGCAACGAGTTTGATTCGACCGCGATGTACTACGCGCGCGTTGTCGCCGATCCGAAAGACGTCGATCGCATTTACGTGATGAACGTTTACCTGATGGTCTCCGACGACGGCGGTCGCACACTGCGCCGTCTGGGCGAGAAATCGAAGCACGTCGACAACCACGAGATCTGGATCGATCCCGATAACACCGATCACTATCTCGTCGGCTGCGACGGCGGCGTTTACGAGAGTTTCGATCGCGGCACGAACTGGGACTTCAAATCAAACCTGCCGGTGCCGCAGTTCTACGATATTGCAACCGACAATTCGAAGTGGTTCTACAACGTCTACGGCGGCACGCAGGACAACTTCAGCTTCGGTGGACCAGTCCGCACGCGCAGCGCTTCCGGCATCGTCAACTCCGACTGGTTTGTGACAAACGGCGGCGACGGTTTTCGTTCGCAGGTAGATCCGGAAGATCCGAACACGATCTATGCGTCGTTGCAGCACGGCGTGATCGTGCGCTTCGACAAGCGTACGGGGGAGCGCATCGGCATCCAACCGCAGCCCGGTCCGAAGGACGAGCCGCCGCGCTGGAATTGGGACACGCCGTTCATCATCAGTCCGCACCTGCACACGCGCCTTTACATGGCCTCGGACAAGCTTTATCGCAGCGACGATCGCGGCGATAGCTGGACCACGATCAGCGGCCAGCTCTCGCGCAATCTCGATCGCGACAAGTTGCCGGTGATGGGCCGCGTTTGGGGCATCGACGCCGTGGCGAAGAACGCGTCCACTGCGTTATTCGGTAACGCTTCGGCGGTCGCGGAGTCACAAAAGAAAGAAGGACTGCTTTACGTCGGCACGGACGACGGCGTGCTGAACATCAGCGACGACGGCGGCAAGAACTGGCGCCGCATCGAGAAGTTTCCCGGCGTTGCCGACATGGCTTACGTCAGCCGCGTCATCACTTCGAATCACGACGCGAATACCGCGTACGTGAGTTTCGACAACCATCAGAACGCCGATTTCAAACCATACCTTTTGAAAACAACCGACGCGGGTCGCACGTGGGTTTCGCTCAGCTCGAACCTGCCGAAGAACGGACCAGTCTGGGCCATTGCCGAAGACTATGTGAATCCGAACCTGCTCTTCGTCGGCACCGAGTTTGGTCTGTTCTTCTCGATCGACGGCGGTCAGAAGTGGATTCAACTGAAAGGCGGATTGCCGACGATCGCCGTGCGCGATCTGGTCATTCAAAAACAAGAGAACGATCTCGTCGTCGGCACGTTTGGCCGCGGCATTTACGTTCTCGACAACTACACGCCGCTGCGCCTGCTCAAACCCGAAATGCTGCGTCAGGAAGCTGCTGTGTTTCCGGTGAAGGATGCGTTGATGTACATCCAGTCGCAACCGCTCGGTGGCCGCGGCAAGAGTTTTCAGGGCGAGTCGTTCTTCACCGCTGAGAATCCGCCGTTCGGCGCGACCGTGACGTGGTATCTGAAAGAAGCGCTCAAGACGCGCAAAGAGAAACGTCAGGAAGCCGAGAAGGAAGCGGAGAAGAAAGGCGCGCCTGTCGGTTGGCCCACGCGCGAACAATTGCGTGCGGAAGAGGAAGAGGACGCACCCGCGATCGTCGTCACGATCACTGATGCAAACAATCGCGTGATACGGCGGCTCACTGGTCCAGTCACCGCCGGCATGCAGCGGATCACGTGGGACCTGCGCGATCCTTCCGCGAACCTTCCCGGGCCGCCGCCGCCCGATCCCGATCCTGATTTCGAACCGCCGTCAGGACCGCTCGTCATGCCCGGCGCTTACAAAGCGCAGGTCGCGAAACGAGTAGACGGCGTGGTGACGGTGCTTGGACCACCGCAGGAGTTTCAGGTCGTCGTCGAAGGACAGGAAAACATGTCGGCGGCGGATCGCGCGACGCTCGTCGAGTTTCAGCAGAAGGCCGCACGCTTGCAGCGCGCGGTGAGTGGCGCAAATCAGGCGGCGAACGCGTTGACCCCGCGGCTTGCGGCGATCAAGCGCGCGATAACTGAAACCCCGTCGCTGCCGCCGAGCATGTACGACGACGCGATGGCGTTGGAGAAACGGAAGAACGATATTCTGCGCGCGTTGAACGGCGACGCCGCGGCGCGAGCACGCAACATGAACACACCGCCGTCGATCAACGATCGCGTCGGTTACGTTGTCGGCGCGCAGCGCATGTCGACCTCGCGTCCGACGCAAACGCAGCAGAACCAATACACGGCTGCGGCACAGGACTTCGAAACCGTGCTGTCGCAACTGAAGCAATTAATTGAAGTCGATCTCGCGCATCTCGAAAAACAACTCGAAGCGGCCGGCGCGCCCTGGACCCCCGGCCGCATCCCCGAGTGGAAAGATCAGCCATGAAGAAACCAAAACTGACAAAACTCCTGTGTCTATCCGTGCTCTTTTTGTGTTCGTCTGTGGCTCAGGCCCAGACGATCGCAGACAAGGTGAAAGGCATGGAGAAGTTTCCCGGCTTCTTCACCTTCTATTGGGACGCGAAGGCGGGCAAGATCTGGCTCGAGATCGACAAGTGGAACAGCGAGTTTCTTTACGTCGAATCATTGCCGGCCGGCATCGGTTCGAACGACATCGGCCTCGATCGCGGTCAACTCGGCGCCAGCTCGATCGTGCGCTTCGATCGCAGTGGCCCACGCGTGCTGCTGGTTGCGCCGAACTATTATTTTCGCGCGATCTCCAACAACGCGGACGAACGTAACGCGGTGAAAGACGCGTTCGCGGAGTCGACGCTCTGGGGCTTTGAAGTCACTGCGGAAGAAGGCGGACGTGTGCTCGTCGACGCCACCAACTTTTTTCTGCGCGACGTTCATGAAGTCACGAACGTGCTGCAACGCACGCAACAGGGAACCTACCGACTCGATCCGTCGCGCAGCGCGTTCTATTTACCAAACACGAAGAACTTCCCGCGCAACACGGAAGTCGAAACCACGCTCACGTTCACCGGCGATCCGACCGGACAGTACATTCGTCAAGTCGTACCGAGGCCGGAAGCGGTCACCGTGCGCGAGCATATTTCGTTCGTGCAATTGCCCGGCCCCGGCTTCCAGCGGCGCGCTTTCGATCCGCGCGCCGGTTACTACGGCATTCAATACATGGACTTTGCGACGCCCATCGAAGATCCGATCACGAAGCGCTTCATCGCGCGTCATCGTCTGCAGAAGAAAGATCCCACCGCACGCGTGAGTGAAGCGGTGGAACCGATCGTCTATTACGTCGATCGCGGCGCGCCCGAGCCGGTGCGTTCGGCGTTGCTCGAAGGCGCGCGCTGGTGGAACCAGGCGTTCGAAGCGATCGGTTACAAGGACGCGTTTCGCGTCGAGCTGATGCCGCCCGACGCCGATCCGATGGATGTGCGTTACAACGTGATCCAGTGGGTGCATCGTTCGACGCGCGGCTGGTCCTACGGCAACTCGCTTACCGATCCGCGCACGGGCGAGATCATTCAAGGCCGCGTCTCGCTCGGCTCGTTGCGCGATCGACAGGACTTGTTGATCGCGGAAGGTCTGCTCGCGCCGTATGACGGCACGAACACGACGCCACCGAAGTTGATGGATATGGTGCTCGCGCGTCTGCGTCAACTCGCGGCACACGAAGTGGGCCACACGCTCGGTTTGCAACACAACTACGCGGCGAGTCCGGTCGGGCGTTCGTCGGTGATGGACTATCCCGCGCCGTGGGCGAGGCTCGGTCCCGACGGTGTGCCGGATCTTTCCGACGCGTACGCGAAGGGAATCGGTGAATGGGACAAGGTCGCGATCGCGTACGGCTACCAGGATTTCGCTCCCGGCACAAACGAAGCCACCGCGCTCGACACGACCTTGCGCGACGCGTTCGCGCGCGGCCTGATGTATTTGACCGAT
>CAMLLD010000017.1 GCA_946480785.1 uncultured Blastocatellia bacterium | reverse complement strand
TTCGTGAGTCTAGCACTCACGAATGGAGGCGCTGCTTCATAACATCAGGGTTGGTACAACCCTGGGTTAGACACCAGAAGAAGTTCACAACGCTGAAAGCGTTAGCGAACTCGCCGTGGGATGGCCAACGCCTTCGGCGTTGGAACTCGGGGTGTTTAGTTGTCCTAGGGTTGTCGCAAGCTCCAACCCCAGGCTGGAATTGGCGAACGCCTTCGGCGTTGAGGCTGACCCCTCGGCGTTCTGCTGGCGGTCGGCGTTGAGGCTGGCCCTAGGCGTTCTGCTGGCGACCGGCGTTCGAGCGTTAGAGATACCGCTCTTTCAGGACGTTTACGTGGTGGGCGAGGTGGCCGCCGATGATGTAGGCGAGGGCGTTCACCGAGACGGGATTGTCGCTCGCGACGCCGGTGCGCGACCACGCTTCGTCAGGAAGATTGCGCAAGAAGGTGAGCGTGCCCAAACGCACAACCCGAAACTCCTCGACCAGATCCGCCCACGACGTCTCGTTCGCCTGCGCGCCCGCCACCGCGATCTCCTGATCGAAACTCGGCAGCGGATCCGTGAACCCGCGCGCAAACCACAACGCCCGACCGCAAAAGATCCGTTCGCCGTCGTTGACGTGGTTCCAGAGCTCGCGAATGGACCACTTGTCCGGCGCGTAACGATGCGTCGACTGCTCTTCAGAAATGTTTTGCAGAAACGGCAGCGTCTCGTTCATCTGCTGGTCGAGATATGAAACGATGTCGTCGGTGCGCGCGAGATCGATGTAGCGAAAGTAATAGGAAGCGGCTTCGTTTGCCTGGGGTTGAGTCATGCTTCGGATTTTACACGACCACCAAGAAATACGCAGACTCCCATCAGCCACCAGAACAGCATCGCCACTTCGCCGTCGCCGTAGTTGTAGTTGACGAGCGAACTCGCGAGCAAGCCGGTGAGCGCGCCCAGGCCGCCGAGCAGAATTCCGTAGACGTGCGTGTCGCTCCGATCCGCGGCGCTTCTTTCCGAACGAGCGATGTCGGTCCAGAAGAGGACCATCATCCACACCCAAAGCACGAGCATCGGCAGCCCGCGATCGAAAGCGAGTTGCAGCGGCGTCGAGTGCAGGTGCAGCATGTCTTTACCGGGAAAGCCCCACTCGTTCCAGTGCTGCTTCATCGCATCCATGCCGTGACCGAAGATCGGATGCAGCGGTATGCGCGACAAACCGATGCGGGCCACTTCAAAACGCAGCGCCGAGCTCGGATCGTCGAGCAAAAGCGCGTCGCGCGCACGCGTTTGCCACACGACTACCGCGCCGAACGCGAGCACAAAGAACAGCGCAAAAGTGAAGCCGACTTTGTACGCGCCGCGCAGCGAGCGCCACGCGATCACGCACGCGGCGAGCACAAACGCAACGATCACCGTGCGCATCGCTGTGAATACAAGGCCCGCAGTCAATATCAACACTGCGGCCAGCGCGATGCGGAAGTATTTGTTTGGACCGTGATTCCGCAGATGCGCCAGCGCGAGGCCGAGTGCGAGTTGCGCGATGATCTGAAGCAGCTCGGCAAACGTTTCGTAGTGCCGCGTCCAACCAGACGCGCGGAAATGGTGATTGCGTTCAGTGCCGGTTACACCTGACGGTGATGCAGACTGCCGTGACGTTAAGGTCACCGCACGCTCAACGTGCTCGCCCTGCGATATCAGGCTAACGGTCAAGGGCGCATCAACCGGTGCTGCGCGCAACGCCTCATCGATCTCCGACACCGAATAGACTCGCCGCTTGCCAACGCGCCAAATCGTATCGCCTTTCTGAACCGGAACTTGAAGGAACACACTCTCCGGCGCGATCGATTCCACTACCACGCCGCGCCCGCGCAACAGATCGTAAGCACTGTAAACACTGCCCACACATCCCGAAAGTATCAACACCGCGACCAGCAAAAGCGCCGAGCGTCGCGTGAGCACCGCGCGCGTCAAATAAAACAGAAACACACACCACGACGATTGCAGTTTGGCGATACTGATCGACGGTTCTTCTGAGAGAAACGATGAGAGGCTGGTCCAAACGAGCGACAGCACGATAACCAGATCGAATTTAGACCGGCTTAACCCGAGACTGCGCGTGCGGACCGATCTAATTACCCAACCAATGCCCGCGATCGCCACACCAATCGCGCTCGCGGCGACCGAATGAGGCGCAAACGCCACGTAAAGGAGCAGTCCCGCGAGCGCGATCCGCTGCCCAATTTGTTCACTAAATAGCTGCGTTGACACCCTTTATTTACGCATGTTAGCGTATCTCGCGGC
Source organism: uncultured Blastocatellia bacterium (assembly GCA_946480785.1). The sequence goes on along the minus strand of CAMLLD010000017.1, from coordinate 79,546 downwards.
TGTTTTGCCCGCCGACGAAGTCCGTTTTAATGATACCTAAGATTCCTAATGGCTTTCGACAAAGCGAAGGTTCTAAAAGCCGCTGAGAAATTTCTTTCTCAGGGAAAAATAAACGCCGCCATCAAGGAGTATCGGCAGATCGTCGATAACGACCCCGACGATCTGACGACCCTCAACATGCTCGGCGATCTATACGTTCGTTCCGGCAAAAAAGAAGACGCCATCTCGTGTTTCGAGCGCATCGCCGAACACTACAGCGCCCAGGAATTCAATCTCAAAGCGATCGCGATGTACAAGAAGATCGAGCGCCTGCGCACGCACGATCCCGTCATCGCTTACAAACTCGCCGAACTATACGCTAACCAGGGGCTGGTCCATGATGCGCGCGCGCAGTATCTCGTCGTCGCCGATGCTTACACGCGCCAGGGCGACAACAAGAAGACGCTCGAAGTCCTGCACAAGATAGCCGACCTCGATCCAAACAACACTGAAATTCGTCTCAAGCTCGCGGACGGTTACGTTAAAGAGAACATGCGCGACGATGCTGCGGAAGCGTTCGTGCTCGCCGCGAACCGTTTGCATCAGACCAACTTTTACGACAAGGCGCTCGATGCTTATGCGAAAGCGTTGAAGCTCGCGCGCGACGATCGCGAAGCGTTGCGCGGTCTGCTCGAGTCGCACATCGCGCGCGGTACTGCCGACGAAGCGGCTGAAGTGCTCGAACACGCGGTCGAAGGCAAAGAAGACGATCCGGAACTGGTGTCGATGCTCGCGCGCGCGTACCTCGAAGCGGAAGATCCGCGCGGCGCGGAGAAGGCCACGTCGCTATTGATGGCCCAGGACAGCGCGAACTACACGCAGTTTCTGCCGGTCACGCGTTTGTATTTGAAGACCGGCGAAGTTGACGAAGTGATTCGCATTCTCTCGACGATCATCGAGCGCATGCTCGCGGGCCGCGAAGAGCGAGAGTTACTCGAGATCGTCAACCAGGTGCTCGATCGCAATCCCGATCACGTGGCGGCTTTGCGCATGCTCGTGCGGATTAACTGGTGGCAACGCGACATGGACGCGTTGCGCTCGTCGCTCGAACGTCTTGCTGAATCTGCTGAAGCGTCGGAGCTGGTTGATGAAGAGCGTTACGCGTTGACGCAGCTCGTGCGGCTTGCGCCTGACGAGCAGCGCTATCTCGATCGGCTGAATCTGTTGGGCGGTTTGCAGGACGAATCGCCGGATGATTTTTCACGGCCGGAAGAAGCGTCGAACGACGTGCCGGAGTTTGAAACGTTTGCGGTGGTCCAGGATCAGGACGAGCTCGAACAGCCCGCGGCGCAGATGGCGGATGAGTTTGAGAGTAATGCCGCCGATGCGTTCGAGACGAATGCTGCCGACGCGTTTGAAGTTAATGCCACGCCGGCTGAAGCTACGTTCTCCGATCCCACGGCTTCGTTTGCCGATCTGAACGAGGAACTTGCGACTGACGCTTCTGCTCCCGCTGTTGGCGGTGAGGATGAAGGTGAGCGGCGCGAGAACATGATGCGGCAGGAGCTGGAGAGCGTCGACTTCTACATCGCGCAGGGTTATTCGGACATCGCGGTCGATACGCTCGAGATGCTCGAACGGCAGTTTGGACCACATCCCGACATTCAGTCGCGGCGCGATAAACTCGCGGCTGTTGCGGGTGGGCAGCCGGTGGTTGAAGCGCCGGCGGTGTTTGAGTTTGGCGGGGTTGAGGAGTTGCCGGTAGCGCACGTGGAAGAAGCGATTGCTTTTGACGACGAGAGTGCGTACGCCGCGCTCGCGGGCGAACCGGTGAAGGCGGTGAGCGGCAACGACTCGCATTCGCACTCGCACTCGCATGATGACGGCGCGGTCAAGGCGCCGGTCGGGGCCGGGATCGATGCGGGGCTCGCGGAGTTGTTTGAAGAGTTTCGTGAGGCGGAAGAAGGCGACATCGTCACCGAAGACTTCGAGACGCATTACAACATGGGCACCGCCTACAAGGAGATGGACCTGGTTGACGAAGCGATTCAGGAGTTTCAGACTTCCGTAGGTTTGGTGCGGCCGGCTGACGGCACGTCGCGCTTCTTGCAATGCTGCAACATGCTCGGTCATTGTTTCGTGCAGAAGGGAATGCCGGAAGCGGCGGTGCTCTGGTTCAAGAAGGGCTTGTCCGCGCCGGGGCACAGTGAAGACGAGTATCAGGCGATGCGTTACGAGCTGGCGTCGGCCTACGAGCAGCTCGGCGACTTCAAACACGCGCGCGAGTTTTATACGGAAGTCTACGGAGTGGACGTGTCATATCGCGAAGTGGCGGATAAACTGAGTCAGCTAAAAGGGAAGTAGATGTCGGCCAAACTCAGTGTCGTTTTTTACATCATTCTCTGCATGGAGATTGGGATCGCGTTGACGGTGGCGCCGTGGTGGCCGCAGGGAATGTGGGGCTTTGGCGACTGGGGCAACAACTTCTTCCTGTTATATGCGGCGCAGAAGACAGGCATTCATGGTTTGCAGGCTGTGGTCGCGTCAGGGTGGGTGCGTGGCGCTGTCAGCGGCATTGGGCTGTTGAACCTCGGCATCGCCATCTGGGAGATCTTCCACTTCCGACAGACTGTGACCGCGTTGCAAAATCAGATAGCGCCGTCGCGAGAACCTGATGTTCGACGTGTCACAACCGATTCTCTACGCGATAACGAGCGGCGCGACGAGCAGTCGAACAACTCGTGACGATCTACAGCTTGGTTCTATCCGGCCGGAGTTCGCTGCTATCCTGCGTTTGATCGAAACCGCAGTAATCCGCAAAGTCCCCCTCTTTCAGATTCGCGAAAAAAAGCTACCTACGAGTGGGTTGTATGAACTCGTTGCTCGTGCCGTAGAAATCACGCGCGGTAGTGCGACGCGCTTGCTCGTTAACGATCGTTTCGACGTCGCGCGTGCAGCTGGCGCTGACGGCGTTCATCTCACGTCCGTTTCGCTACCAACTCGTGTGGTGCGTGAAGCGTGCGGTGCGGAGTTTCTGATCGGAGTTTCAACGCATTCGCTTGACGAGGCGCGACGGGCGCGCGACGAAGGCGCAGACTTTGTCGTGTTTGGGCCGGTGTTTGAGACTGAATCGAAGCGCGCGTATGGTCCACCGCAGGGGTTGGAAAAGCTGCAACACGTGACGAGTGAGTTGCGAGGTTTTCCGGTGCTGGCGATCGGCGGAGTGACGCTCGATAATGCCGAGAGTTGTTACGCGGCGGGCGCGAGTGGCTTTGCCGGGATCAGTTGGTTCGCTCAATAAACAATGCGTGCACTCGATAACGACAAACCGGTGGTACTGACGATAGCGGGCCTCGATCCTTCGGGTGGCGCGGGCATTGTTGCCGATATAAAGACGATCGCAGCGTTCGGTTGCTTTCCTGTCGCTGCGATCACGTCGATCACTTTCCAAAACGCGCAGCGCGTGTTTGGCGCGGAGCATCAGTCGGCGGCGACGTTACGCGCGCAGATCGAACCTATTATCACAGACGCACACGTGGCAGCAGTCAAGACGGGAATGTTGCCCACTGCGGAAATCGTTAAAGAAGTGGTGCGTCTCTTTCGTGACGAGGATCTGCCCGCGCCCGTTGTCGATCCCGTGATGATCTCGACCTCAGGTCACGATCTGATCGGCGACGAGGCTTTTCAAATCTTAAAGAACAACTTACTACCGCTAGCGCGCCTGGTAACACCAAACATTCCCGAAGCCGAGCGCCTCGCTGGTTTCCCGATCAACTCCGAAGCCGACATGAAGCGCGCCGCCGAAGCCATCAAACTTCTCGGCGCGCCCGCAGTGCTGGTAAAGGGAGGACACAGATCGGAGCTGCAGGCGGACGCAGTGGATATCTTGATCGACGACGCTGGCCGCTTTACTACCTTTAGGGAGGTGTACATAGATGTGGGCGAAGTTCACGGCACTGGCTGCACGCTCTCGGCAGCGATCGCCGCTAACCTCGCCCTCGGTCTCTCACTGATCGACGCGATCGACGCCGCTAAAAAGTACCTCACCGAACAGATCCGCACTATTACTCGATCGTCACTTTCTCCATCTTGATCTCTTGCGTCGGACGATCGCCACGATCCGTCTGCGACGTCGCGATCGCGTTAACAACGTCCTGTCCTTCAGTCACGCGCCCGAAGATCGTGTAGCTCGGCGGCAGCGGATAATCCACGTGCATGATGAAAAACTGCGAGCCGTTCGTGTTTGGACCAGCGTTCGCCATCGCCATCGTCCCCGCTTTGTAACCGCGCTGATAAACTTCCGACTTCGGGTTGATCTCGTCATTGAAACGCCCGCCCCACGCCGACTCGCCACCGCGCCCGGTGCCCGTCGGGTCGCCGCCCTGAATCATGAAGCCCTTGATTACCCGGTGAAAGATGATGCCGTCGTAGTAACCACGCTCCGCGAGGGTAATGAAATTCTCGGTCGTCTTCGGCGCGTCTGACTCCAACAGCTCGACGCGAATGGTGCCTTTGTTTGTTTGAATCACTGCCGTTCGATTTGCCATTTATGTCTCCTTACCGGGTTGAAGAATGAATCGTTCGATTGCCAGGGCCACGCCATCTTCGACATTCGACGCGGTCGGATGCAAGCCGGGAATCTCGCGCAACGTGAGCGGCGCATTCGCCATCACCACGCCGGTGCCCGCGAAGAGCAGCATCTCGAGATCGTTGTAGTTGTCGCCGACGGCCATGATCTCTGCCGCGCCGATGTTCAACTCCGCTGCCGCCGCGGCCACACCCGCGCCTTTCGAAGCCGCCGGATTCACGACGTCGATGAGCGTGAAGTCCTGTTCCAGATACTTCGTGCTGAGAACTTTCACACTATCGCCCAATTCCGACTTGAGCAACTCCTCGAGTTGGTCCATCGCCACACAACGTCCGGAAAACGCGAGATGAATGGGTTCATGATCGAGGTAGTTTTCCAGCGAGTCAACCTGCTGGACAGCGTTTCGTCCTTCGTCGCCGCCGTGCAGCCGCGTCGCCCAAGTAATGTAACGATGAACCGCGACGTTGTCGCCGCTGAGATGATCGTAAACGAGTACGCCGAGTCCCTCGTGATCGTCGCTCAATAAAGCATCAGCGCCCGCGCTGCGTCCGACGCGCAACGATTCGCGTGCGGCGTCGAGCGGCAACGGCAGCACAGCAACTGTTTGCAGCGTTTCCGCGTGCTTCGTGAGCGCGCCGTTATGCGAGATGAGCGGCACGTCGAGACCGAGCTCGAGCGCGACTGGGCGCGAGTCGCGAAAGCGGCGGCCGGTGACGAGTGCGACGCGCACGCCCGCAGCGCGCGCGCTTTCGATTGCGTTCAGGTTACGTTGAGTGATGCGGCCACGAGGATCGAGTAGTGTTCCATCGAGATCGAGCGCCACCAGCCTTATCGCCATAAAGACCGACAAAGTAGCATTCACACTCAGACAGATCAAACCGTCTGTTTATGGATCTTTGTTGCTGGTTGGCTTGGCGACGGTTAACGGCTGCGACCATTCGCTGAACTGACCATCGGCAAGGACGGCGCGCACGCGGTAGGAAAGTTCAGTGGATCGTAGCGCAAGTTGTAGATCGCGATCGTGCAGTCCCTCGCTCTTCGGGTTCTGCCCGGCGGCGACTTCGATACGGAAGCAGCGTTCGCTCTGGCGCTGCAATTTATCCGAGGCGCCCTCCGACGTCAGCGACTGAAGTTCATATCCGCCGGCTCGCTCGTATTTATCCCAGCAGAGACGCCAATACGTGGACCATTCAATCTCTCCGCCCGGGAGATCGTGAACTTCATCTTCGAGCGTCGCCGTCAGATTTTGCACCGGCGGAGAGACAATCGCGTGTCTCTCCGCTTTCGTGCCACAAGCCGTTGTCACTAATAAGAACGTGAAGATGGCAACGGCCGGGAGAACCTCGGCGAAGTTAACGCGGACATCTCTCACGGTCGTTCTTTACTGTTGGACGCGGTCTTCGTGTCCACTCGATCCTCCTTACTACTCCAGCCATATACACGGTCTTCGCATCGACCGTAAATCCTGATTCCAGATTACTGTTCGCAACAAAACTCATCTCGCCTATCGTGCAGTTGTCGCCGGCCGTCGAGTTGTAATAGACCGCGTCCTCTCCAAGTTTGAATTTGCTTCCAGTGCTCGTGATGGTGTCTTTGCCGCCGTGTACGAGGCTACCGGCGCCATATTCGCCGTCTGCGCCAAGCCTCAACTGCGTATGTTCGAGCGCGTGAAAGGTCGTGTAATCGCCCAGGAAATGGATCGTTCCTACAGCGAAGGGCGTTCCTTCGTCAGCCCGAAGCGAGATGTTCTTGCGATCGTCACCCGGCGGCGTTGCCTGGGTAAAGATAATGTTGCCGATGATACGGTTGGGGAACGTTGGATCGCGCTTTCGTTCCCCATCGAATGACGGGGCAAGACTCTCTCGTATGAAAGGTGTTTCGGGATTGACGCTTATGCCGCAGACATTGTCAGGGATCCTTGCCAGCGTAGTGTAGCCGGCGGCGAGAGCCACATTTACGCGAATCACATCGGCCATGAACTCGCGATCGGCCTGAGTAATCTTTACTGTTTTCTTCCACGCATCCGCGTTGGTCTTAATCTCAACGCCCGGCGGCACGACCCGCCCGGAAGGAATAGTCACACCAGCGTCCACTTTGGCAAGGTGGGTCACCATCGCATCACGTTGCACAACGGCATTCTCGGCAACTTCGGAATTGAACCCGACGAAAGAAGCACAGAACATGACGTTATTTGGACGGCACGTTCCAGTCACGCCGATTTTGGCTCCTCCGTAGATGGCTGCACCGTGAGCAATGATGACCCTTTCGCCGAGCGCGATCGGTCCCGCCGTCGCGTCGAGTATCGTGTTGTCCTGCACGTTGCTGTCGTTCCCGATCGTGATGGCCGGAGTTTTTTTATTGCCTGCGCCTGGACCAGCCGTGAGGATGGCGAAAGGACCGATATATACGTTCGACCCGAAGCTGCAAGGGTTCGCTCCGCACTGAACGATTGCGGTCGGATCGATAAAGTGTGAGCCCTGAGGAGCCGGCGCGGCGCCTGAATGTGTGGCGAAGATCAAGTTGGCGAAAAGCAGCACAGACAGTATTCGAGAGACGGGGCCGCGCTTGCGCGCGAGTTCCCTCGCCGAGTTACGGTGTTTCATCGTTTCTCCTTAATGGACAGGTGAGATCAAGAACTGAATACCCGTGGCTCGTGAGTGGCCCCTTGTGATGATAAAGGCGAGCGTAATCTAGTCATCAGGATCTTGATTGTCAAGAAATTTGACTGCCGACTTTCTCCGACAGCCGTCGCATAATCTGGCGGCGCTTGTTTTCAAATCGTAAATTACTCAAACTAAAAACCATGAACATTACACACCTTGAATGCGGCCTCTGTGGGCTGAAGCATGAGGCACGTCGGTTGCTCAACCTCTGTCGCGAATGCGGTAAACCGTTGCTGGTGCGTTACGACCTCGACCAAGCCGCTCGCACGTTAACAAAAGAATCTTTGCCGTCGCGTCGCGCAGATCTGTGGCGTTATCGCGAAGTGCTGCCGGTTGAAAACGACGAGAACATCGTTTCGCTCGGCGAAGGCTGGACGCCGCTGCTGAGGGCAAACAATCTCGGCGAGCGCGTGGGGATCAAAGAGCTTTACATAAAAGATGAGTCGCAGAATCCGACACAGAGTTTTAAGGCCCGCGGCATGGCGACGGCAGTTTCGATGGCCAAGGAACTCGGCGTTGCCAAGCTGGCTGTGCCCTCCGCCGGAAACGCGGCAGGCGCCCTCGCGGCTTACGCCGCTCGCGCCGGACTCGAGTGCTTCATCTTTATGCCTCGAGATACGCCGCGCGCGAATGTAGTCGAATGTGAACTGACCGGCGCGCACGTCACGTTGATGGACGGACTCATCACCGACTGCGGCGCGGAAGTCGGCCGGCGCAAAGAAGCGGAAGGTTGGTTTGACGTTTCGACTTTGAAAGAACCGTATCGCGTCGAAGGCAAGAAGACGCTCGGTTACGAGCTCGCCGAACAGCTCGATTGGGAACTGCCGGACGTGATCATCTATCCGACAGGCGGCGGCACCGGGCTGATCGGAATGTGGAAAGCGTTCGACGAGATGGAGCAGATGGGCTGGATCGGAAGCCGTCGGCCGCGCATGGTGACGGTCCAGGCAGCGGGTTGCGCGCCGATCGTGCGCGCGTTTGAAAAGGGCGAACGCTTCGCGGATGAGTTTCCGAATGCCGCGACGACGGCGTCGGGTTTGCGCGTGCCGAAAGCGATTGGCGACTTTTTGATTCTCGATGCGCTGCGTGATTCGGGTGGGACGGCGGTTGCGGTGACGGATGAAGAGTTGATCGCGGCGACGAAGGAGATTGGTTCGGCTGAAGGAGTATTTTGCGCGCCCGAAGGCGCAGCGTGTTTGCCCGCGTTGCGGAAGTTGATGGAGAGCGGGCAGGTGAGTGAAAAAGATCGAGTGGTGTTATTCAACACGGGGTCAGGAGTGAAGTATATGGAATCCTTTTCCTCCGTGTAATCCGTGTTAAAGGAAGGTACGAAGTGAGGTTCCTTAGCTGTCTTCTTGTTTTGTTGTTTTTAGCTCCCCTTGTTTCGGCGCAACAACCAGCGCCGTGGTTGACGGATGTGGAGCGCGCGCAGTTTGAAGAGCTGCGCCGCAGCGGTCTCGACGCGCTTTACAACATCGACTACGACAAAGCGCAACGCGACTTCAAACAAATCGTGCAGCTTTTTCCGAACCACCCCGGTGGTTATCAGTTGCTCGCCGCGCGGCTTTGGATCAAGACGCTCTACGAGTCGCGCCGTTTGCAGGCGTCGCTTTATAGCGGCGAAACGTTCTACACGAACGGCGACGACAAGGTCGATCCGAAGATCGTGACGGAGTTTCGCAATCTGACGCGCGAAGCGAAACGTCTCGCCGAAGCAAAACTCAAACAGGAACCGAAGAACATCGAAGCGCTCGATTTCCTTGCGAACACGGAAGGCTTGAAAGCGTCGTTTGAAGAAGCGGTTGAGCGACGACACTTCGCTGCGCTGCGCGACGGCAACGACGCCGTCGATCATCATCGCGAGGTGTTGAAGCTCGATCCGGCGTACATCGACGCGCAGATCACGATCGGGCTTTATGAATATGTTGTCGGATCGTTGCCGTTGCCGGTGAAGATTCTCGCGGGTGCGACGGGTTATCGCGGCTCGAAGAAACGCGGCTTGAAGATGCTGGAAGAAGTGGCCGAGAAAGGGCGCTGGGCGCAGGACGATGCGAAGTCGGTGTTGATTCTGCTTTACACGCGTGAGAAGCGGTTTGACGACGTGGTGAAGTTGACGCGCGAGTTGAGTGCGAAGTATCCGCGCAATTATTTGTTGCGGCTGGAGACGGCGGATGGGCTGGTTTCGCTGGCGGCGCAGAAGCGGAAAGAGAAGGATGTTGCGGGCGCGACGCAGGCGGAGAAAGAGGCTTTTGCGACGTTTGATGAAGTGACTCGCGATCGCAACGTGCGTGAGGCTGCGGGCCGCGCGCTTGATCTGGTTCACTTTAAGTATGGCGAGGCGTTGCTCACGGCGGGTTTGAACGAGCGTGCAGCGAAGGAGTTTCTGTCGGCGACGAAAGTCGCTCAAGCTGAGCCTGGTCTCGTGACGATGGCCCATCTCTACGCGGCGCGTGCTTACGACGTGGCGGGCAAGCGTGAGGAAGCGTTGGCGCAGTACAAAGAGGTGCTCGCGCGTCCGAATATTTACGACGCACACGAAGAAGCAAAGCGCGGCATGAAGCAGGCGTACAAAGCGGAGGCCGTTGTTCGCGCTGCGGACGTAAGCACAAATTAGCTCGTTTAGATCGGTTTTTTGGTTTTAAATCTGTGGCTGAAGTTCGTAGAAATGGTCGTTCTAATGGTTCGCGTCCGCGGCGGTTGTTGCTGTGTCTCGACGGCGTGCCGCACAAACTGATCGAAGCTGCTCGCCACCGGGGACTGTTCGACGCGTTTGGACCACCTTCACGACTCCTCTCACCATTCCCCACGATGACCAACGTCGCGCTGTCGGCGATGCTCGGCGCGACACCGCCCGCCGGTTACGAGAGTCTCTATTTCGATCGGAAGGCGCGCGAGCTGCGCGGCGGGATTCGCAAGTATCTCGGCCGCCGCACGCCCGACAAGATCCCGTCGTCGTACATGGACGATCTCGATTACCAGGAGCCGTTGCCGTTTGAGTTTTTGATCTACGTGGCGCCGGAGTCGATCTGGCGCGCGGACATGGGGAAGTTTCGCGAACGTTTTCGCGCGGCGCCCCAGGATCGCGATTACTTCGCGTTTCTAAAAGCGACCGACGGGCTGTTGCACAGTCAGGGGCCGGCGCGGCTCGCGGTTGCGTTGGAGTCGCTCGACAAGATCTTGACGGAGATTCGCGAGTACTGCGGCAATGAAACTGAGATCGTTATGTTTTCCGATCACGGGATGAACCTCGAGAAGAACCGGCGCGTGCATTTGCGATCGGCGCTGGAGCGGAGAGGTTTTCGGGTCGTGATTCCGGCGTTTGGGTTGTGCAGTTATGTGGCGCTGTACTGTGACGAGCAGGTGATTCCGGAGGTGGCGCGGGCGGTAGTTGAAGTTGAAGGCGTTGATTTCGCGGTTTACAAGGATCGTGAAAGTGTTGTTGTTGAGAGTGGACGCGGACGGGCGAGGATTGAAAATTTGCGGTATGTAGTTGAGACGGGAGACCCGCTTGAGTTAGGTCATCTCGGACACGGATTAAGAACCGATAAAGAGTGGTTCGAAGCGACGGCGTCGCACAAATATCCTGATGCGGTGCCGAACATCTACAAGTCGCTGTTCACGCCGCGCGTGCAGCACACGGCCGACGTGCTTGTGAGTCTGAAAGACGGTTACTACTTCGGCTGGTCGCCGTTCGGGCGCTTCGTCAGTCTCGAAGCCACGCACGGCAACGCGCTGCAATCGAGCTCGAACGCTTTTCTCATGAGCACGCATCGACAGTTTCCCGCGTATGTTCGAGCAGACGATGCGAAGGCGTTGTTGCGAGAGTGAGTTGAGGCTTGTATTGTTGCCTCACGATGACAGCACTCGCGGTTGAAACCTTTTCTCTCGTCAAACAGTTCGGTGATTTTGTTGCGGTTGACCATATCGATCTGCAAGTCAATCGCGGCAGCTTCTTCGGCTTTCTCGGCCCGAACGGCGCCGGTAAATCCACCACCATCAAAATGCTCACCGGCCTGCTTGCGCCGACCAGCGGCAAGCTGCGCGTCCTGGATTTCGACATCTCCGAACAGCCGATGGAAGTGAAACGACGCATCGGCGTCGTGCCCGAAGATCTCAACCTCTTCGAACGACTCACCGGCGCAGAAATGCTGGCTTTCACCGGCCGCATGTACGGGCTGCAAAAGGACGACATCGCACAACGTTCGAAAGAGCTGCTCGAACTGATGGAGCTTCAGGACGAGCCGAAGAAGTTGATCATCGAATACTCGCACGGCATGAAGAAAAAACTCTCGCTCGCGTGCGCGCTGATTCATCGTCCGGAAATACTCTTTCTCGACGAACCGTTCGAAGGCGTCGACGCGATAGCGTCGCGCACGTTGAAAGATCTCCTGTCGCGTCTCACCATGCGTGGTCTGACAGTTTTCCTCACGTCGCACGTGCTCGAGATCGTCGAACGTCTTTGCACCGATATCGCCATCATCGCGCAGGGCAAGCTACTCGCTTCCGGTTCGTTGAACGAACTGCGGAAGGGCATTCGCATGGAAGGCGTCGAAGGAGATGGGCACGGACCAGTCTCACTCGAAGAGTATTTCATTCACGTCGTGGGCGGCACGCGCAGCGCCGGTGAAGAAGACGTGCTGCAATGGCTGACGTGAGAGGTCTATCGGCCTTTCAGGCCTCGATCGTTTTGGTCGAAGATCCAGGGGCAGCGCGCTTCGCGCTCGCCCCTGGCTACCTTAGGTCGCGCCTTCGGCGCTCCGGAAGCAGGCCGTCGTTCGCGAAGCTAGCCAGTGCGCTGAATTGTGCGTGCGCGAAACCGTAATGGCGTGTCCTCCGTATCACCGCCATGAAAAACGTACTCTCCAGTGCCATTGACGCCTACCGCCGTTACCGTGCCGCAAAAGCAAAGAGCAAGCTGTACCGAAGCATTCGTTATGTGTTTTTCTCGCTCGCGGCGGCGTACGTTTTGTTGCTCTGCTTTCCGCAGGTGCTCTTCGCGCACCAGGTCACGTACAAAAACTTCACCGTCTACTCGCGCGAGCCGTTGGACCAGAACGTCTACGCGATGCTCGACAAAGTCGAAGCCCGCCTGGCGACTTCCGCGATAAACAACACGCAAGTCAGGCCGAAGATTTTTCTCACGAACAGCCAGAAGCTTTATTCCGCGCTGAGCCTTTACATCGGCGCGAACTCGTTTGGCAAAGGTTTCGGCATCCTGCCGACGAATAACGTCTTCATCAACGACGCTGACGTGGCGAAGGATCTCGTTTTCCGTAAAGCTCCGTCGTTCAACCAAAGGAGTTTGAGCGAAGTCGTGGCGCATGAAGTCACGCACTTATTGGTGCGCGAGAAGTTTGGCTACGTGAAGAACGTCACGAGTCCGGCGTGGAAGCGAGAAGGCTACGCGGAATACGTCTCCGGCGGAACGACGATCGACTACGCAACCGGCGCGAACCTGTGGAAAGCAAACCCGCAAAACGATCGCGGCTATCAGTACTTCAAATATTACATGCTGGTGAAGTACCTCATGGACCATGAGAAGCTCACCGTCGAGCAACTCTTCACCCGCGATTTCAACCAGGCCGAACTGGAAACAAAGGTCCTCAGCACGTTGTAGCGTTCGGCCCTTGAACGCCGAAGGCGTTTTCCAATTCCAGCCCAGGGTTGGAGTCCTCGACAACCCTGGGACCACATACACGCCCGGATTCCAACGCTGAAGGCGTTGGCCAGCAGTTCGCCAACGCCTTCAGCGTTGAAACGTGTGGCTGTTCTCGTTCCCCAGGGTTGAAGCAACCCTGGGCTTGAATTCGTCAACGCCTGCGGCGTTTAGACGAGTTAGCCTCCCACGGGTTTAGACCATCTCAGCTCCAAATGTCTTAAGGTTGTAGTAAACCGTAACGCGTCTGATTACGCCTAGACAAACGCCGCGGCAGAAAAGTCTTGGCCTGGGTGGGCCGCCTCGGCTAAAATCCTCAACGACAGGTCTCCTTACCTGTCCAAGCTCTAATACCTCAGCCCAGGCTTCCTGTTCGTCCCCACTCGTTCTTCCCTAAACGAGGTCCCGGTCTATGGATTCGAATGTCGGTTTGGCTATTCAGTGCGGTGGTATCCTCCTAATCACCCTGCTGTCCCTTTTCATGCGGTCGTCGATCAAGAGCGTGTCTCTGAAATACTGGACCGCCTCGTGGGCCAGTCTGTCCGTGGCGCTCCTGAGCCTCTTCGTCGGCTTCCACGTTGAACCCACGCAAAAACTCTTCTACTCGCTCTACTTCTTCGGCGAATACCTCTTTGGTCTGCTGTTCATCGCCGGCTGCCGCAACCAGGTGAGCGATGTATCGCGGGCAAAACCACGCGCTTACTTCCTCGTTCCTCCGCTCATCGTAGCGCTCGTGCTGCCTTACGCTTCGCGCGACTTCAACGATCTCTTCATGGTCCACTCAGCCATCGTCGCAGCCTTGTTCATGACAGCGTTCATCACGCTGCACCGCGGCTTCAAGGAACAGGAACACAGCGCCGGTGTGCGCGTGATGTCCGCAGCGCTGTTGCTCTTGACCGCCTGCTTCCTGCACTACGTTCCCGTCTTCGGCGCGCGCAAAGGACTCTGGGGCATCACCGTGCCGGCGACGTATCTGCAGTACACGTCAGTCGTCGACTTGCTCTTCGAGATGTTGCTCGGCTTCGGCACGGTGATGGTCTTGATGGAGAGCGTGCGACGCGAAGTGGAACTCGCGAACCTGAAATTAACCGAAGCGCGCGATCAGCTCGAACTGCTGGTCCAAATGGATCCGTTGACTGAGGCGCTGAATCGCCACGCGTTTCATTCCCTCTTGCGCCGTCCGGAAAAAGGCGAGGAGTCGAAGACTTCCGGCAGCGTCGCGGTGATCGACATCGACAACCTCAAACCGATCAACGACACGTTTGGTCACACAGTCGGCGACAAAGCGATTCGCGCGGTGGCGCGTGCGATGCGATCGCTGGTGCGCGCGGACGACATGCTGTTTCGCTGGGGCGGCGATGAGTTTCTCGTGCTGATGTTCAACCTGCCGCAGTCGGACGCGTTGAAGCGCATGGAAAAACTGAATGAGATTCTGGAAGAGAACTGCCGCCGCTGGACCAGCGTGCCGATCACAGTGACGGTGTCGTGGGGCTTGGCAGGCTTCAATTCGTTGACGGATCTCGGCGACGCGATCGAGACGGCTGACAAAGCGATGTATGCGCAGCGTAATGAGATGCGTGGGGTAAACCGAACACAGATAAGCACGGATCTGAAACCGAACTTAAAAACAGATCTGATCTGTGGCTAAGGCGCTTCGACGATGAGCTCGCGGCCGAACTGGAAGTTGGGACGCTTGCGCCCTTTCATGTACTTCGCCGCGGTTTGCGAAAGCGAAGTGATCAGGATCGGCAGCGCGATCGTGGCGTCGCAGGGAACGTAAGCCGTGTGCGCGCCGCGCGCCAGTTTCCCGTAAAACAATCCCTCATCAAACGACACGGCGTTCGAGCGGCCGCCGGGATGCGCGGCGTCAGTCGCGATCTGAATCGCGTACTTGTGCCCGTGATGATGCTCTTTCTGCAGGAACGAAGAGATCGTCGCCTGCTGAATAAAACTCTTCGTCGTGCCGCCGCCGAGATTGATAATGCCCGAAACGCGCGACTGGGCCATCACGTTCATCATGTCGAGCACGTCCTGAATCACATCGAACAGAAAATTATTCTTTTTCTCGAAGCGCGCGCCCGCGATACCAACCGACAAACCGCTGTCCGCGATCGCCGGACAAAAAACCGGCACCCGTGCTTTGTAAGCGGAAGTGAGCACACCGTCTTCCGTCGCGATCTCCGCGAGCTCGCGGCCGAGCAAGTGCAGAAACTCACGCACCGAATAAGCGCGCGTTTGATCGAGTTGATTAGTAAACCCGCCAATCCATTCCTTCGCTTCGCGATACTCTTCGTCACTCGCCAGCAAGTCCCACATGCGACTGATCTGCGCCGACTCGAGCTCCGCATCCGTCATGCTCGGATGCGCCTGAAAATGATAACGGCCCAGCGTCTCGTGCAGATCGTGAAACAACATCGAACCGGAAAGCACCAGCACGTCAACGAAACGATTCTTGATCACGTAGGCCAGCAGCCGTCGCATGCCCGCGGGAATGAGCGCGCCCGAGGCGGCGACCATGATGGTCGTGTTGTCGCCGAGCATGTCGAGCCAGATGCGATGAGCTTCGGCGAGTTGGCGGCCGCCGAAGCCGGTGCCTTCCATCTTTTCGAGGAGTCCGGCCACCGAGCGATCGCGGTCCACCTGGACCGGACGGGTGGGGGTGGTCAGGTATTTCGATGCTTTTGGTTTGCGTTGAGTGACCATGCAGGTTGTTACCTCAGCCACTGATTACACCAAAAACCCGTGTAACTTGTGGTTAGTAGTCCGTTCGTCTGCGCGAACGGGTCTTTACTCCATTGACTGCGAGATATGTGTAAGCGTCATAACGAGACTCATAAAACTGGGCCAAATCGGCGCCTTCCGCTTCGCTCAACTCGCCGTCTTTGACGCGACGATTGATCAAACGCCGGAAGCCGTCGTGCAACAGGCTGCGCTCGTAACGAGCGCGTTCGGCCGCGCCGCCGACGGTCGTGCCTTTAATCACCTTCTTGATCAGAAAACCTTCTTCGTCGATGTGAATGTGCGCTTCGTGCGGCGCGCCGAAGAGATTGTGATTGTTGCCCATCACTTCCTGGTACGCGCCGACCAGCATGAACGCGAGGTAATACGGCTCGTCCGGATTCAACGGGTGCAACTCGAGCACCTGCTTCACGTCGTGCAGATCGACAAACTTGTCCACGATGCCGTCGGAGTCGCACGTGATGTCGCAGAGCGTCGTGTACTCCGTCGGCGGTTTGTTCAGATGATGAATCGGCACGATCGGAAACAGTTGGTCCAACGCCCAATGGTCCGGCACCGAGCGAAACACCGAGAAGTTCGTCAGATACTTCGCGCACAGCAAACGACGCAGCTCGCCAAACTCTTCCGAGACGTATTTCGAAGTTTGCGCGTACTTGTCCGCACGTTCGCAAACGTCCCAGAAAAGCACTTCACCCTTCGCGCGATCTTCGAGTGAGATCAAGCCGAGATCGAAGAGAGTGAACAACTCTTCACGATGCTCAAGCGCGTCGTGGTAATACTCGCGATAGTTCTTGACGCTGATCGATTCGCGCAGATCGCCGAGCTCGATCACGACCTGCGGATCGTCCTCGTCGATCTCGATCGGCGTGATGTCTTCGACTACGGTTTCAATCTCGTCGATCACGTTCGTGACCAGAATCGCGTGATACGCGGCCAGGAAACGTCCCGACTCCTGAATGATCGTGGGATGCGGCACGTTTTCATCGTCGCAGACCTGTTTGATCGTGTAGATAACGTCGTTCGCAAACTCCTGCGCGGTGTAGTTCGCGGAAGAATCGAACGCCGTCTTCGAACCGTCGTAATCGACGGCCATGCCGCCGCCGACGTCGAGCAGATCGATCGGCACCTTCATCTGGACAACCTTCGCGTAGACGCGCGCGGCTTCCTTCATCGCATTCTTGATGCGCTTGATGTCGGTGAGCTGCGAACCGATGTGGAAGTGCAGCAGCTTCAGCATGTCCATGCGGCCCGCTTCTTCGACGCGGCGAATAACTTCCAGCAACTCGGTCGTCGTCAACCCGAATTTCGCTGCTTCGCCGCCGGACTTTTCCCAGCGGCCGGAGCCTTTCGAGTAAAGCTTGACGCGCATGCCGATCATCGGCAGTGGTCCGTCTTCGCGTTCGGCAACAGTGAGCACGTGATCGAGCTCGTTGAGCTTTTCGATCACGATGACGACTCGCTTGCCCACTTTCGCGCCGGCAAAAGCGAGCTCGATAAATTCTTCGTCCTTGAAGCCGTTCAGCACGAGCAGACTGTCGCCCGGCTGTTCGAGTGCAAGCGCGGCGTAAAGCTCGGCTTTCGAACCCGCTTCGAGACCGAAGTCATAACGCGAGCCTTCGCGCAGGTATTCTTCGACCACGGAGCGTTGCTGATTGACCTTCATCGGGTACACGCACATGTGGGAGCCTTGATACTCAAACTCGCGGATTGAGCGGCTGAATGCGCGTTGGAGTTTTCTCACCTGGGCGGCGACGAGTTGCGGAAAACGTAAGAGCACAGGCGCGGTGATTCCGCGTTTGGCGAGGTCGTCGATTATCTCTTTGAGGTCCGCCGAGCGGGGATCACCCTCGACGGGTCGGACGATTAGATTTCCCTTCCGGTTTACATCAAAGTAGCCAGCGCCCCAGTTTTCGATTCCATAAGTTTCGAGCGTCTGCTCGATTGCCGTGGTCAATTAGCGGTCTCCTGCCTTCGAACTAACTTTGAACAATAACAATCACGCCAGAAACACTACTGATGCACATTATCCCGAATCGAGTTGCGGAGTTGTTTTGGGTGGAACGCTTTAGGGGCGCAATGTAACAGAAAATGGCGGGTGCGGGCTATAACTTTTCCAAATCTTAAGGTTTTTGTGACCTTCATCCTCGTCTAATTCGCCCTTGACATCAAAACGCTGCCGTTTATAATGGCAGCTTTTTACGCGCCGTCGCTTTATGACGCTCGCCCGCTTTACGATAGTCGCGCAACTTCCCACATACTTCGCCAAATTTCGCGCCGGGGCGAAGGGTACCCCTAACACACTCGAAATAAAGATCAGGAGATCACATGAACCCCAAGACTGTCTTGAAATTCGCTGCTGAACAGGGCGCCAAGTTCGTCTCTGTTCGTTTCACTGACCTACCCGGCTCCTGGCAACACCTTACATTTCCCATCGGCGAACTCGGCGAAGAACAGTTCGAAGATGGCTTTGGTTTCGACGCTTCTTCCATCCGCGGCTGGGCCGCAATTCACGAGTCGGACATGCTGCTCGTTCCCGACGCGCGGCGCTTCTGGATGGACCCGTTTGCCGAACAGCCGACGCTCTGTCTCATCGGTAACGCCATCGATCCGATCACGAAGGAAGGTTACGCCTACGATCCGCGCTCTGTTGCGCAACGCGCCGAGAGTTACCTGAAATTCACCGGCCTGGCGGACACATGTTTCTTCGGTCCTGAAGCCGAGTTCTTCGTGTTTGATTCCGCCAAGTTTCACAACGAGCAGCACTCCGCCGGTTACTCGATCGACTCCGACGAAGGTCACTGGAACAGCGGGCGCGACGCGAACGAGTTTGCCGGTTCGAACCTCGGTTATCGCATTCGTCCGAAGGAAGGCTACGTGCCCGTGCCGCCGACCGATTCGTTGAGTGACCTGCGTTCGCAGATCTCGCTGACGCTCGAGAAGTGTGGCGTGACCGTCGAGTGTCATCACCACGAAGTTGCGACCGCGGGCCAGTGCGAGATCGACTTCCGTTATTCCACGCTGTTAGGCACAGCGGATAATTTACAAGTATTCAAATATGTAGTTCGCAATACTGCTCACGAGTATGGGAAGTCCGCGACGTTCATGCCGAAGCCGCTGTTTGGCGATAACGGTTCGGGAATGCACTGTCACCAATCGTTGTGGAAAGGCGAGAAGCCTTTGTTTGCCGGCGACGGTTATGCCGGATTGTCCGAGATGGCCCGCTTTTACATCGGTGGGTTGTTGAAGCACGCGGCTGCGGTCGTGGCTTTTGCCGCGCCGACGACGAACAGTTACAAGCGGCTCGTGCCGGGTTTTGAAGCGCCCGTGAACCTCGCGTACTCCGCGCGTAATCGTTCGGCCGCGATTCGTATTCCGATGTTCTCGACGAACCCGAAACTGAAGCGGTTGGAGTTTCGTCCGCCCGATCCGTCGTGCAATGCGTATCTCGCGTTCTCGGCGATGCTGCTGGCGGGACTCGACGGCGTGCAGAACCGGATCGATCCGGGTGATCCGCTCGAGAAGGATATCTACGATCTCTCGCCCGAGGAATTGAAAGATGTGCCGACGTTGCCGGGCTCGCTCGACGATTCGCTCAAGGCGCTCGAAGCCGATCACGACTTCCTGCTGAAAGGCGACGTGTTCAGTCCGCAGTTGATCGATCGCTGGATCAGTTACAAGCGCGAGCGCGAGATCCAGCCGCTGCGCATGCGTCCGCATCCGCTCGAGTTTTCGTTGTACTATGACATTTAGTGATTGAGTTTCTGCTACGTGATCTCCCGGATCAAAACGGTGCGCGGCTGTTTCTCGACAGGCTGTCGAACGAGCAGCCGCGTGCCTACCGCAACCTGACGAAGCAGCCGGCGCTGCTCGCGGACGCGCTCGCGCTGGCAGCGTGGAGTCCGCTGCTCGCCACCACGCTCGAACAAAATCCCGAATACTTTTCGTGGCTCGCGCGCGAACGCGCTGAGCCGCGTGTGCGCTCGCTCGACGAGCTGAAAGAATCGCTCGCGCGCTTCGCGTTAACCAACTCTTCGCTCAATCCGCAAAATCTTCTCGCGCGCTTTCGCCGCCGCGAACTGTTGCGCACGTATCTCCACGACATTCGCCGCACGCACACGCTTGTCGAGACGATGGAAGAGTTGTCGAACCTCGCCGACGCGATTCTCGATTACGCACTGAGTCTCGCACGCCAGGATCTCGACAATCGTTACGGTTTGCCGCAGCACGTCGACGAGCGCGGCCGCATCGCGACGGCGGAGTTCTGCGTCATCGCGCTCGGCAAGCTCGGTTCGATGGAGCTCAATTACGCGTCAGACATCGATCTCGTTTTTCTTTATTCTGACGAAGGCACGACGTCGGGCCACGGTCAGCGCGGTGAAGTCACGAATCGCGAGTACTTCGTAAAACTATCGGAGACGATCGCGCGCATCGCCGGTCAGTCTGGTGGCGAAGGCGCGGCGTATCGCGTCGATCTGCGTCTGCGTCCGCACGGACGCGACGGTGCGCTTGCGTGTTCGCTCGCCGAAGCGACTCGTTATTACATGAGCTCGGCGCAGGATTGGGAACGACAGGTCTTGATTCGCTCGCGTGCGGCGGCCGGCTCGGCGGAGTTGTTTGCGAAGTTCAAGGAAGCGGTGACGCCGTTTGTGTTTCGGCCTGATGTTTCGGTTAGCCGCGCGCTGGAGAGCGTGCGTTTGGCGAAGCAGAAGATCGATCGGCAGACGGAGAAGAAGAGTGGTTACAACGTGAAGCTCGGGCGTGGTGGGATTCGCGAGATCGAGTTCATCGCGCAGGCGCTGCAGTTGGCCCATGGCGGGCGCGATGATTGGTTGCGCGTGCCGCACACGCTCGTGAGTCTGGGGCGTTTGGCGGACCGTGAGTTCATCACGCAGCAGGAGCGTAGTGAGTTGTCTGACGCGTACGACTTCTTGCGCACGTTGGAGCACCGGCTGCAAATGGAGCACGGGCTGCAAACGCATACGGTGCCCGAGTCTGAGGACGCGCGGCTGCTCATCGCGCGACGTATCGGCTTCAACAATCCGCACGATTTTATTTCCGCGTTGACGACGTACACGCGCCATGTTCGAGCCGTTTATGACCGGCTGTTCTCTGAACTCGAACAGGATGTGAAACCGGTCAAACCGGCGACTGAGAGTCATGACAAGGAACTTGGTTTGGCGCTGAGTGCGGCGCGTGTTTTTGTCGCGCATCTCTCAGAGTCGATGGACGCGAGGTCCGCGGGATCGGCGCTGCTTTCGTTTGCGAACCAGGCTCTCAACCCGCATCGCGCGCTCGTTCACGCGGTGCGTATCGCGGCGTCGCTCGAAAAAACCGAGAACCGGCTTCATCTCACGGAGACGAACTTGCGCACGTTGCTGAAGGTGTGTGGCGCGTCAGAGTTTTTCGCCGAGATGATCGCCGCGAATCCGGCATTGATCGGATCGCTCGGCGCGTCTGTCGCGGACGCGTTGCACCGCGACTATCGTGCGCTGTTGCGTGCCGCAATCGACGCAGAAAATAGTTTTCCGGCTGAGCTCGCGGCGCTGCGGCATAAGTGGGCCGAGTTGATCGCGGAGATCGGCGCGCTCGACATCGCGGGCGAGTTGTCGATCTTCGACACTAATCGTCTGCAAACGGAACTCGCGATCGCGAGTCTGAACGTTTCGTATTTGATCGCGCGCCGTGAAATGGCGCGACGGTTCGGTTCGTTCAGTGGTGGACCACGCATCGCGTTTTACGGTCTCGGACGGCTCGGCAGCGCCGGCGTCGATTACGGATCGGATCTCGACGTGTTGTTCACGTACGACTCGATGGTGCCGTCGCCGATCAAGACTCTGACGCAGGATGAGACGTACTCGCGTTTGGTCGAGTTGATGATCGCGGCGCTTTCGAGCATCACGCGCGAGGGTTATCTCTATCGCGTCGACTTGCGTTTGCGGCCCCACGGGAAGAATGGACCACTCGTCACCAGCGCCGACGGTTTTCTCGATTATTTGCGGGAGGAGAGTGCGCCGTGGGAGTGGCTCGCTTACGTTAAGCTGCGGGCGGTCGGCGGCGACCTGGAGCTCGGCAAGATGATCGAGACGCACGCGCGTCATCGTATTCACGAAAACGCTTTGCGATTCGATGCTGGTGAGTTGAAGCTGGAGACGCGCCGCGTGCGCGATCGTTTGGAGAAAGAGAAGGGAACTCGCCGGCGGCAGACAGGAATTGATATTAAATACGGTCCCGGCGGAATGCTCGATGTTTACTTCGCTACGCGTTATCTGCAACTGCGTGATGAGGTGATTGACGGCGGCGACGATCGTTCGACTGCGTTTACTCTCGAACGTCTTCGCGATGAAGGCTCTCTTACTGACGACGATTTCTTAACGATGAGCACCGGCTACAGCTTGCTCCGCTCGGTCGATCACAACCTGCGTCTAATCGTGGGTCGTTCGACGCGCCTTCCCGATCCGAACCACGTAACCGCCCGCGACGTCGCCTTTCGCATGGGCTTCACCTCCGCCCACGAACTCCACCAAACCCTCCTCGAACAGATGCAATCCATCCGCGACTGTTACAACCGCATACTTTAGGCGTGGGTTTCAGTATCGACCGCTTCGTACCAGCAGCGGGTGCACCAGCGGTGGCTCGCTTGTCGTTCTTCGAGAGAGTAGCTCGCGGAGAGGGGGAGGCGCTTGACCATCTCGCGCTCTTCGTCGGTGAGTTCGGACCACGATTTCATCCCTCGTTTGTCGCAGCGTGGGCAAGTCTGTGCGGCGTTCATCTTAAGTACTTCTTTCCCGAATGCTAAATAATTCTTTCCCCACTCACTTAGATATTTACTAGTGCAAATTCCTCGTGTAACTTAACAACGGCGGTGCGGAAAACCAAACCGCCTGCCTCGCGCATCAACACCGCGGAGAACGTTGAGCCGAGAACACGGAGAACGTAAACGGAGAACAAATGTTTCGCATCAAGGCCTCCTATTCAGACCAAATGGAATTGCGGACCACACTCGAGCGGGCCCGCGAGTTTTTCGGCGAGCTGCGCAATTTCGCCGACCTCATGCCGGGCATCGAGGGCATACGCAATGAAGCGGGAGGCATCATGCGTTGGATGGTGCGCGCCGAAGTGCCGATCATCGGCGCGGTCCAGGCCAGCTTCGCGGTCGAGAAGACTGAGGATTCTCCGGAGCGTCTCGAGTGGTCCCCGGCGCGTTCGGAAATGAAGAACTACCTGCGCTACGCAGCGGCGTTCGAAGAGCGCGGTCACAAGGTGCTGATCAGGATCGTCCAGCACGTCGAACTGCGCCGCAAGCACGCGAAAGATCTGCATCGCTTCGCCGTACTCGTCGGCGAGAGCGCGATCAGCGCCGAGATGCAAAAACGCGTGCGCGAGATGATCAAAACCTTTCTCGAACGCGCACGCGTCAAACTCGAAGGCGAGGAATCTCTCGAACAAGAAGGCATGCTCGACTCTCCCGCCTAATTAATCTGTGTTCATCCGCGGCTTAATCCTGTTTCGGTCTACCGTAACTGATCATATTCGCGAAGAAGCGATAACCTCCCGGTAGCCCCGCACGCAGTTGCCGATACCACACAAAACTCGTGTAGATGTAATTCCCCCGACCATACGGCGCGACCAGTAGACCACCACGCAACATCGGCTCGCCCGGATCGCTCGTCCCTAGCACAGCCGTGTACTTCGGATCCCATTCCCGCGGAAAATAGAGCCCGCGCTCCTGCACCCAGTTCGCGAAGTCAGCCTGCGTGATCCGGTTCGGGAAGTGCAACAGAAAATTACGCGGCTGCAAAAACGTCACGGGGGCATCTTCCAGCGTCACGCGCTCGTCACCAACAACGATCGGATACGGCGCAAGCTGCGGCCGGTTGCGATTCGGATCGGGATTCCATTCGTTAGTTTTGGAATAGAAGACGATGAGCGTCCCGCCATCCTCGACATACTTCAGCAACCGCGCATTCAACCCCACGAGCTCCGGATGCGCTTCATACGGCCGGTTGTCGAGCACGATCGTCTGAAACATCGAGAGGTCCGCCTTCGCAATGTCGTCGATCGTCAACTGCTTCGCATCGACACCGAGCGACGCCAACGCGCGCTCCAGTGTCTTGTCATAACTCGGCAGGTAACCAACCTTGCGTCCCGCCACGACGATCGCATTCGCATAGACCAGCGGCACCGTCTTCTTCGTTATCGGCGCAGTCGGGTTACGCAGATCGACCGTGCCGGCCGGGATCCGGGCGGCCGCAGATCGACCGTGATGTCCACGTTTGAATTCTGCATCAGTCCGGTCAACGCAAGACTCCGCACCACGATGTCCGAAGTGTCGATCTGATCGGGTTGCAACTCGATCTCCTTGCCTGTTTCCAAACTCGGACCACGCACGCGCAGCAGTCCGCGAAACGGACCAGCAAGATGGTTCTGCACCTTCACTTTGAACTCAAGTGGCTTTTGCGAAGTCGCGGGCGTAGTGACGTAAGGCTCCGGCTCGACCTCGAGAATTTCAACCGCTGGCGCAACGTTGCGCGTGATCTCAGTACCCGCTTTGAACGTGACACCTTCGACGCCCAACTCCGCTTCCGCCGTCAGCGGTTCGCCAAACAGCTTGCCGTCATAAAGATGCTCCGACGGCGGCGTCGTGAGACTCGCATTCTTCGGCGTGGTGAAGTCGATCTGCCCCACAGTCTCCGTGCCCGGCAACATCTTGTCGGCGACTTTCACAGGCGTTTCCAAACCAAGCCCGCGAAACGTCACTTGCTTGATCTGAATGTCGCCCACGCCGTTGTTGCTCAGCGACGCATTGATGCGCGCCTTCTCACCGGGCACGAGCGCGCTGCCTTCCTGATTCAACGTCATGGTGACTCCGGTCGCAGTCGCAAGCGCTTTGTCGAGCCGCGACGACATCAGTTTGAAGCGTTGCGGATCGAGCGCCATCACGTCGTCAGGCGCGGTGAACGCGCCACGCCGGCGCGCGTTGATCAGCGACACCAAAACTTCGAGACGTCGATCGGCAAACTCTGTCAGCGGTTTGCTTTCGATCGTCGGCGGGATCAATCGCTCGCTTATCTGCTCGGGCAGCTTCAGGCCGTCAAGCGGAGTCTTCGCGCCTGCCGGA
This sequence comes from uncultured Blastocatellia bacterium, assembly GCA_946480785.1. Next base: position 54,803 of record CAMLLD010000017.1, on the reverse strand, counting down.
AGCGCCGGTGCATTCGGCGCCGACTTCACGAGCGTGTAACGACTAACACGACCGCCGCCGGCCGGAACTGACTTCGGCCACGGCCCCTGCGTCGCGTGTTTGTGCAACGCGTCGAGCGCCTGTTGTGCGTAGGTGGTGCCGCGCGCCGGATCGGTTTCATTCGGATCGATCGCAAACGTTTGCCCCGCCGTGTCATTGCCGCGCGTGCGAACGAAGAGCCGCTGCACTTGCCAGACGCTTACTTCCTTGAGTTGTTCGGGAAACTGTTTCGGATCGGCGGCCGCGTCAAACGCCTGCAGAATCATGCGGCCCGTCGCCTGGTGATTACCGTGACCGCTCGTCGTGTCGTGATTGGTAATGATCGCGTCGGGTCGCAGGCGGCGAATCTGAAGTACCATGCGGCGCAGCAGTTCGCGCTCACCACCCCAGATGCGATAAGTCTCTTCCGCGGATTTCGAAAAACCGAAATCACGAAAGCCGAGAAAGTACGGCTCCGAGCCCTGTACTTCCGCGGCGGCGAGCGTCTCGTGCGCGCGAATCACCCCAAGCTCTTCGTAAAGCTCTGGTCCAACCGCGTTCTGCCCGCCCTCACCGAACGTAGAGAAAAGCGAAACGGTGTGCACGCCATACTTGCGTCGCAGCACCGTCAAGCTCGTGCCGTCTTCGTCGTCGGGATGCGCCGCAACGCACATCACCGTCCACGGATTCGTGAGATCCAGCAGCGCCTGGTATAGCTGTGCTTTGTCTTCTGACTGCGACCGCACCGGCACTCCGGCCAGCAGCAACACCACTATCAAACCGATCTGTGTTATCCGTGGAAAAAACCTCATCGCATCCTTTCAAGCTTCTCAGCTACAAACATACTCACCGAGATGATGGCGATCAAAACCACTCCGTACGCCGCCGCCGTTCCCAAATTAAAATCTCTCAACTCCGAGGCAATCGCGATCGAGATGGGTCGATTCGCGGGCACGAACACCAGCACGGAAGCGACATATTCACCCAACGCGATCACAAACGCCAGCAGCGTACCCGCGACCGCGCCCGGCCAAACCAGCGGCAACGTCACGCGCAAAAATCGTTGCCACGCGCGCGCACCCAACGACCCGGCCGCCTCGCCGAGCGCCGGGTCGACCTGTTCCGTGCTCGCCTGTAGCGCGCGCACCACGAGCGGCATGAAACGCAGAAAATAAATTACGGGGAGAATCCAGAACGTTCCGACCAGCACGAACGAGCCCAGCAACGAACTCGGCCGCCCGTAAGCTTCCGCGACCGAAACCGCGACCACCGTTCCCGGCAACGCCCACGGAATCAGGATCAGCAACGAGAGTAACCTGCGGCCGTTGCGTCCGAGAAATGCTGACTGGCCGCGCTCGCGTTTGACGAGCAACGTCACCACGCAGAAGCTCCACACGAGCGCGGCCACCGCCGCTATCGCCGCCATCGAGAAGCTGTTGAAGAACACTTCCGTAGCGTTTGGATCGCTGAAGAGGCGCTGATAGTTCGCCAGCGTGTAAGCGGCGGGCAGCGTCTGCGTCGTCCACGATCCTTCGCGCGCGAAACTCACGAGAATCAGCGTTGCGACCGGCAATACGAGCACGATCGCAAACACGATCGCGGCGCTTGCGGCGAGCACACGCGCTTTGCCGCTCGCGATCGTGACGCGCCGTCGTGGCGCGCCTTTCATCGTGGCCGCCGCAAACTTCCGCGTGCCTTCGTAACGCTGAAACACAATCAACGCCGCGAGCGAGATCACTGCGAGTACGACTGTTTCCGTCGTCGCCATCGTCAGGTCGCCTCGTTGCCGCGCGGTGAAGATCTCGAGTGTCAACACGCGCACGTTGCCGCCGAACAATAACGGCGCGCTGAACGACGCCATTGATGTCATGAATGTGAGCAGTGCGGCGGCGATCAATGACGGAGTGAGTTGCGGCGCGAGCACGCGCGCGAAGACGAATGCGCGCGAGCCGCCCAAACTTCGTGCTGCTTCGGCGAGACTCGCATCGATTCTTCTTAGTCCCGCGCCGGTGAGCACGTAAAAGAACGGATACATTGTGTAAGTGTGAAAGAGCAGCAACGCGGGCCAGCCGGCGAGTCGCCACGGCGGAGTTTGCAAGTGGAGAAGGTTTTGAATGCCGTGCGCGAGAATGCCGCTCTCACCCGCGAGGAAGATGAAAGCCACGGTGCCGACCAGCGGCGGCAGCACGAGCGGCAACGCCGCGATGGCAGCAAAGAATCGCCGCCCCGGAAAAGTAAATCGTTCAAACAAAAACGCGAGCGGCACACCGACGAGTGCACACAACACCACCGTCGCGATCGACAACCCCAGGCTGCTCACGATCGCCTCGATCACGACCCGCTGCGCTAACACCTCGCGGTAATTCGCGAGCGTCCACACACCATCCTTCACCAATGAACTAACAACAACTGCCGCGTTTGGATAAATGACTCCGTAGACGAGCACCACGAGAGCGATGAGGAGCAGCAGAACTCGATTCGTGTTCATCCGTGGTTTAAGAGTCGTAGCTTGTCGCCGCGCAGAACTACAGTGCATTCCTGGTTGAGTTGCAAATTATCGGGTTCGACCGCCAGCGCTTCGAGCAACAGCCCATTCGCATCAACACGAATCGTCGACGTCGCGCCCGCAAACACGATCTCGCGTATCGTTCCGCGCAGCGAATTCTCCGCGCCATCATGATCAGCACTGAGTTGCACGTGCTCGGGCCGAATCGCCAGCACCACCGGCTTATTCAACGGCGCCAACTCATCCCGACTCACCGGCACATGCAGCGTGTGCCCGCCGTCGAGCGTCTTGAACTCACCCTCGCTCGTCTTGCTCGAACTCAAACGCATCGCGCGAATCAAATTATTCCGTCCGAGAAACCGCGCCACCGCGATGTCCGCCGGTTCTTCATAAAGCTCACGCGGCTTGCCAGTCTGCATCAAACGTCCGCCAACCATCACACTGATCCGATCGCACAACGCAAACGCTTCTTCCTGATCGTGTGTGACGTAAACCGCCGTCAACCCGAGACGCGTCACCAGCTCACGCAACTCTCCACGCGTTGATTCACGCAGCGACACGTCGAGATTCGATAACGGTTCGTCAAACAACAACAACGCCGGCTCGATCGCGATCGCCCGCGCGATCGCGACGCGTTGCTGTTGCCCGCCCGACAGCTCGTCAATAGCGCGTTTTTCGTAACCCGGAAGTTGGACCAGCTCGAGCGCGCTCTGCACGCGTTCGTTCGTTTCGGCTTTCGGCGCGTGGCGCGCGCGCAATCCAAACGCGACGTTCTCAAACACGTTGAGGTGCGGAAAGAGCGCGTAGTTCTGGAAGACCATGCCGAAGCCGCGACGCTCGGGCGGCAGGTTCGTTATCTCCTTGCCGTCGAAACGGATCGATCCTGCGTCGGGTTTTTCCAGACCCGCGATCATTCTGAGCGTCGTTGTCTTGCCGCAACCTGATGGTCCAAGCAAACCAAAAAACTCTCCGCGCTCAACAGCGAGCGACACGTCGATCACAGCCGGCGTCGAGCCAAAGCTGCGCGAGATGCTTTGTAGCGAGAGAAGGGCCATCGTGTCAGAGCCATCCACAGATTCCACAGATTAACCTCTGCGTAATCTGTGGATGGCTTTATTTGTTACGCCCGCGAATCTCAGTGTCCCAGTATCTTAACCAGTCGGCGCCCTGTTTTCGCAACAGCTCCCAATCGAGCGGCAGTTGTTTGAACGGCTCGTTCATCCACGCGGGCAGTTGCGAGCGATCGAGGTCCGTGCGCACCGGAATGCGATAAAACTTGTGCGCCGCGTAAGCGAGGCTCTCCGGCGTCGTCACAAATTCGTAGAAGCGTTTCGCTTCTTCTTCGTTCGGTGCGCCGCGAACGATCGCGATGCCGTCGATGACCACGGGCGTGCCGCTCGCGGGCACGTTGTAGCCGACGGGAAAATTTTTCTGTTCCTTGTAAAGACGCACGTCGGGCATGTCCCACATCGTCACGAGGCCTTCGCGACGCGCGAGCTTCTGCATCATCAACGTGCCGTCGGCGGTGTATTCGTGAACGTTCGCGTCGAGTTTGCGCAGCCAGTCGTAACCGGCTTGCGGCGAGCCGGTGTCTTTGTAGAAGCGCCAGATCATCGCGCCGAAGATCGCGCGCATCGTGTCGGACGGATTGGGATTGCGAATGAGAATCTTGTCGCGCCACTTCGGGTCGAGCATGTCGTCCCAATCGCGCGGCGCCTCGCCGGCGGTGACCGCGTCGCTGTTGTAAGCGAGCACTTGCGGTGTTTCGTAAGTGCCGTACCAGCGATCGTTTGCATCGCGTGACTCGGCGGGAATTTTGTCGGCCCAGGTCGGACGGTATTGGGCCAACAGATTCTCGTCAGCCGCGGTTTGAAAAGTCGTGTGCGACGCGCCCCACCAGAGATCCGCTTGCGGATGGTTTCGTTCGACCGTGACGCGCTCGAGAATCTCGCGCGAGCCCATGTCGAGAAACTGCACGTCGACGCCGGGATTCTTTTCCTTGTAACGCGCGATGAAATCTTTGAGCAGGTCTTGTCCGTGCGGCGTGTAGATCAGCAGACGCCGCCCACCGCCACCGCCGCCGGAGCGACACGAAAACAAAAACGCAGCGATGAGAATTGCGAAAACAAACAGAACGAACTTGCAGCGCATCGAAGCCATGCTAGCACAGTAGCCAAAATTGCCGCTGCCGTGCTTTGATCGAAACGAGATGAGTAGTGTCAAACGCAGAATCGTTCGCGCCGGCGGTTGGGGCCTCGCCAAACGCATCGTCAAACCGATTCCGATCCTTGGGTCGGTCTTCGCCGTCGGTCTAGCCGGTTACGAAATCAGAAAGAAAGGGCTGATTCCCGGCGTCGTACACGTCGGCCTCGACGTGACGCCCGTCGTCGGCACCGCCAAAGGTGTGCTCGAGATCTTCACGGGCGACCTCATCCCCGACAAACCACGAAAAAAGAGATCGCGCGTTACGGCTGTGAAGCGTAGACGGCAGGACGTTCAGTAAACGGCCGCACTTGCTGGTACGCATGGGCCAACTTGAAGAGCGTTGGCTCCGACCAGTATGGACCAAGAAGCTGAAAGCCGATTGGCAATCGTTGTGATGATAGTCCGCACGGCACGCTGAGACCGGGAATGCCGGCGAGGTTTGCCGTCACGGTGTAGATGTCGTTGAGATACATCGCGAGCGGATCGTCGACCTTTTCACCGATCGCAAACGCGGGCGTCGGCGCGGTGGGCGTGATGATCGCGTCGCAGTTTTTGAAAGCATTGAGAAAGTCGTTCTTGATGAGCGTGCGTACTTGCTGGGCCTTGCGATAGTAAGCGTCGTAATAACCGGCTGAGAGCACGTATGTGCCGAGCATGATGCGCCGCTTCACTTCCGCGCCGAAACCTTCCTCGCGTGTCTTGCGATACATCTGGCGCAGCTCGGGCGCGTCTTCCGCGCGAAAGCCGTAACGCACGCCGTCGAAGCGCGCGAGGTTCGACGATGCTTCGGCGGTCGCGATGATGTAGTAAACGGCGATCGCGTAACTGGCGTGCGGGAGTTCTACTTCGACGATCTCCGCGCCGAGTTCGCGATAGACGTCGACGGCATTCTTCACCGCCTCCCCAACCTCCTGGTCCAATCCTTTGCCAAACAACGCTGAGGGAAAGCCGAGTCGCGCGCCTTTGAGGTTGCCGTCGAGCGCCTTTGTATAGTTGGGCACGGGCACGTCGGCGCTCGTGGCGTCGTGTCGATCGCGTCCGGCGATGACGCCGAGCGTACGCGCCATGTCGCCGATGTCACGGGCGAAGATTCCGATTTGGTCCAACGACGACGCAAACGCGACGAGACCGTAGCGTGAGTTGCGTCCGTAAGTTGGTTTGAGTCCGAGCACGCCGACGAGTGAGGCTGGTTGTCTGACTGAACCGCCGGTGTCGGAGCCGAGGGCGATGGGCACGATGCCCGCGGCGACAGCGGTGGCCGAGCCGCCTGACGAGCCGCCGGGCACGCGCGTTGTGTCCCACGGATTTTTGACTGGTCCAAAAGCGGAGTTTTCGTTTGACGAGCCCATGGCAAACTCGTCGCAGTTAGTCTTGCCGACGATTACGGCGCCGGCGTTGATGAGACGTTCGATGACGGTGGCGTTATAAGGCGGATGATAATCGCCGAGGATGCGCGACCCACACGACGCCTGCATCCCCCGCACACAGATATTGTCCTTAACGGCAACCGGCACCCCCGCGAGCACGCCCTCACTCTTTTCGGAATTCGCCGCCCCTTTGTCGATCTCGGCGGCACGCGCCAACGCCCCCTCCCGATCGATCTCGAGAAAAGCATTGAGCGTCTCATTGAGCCGCTCCGCGGCACTAACAGCAAACTCTACAGTTTCACGCGACATAGGTTGATGACTACAACACCTTTGGGACGCGGAAGTGGCCCGAGGCGGGGTCGGGGGCTTCGGCGAGGGCTGTTTTTTGGCCCAGGGAGCCTTCGATCTCGTCTTCGCGTGAGGTGGTGGTGCGTTCGCCTTCGGGTGTTAGACCGCCGATGGCGGGTTCGACGTTGGTCGTGTCGAGCTCGTTGAGTTGTTCCACGTAGGCGACGATCTCCGCGATCTGTGAGCCGAAGGTTTTTAGTTCTTCGTCGGCGAGCTCGAGATGCGCGAGTTGCGCGACTTTCGCGATGTCAGCTTCGGTTATCGGCATAGCGTTGGGTCGATAATGAATTCGATAGAGCCGACGAGCGGTTGGCCCAGCAAATTGTTCACGCGAAACAGCATTTGGCCGCGCATCGCGTGCAACTGTTTCTGCCAGATGGCGTCGGCCACTGCGACTCGCAGAGTTCGGTCCTGCAGACCCAAAGCGACTGCGTGAGACTTCAGGTTCTCGCCCGCCGCGTGTTTCCACGCCGCGATCGCCGCCGCTTCGATCACTTCAGGCGCGTTGCCGGAAGCGCGCAGCACTGCCGGCAGTGTTTTTATCAGTCCTTCCATTGCCAACTCTGATTGAAACACGCAAACTGTTCGCTCGCAACTTACCGTTATGAATACTCATCTTCGCGAAAAACTGATCCTCGCGTCGAGCAGTCCGCGACGCAAAGAATTGCTCGACGCGGTTGGCTGGCCTTACGAGGCGATCGTCGCGGGCATCGACGAATCGTTGCTGCCGAACGAAGCGCCGGCGGATTACGTGCAGCGGCTCGCGCGTTCGAAAGCTGAAGCGGTTGCGGCGCGTGTGCAATCAGGTTTGGTCCTGGGCGCTGACACAACAGTGGTTGTCGAAGATGAGATCCTGGCCCAACCTGTCGACGACGATGACGCGCGCCGCATGTTGCAGCTACTCAACGCCAAGTGGCACGAAGTGTTGACCGGAGTGGCAGCCGTTAGGATTGGTGGTGAAACGCGCGTGGATTACGAGACGACGCGCGTGCGCTTCGCGGAAATGAGTGAGCGCGAGATCGAGTGGTACGTGGCGACCGGCGAAGCACGCGGCAAAGCGGGCGCGTACGGCATTCAAGGCGCCGCCGGGCTGTTCATCGAAGAGATCGAAGGCGACTACTTCAACATCGTCGGCCTGCCGATCCGTTTGGTTTATGAGTTAACGAGTAAGGTTTAGAAGAGCACGGTGCCGCCGTCGATGTTGATTCCCTGGCCGTTGATTCCGCGGCCGTCTTCCGAAGCGAGTAATAAGGCCATTGCGGCAACCTCATCGGCTGTGACGAGGCGATTCTGCGGACTCATGCGTCTCAGCATGTCGAGCGCTTCTTCGGCGGTGCGGCCGGTTCGTTTGGTGATGCGTTCGACACCGCGCTCGACCATCTCCGTGTCGACGTAACCCGGACAGATTGCATTGACTGTTACACCGCTCGTCGCGACTTCGAGGGCGACGGAACGCGTCAGCCCAAGCACGCCGTGTTTTGACGCTGCGTAAGCAGCGATGTATGGCGCGCCGGCTTTCGCGGCGATCGAGGCGATGTTGATGACGCGGCCCCAGCTGCGTTCCAGCATCGCAGGCAGCGCCGCGCGTGTGCAGTAAAACGTGCCGGTGAGATTGATGGCGAGATGACGATGCCAGAGTTCGTCGCTCGTGTTCACGAATGGAGCGCTCTCGGCGATGCCGGCGTTGTTGACGAGAATATCGGGTTTCAGATCCACGAACATCGCTGCGACGCTTTCGGCGCTGGAGACGTCACAGGTCAGGGCGAGCGCTTGCGGGCCGATTTCGTGGGCCACGCGTTCGACTTGCTCGCGTGTGCGTGCGGCGACAGCGATGCGCGCGCCGTGTTGAGCGAAGAGCAGTGCGATCGCGCGGCCGATGCCGCGGCCGCCACCGGTGATTAGAGCGAGTTTGTTCTGAAGTTTAGTTGACACAGATGGACACGAATCAGTGGCCGGTGAAGCGCGGCTCGCGCTTTTCGAGAAACGCACGCACGCCCTCGTGCCCGTCGTCGGATTCGAAACAACGCAACTGCGCTTCGGTTTCGTAGCGCAGCATCTCGTCGAGATCAGCGCCTTCACTCGCGTAGATCGCCTGCTTCGCTGCGGCCAGCGCGAGCGGCGGCGCGGCGCGCAAACGCTCCGCGAGTTCCAACGTCGCTGTTTCCAACTCTTCCGGCGCGACCACCTGATTGACGATGTTCAGACGCAACGCTTCCGCGGCGTCGATCGAGTCACCGAGAAAGAACAGTTCGCAAGCTTTGTTCGGCGTGACGAGACGGGGCAGGAAAAACGTGCCGCCCCAGTCCGGATGCAATCCGACTTTCAAAAACGATTGACTGAACGAAGCGTCTGTCGACGCGATGCGCAGGTCGCAAGCGAAGGCGAGATTCGCGCCCGCGCCTGACGCTGGACCATTCACCGCGGCTATCACCGGCTTCGTCATGTGTCTGATCGCCGTGATGACGCGGCGGCCCGCGCCGAGTATGCGCGCAAACTCTTCCGTATCGCGGCGCTGCATCAGTTCGGCCATGAAGCGCACGTCGCCGCCCGCGCAGAACGCGCGGCCCGCGCCGGTGATGATCACGACGCGAATGCTGCGATCGCTGCCGGCGTGTTCGAGCGCTTCGGCGAGGTCGCGGCGCATGTGACCGATGAACGCGTTCAGCTTGTCGGGACGGTTCAGCGTGATCGTCACGATCCCTTCCGCCGCATTAACGAGAATGTGTTCGTACATTATCGTCCTTTAAACTCTGCCTTGCGCTTCTCAACGTAAGCCTGCAAACCCTCGCGCGCGTCTTCGGACTGAAACAGTTGCTGCTGTAATTCGCGCTCGAGCGCGAGCGCTGATTCAAACGATATCTCGGAACCAGTTTGCACCGCGCGTTTGATTCTGCCAACCGCGTACGCCGCCCTATTCGGCGCCGTGAACTGCAAAGCGTAGTCATGGACCATCTGCGCAAACTGCTCCGCAGTCTCAGCCTCAAAAACCTGGTTCAGAATCCCAAGCTCCAGCCCGCGTTCGAAGGCAAACAGCTCGCCCGTCGCCATTAACTCGATCGCCTTCGACTTTCCAACTATGCGCACCAAACGTTGCGTGCCGCCTGTTCCCGGCAACACGCCGAGCGAAACTTCCGGCAGCCCGAGCTTGCCCGCGCCTTTGCGTGCGATACGAATGTCGGCCGCCATCGCGACTTCCAAACCACCACCGACGCAATGCCCGTTGATCGCGGCGATCACGAGCTTCGGCGTCTGTTCCAAACGCGACAACGTTTCGTTCGCGTGCAGACAGAAATAATACTTGAACGACGGCGTGACGTCCGCGAGCATGCGAATATCCGCGCCCGCGCAGAAGAACTTCTCGCCCGCGCCGGTGATCACGATCACTTGCACCGCGTCGTCCATGCGCGCGTCGAGAATCGCGCGGTCGAGCTGCTGCATCATCTCGTAGCTGTAGGTGTTCGCCGGGGGATCGTTGAGTGTGATGAGCGCGACACCATCGCGCACCGCGTAGTCGAGTTTGTTATTCATAAATCGAAATGTGATGTTCGCTCTTGTGCGTGAACGGCTCGCGTTTCCAGTTGGTCCAACGCTCGCGCAACCGCAGTCCTGCCACTTGCGCCATCAGGTCAAACTCAGACGGCCAGCAGTAACGAATCTGGAGCGGATATAGCCGAACGCTGCCGTCGGTGATCACGACCTTCTGACTGTAGACGCGTTGCGTCACGGGATCGTGTTGGCCCACGTCAAGCTCGACCACGTCCAGGTTGACCTTCGACGCCCAGTTCACCTGGTTCTCCTTGAAGCGCGTGAGGTCGGGCACAAACGCCTCGATCACAAAACAGCCGCCCGGCTCGAGATGCGCCGCGACGTTGCGAAAACACTGCACCTGTTCTTCCTGCGTCGTCAGGTTATAGAACGTGTTGAAGGCGATATAGACGAGCGAGAACTTCCCGTCGACCGGAACTTCCGCAAAGTTTCCTTGCATGACAGTGAGGCGATCGCCGCCCGGTTTCTCGCGCAGACGCGAGATCATCGACGCCGCCGCATCGATACCGTGAACCTCAACGCCGCGCGCCGCGAGAGGCAGCGCGATGCGTCCGGTGCCGATGCCGAGCTCGAGCGCTTTACCGCCGTGCGCGAGTTCAGCCAACAGATCGATCGCCGCCGGGTCGTAATCGGTGTACCAGTCGTCGTAAACGCCGGCAACGTGCTCGCCGTAAGTTTCGTGGGAGTAGGAATTCATCCGTTTAATCCGTGGCTCCAGATGCTCAGGTTCTCAGTCTGCCGGGGAATGGCGGGTTCCAGCAAGCAACCGGGCGCAAAGCCGCCGAGAAAGAGTTGCGTTAGGTGTTGGGCCAGGTCGTGGACCTTCAGCTTGCCGCGCGGGTCGTACCAGTTATAGATCCAATTCATCATTCCGAACAGCGCGTAAGTCGCCACGGTGAGATCGATCGGCCGCTGGTTGTCGCGCGAGTCCTGCACTTCCTGAAGAATCTTGCGCGCGAGTTTCGTGTACTTGTCCTTGCGCGTCGAAACGTGCGCGTGCAGATCGCCGCGCAACGACTCGGCTTCGTGTGACAAGACTTTCATCTCCGCCATGTTCGCGGCGAAGAACGAAAGGTGGTTCTCGATGAACAGACTCAGCTTTGCGACCGGATCTTTCACTTCCTCCAACTGCTGCTCGAGTCGTTCGAGCACACGGCCGAAGCAGTTGTCCTGGATCAGAAACAACAGTTCTTCTTTCGAGCGGCAGTAGTGATAAAGACCGGCGAGGCTCACGTTCGTCTCGCGCGAGATGTCGCGCATCGAGGTAGAGTGATAACTCTTCTCCGCGAAGATGCGCGCGGCCGTGCGCAGGATGAACTCCAGTTTTTGATCGTGACGAGAAGCCTGCACGCGTTCAGAGCCTCACATATTCAAAGTCGAACGGCTTGCCTTTGATACCGGCCGCGGGCGGCGCGATCCAGTTCGCGATCTTGCCGACTTCGTAAACCGGATGCATCAGGCTGCGCACGTACTCGCGATCCTCCATGGTCGGCAACCACTCCGCCTGGCGTTGCTCAAACTCTTCGCGCGAGATCAGCTTGCCTTCGAGATCGAAGTAGTGACCAGCGTATTCGCCGACGTGACGGTGAAAGCGCGGATTCGGCAGATACAAACGTTCGCTCAAGCCTTCTTCCGCCAGGACCTTGTTCCAGCGTGCGAGACCCTTTTCGCAATCCTTCACATACTCGCCGCGCAGCAGTTCATTCAACGCGTTGCGCAGCGGCACTTCGCGCGGTTTCAGTTGACCCTCTTCCACGACTTGCATCGTGAAGTTTTCATTCGCCGCGGTGTGTTCAGTGAACTGCTCCTGCTCTTTGTAACGTCCCTTCAAACCCGCGGCGAAGAAGTCGGCGGAGTTGGAACTGATCTCACCACCGAACAGATCGAGCGAGTAGCTGAACCAGAAATTGATGTACTTCTGAATGATGTCGAGCGGAATGCCGCCGAGCTCGCGCACGTCGCCTTCCTTCATCAACTGCGCGGTGCGACGGACCACGCGGCCCAGGCCCGTGTCGCCGACGAACATGTGATGCGCTTCTTCCGTCAGCATGAAGCGACACGTGCGCGCGAGTGGTTCGAAACCTGATTCAGCGAGCGCCGAGAGCTGATACTTGCCGTCGCGATCGGTAAACATCGTGAACGCGAAAAAGTTGAGCCAGTCGTCGCAGGGTTGATTGAACGCTTCGAGAATGCGCGGCTTGTCGGGATTGCCGCTGCGTCGTTCGAGTAGCGCGTCGGCTTCGTCGCGGCCGTCGCGACCGAAGTAGCCGTGCAGCAGGTAGACCATGGCCCACAAGTGACGTCCTTCCTCGACGTTCACCTGAAACAGATTGCGCAGGTCGTAAAGCGAAGGACAGGTCTTGCCGAGTTGTCGTTGTTGTTCGACTGACGCCGGTTCGGTGTCGCCTTGCGTGACGATGATGCGTCGCAGTGCGTTGCGAAACTCGCCGGGCACTTCCTGATACGCGGGACGGCCGTAGTTGTCGCCGAAGCCGACGACGGCGTCTGGTTTGGCTGGTTCGAGAAAGATGCCCCAACGATAGTCGGGCATCTTCACGTAATCGAAGTGGGCCCAGCCTTCGGAGCCGACGTCGACGGCGGTGCGCAGCCACACGTCTTTTTCCTGGAAGCCGTCGGGGCCCATCTCGCGCCACCAGTCGAGATAGTTTGGCAGCCACTTCTCGAGCGCACGCTGAAGCTTCTTGTCTTCGCTGAGATTTACGTTATTTGGAATTCTGTCGTAAAGATTCATGGTTTTATTCGATCAAGTTCTCTTAAAGTCAAAGTGCGCCTGCGTCGGCTTGCCGTAATTCGTTAATGCGCCTTCTGGTCCAACCGCGTTCGGGCGTTGGAAGATCCAGTTTTGCCACGCGGTCAGACGGCCGTAAATCTTGGTGTCGAGTGTTTCCGGGCCAGCAAAACGGAGCGACGCTTCCATGCCGGTGAGCGCGTCGGGCGAAAGGGAAGTGCGCTCCTCGATCGCGACGCGGATCTCGTCTTCCCAATCAAGATCGTCAGGCGCGAAAGTAATCAAGCCGCTCTCTTCGGCTTCCTCAGTGTCGAAAGTGTGCTTGCCCGCTAACAGTTGATCTGCGCGTTCGGGTTCAGCGAGAAAGTGTGATTGCAGACGCGTGAGCCCGTTACTCATCGGAAACGCGCCCGCGTTTAGATCGGAGACGGCGATGGCGTTGTTGTCGTCCATCAGCATGTAACTGCGATCCGAGGCGAGCAACAGTTCGAACAGGTTTCCGGCGAAGCAGGAGCCGGGTTCGACGATCGCGAAGAAGCTCTTGGCTGTTAGATCAAGACGGCGCAGGACGCGCGCCATGTTCAGGATGATCTCGCGCACGAGCCAGTGATCTCTGTTTGCCGCCAATACCCGATCGACTTCCAGAACCGAGTCGATCGATCCTTGCGTGCGAACGCAAACGAGTCCGATCTCGGGTTCGTTAACTCGGAGGTGAAGCAGCGCGTCGTCGAGTTCGCGGTACGCCTGCAGCGGCCAGTACGCGTCGCCGAGTTCCTGGATCTCTTCGGGCGTGCTTGGCTGCGCGCCTTCGGGACCGATCAGCGTCAGATCTGCGTAGCGTTGCTCACGATGCAAAGCGAGCTTCACGTACTTGTAGTTGCGGGAGTCCACACTCGATTCAAACTCAAGTGGCTTAAGCTCGATCCCCGTGACGTCTTGCGGTGCCCCGTCGACGATCTGCTTTACGCGGTCGTCGATCGCGCTTTTGAATTTCGTAGTCGGAAAGTAACCGTCGATCAATCTCCATTCCTTCGCCCGTTTGCCTTTCAAACCTTCCGCTAACGTAGAGAAAACGTCCGCGCGATCGCGCCGCACGCGACGCTTATCAACCAACCGCGTCAAACCACCCGTTCCCGGCAGCACGCCGAGCAACGGCACCTCCGGCAGCGACACCGCCGAGTTTCCATCATCGACGAGATAAATCTCATCGCACGCGATCGCGAGCTCGTAACCACCACCCGAAGCAGTGCCATTCAACGCCGCGATATAACGCCGTCCCGAATGTCGCGAATCATCTTCGATCGCGCACCGCGTCTCATTGGTGAACTTGCAAAAGTTGACCTTAAAAGCGTGCGACGACGACCCGAGCATGTAGATATTCGCGCCGGCGCAGAAGATTCGCGGCTTAAGACTCGTGATCACGACCGCAGCGACCTCCAGGTGCTCGAACCGCAGCCGCTGAATCGCATCCGCCAACTCAATATCTACTCCCAAGTCGTAAGAATTGAGTTTGAGCTTGTAGCCCTCAGCCAGCGTCTGGTCTTCTTGCACATCCATCGAGAGCGTCGCCACCCGCCCCTCGATTTCCAATTTCCAATGCCGGTACTGATCCGGCGACGTTTGAAAGTTAATCATCCTTCCCTCATAATAGCCGCGTTCGAACGTTCGTTCGAATTCTAGGTGGACAGGCGCCTGGATGTCAAACTTGACAGTCTCGCGGAAGGGCGCGTAGGGTTTGTGGCCTCGCTGGAGGCGAATCTGTTCTGGTGAATGGCGCGGTCTTCAAAACCGTTAGTGAGACCGCGAGAGCGGGCTCAGGTAGGTTCGATTCCTACACGCCTCCGCCAGTTAAGGCCCCGCGAAACAGCTCTTTACATTATTGAAAATTCGCAAAAGCTCAGAAAAGGACATCCTCACATGATCAGAGATTGGGTTGAGCTCAATATGACTCCCGGCATCGGTCCTCGCGCCGCTGCCAAACTGCTGGAGCGCTTCGGTTCCGCCGAGGCCGTTTACAACGCCACGCGCGCCGAACTCGAACAGTTGCGCCTGGCACCCGAGGCCGTCGACACCATCATCGGCCGGAATTTGCGCTTCACGGCGGAAGCCGAGATCACCGCCGTCAGGAAACTCGGCGGCGACATATTATTGTTAGACGACGGGGTTTATCCCTCATCCTTACGTGAGATTTACGACCCGCCTATTGTTCTCTATGTAAAAGGCGCGTGGTCAGAATGTTTGGATCAGCCCTGCATCGGTGTGGTAGGGTCTCGTAGGGCGTCAACCTACGGTCAGAACGCCGCCCTGATGCTCGCACGCGACCTGGCGCAACGCGGAATCACGGTTGTTTCGGGCTTTGCCAGGGGAATCGACGCCGCCGCACACCGCGGCGCACTCGAAGCCGGCGGCCGCACGGTCGCGGTTTTGGGCACCGGAATCGACGAGGTTTATCCTCGCGATCACAAGAAGTTGGCGGAAGAAATACTGGCGAAGGGCGGCGCGCTCGTCAGCCAGTTCCCGCTCGGTACGCCGCCGGTCTCGGAAAACTTTCCGTACCGCAACCGCATCATTAGCGGACTGAGTTTAGGGGTCGTGGTCGTGGAAGCGGCCGAGAATTCGGGTTCTTTGATAACCGCGCGTTTGGCGATGGAACAGAACCGCGAAGTGTTTGCAGTGCCGGGAAATATCACTTCGCGAAACTCGTTCGGCGCCAACTACCTGATCAAAGGCGCAGGCGCGAAGCTCGTGCAGCAATGGCAGGACATCGCGGCGGAACTGCCGCCGCAACTCGCTGCGAAGTTGTTGCCGCCGCCTTTTACGGAAGTACGCGCGGAACCGTCGTTGACGGAGAAACTGGCGCTCGTGCCGGAAGGCTTGTCACCAACAGAGACTTCGGTGTTTCGTTTGTTGACTCCCGACAGTCCGGCGCACGTCGACTGGCTGATCGACAAGAGCAAACTTCCGATCACGGAGTTAACGGCGGCGTTGTTGGCGTTGGAAATGCGCGAACTGGTGCGCGCATTACCCGGCAGATGTTTTGTGAGAAGAATATAAATGGCAAAAAATTTAGTAATAGTTGAGTCGCCTGCAAAGGCAAAGACGATAAATAAGTATCTGGGAAAGGACTACCTGGTTAAGGCCTCGATCGGTCACATCAAAGATCTGCCTTCGAAAGGCCTCGGTGTTGACGTCGAACACAACTTCGAACCGACTTACGAAATCATTCCCGACTCGAAGAAACGCAACAACAAAAAGATCGTCGCCGAGCTGAAGAAAGCGGCGAAAGAAGCGGAAGCGATCTATCTCGCGGCTGACCCCGATCGCGAAGGTGAAGCGATCTGCCAGCACCTCGCGGAAGAGATCGTGCCGAAGCGTCCGGCGAAGCCAACGTTTCGCGTGATGTTCAATGAGATCACGAAGCGCGCAGTGAACGCAGCGTTTGAAGATCCGAAACAGATCGACGAGAACCTTGTCGAAGCGCAACAAGCGCGACGCGTGCTCGATCGTTTGGTAGGTTACAAAGTCTCGCCGTTGTTGTGTCGCACGATTGGCGGAAGATTGAGCGCCGGACGCGTGCAGTCAGTTGCACTCAGAATGGTCGTAGAGCGCGAACGCGAGATCGAGCAGTTTGTCAAAACGGAATACTGGACTATCGGCGCTAACCTCAGCGCGAAACTCCCGCCCGCTTTCGACGCGCGGCTCTTCAAAGTCGGGGAGCAAACAGTCAAGACGAGCGGTTTCGATCAGGAGCTGAAGAAGTCTGAGATCCTGATCCAGGATCAGGCGCAAGCGGACGAGTTCGTCAACGAAGCACAGCAGCAGTCGTTTGTCGTCAGTGACGTCACCACCAAAGAACGGAAACGCAATCCGGTGCCGCCGTTCATCACTTCCAAACTCCAACAGGAAGCGTCGCGCAAACTCGGCTTCGCGGTGAAGAAGACAATGATGGTCGCGCAGAAGCTTTACGAAGGCGTCGAGCTCGGCGACGAAGGCGCGGTCGGTTTGATCACTTACATGCGTACCGACTCGACGCGCGTCTCGGACGCAGCGCTCGGCGAAGTGCGCGATTTCGTCGGCCGGCAATACGGTGAAAACTACCTGCCCGAAAAAGCGGTCCACTATCGCTCGAAGAAAGACGCGCAGGACGCGCACGAAGCGATACGTCCGTCGGAAGTCGCACGCACACCCGAATCGCTCGCCCGCTTTCTCAAACCCGACGAACTGAAACTGTATCGCTTGATCTGGCAACGCTTCGTCGCGTCGCAGATGATGCCGGCGATCTTCGATCAAACGACGATCGACATCCAAGCCGGACGCTTCGTGTTTCGCGCCACCGGCTCGGTGCAGAAGTTCGACGGCTTCCTCAAGATTTATCAGGAAGGCCGCGACGAGAAGATTGAAGACGATGACGAAGCAGAACGCAGTTTGCCGCTGGTCGAAACCGGCGAGTCGTTGAAGCTCAATTCGATCACGCCCGAGCAGCACTTCACCGAGCCGCCGCCGCGTTACACGGAAGCGACGCTCGTGAAAGCGCTCGAAGAAAAAGGCATCGGACGCCCGTCGACTTACGCCGCGATCATGTCGACGATCCAGGAACGCGAGTACGTCGAGAAGATTCAGAGTCGTTTTCATCCCACTGCGCTCGGCAAAACCGTCAACGATCTCCTGATCGAAGGCGGCTTCGACGATCTCTTCAACGAGACGTACACCGCGCGCATGGAAGAAGAGCTCGACGAGATCGAAGACGGCAAGCTCGAGTGGACCAAGGCGCTGCGCGAGTTCTACAACAAGTTCGAAGGCGACCTGAAAGAATTTCAACGCTATATCAAGGACATTAAAGAGAAGAGCGTGCCCACCGAAGAGGTGTGTTTGAAGTGCAACACGCCGGGCATGGTGCAGAAGTGGGGGCGCTTTGGTCCATATCTGAAGTGTCTCAACTGCGAAGCCACGCGCGACGCGGAGCCACCCGCCGGTTCCGACGGCGCCGGAGCCTCAACCGAAGCCGCTGCGAATGGTGAAGAGGCCGAGCCGGAAGTGTGCGAGCTTTGCAACAAGCCGATGCAGTTGAAGCGCGGACGCTTTGGTCCATTCCTCGGCTGCACTGGTTATCCCGAGTGTCGCAACATCCGCAAGATCGGCAAGACGGGCGTCGCCGCGCCGGCGCCGGTGCCGCTCGACGAGAAATGTCCGGTTGACGACGCGCAGCTCGTGAAGCGTTTCGGACGCTACGGCGAATTCATCTCCTGCTCGAATTATCCGAAGTGCAAATACATCAAGCAGGAAACGGTCGGCGTGTCGTGTCCGCGTCCCGGTTGCAAGGGCGAGATCGTCATCAAGAAATCGAAACGCGGCAAAGTCTTTTACGGCTGCTCGGAATATCCGAACTGCAACATCGTCTATTGGGACAAGCCGGTGAACGACACGTGCCCGCAGTGCAACGCGCCGTTTCTGCTGGAGAAGACGACGAAGAAGCAGGGCACGTTCCGCTACTGCGCCAACGAAGAGTGTGGTTATCGCTCGAACCAGCCGCTCGAGACTACCGAAAAACCACAATCTGTGTTACACAGATGACGCGATTTTCAAGCCGACTTATCCAAAACTGAATTCGAGGAGACCCACCATGATCGTACGGCGCTATGCAGCGATAGTGCTGCTTTTGCTTTTCGTCGTTTCGTCAACACCGTCGTTTGCGCAAGCTCCGCAGACGCAAGCTCCGGCGCCCGATCCAAACGATCCCATCGCGCGCATCAGGGACGAAGGCATGAACCATTCGCAGGTGATGCAGACGTTGAGTTACCTGAGCGACGTCATTGGACCACGCCTGACCGCGTCGCCGGGCATGAAGCGTTCTAACGAGTGGACACGCGATCAGTTGACGAAGTGGGGCTTGCAGAATGCGCACCTCGAAGCGTGGGGACCGTTTGGCCGCGGCTGGACGCTCACGAAATTCTCCGCGCAAGTGAGCGCGCCGACCGCATTTCCCGTGATTGCTTATCCGAAAGCGTGGTCGCCGAGCATTGCGCCGCTCACGGCAGACGTTGTTTATGTCGACGCGAAAACCGAAGCGGATCTCGACAAGTACAAAGGCAAACTCAACGGCAAGATCGTGTTGACTGCGCCGATGCGCGACGTGCCCGCGCACTTCGATCCACTCGGCACGCGCCTGAACGAAAAAGATCTGCTCACACTCGCCGACGCGCCAGAGCCGCGTTCCGGTGGTCCAGGCCGTGCTAACTTCGGGAATGCCGCCGCGGCGTTTCGCGCTGCGCAATCGTTTGCGACCGCGCGCATGCGTTTCTTCGATCAGGAAGGCGCGGCAGTTTTGATCGATCCGAGTCGCGGCGACGGCGGCACGCTCTTCGTGCAGTCGGCGCAGGTTGTGCCGCCCGCGCAAGATCCGGCGCCTGGTCCTAATGGCTTCCCGCGCGGCATTCCGCCGTACGACAAGAGCCAGCCGAAGGTCATCCCGCAGCTCGTGATGGCGATCGAACACTACAACCGCATCGTGCGCATGTTGCAAGCCGGCGAACCGGTGAAGATGTCGGTCGAGCTCGCAGTCGCGTGGCAGGATCAGGATCTGATGGGCTACAACACGGTCGCCGAAATTCCCGGCACGGATCTCAAAGACGAGATCGTGATGCTCGGCGGGCACATGGATTCGTGGCACTCGGGCACCGGCGCGACCGACAACGGGGCCGGTGTTTCGGTGGCGATGGAAGCCGTGCGCATCATTCAGGCGCTCGGGCTCAAGCCGCGCCGCACGATTCGTATCGCTTTGTGGACTGGTGAAGAACAAGGACTACTCGGTTCGCGTGCTTACGTTGCCGAGCACTTCGGCATTATGCAAACCCCGACGACTTCCGCCGCGCCTTCGACCGGTCCGAACGCTAACGGCATGGGCGGCGGCGCTGGTAACGGAAACGGCAATGGCGCGACGC
Organism: uncultured Blastocatellia bacterium; assembly: GCA_946480785.1. The sequence goes on along the minus strand of CAMLLD010000017.1, from coordinate 35,126 downwards.
AGCAGGCGATGCCAGTGCTCGTGAAGAAGCCCGAGTACGACAAGCTCAGCGGCTATTTCAATCTCGACAACGGCACCGGCAAGATTCGCGGCGTTTACTTGCAAGGGAACGAAAGCGTGCGCTCGATCTTCCGTCAATGGCTCGCGCCGTTCAGAGACATGGGCGCGGCGACGCTGTCGATCTCAAACACCGGCGGCACGGACCATCTCTCGTTCGACGGCATCGGCCTGCCGGGTTTCCAGTTTATTCAGGACGAGATCGAGTACGACACGCGCACGCACCACTCGAATCAGGACGTGTTCGATCGCATTCAGGCGGACGACATGAAAGAAGCCGCAACGATCATGGCGGCGTTCGTCTACCAGACGGCGATGCGCGACGAGAAGCTGCCCCGCAAACCAGCGCCGGGTTCGCGGTAAGGGTCACAAGAAGCAAAGGCACAAACGAAGATTGAACTAGAACCTCGCCGCCGATGCCAACAGCCCCAGCCCCTTTCGCATCATCGTCGCGCTTGTTGTCGCTCGATGTCTTCCGCGGCATCACGATCGCCGGCATGGTCCTGGTCAACGATCCGGGATCGTGGGAACACATCTACTGGCCGCTCGAACACGCGCAGTGGTCCGGTTGGACACCGACCGATCTCGTCTTTCCATTTTTTGTGTTCATCGTCGGCGTGGCGATCACGTTGTCGCTCGGCCGCCGCGTTGAGAGTGGCGGCGTCACGCGCGATGTTTATCTGAAGATCTTCAAGCGCACGCTGATCATCTTTGCGATCGGTCTGATCCTGAACGCCCTGCCGTACTTCCCGCTCGCAACCTGGCGCATACCCGGCGTGTTGCAGCGCATCGCGGTGTGCTACTGCCTCGCGTCGATCATCTTTCTCAACACGCGCACACGCACACAAATCCTGATTTCGATCGGTCTGCTGTTGTTCTACTGGATTCTCCTGATGACCGTTCCCGCGCCGGGATACGCAGCGGGCGATCTGACGAAAGAAGGTAGCTTGCCTTCGTACGTCGATCGCGTTGTGTTCGGCAATCACGTGTGGGCGCAGGCGAAGGTTTACGATCCGGAAGGACTGCTGAGCACCATTCCCGCGCTGGTCACGGCGCTGATCGGCGTGCTGACTGGCAACTGGCTGCGCAACGAACGCTCGCGCATCGAAAAAGCCGCGGGCATGTTTGTCGTGGGCGCGGTGCTGGTCGCGATCGGTTGGGCGTGGAACGCGTTCTTCCCGATTAATAAAGCGCTGTGGACCAGCTCGTACGTGATGTTCACCGGCGGGCTCGCGCTACAGTTTCTCGCGCTCTGCTACTGGCTGATCGACATCAAAGGTTATCGCCGTTGGGCCAAGCCGTTTGAGATCTTCGGACTGAACGCGATCGCGCTGTACGTGCTCGCCGACCTGCTGGCGAACGTGTTCGATTTGATCAAGGTCGGCGGCGACTCACTCGGCGGGCAGATTTACAATTTCTTCGGCTCGTTCCTTGCCCCGAACAACGCTTCGCTCGCCTTCGCGATCACGTTCGTGTTGATCTGCTTCTTTTTTATGTGGCTACTTTACCGGCGCCGGATCTTCATCAAGATTTAGCGGCGGGTAGTAGTGGTTTTTGTAAACGGGATAGGCCTCAGTTCGCAGGTGGCCCAGCATCATGTGGCCGCGACGTGTTGCGCGTTCATGACGCAACGCCGAGATATCGATCGGCGCGACGACGATCCGTTCGCCTGGACCAGGCGACGCCTCCGCTAACAACCTGCCATCGAAATCGACGACCTGACTACCGCCCGGCCACGAGTACGGCGGATAGTGTTTCAAACTCGCGCCCTGATTCGCCGCGACGACGTAAGCCATGTTTTCGAGCGCCCGGCAGCGATTCACCACGGTCCACCACGACATGGGTTCGGTCGCGCCCCACGGATCCATGTAAGCAGAAACACGAATCAAGACTTCCGCGCCGTTAGCCGTCAACTGCCGCATCGCTTCGGGAAACAACCAGTCGTAACAGATCGCGCAACCGAGTTTGCCGATCGGCGTGTCGGCGACGGGAAAGAGTGGCTCGTCGTAACCGGGCAGATCGTGCGGGCTCGTGTGCACTTCAAACGGCAGCCACGTGTTGACCTTGCGATATTTGTAGAGCACGCCTTCCGGTCCAATGAGGCACGTGGTGTTAAAGACGTGGCCCGGCCATTTCGCATCGACCTCCAGCATCGAGCCGCTTTGAATGTAGATGTCGTGTTCTTTGGCTTTCTGTTGCAGCCGTTCGGTGTGCTCGTTGGGAATCGAGATCGCGAGCTTGTCGATCAGTTCTTTCGCGGTTTCGAACACGGGCGCGGCGTGCGCGAACTCCGGAAACACGACGAGCCGCACCGGCAGAAACGGCGACGCGCCGATAACGGCGGAATCGATCATTGAAAGAATGCGATCGGTGTTCGCGCGCATCGCGCGACGATCGATCGGGTTCGGATTGTCGGTTTGGCAGGCAGCGACTGAATAACGAATGTGTTCCATGATGATTAATGCAGTTTCGCGATCGGCGAAGCGACGATGCGCGTGTTGTAAGTCTCCAAATACCTCTGACGCTGCGGCGTCAGAGGATAATGTTCAGGCCACGCGTACGGATACTTGCTCATGCCGTGAAACGGCAGTGGTCCAACCTGATCGGGGCTCGCCGAGTTAATGTCCATCTCTTTGCTGAAGCCGTCGGCGTAGAGCAGGAACGTGCGCGTCCAGCCGCGTGGCAGCGGCGGCAGTTGGCTCACGGCAAAACTTAGTGACAACTCATCGCCGGGACGCGAGATCACAAACATGTCGTCTGATGCGGCGACCAGTTCCCGCACGTCTCCTTCGCGTGTGTAGCGGCCCGTCATCACTTTCCACGGCGACGTAAACGAGACGTCTTTGTAATCGTAGCCAAGCGGCTGACGGCCGTCGGGCGAGTACTCGCGCGAGAAGCCGCGCCAGCGCAGGCTCGCCACGACGGGATTCAAACGCGACAACTTCAGCGACGGATCGCTCGCAGAGGTATCAACCAGGATTCGATCCCAGTAGATGCGCATGTTGGTGACGATGCGTACTTCACGGCTGTCACTCAAAAACTTGCCCGTGAGATCCGCGACGAGCGTTTGCGGCCGGCCCACCGGAATGCCGATGTTTTCGATCACCGTCTTCCACGCGCCGGTCTTGTCTTTCACTTGCAGCGCCGGCAGCGACAACGCGCGGCCGCTTTGCGATGCCGCGAGCGTGTCGCTGGACCACGCGTAATCCGTCCAACCCGTCAACAACAGCTTCACGCGATCGGCGGGAGTCTTCCCCGCTGCGGCGGGCAGCGTCAGCGTCAACGTATGCTCGTCAGCGAAGCCACGAATGTTTTGCAAGCGAAAGTCGTCAGGATATTCACGATCGATCCGCGAAATCCTCTCCAGCATGTCGTTGCCGCGATCGTCCACCGCCGCCAGCGGCGGCCGCGCGTCGCGCGTCGTAAACAACTTAAACTGCGGCGGCGGATCTTTCAGCCCTTCGTTGGGATAAACCTCCACGCCGCGCGGATGCGCGATCGCGATCAATTGCAATCGATCGACAAACAGCGCTTCTTCCAATTCATTCGTCACACGCAACTCCAACCTGCCGTTGCGCGCCTTCAACTGATCGCCGCTGATGCGCACGTACTCGTCGGGGTCAGGCATGTTGAACTCGCCGGGCGCATCGAGGTGGCCCATCTCGCCGCCGCCCATGAAATCAGTGACGAACTCAAAACGCTCGCCGTTCCACGCGTAAAGAAAGGGACACGACGACGGCTTGCGATCGAGCTCGGTGATCGCGAGCGTCTTGCCGGAAGCGATCTCCGTCTCCGCCTGCACGATGCCCGCCGGCCAGAGCACACGCACTGCATCCACCGCCGCTCGCTTGCCGAGACCGAAAACAAGATCCGAAGGCGCAGGCGCGGGAAACGCGGAATACGTTTCGAGTTTCTGCGCGAGACTGCCCGCACGAATCTCGATCTTCGAGCCGACGCCGCCGCGATTGCTAACCTTCGCGGCGAGCGAGACACGCAGCGAACGATTGGTGTTGCCGCCGTCGTTGCGCAACACGCGCAGTCCGCCGCCACGAACCGCAACGATGAGATCAGTGTCGCCGTCGTTGTCGATGTCGCCGGACAACAAGAGGGAAGCCGGCGCTGATAATTTCGGCGCGGCTTTGCTCGTTACATCAACCCACGCGTCGCCTACGTTCCGCAGCACGTGCAACTGCGCTCCTGCGGTGACGAGATCGAGCAGACCGTCGTCGTCGTAATCGAGAAACTGCGCAGGTCCTGTTTCAGCGTTGACGGGAGCGCGCGCGAGTTGAAAGCGTTCCTTGCCGTCGCTCAACGCCAACTGCCCGACCGCATCCGCTGAAACCGGAGCGAAATAAAAATCAGTAAAACCGTCTTTGTTAACGTCGCCAACGGCGACACTCGCTGCACCCTTCACCTCTCCCAGTCCGGTGTCCTGCGCCACGTCGCGAAACGTGCCGTCGCGCAAGTTGCGCCACAGCGAAACCTTCTCACTCGCCGCGACGAGCAGATCGATGTCGCGACGATTGTCGAAATCAGTCGGCACGACTCCGCGCGCATTGATCTTGTCTTCGACTTTCGCGGCCGCGGTCTGATCGCTGAACGTGCCGTCGCCGTTGTTGCGCAACAGCACGTTGCCGGGAACGAATATGTCCAGGTCGCCGTCATGGTCCACGTCGACAAACGCCGCCGCTCGTGACGGCGACGGGCTGCCCGTCACCTTTGCCGCAGCGGTCACATCGAAGAAACTGCCGTCACCCTCGTTGCGATAGAGCAGCAACCCGCTGCTGCGAACGATCAGGAGATCCGGTTTGCCGTCGTTGTTGTAGTCGCCGGCGACTGCCGCGCTCGCGACACCTGTCGTCGCTTTCGCCAGCGCGCCCGATTGCGCCGTCACGTCAACAAACTTGCCGCCGTCGTTGCGCAACAGGCGCGCCTTGGTGCCTGCCAGTTCGAGTAAATCCAAATCGCCATCGTTGTCATAATCGAAAAGCACTGCGGAGTCATCGGTGACGCTCGACCAATCGGCATTCGCCGGCAACACGCTCGCCGTCGCATCAGTGAAAACAACTTCCGGCGTAGTCTTGTCGACGAGCTCGGGTTCGGCGCCGGTTGAAGATACCGCTTCCGCATAACGACCTTGTTCGAGATAGTTGTTGCCGAGCGTCGTGCCACTGCCTCGTTGACGCAGCTCCTGAAATTGTGCGATGACTTTCTGCCCTTCATCGCGCTGGCCGGCGCGAATCAAAGCGGTGCCGAGGTTGTACAGCGCGGTGGCGTTGTAAGGTTCGGCGGCGACGGCGAGTCGCAGCGCCGCGCTCGCTTCCGGGTACTTGCGCTGCTGCGCATAGATTTGGCCGATGTTTACGTTCGCGCCGACGTCGTTGGGATCGACACGCAAGACTTTTTGAAAGTTCGCGATTGCTTCTTCGGGTCGGTTCTGCGTCTTCGCGATCAGGCCGAGCACGTAAGCCGGTTGCGGCGCATTCGGCGCAGCCGTCGCCGCAGCTTGCAGCTCGCGTTGCGCCGCGGGGAGATCGGGAACGTTGAAGAGCGCGATGCCGAGATTGATGCGGGCGAGCGACAGATCGGGCGCGAGTTGCAACGCGCGCTTGAATGCGTCCGCCGCCTCTTTATACTTGAACTGCTCCAGCAGTGCGACGCCCAGATTATTCGCGCGGTAAGCGTCTTCGCGCGCGTTCGCTTTCGGCGGCGGGTTTTGACGATGAGCGGACGTTAGGCTTATTAATGGCGCGGTAAGAAAGCAGATCAGCAGTCCCAGCAATAAGACGCCAGTTTTGAAACTCTGCATAAGTGCCCTCGACTATAAATGCGAACTTTTCAAAGTCAACCGCTTACTAGCCGAATTCTGATTTTGTGCGTGCTGGTTTTCTTTGGCGCGTGCCGCCCGAATGCGACGCTACCCGATCGCTCGTCGCCACAGTACAACGAGCTCGTGCGCACGTTCTACATCGCGCTCGCGGCGCTCGAGGTCGGTCACGACGTGGAGGCTGACAGCAAGCTCGCGCAGTTTACGCAGCTCGCGCCCACCGAGCCTGCGGGTTGGGCCAACTGGGGCTTGCTCGCATTGCGACAGAAAAACTTCGACGCTGCCGCCGAGCGTCTCGAACGCGCGCGCTCGCTCGCTCCCGACAACAGCAACATCTACTACCTCGTCGGTTTGCTCGAAAGCAGTCGGGGAAAAACTGCGGAAGCGATCGCCGCGTTGCGCAAGTCAGTCGAACTCGATCCGAAAAACCTGATCGCGACTTACAAACTCGCGGAGGAAGTCGAGCGCGAGGGCGACGAGCAGGAGTTTCAAAAACTCGTGCAGCAGATCGTTGCCGCGCAGCCCGACAATCTCGCGGCGCTCGTTGAACTGACACGCATCTCGGCGAAACAAAATTTCCAGGGCACGGCGAAATCATCCCTTGCGAAGATCAGCGCGCGTGCTTCAACGTGGCCGCCCGAAGTGCAACAGCAAGTGACAGCACTCGAGCAGGCAATGAACAGCGGCGACATGCGCAACGTCGCGACCCGCACGAGTTTCCTGCGCAACGTGCTGGTGCGTGTGCCGGAATACCGGCGCGATCTCGCGGCGATCAAACCGCCGCCGGGTGAAGAAGCGACGCCGTTTCGAAACTTTCTGAAGATGGAAACGCCGATCTTCAAGACTGCTGTGGCCGATACGGAAACATCCTTCAACTTCACACCAATTGCTTCAACCGACAAAGCAGACTGGGTCGGCGCGATCGCGCTCAGCGGAACCGGCGCGCCAGTGATCGCCACCGCCACCGCGCACGAGGTGCGGCTCGCGAGTGGCGCGACGCTGCCGTTTCCCGGTGGAGCAAGCAACACACCGCCATCGCGCGCCGGCGTTTTGCAGATCGATTTCAGCTACGACTTCAAAACGGATCTCGTGCTCGCCGGCGTGGGCGGCGTGCGTCTGTTTCGCCAGGACAGCCCGTCGTCGTTTGTCGATGTGACCGCGGAAACAAAACTTCCCGCCGCGGTGATCAATGGCGACTACAACGGCGCGTGGGCGGCGGACATTGAAGCCGACGGCGATCTCGACATCGTGCTCGGCGCGCGGCGCGGCAACGTCATCGTGCTGCGCAACAACGGCGACGGCACCTTCACCGACATTCAACCTTTCGCCGGCGTGTCCGGCGTCACGAGTTTCGCGTGGGCCGACTTCGACGGCGATGGCGATCCGGACGCGGCTTTCATCGACGAGATACGCCTGGTCCACGTGTTCAGCAATGAGCGCCAGGGGCAGTTCAGCAAACGCGATCTGCCGTTTGCGTTTGACACTGGTCCAGCCGTCGCGCTCGGTGTTGCGGATCTCAACACCGACGGCGTGCTCGATCTAGTGATCGCGCGGGCTGACGGCGCGATCGTGCGTTTGTCAGACAAAGATCACGGCGCGGGTTGGGACGTGGCGGAAGTCGCGAAGGTAGATAATTCTTTCAACGAACCAGGCGTGCTGCTGATCGCAGATCTCGATAACAACGGTGGACTTGATCTCGTCTTCAACACGTATGTTTTGTTGAGCGATGAAAACGGGAAGTTCGTTCCCTTCAAAAACCAGGCCGGCGTCGAGCGAGCCATGGACATCGCAGATCTGAATGCAGACGGACGGCTGGACCTTCTGGCAGTGGCGGGCGAGAGAGCTGTCGAGGGGATAAACAGCGGCAAGAAAAACTATCACTGGCAAGTTGTTCGCCCGCGCGCCACCACGGCTGTCGGCGATCAGCGGATCAATCCGTTTGGCGTCGGCGGCGAGATGGAAATCAGATCGGGGCTGCTCGTGCAGAAGCAGCCGATCACCGGACCATCGCTGCATTTCGGTCTCGGCGATCAAACAACCGCCGACGTGATTCGCGTCGTGTGGCCCAACGGTTCCGTGCGCGCGGATTTCGAAGCACAGGCGGATAAAGAGATCGTGACCGAGCAGCGTTTGAAAGGTTCGTGTCCGTTCCTGTTTGCCTGGAACGGCAAGCAGATGGAGTTTGTGAAGGACGCGGTGCCGTGGAGCTCGGCGATTGGTCTGCGCATCAACACGCTCGGCACCGCGCGCGTCGAAGCTACCGAAGAGTGGTACAAGCTCCGCGGCGATCAACTCGTGCCGCGCGATGGTTATTACGATCTGCGCATCACCGCCGAGCTGTGGGAGACTTATTACTACGATCAACTCAGTCTGATGGTCGTGGATCATCCGGCCGATAAAGACATTTTTGTCGACGAACGTTTTGTGATCCCGGCCGCGAAGCTCGCCATCACGACCGTCAACACGCCGCACCCGATCGCGTCCGCCGTTGACGACAACGGGCAGGACGTAACGAACGTCGTCAACAAGCTCGACGGCAACTATCTCGACACGTTCGGACGCGGAAAGTATCAGGGCGTGACGCGAGATCATTACGTGGAGATCGATCTCGGCAATGACGCGCCCGCGAGCGGCCCGCTGTTGCTAATCGCCCACGGCTGGATGCATCCGACGGACTCTTCGATCAACGTCGCCATCAGCCAGGGACAACAGGAACAAGCGCGGCCTTTGAGTCTCGAAGTTCCGGACGGCAAGGGTGGTTGGGAAACGGCGCGCGCGAACCTCGGCTTTCCGGCGGGGCGCAAGAAGATCTGTTTGTTTGATCTGGCGAACGTTTTCAAGCCAGGCACGCCGCGCAAACTTCGGCTCCGGACGAATCTCGAAGTGTATTGGGACTTGTTGGAATGGGCGGTTCCCGTTCCCGACGCCAAGCCGAAGATCACGCCGCTGAATCCCGAGGTGGCGGATCTTCACTATCGCGGTTATTCTGTCATCACTCAGGCGAACGCTTCGTCTCCTGAAGTACCAGACTACAATCGTCTTTCGAGCTCGAAACAGATCTGGCGCGACTTGATTGGCTATTACACGCGATTTGGTGACGTGCGCGAGTTGTTGCTGCGCGCCGACGATCGTTACGTGATCATGAATGCCGGCGACGAGATGTCGTTTCGCTTCGCCGCGCCCGCGCCGCCGCCCGCCGGTTGGGTGCGCGACTACGTGATCGTGGGAGACGGTTGGATCAAAGACGGAGATTACAACTCCACGTTCGCGAAGACTGTGTTGCCGTTGCCGTATCACGCGAAGAACTTGTACGACACGCCGCCGGGACGACTCGAAGACGAGTGGGTATACCGTCAACATCCGGAAGACTGGCAGAACTTTCACACCCGTTACGTGACGGCTGACATCTTTCAAAACGCGATGAGGTTTACGCAGCAGAGATGAAAGGCCGCGCTATTGCTCGCACAGTGCTGTCGGTGATCTTCGTGGCGCTGCTCGCGCTGCCCGCCGTGCTGCGACACTTCCGCACGCGCGGCGAGACCGCGAACGCGTCGCTGGATGCGAACGTCGCGCTGAATCGTTACGGTTTTCATCTGACTGAGGTCGGTCAATCCGCAGGCGTCAACTTCACGCACCAGGCGCCGGCGCTCGATCCGAAACTCCAGCACATCATGCCGCAAGTCGCATCGATGGGCGCGGCCGTTTCGATCGTCGATTTCGATCGCGACGGCTGGGCCGACATCTACGTCACAAACAGCGGCGAGGGTAGTAAGAACGCGCTCTATCACAATCTCAAAGATGGATCGTTCAAGGACGTCGCCGGCGATCTTGGGATTGCGGATGTGAATCAGCCGGGTACCGGCGTGTCGATGGGCGCGGTCTGGGGCGACTACGACAACGACGGTTACGAAGATCTTTTCCTGTACAAGTGGGGCAAGCCCGAGCTCTTTCACAACGACGCCGGTCACGGCTTTACGCGCGTCACTGACAAAGCGAAGCTGCCCGCGTGGGTCAACGCGAACACGGCGATCTGGTTTGACTACGATCGCGACGGGAAGCTCGATCTCTTTCTCGGCGGTTATTACTCCGAAGACGTCGATCTCTGGCATTTGAAGTCGACGAAGATCATGCCGGAGAGTTTTGAGTACGCGCGCAACGGCGGACGCAAGTATCTGTTTCACAACCTCGGCAATGGATCGTTTGAAGAGGTCAGTCAGCAACTCGGGATTGATTCGCGTCGTTGGGCGCTGGCCGCGGCGGCGGCGGATCTGCGCGGCACCGGGTATCCCGATCTCTTCATCGCCAACGACTACGGCATCTCCGAGCTCTACTTCAACGATGGCAAACGTTTTCGCGAAGCCGGCAAGCAGACGGGCGTCGGGTTCGCGCCGAAGAGCGGCATGAATGCATCGATGGCCGACGTGCTCAACGAAGGCAAGTATGCGATCTACGTTTCGAACATCTCCGAAGAAGGCGTGTTGATTCAGGGCAACAATCTTTGGGTGCCGCGCGAAGGCACGGGCGGTGATGGATTGAAGTATGACAATCTCGCGCGCGAGATGGATGTGGAGATTGGCGGCTGGAGTTTCGGCGCGCAGTTTGGCGATCTCAATAACGACGGCACGCTCGATTTGTATCTCGTCAACGGTTACATCTCGGCGGATCGCAACACGAATTACTGGTACGACTTCTCGAAGATCGCGGGCGGCAACTCGACGATCATTTCCGACGCCGCGGACTGGCCGCCGATGGATGGGCGCAGTCTCTCGGGTTATCAACCGAAACGTGTTTGGCTTAACGACGGCGCGGGCAAGTTTGTGAACGTGGCGCAGGCAGTTGGGGCGAGAGCACAGGATGAGTTTGATCGCGCGGTGGCGCTCGTGGATCTTTGGAATCGCGGCGTGTTGGACGTCGTGGTCGCGAATCAACGCGGGCCGTTGCTCGTTTACAAGAACACGGTCGCGCCGGGAAACGCGTGGATCGATTTCGAGCTTGAAGGAACGGCGAGTAATCGCAGTGCGATCGGCGCGGAAGTGCGTGTGTTTTGGGACGGGCGGCAACAGGTGCAACAGATCACTGGCGGCAACGGTTTCTGTTCGCAGAACCAGCGGCGTCTGCATTTTGGGCTGGGGATTAATCCTCGTCTTGAGAAGGTCGAAATCAGATGGCCGTCGGGGAAAACACAAGTGATCGATAAGCCGTCGCCGGGTCAGGTTTATAAAATCAAAGAGTCTGCATGAAGCTTCGTCTCGACAACCGTTACGTCCCGCCGTTGTTCATCACCTGCATCCTGCTGGTGGGCCACTTCGCGTACGGCATTCTCGAGAGTTGGGAGAGAACGGCACTCGCGATCATCGCGGCGCTGGTGACCGAGCTCGTCCTGGGCCGCATCTTTTTCGGTAAGTGGCTGAACCTTTCGAGCGCGTACATCTCGGGCATCAGCGTCGGGATTTTGCTTCGTTCGCCCGCGTTCTGGCCCTACGCGTTGTGCAGCGTCTTGTCGATCATGTCGAAGTATGTGCTGCGCGTGAAGGATCGCCACCTGTGGAACCCTTCAAACTTCGGCATCGTCGCGCTGTTGCTGCTCGCGCCCGACGCAGTCGCGGTGTTGAGCGTGCAGTGGGGCAACTTCCTCTGGCCGCTGCTCGTGATCTGGATTTTGGGTTCGGTGATCATCTGGCGCGCGAAGCGTTTTCACATCAGTTTCACGTACGTCGTGTCGTTCATCTTCTTTGCGTTTGTGCGCAGTTGGATCACGGGGCATCCGTGGCGTGCGGAAGTCGCGCCGATCACCGGGCCGATGTATCAACTGTTCGTGTTCTTCATGATTACCGATCCGAAGACGACGGTGAGATCGAAGCTATGGCAATGTGTGGTGGTTTTCTTCGTGGCTTTCGCGGAGATGCTTTTCCGGTTGAACCAGGCTATCTACGCTCCCCTTTACGCGCTGTTCATCGTCGGCCCGACGGCGATGTTGATCGAGATGTGGCTCGAGTCACGTCGGCCAGTTGTTGTCCAGGAAACCCGCGCTGCATGAAACCCCTTAAAACGTTAATTGGTTTTTGTGTTTTGGTTTTAATGTGTGGCTGCAAACAGCCTGCAACTGTAGCCCCTGCGGCTCAGGAAGCTACTGCTCAAGTAGCAACGGCTTCACCATCGCCGAGCGCGACGCCACCACGTCCCTCGGGCGCGATCGAATTCACCGACGTCACCGCCGAAGCCGGCATTCACTTCAAACACAACAGCGGCGCGTTCGGCAAAAAGTATCTTCCCGAAACGATCGGTTCCGGCGGCGCCTTCCTCGATTACGACAACGACGGCTGGCAGGACATCCTGCTCGTCAACTCGATGGACTGGCCCGAAAACAAAAAGCGCCGCTCGTACCCGGCGCTCTATCACAACAACAAAGACGGCACGTTCACCGACGTCACCGCGCAAGCCGGACTCGCCGTTGAAATGTACGGCATCGGCGTCGCCGTCGCCGACTACGACAACGACGGCAACGAAGACATCTACATCACCTGCGTTGGTCCAAACCATCTGTTCCGCAATCTCGGTGGCGGCAAGTTTGTCGACATGACTAAATCCACCGGCACCGGCGATCCCGGTTTCTCCACGAGCGCCGCGTGGTTCGACTACGACAACGACGGCAAGCTCGATCTCTTCGTCGGCCACTACGTCGATTGGACGCCGCAAACCGATCTCTTCTGCACGCTCGACGGCAAAAACAAGTCGTACTGCACGCCGCAGACTTACAAAGGCCAGAGCGCAACGCTCTATCACAACCGCGGCAACGGCACTTTCGAAAACGTCACCGCGAAAGCGGGTCTCAACGATCCGGCGGGCAAGACGCTGGGCGTGGCGTTGCTCGATTACGACGACGACGGCTGGACGGATCTCTTCGTCGCCAACGACACCGAACCAAACAAGCTCTATCACAACAACCACAACGGCACGTTCACGGACAACGCCGTGATCGCGGGCGTGGCGTTCAGCGAAGCGGGCACGGCGCGCGCGGGCATGGGCGTCGACGCGGCCGATTACGACGGTTCGGGCCGGCAAAGCGTGGTCATCGGAAACTTCACCAACGAAAGCATCGCGCTCTATCACAACGACGGCTCCGGTCTGTTCACTGACGACGCGCCCGCATCCGGCATCGGCAAAATGTCGGCGCAGTCGTTGACGTTCGCGACGTTCTTCTTCGATTACGATCTCGACGGGCTGCTCGACATCTTCGCCGCGAATGGGCACGTGTCGGACGACATCAGCATCGTGCAGCCCACCGTGAAGTACGCGCAGCCGCCGCATCTCTTTCACAACAAGGGCAAGAAGAAGTTTGAAGAAGTGAGCTCGAAGCTCGGCCGCGCTTTGAATCGCGCGATTGTCGGGCGCGGCGCTGCTTACGGCGACTTCGACAACGACGGCGATCTGGATCTGCTGATCACGACGAACAATGGACCAGCGCGGCTGCTGCGTAACGACAACGCGAACCAGAACGATCTGCTGCGCGTGCGCACTGTCGGCACGAGATCGAATCGCGACGGCATCGGCGCGAAGGTTGTTTTGAAGAGCTCAAAAGGACGAACTGAATTCGAGACGGTGAGAACCGGATCAAGTTATTGTTCGCAGTCGGAGTTGCCGTTGACGTTCGGCCTCGGCAAACCGGAGGAAGGCACGACACTCACACTCGAGATCACCTGGCCCAGCGGTCAGAAAGATCGCATCGCCGACATCAAACCGAATCAATCGATCGTCGTACAGGAAGGAAAGGGTGTGGTTTCGAGTGAACCGATCGTCTTCGTCAGAACGCCCGCGCCGCAGCCATCACCGACGCAACAGAAGACTAGTTAACGTTGAGCGTTGCGGTCTCGTGCTTCCGGCCGGCTTCCTTTTTCAAGTGCCCGCTTAGCTGAATCAAACTCTCCAAGTCGCGCCGCGCGTTCGTCAGTTCCTGCGCATCGACGGTGTTCGGCTTTGCGATCACCGGGTTCTGGACGAAGCTCCTGATCTCGTTGCACATTCTGATTAACGCGGCTTTCATTTGCGCATCGCTGAGTTCGTCTGATTTTTCCACCACCAGCTCATCGCTCGGTAGTTGATGCAGCGCGAGTGTCGATTGCAACCGGGACGCGTGTTTCTTGATCTCGGCGCTCGCACTGGAGATGAACGTGTACTCGATCGGTTTCGAGGCCGCGAGCATACGCGCGATCTCGTTGTGCAGACTCAGAATGCGATTGAAGTCTTCTTCTGTTTGCTGCACTAACAACTCGAGCTGCCGGCGATCTTTCGGCGCGCTGCGTTCGTTGCCGAAGTTTCGCAGTTGCCATTCGCGATTGCTCATTTGCTGCTGGCGAATGCGATCGGCGTTCGTGCGATCCGCAGGCGGACCCCCGGTCGGAACGCGCTGGGCGAGGACGGGGACGGCACACAATATCAGGAGGGGGATTACGGCTAACGAGTATTTGCTCGCGTGATGCATAGCAGACCTCCCGGATTTTTGGCGGTTAGTATAGCCTAGTTGTGCGCTAGATGACACAGCAGATGACACAACCAGACAGATGAATTATTCTCTGCCTTCGCCACATGCGTCGCATCGACCTAAAGAAAGCTAACGTCGCCCGCTCGAACACGATTCGCGACATCAATCGACAGATAGTCTTGAACTACGTGCGCGAACGCGGCCCCATCTCACGCGCCGAAATCGCTCACGAAACCGCGCTGCAACGCTCCACCGTTTCGCTGATCGTCGAGGAACTGCGCGTCGACGGCTTGATCGAAGAAGTCAGCGGTGAATCGACAGGGGGCCGTCCGCCAATCCTGCTTTCACTGCGTACTGCCGACGCGGTGGCGATCGGAGTCGACGTCGGCACGAACCGCACGATGGTGGCGACCAGCGATCTCGCGGGACGCGTGTTGCAGGAAGAGAGTTTCGAAACTCACCCTGACGCTGAAGAAACCACTCGCCGCATTATCGAACGCGCCAACAAGCTAATCCGCCGCAACAACGGAACGATCGAAGGTATCGGCGTCAGTCTGCCGGGTCTCGTCGATCCCGAAGGTAGCGACATGTTCGTGCCGACGTTCAACTGGCGCGACTTGCCGTTGGCGAAAGATTTGAACGAGGCTACCGGTCTGCCGGTCACGATGGACAACGACGCGAACGCCGCGGCGCTCGCGGAACTGTGGTTCGGCCTGCCGGAGATTCGCGAAGTGCGCGACTTCATTCTCGTGCTCGTCGAAGGCGGCGTGGGCACGGGCATCGTTTTCGACGGCCAGGTTTATCGCGGTGAGAACGGCGCGGCCGGCGAGTTTGGTCACATGACGATCGGGCAGGGCGCGCCGGTCGCGTGTGCTTCGGGCAGCCGTGAATGTTGGGAAGCGTTTGCCTCAGAGCGTTCAGCGCTCGCGCGCTACAAGAATCTTTCGAATGGTTCGAATGGCGCGGGCGACATCGACTTCGGTGAATTGATCGATCTCGCGTTGCGTGGCGACGGCGCGGCGCGCACGGCGTTGCAGGAGACAGCGAAATATCTGGGCATCGGCATCGCGAACCTGATTCGCGGTCTCGCGCCGGAGGCCGTAATCGTTGGCGGTCCGATCGTGCGCGCGTGGCCGGTGATCGCGGAAGACATCAGGACGAGTGTGGAAGCGACGATCTGCCGCGGCTTGCCTTCGACGCGCATCATCGCGTCGACGCTCGGTCCGGAGCCGACATTGATGGGCGCGTTGAGCCTCGTGCTGGCGAGTAAGTTTGCTTCGGTTTCAGTCACTTAACGCCCATTTCCTTGTTGGCACTCACAACAAAGTAAGCTCGCCTTAAAAAAACCTTGACAAGGTTTACGAGCTGTATTAAATACTTTTGCCAGCCTCTACAACAAAGTAAGCTCTCTACAGTAGTAACTTGGATAATTTGGCTTTCGGCATGAGTCGGTGAGGTTCACCGGGTTTAGTAGTACCAGTTCAGAAGTTTACATTCGCGAAACAGAGTTCTGAGGAGGTGCGGTATGTCGAGAAGGTTCGGACTGCAGGTGTTATTACTCCTGCTGAGCATCGGTTTGTTTGTCGGCGTACACGCGCAGTCAAGCACGACCGGCAACATCACCGGCACGGTGAGAGACCCGCAGGGCGCCGCAGTTCCCAAAGCTGAGATCACTCTCACCGAGGACAAGACTGGCGCATCACGCACCGTGAGAACAAACGACGACGGCTTCTATAACGTCCCGAGTTTGCCCGCCGGCAGTTACACCATCACCACTTCTCCTTCCGGTTTCAAGAAGACGATCTTGACCAACGTCGATCTGCACGTCAGTGAAAACAAAACGGTCAACATCGATCTTCAAGTCGGACAAGTAACGGAGACGGTGACCATCACCAGCGATGCAGCGCCGGTTGAAGTGCGCAGCGGTGAGGTCAGCAGTCTCATCTCCGAGAAGCAGGTTACTGAGCTCCCGCTCAATGGTCGCAATTATGCGCAGCTCGCGCTGATGGTTCCCGGTGTGTCGCCGGTAACGCAAGCGGGCGCGGGCGGCGCTTTCGCGACGCGCGGCACCGGTCTCGACTCCGGCGTTGACATGTCCGTCAACGGCAACCAGTCAAACGCGAATCTCTGGACGGTTGACGGCGTCAACAACATGGACGTCGGTTCGAACCGCACGCTGCTCGTATTTCCGTCAGTCGACTCGATTCAGGAGTTTCGCGTTGAGCGCAACAGTTTCAGCGCGGAGTTTGGCCAGGCGCAGGGTGCGGTGGTCAACCTGATCACGAAGGGCGGATCGAATGACTTCCACGGCAGCGTCTTTGAGTTCTTCCGCAACGACGCGCTGAACGCCAACAGCTTCTTCCTGAACCGTGCGGGACAACCGAAAGCGCAGCTCGAGTACAACAACTTCGGCGGCAACTTCAGTGGTCCAATCATCAAGAACCGCGTGTTCTTCTTCTGGTCGGAAGAGTGGCGGCGCGAGAAACGCGGTACGGTGCTTTCGGCGCGTGTGCCGACAGCGGCTGAGAAGACCGGCGATTTTAGTGGACCACTTACCGGAAACCTGCCGCACGTTCCCGGCGGTGTTTGCAACCCCGGCACCGATGTCTCAGGCTGTTTCCCTGGTAACAAGATTCCGACGAACCTGCTCAGTCCCGCGGGTCTCGCCTTCGTGAAGCTGTTCCCGAATCCGACCGGACCCGGCGTCGGCGATTGGGCCACGTCGCAGCTTCAGCCGATTAACACGCGTCAGGATCTCATCCGCGGCGACATCACGCTCACCGACAAGATGAACCTGATGGTCCGCTACATCAATGAGAAGTGGACGCATCTCGCGGCTTCCGGAAACTTCTGGGGCGACTCTCCATATCCGACGCTTTCGTCTGACTGGAACCAGCCGAGCCACAGTTTCGCCGTCAAGCTGTCAAACACGCTGACGTCGAAAGCCGTGAACGAATTCCAGTTCTCGATCGCCGGCAACGACATCATCATCACGACCAATCCGGAAACCGAAGCGCTGCAATCCGAGATCGCTTCCAAGTTCCCGACGGTGTTCCCGCACGACAGTCCGATCGGCGGCACTTCGCCTTCGTTGTTCTGGGGCGCGGGTGGTTACGCCAACATCTGGCACCAGGCGCCGTGGCAAAACCGCGAAGATCTGTACATCTGGAAAGACGACTTCTCGCTCGTCGCCGGTGCACACGATCTGAAATTCGGCGGCTTGTTCAGCACCAACTTCAAGGATGAGCCGAGCGTCGGCGCGGGCGGCGGCAACCAGCAGCTAACGATTCAGGGTTGCGGCGAAATTACCGGACACTGCATCGCCGACCTGCTGCTCAAAGACACGCCGTTGCTCAACTACACCGAGATCGCGAACACCGAAATCGGCAACGGTCGCTGGCACGACTACGAGTTTTATGGCAACGACACGTGGAAGATTCATCCGCGCGTTACCTTGACGCTCGGTCTGCGCTACTCAGTGTTTCCGCCGGCCTGGGCCGCGGACAATCGCATTTCAAACTTCCTGCCGCAGTTCTACAACGGCAAGGATTTCAATACCGGTTTGATTACTGCTGACGAGGCGGTTGGCCTCGGCCTGGGTCGTTCTACCGTCAACACGTTCAAGCAAGGTTGGCAGCCGCGTTTCGGTCTCGCGTGGGATGTTTTCGGCACCGGCAAGACTTCAGCGCGCATCGGTTTCGGCCGCTACATGAGCCGCTCGAACGTTATTGAAGACCTGCTTCGCTTGACGGGCAATCCACCATGGACCACGACCGTCAGTGCGGGTTCCGGCTGGAACGGCGCAGGCACGACGCTGGCGAACTGTCCGACCTGCCGCAGTATGGACACGATCAATCCGGGATTGAAAACAAACGTCGCGGGTGTCGATCCGAACGCTGGCTTCGCTTCAGTCGATCCAAACTTCAGGCCGCCTGAGAGCTATCAGTGGAACCTGACGATCTCGCACGAGATCTTCAAAGACACGGTCATTGAAGCCTCGTACATCGGCAACCACGGTCTGCACATCTGGCGTCGCAACGTGAACGTCAACGACATCGCCCCGAACCAGGCTTGCCGCGGCACGGCGTGCGACGGCAGCAGCGATCCGGCCCGCTTGCAGATCGCTCGCGCCGGACTCAGCGTTCCGAGTCCACTGACGCACGTGGTCCAGGATCAGGGCCGCCTGATTGCTGACAACCGCGCGTTCCTTGGCGTCGGCAACATTCAACAGTCTGAATCAAACGGCAACTCGACCTATCACGCAATGCAGTTGTGGCTCAATCGCCGCTTCAGCAAACGAGTCGCGTTCCAGGCCGCTTACACCTGGGGTCACGCAATCTCCGACGTCGCGTTGACGTCATTCACCAACACGACGAGCGATCCGTTCAACTTCAAATCCGACAAGGGAGACGCGGACCTCGATCGACGGCACACGTTCGTGGGTAACCTCGTCTACGTCTTACCCAGCGCAAAGAGTTGGGGCCACGCGGCGGATCTGCTGCTCAGCGATTGGCAGTTGAACGGCATCGTCTCGTACTTCGGTGCGACGCCGATCGACATCATCACCGGCGCGAACACGATCGGCACGGCTGCCGCTGTGGGCCAACGCCCGAATTACACGGGCGCGCCGATTTATCTCGATACCGGCGACTCCACGAAACACCTGAACCCGGCAGCGTTCGCGCGGCCGGCGCCTGGTCAACTCGGCACGCTCGGCAAAGGCGCGGTGCGGGGCACGGCGATCAGCACGGTCGACTTCTCGGTCGCGAAGAACTGGCGGTTCCAGGAGCGTTACGGCTTCCAGTTCCGCGCGGAGTTCTTCAATCTCCTGAACCACACGAACTTCGTCGGCTTCGACACCGATATTCGCAACGTGTCGTTTGGTACGCTGAACGCAGCGCAAGCGCCGCGCGAGATACAACTCGGTGTGAAGTTCACGTTCTGATATACTGCTGCCCGCAGCCTGAAAGGACGAAGAGTTGAGCGATCCCCCTCAACTCTTCGTCCAAGCTTTTTTCGAGTTCCAGTTTGGTCAGGGGTTACGATGTACCTGCGCTCGGCGGTTCTCCCTCTCCTAATCTCAGTCTTCATCTTCCAGGCCGACGCCGATCTCTTTCGCCGTCATTACGAAGCAGGACAGAGCTATCAACGCGCGGGTAACTTCGCCGCCGCTGAGAACGAGTACAAGTTTGTGCTCGCGGAGTCGTATCTGCGGCTCGGGCAGGTTTACGCGGCGGAAGGTAAATACGAGCTCGCCGCGAGTGCGTTAAAAACTGCGACGTCGATGCGGCCGGATTCGAGCGATGGTCTCGTCGATCTTTCAATTGCTTACTTTCACGCGGGTGAGTTCAGCAAAGCAATGGAACCGTTGCAGCGCGCGATCGCTCTCGATTCGCAAACAGCGGGCGCGCACCACATGCTCGGCAAGACGTATTTCATGCTTGGCGACTTTGAGAAAGCCGCAGCCGAGCTGCAAACCGCGTTGAAGTTGTCGCCCGCTGATTACGACGCCGAGTACACGCTCGGTCTCGCGTATTTGAAGAAGAAAGATCTCGCGTCAGCGAAGCAGTTGTACGACGCGATGGTCCAACGGCTCGGGAATCGTCCCGCGTTGCGCGTGCTCGTCGGCCGCGCTTATCGCGAGACGGGGTTTCTGCCGGAGTCGATCGAAGAGTTCAAACAGGCGATCGCGCTCGATCCGAAGTTTCCGCGTGTTCATTACTATCTCGGCCTGACTTATTTGTACAAAGACGGCGCGGCGCGCATTGCCGACGCGATGGCAGAGTTCAAAGTCGAGCTGGCCGCGAACCCGGACGAGTACTTCGCCAACTTTTATCTCGGCATTCTCTACATCATGGATCGCAAGTGGGACGAAGCGATCGTGTTGCTCGAGAAGGCGGTGCAGCAGCAGCCGAACAATCCCGATCCGTATTTTCATCTCGGCCAGGCGTATCAGGGCGCGGGCAAACATCAGCAGGCGATCGAAGTGCTGCAAAAAACGATCGCGCTGAATCCGTCGCTCGATCACAACGATTACCAGGTGACGACGGCGCACTATCGTCTCGGGCAATCGCTGTTGAAAGTCGGCCGCACGGCGGAAGGCGAGAAGGAGTTGCAAACGTCAGCGGAGTTGAAGTCGAAAGGCTTCAAGATGGACGAGAAGAAAGTCGGCGCGTTCATCAGCGGTACGCCGGTGCCGAATCAACAAGGCAACACGGAGCTCGTAAAAGCCGAGGGCGTCGTGGCGGAAGCGCCGGCGCTCGATTCGAAAACGATCGATAAGCTGCGAGGTGAAGAGGTGCTGTTTGCGAAGTTCGCGGCCGCCGCGCACAACAGCATCGGCTTGCTGAAGGCGCAACAGGAAGACTTTCGCGAAGCGGCAGTGCAGTTTGCGCAAGCGGCGAAGTTGAATCCGCGTCAGGCCGGGCTCAACTACAATCTCGGTCTTGCTTACTACCGCTCGGAAAATTACAAAGACGCGATTCCGGCGCTGGAGAACGAGCTCAAAGTCGATCCCGGCAACGTCGGTATAAAGCAATTGCTCGGCTTGAGTTACTTCGCGACGCAGCACTACGACAAGGCCGCGACGTTGTTGCAGGAAGTGGTGGCGGTCAAGACGCAGGATGCGGCGTTGTATTATCCGTTCGCGTTGTCGCTGTTGAAGGACGGCCAGCTCGAAGCGGCGAATCGCGCGATCGAACAGATGGTGACGATCGGCGCGAACACGCCGGAGTTGCACATCCTGCTTAGCCAGGCGAATTACGAACGCGGTGAAACGGCGAAGGCGCTCGAAGAGTTGCGTGCGGCGCTCGCGATCGACGACAAAGTGCGGCTCGCGCATTTCTATTCGGGTCTGATCTATTTGAAAGACGGCAAGATGGATCTCGCGGCGCGCGAGTTTGAAAGCGAGCTCGCGGTGAATCCGAACGACGTGACGGCGAAGTATCACCTCGGGTTTGTGACGTTGGCCCAACAGCAGACCGAGCGCGGGATCAAGTTGATGCGCGAAGTAATCCAGGAGCGGCCTGATTTTGCGGATGCGTACTACGAGCTCGGCAAAGCGCTGTTGCAGCAGGGCGACGTAGCAGGCAGTGTGACGAACCTCGAAACAGCCGCCCGACTCCGTCCCGATCAGCCGCACGTTCACTACCAGCTCGGTCGCGCCTACCTCGCCGCCGGACGCAAGAAAGAAGGCGAGGACCAGCTCGAGATGTCGAAAGACCTGAAAGAAAAGGCCCGCGCTAAAGGTAATTAATGATTCGTCTGATCATTTTGGTTTTGATGGTTTTGTCCCTCGTGTTCTCGCCTTCGGCCACGCAGAATACAAAAGTCAGTTTCACCGACATCACCACGCAAGCCGGCATCACCTTCAAACACGTTGCCTCACCCGAAAAGAAATACATCGTCGAATCGATGAGCGGCGGCGTCGCGATGTTCGACTACGACAACGACGGCCGACTCGATCTCTTTCTCGTCAACTCACTGAGCGTCGATCTGGTGAAGTCGAAGGGCAAAACCAAGAGCCAGCTATATCATAACGACGGCAACGGCAAGTTCACGGAAGTCGGCGAGAAAGCCGGCGTGAGCGACGTCGGCTGGGGCATGGGCGTCGCCGTCGGCGACTACAACAACGACGGCTTCGAAGATCTTTACGTGACCTGTCTCGGCCCCGATCATCTTTTCAAAAACAACGGCAACGGCACGTTCACTGACGTCACCGCCAAAGCCGGCGTGAGCGATCCGCGCTGGTCCACCGGCGCTTCCTTCTTCGACTACGATCACGACGGCTATCTCGATCTCTTCGTTTCGAACTACGTCGACTTCGACATCAATCATCTGCCCGAGTTCGGCCAGGGCCAGACGTGCACGTACAAATCGATTCCGGTGCAGTGTGGACCACGCGGCCTGAAAGGCGCGGGCGATTCGCTGTTCCACAACAACGGCGACGGCACGTTCACCGAGGTTTCGAAAAAGGCGGGCGTCTCGGATCCCGAAGGCTTCTACGGTCTCGGCGTGCTTACCGGTGACTTCGACGGCGACGGCTGGGTCGATCTCTTTGTCGCGAACGACTCGACGCCGAACTTTCACTATCGCAATAACGGCGACGGCACGTTCAAGGAGATCGGCTTCACTGCCGGCACGGCCGTGAACGAAAACGGCAGCGAACAGGGCAGCATGGGTGTGACTGCGGGCGACTACGATCACGACGGCCGCCTCGACATCTTCATCACAAACTTCGCCGACGAATACAACACGCTCTATCACAACGACGCCTCTAATTCGTTTACCGATGTTTCTTATGCGGCGAAGCTCGCGGCGGTGAGTCTGCCGCACGTTGGTTGGGGCACGAAGTTTTTCGACTACGATAACGACGGCTGGGTCGATCTGCTCGTGGTGAACGGGCACGTTTATCCGCAGCTACCGAATTATCGTCAGCCGCGTTTGCTTCACCGGAACAATCGCGACGGGACGTTTACGGAGATCGCTTCGGAGTTTGGGTCGATATTCACCGAGCTGCATGCGAGCCGCGGCGTGGCGTTTGGCGACATCGACAACGACGGCGACGTCGATCTGTTGATCTCGGATCTCGACGGGCCGCCGCAGCTATTGCGCAACGATGGCGGAAACGCGAATAATTCGATCCTCATCAAGACGGTGGGCGTGAAGAGCAATCGCGACGGCATCGGCGCGCGCGTGAAAGTCGTCGCCGGCGATCTGACGCAGATCGATGAAGTGCGCAGCGGCGACAGTTACCTTTCGCAAAGTGACCTGCGCTTGCATTTCGGTCTTGAGAAGAGAACGAAGATCGATCTGATCGAAGTGCGTTGGCCCAGCGGCGTCGTCGACAAGATCACCAACGTCGGCGTGAACCGCATACTTACGATCAAAGAAGGTCAGGGTAAAGTCGACGAGAAGGAGTTTACGAAGTCGAGCTCGTGAGAGAAGTAACGCTGTGAGGAACCTTCGCTGTACAGGTCGTGTATCGTGGTTTTTATCTAAGCCGCTCGCGCTTGCGATCCTTCTTATCCCCTGTGTAATGGCCGTGGCACAGGACGTCGCACGCTTAGAGCGCGTAGCAACACTCATTCGCGAAAACAAAACGGCCGAGGCCGAACGCCAACTAACCCTTCTCTTAAAGCAGAAACCAAACGAACCCGTCGCCCTCAACCTCCTCGGCACGATCCGCGCGAAACAAAACCGCCTCCCCGAAGCAGAAACTCTCTTCATCCGCGCCGTCGTCAACGATCCGCGCTACTCCGGCGCACGCATGAACCTCGCCTACCTCTACCTACAAAAAGGCGACCCGGCCAAAGCGGTGGTCCAACTAACCGAAGTCCTCACGATCGAACCAACAAACACTGACGCCATGGTCGTCCTCGGCGACGCCTATCTCGCGACCAACAATCCCGACGACGCCGAACGCCAATATCTCAACGCCCTCGACGGCCGTCTCGACAACGCCGGCGCACTCCTCGGCCTTGCGCAAATCTCCCGGCTCAAAGGCGAGATCCGAGAAGCGACGATCTATCTGAACCGCGTCGGCACGCTCACCGCCGACTCACAATCGCCGGAACTCCTGTACAAATTCGCGAGCATCGCGCTGCAAGTCGGCATGTTCGACGCCGCCAAAGCTGCGCTCGAAAACGCGCTCAAACTGCGACCCAACGAACCCGCTTATACGCTCGCGCTCGGCATCGCGTGGCTGCGCAAAGGCGACCTCTTCGAAGCCGAAAAGATTTTTCGTCACTTGCTCCAACTACAACCCGCGAGCGAGCAGGCGCAGATTCATCTCGGCTACGTGCTGCTGAACCAGAAGAAGTATGACGAAGCGCGTTTGTGGCTCGAGAAGAGCGCGCGATCCACGTCGCCGATGCCGGAAGTTTTTTATTACCTCGGCCTCGTGGCCCAGGAACAGAACGACGACGCCAAAGCGATCGAGTTGTTTGAGAAGGCGGTGCAGAAGCTGCCGAACTACGCTTACGCGCGCATCGCTCTCGGCTCGAGCTACATCAAGCTGCGCAATTATCCGCGCGCGAAAGAAGAGCTCGAAACCGCGGTAAAGCTCGATCCCGAAGAACCAACGGCCCACTATAATCTCGCGCTGTTGTATGCGCGTCTGAAAGATCCCGCGCGCGCGCAGGAAGAGATGAAGATCGTCGAGAAGTTAAAAGCGAAAGGCGCGAGCGGCGACGGCGTTGTCGTGCTGCCACCCAATCAACCACCCCAGTAACCCGTGAAGTCTCTGCTGATAATTCTGATGCTGGTTTTTGCGCCGGTCACCTTCGACGAGGTGCCGCCGCAAACGAGCAAGATCACGTGGGTGCACAACAACGCGCAGTCGGCAGATCGACAGTTACCTGAAACCGTCGGCGCGGGCTGCGCTTTTCTCGACTACGATAACGACGGTTGGATGGATATCTACTTCGTCAACAGTGGACCATCAGATTTCTTCACGCCCACGACGCCGTTGAAGAACGCGCTCTATCATAACAATCACGACGGCACGTTCACCGACGTGACCGACAAAGCGGGTGTCGCCGGCGGCAAGTTTGGCATGGGCGTGGCCGCCGGTGATTTCGACGGCGACGGTTACGTCGATCTTTACATCACCAACTACGGCTCGAACATTCTTTATCGCAACAACGGCAACGGCACGTTTACCGACGTGACCGCAAAAGCGGGTGTCGCCGCGCCCGGTTGGTCCACCTGCGCGACGTGGTTCGACTACGACAACGACGGCAAGCTCGATCTGTTCGTGTCGAGCTTTGTCTTTTACGATAAGACGCAAAATCCACTTTGCACCGATGCGAATTTGAAGGTTCGTTATTACTGTGTGCCGCGTCTTTTCAAACCGACGCCGTCGCGGCTCTTTCACAACAATGGCGATGGCACGTTTACGGACGTGAGCCGCGAGTCGGGCATTGCCGATTCGCCGGGTAAATCATTCGGCGCGGTGGCGACTGACGTGAACAACGACGGCCTCATGGATCTCTTCGTCGCTAACGACACGATGCCGAATTTTCTCTTCGTCAACAAAGGGAAGGGCAAGTTTGAAGAGATGGGCCTCGCGGCGGGCGTCGCTTACGGCGAAGCGGGCCGGCCGCGTTCGGGCATGGGCGTCGATGCGGCCGATTACGATGGCGACGGTTGGCAGGATCTCTTTGTCGCGAATATCGATCACGAGTTCTTCAGTCTCTATCACAACGACAAAGAGTTGATCTTCACGGACCAGCCCGGCGAGATCGCGCCGTCGACGCACCTGTTGAGCGGTTGGGGCTTGAAGTTTTTCGACTACGACAACGATGGCGATGTGGATCTGTTTCTCGTCAACGGCCACCCTGACGACATGATCTCGTCGCGCATCGCACGTGTGACTTACAAGGAGCCGCTGTTGTTGTTTGAAAACACGGGCAAGGGTTTCAAGGACGTGAGCGCGACGTCGGGCGCGGTGTTTGGCCGTGTGTTTTCGGGGCGCGGGATGGCGGTTGGGGATTTCGATAACGATGGTGACTTGGACGTGCTCGTGTCGAACAACGGCGAGGCGCCGCTGCTGTTGCGAAATCAAGGTGGCAACAAGAACAACTGGGTCGGGCTGAATCTCGTGGCGACGAAGAGTAACTCCGCGGCGGTGGGCGCGGTGATCACGTGGCAGGTTGGCGGTGTGAAACGAACCCGACTACGCACGGGCGGCGGCAGTTATCTCTCGTCACACGACCCGCGTGAGATCCTCGGTGTCGGCGCCGCCGCGAAGATCGACTCGATCGAGATTCGTTGGCCCAGCGGTGTGGTCGATAAGCTTACCAATGTACCGTTGAATAAGTATTTGAAAGTGGTCGAAGGTGCTGGGCAGGCTCGGTAAAATCTGTGTAATCTGTGGATGGCTTGTTCTGTTGTGTCAGGCGCAACAGGATGATCTCTTCACGACTTGGCGACCGAACTCCAAAACACACGGCATTCATTACGTCGGCAACAAAGCCTGTGTCGAGTGTCACAAGGAACAGGCGAAGCAACTCGATACGCCGATGGCCCAGGCGCTCGAAGTCGCGCCCGATTGTCGTATCGTCACGGCGCGCGGCAAGCTCACGTTTCGCAACGGTCCTTACACTTACACGCTTGCGCGCGAAGGCTCATCAATTACTTACAGCATCTCTGACGGCAAGAACACGCTCACCAAACCGATTCTTTACTGTTTCGGCCAGGGACACGTGGGACAGACGTTTGTGTTTCGTCATAACGATCTGCTTTACGAGACGCGCGTCAGCTACTTCGAAAAACTGCGCGGTCTAGACTTCACGATCGGTCATCTACCGAACGTGCCTGCTTCACTTGAGGACGCGTTAGGCCGCGCGATCGCCGGCGACGAACCGCAACAGTGTTTCGGTTGTCACACCACGGGCGCGGTCGTGGGCACCGAGCTGAAGCTGGACCAGTTGCGGCCGGGAATTGGCTGTGAAGCGTGTCATGGACCAGGTGAAAAGCATCTCGTCGCGATGAAGGCGAAGAACCTCGACGAGCCGCAGATCTTCAATCCGCGTGCTTTGAATGGTTTTGAGCTGTCACAGTCGTTCTGCGGTACGTGTCACACGAGTTTCGAGCAGGCGATGCTGTTGCCGGGGCAGTCGGGCATCAACAACATTCGTTTTCAACCGTATCGCATGTTCAATAGCCGCGGGCACAACACGAACGATCCGCGCATCAGTTGTCTGGCTTGTCACAACCCGCACGAGCACCTGCAAAAAGACACGGCCTATTACGATCAGAAGTGTCTCGCGTGCCACCTGACGACCGCGAAGGACGCGAAGACGGCCAGGGAAACAAATACCGAGCGCCGCAACGCTCCTGCCTGTCCCGTAAGCACGAACAAATGCGCGACGTGTCACATGCCCAAAGTCGAGCTCGCCGGCATGCACGCAAACTTCACCGATCACTGGATCCGCATCCCCAAACCCAACGAACCACCGCCGCGATAAATCTCAGCGATAAATTTTGATCCAGTGGTTGCGGACCTTCGGGACGATGCGGACGCGATCGTGGCTGGAGAAGATGACGTTTGAGTCCTGGTTGGGCAGGTGGCAGTCGACGCACTTGCCGGCGAGCGCGCGGCCGCGTTTCGGAAAGAGCCCGCAGCTCTGTACCTTGTGACACTGGAGACACTTGTCTGAGAAGTAGGCGGGATCGCGTTGCGGCTCGTGTACGTTGTGACACGTCGAACAGGTCATGTTCGACGATTGGAAACACTTGCTGCGTTCGAGTAGTTCGAGTTGATTGCCGTGAACGTCGAGTGGTTCGTCGGGTTTCGGTTTTTCGAATTGAATGTAGTTGTCGAGCACGTCGCCGGCGTTGAAAGAGAACGGCGGTAATTTCGAGACGCCGACGCCGGCGTGACACAGGCCGCAGAGATCGATCTGGCGCGCGCGCGGCAGTTTCGCCGGGTTGATGATCGCTTGTTGCGAGCGCTTTGCAGTCGCTTGCTGCGCCGGTTTCGCAATCGGTTGCTGCGCGCGGTCCGGAGTCGCCTGTAGCGTGGGGGTCGCGCGGGGCGTAGTGTTGAGCGCGATGTGTTGGGCGCCTGGTCCATGGCAACGTTCGCACGACACGCCGAGCACGTAATCGGTGCGTTGATAACGATTCGCCACTGCGCCGTTGTTTACCGGCTCGAAGAATGAGGCGTGACATTCGAGACAACGCGGCAACACGGGGCGGCTGAAGTCGAGCGTGCGATCGCCGTAGCCGGGACTGTTGACCCAACTGCCGAGTGCGGTCCAATAAGACACCGGTAACTGGAAGAGTTGATCGTTCTCGCCCCAGTAAAGATAGGTTTGTCCTTTGCGGCCGGAGCCGATCACGAGATCGAAGCGTTGCGAGATCGAGACTGCGTCGGGCGGCGTGCCGAGTACGCCGGTTTGGTAGAAGCCGTCGTTGCGGGATTCGAGGCGATAGAAGAGCTCGGGTTCCGCAGTCTTGAGAACGTCGTCAAACTTGCCGAGGATTGACTCGCGTGTTGCGACGCGTGAGGTGAAATGATGTGCGGTCGTGAGGTAACCGCTAAGGTTTTTGTGACACGTCAGGCACTGATCGTCGGTTGCCGCCGCCGCAAGACCGACAGCGAGGAGATTTAAGAACAAAAAAAGACAGATCTTACTTACCACCGCTCGCAACAATTAACTTTCGAACGCTTGGAATCACGACGAACTCCAAAGCACCAGACGGTTTCGAAGCCTCATCCATTTTCAACTGCGCCGCCGTGCGCCAGTCGGACGTCGAAGGCATACCGAGTTTCAAGTACGACATCGCTTCGAGGCCCGTCTCGCCGAGCACCGAAAGATTCATCGCCAACGGTTTCACTTCCTTCAACGAAGGTGAACGATCGATCAACGGCTCGAGCGTCGCGCCCGAGGTTTGCCAATCCGCCAGCATCTCCGACAACTCCGCACGATAGAGCTGATACCGCGGTGCGTCCGCCAGAAACGCCTCCACCATCCGCGCAAACCGCCGCGCCGCTTCGCTGTCAGGCAGCGTCGCATCAACCACACCCGTCAACGGACTCAGCATCGTCTGCGGACGTTGATCGTAACGTCGGTACTCCTTCACCGGCTCGAGTATCGAAACGAGCGTACGCAGTGGTCCAATATCATCACTGCGCAACAACCGCCGCAGCATCATGTCCTGGTTCTTCTTGTGCGTCAGGCCAAGCTCTTCCAACTGCAAACTGATCACCGCGAGCCGGCGATACATATCGTTGACATCGTTCACAGTGCGCGGCGACCAGAGTCTCTCAGCGATCGCCGCAGTGCGCGGCCAAATACGCGAATCGATCGTTTCAGCCGTCACCCACTCAGCCCACATCGTCGCTTCGCCACCAAGCACATGCCGCGCTTCATCCGGCGTCAACGTCGAATCCGCCGGCAGCGGATCGACAGCGTAGTGTTGCGAAGCGGGTTGAATCAGATCGATGTAATAACCATTCGAGAGTATGCCGTCGTAACCCTTGCGCGCCGCGTCCGCGAGCGCCGCCGTGCCGCGCCACGAATGAATCACGATGTCGTTCGGCAACCCGGGTTGCAACACCTCGTCCCAACCGATCATCTTCTTGCCGTGTTTCTGGAGAATCTTCAGCAAGCGCGTGTTGAAGTAAGCTTGCAGCGCGTGATTGTCGGCGATGCCCTTGGCCTTCATGAACGACTGAATCGCGGGATTGCGGTCCCACTGTTTGCCTTCGTTCTCGTCGCCGCCGATGTGCAGGTACGCATCGGGAAACAGCGCCGCCATCTCGCCGAGAAAGCCGTCGAGAAACTTGTAAACCTCCTCGCGTGTCGGATCGAGCGCGGGCTCGAAAATGCCGGGGCGGCGTTCGATCGTGTATGGACCAGGCGCGCTGCCGAGCTCGGGATAACCGACGAGCCAGCTCGTGCTGTGACCGGGAATATCAAACTCCGGCACGACGCGAATGCCGCGGTCGCGCGCGTACGCGATGAGGTCCTTGATCTGTTCCTGCGTGTAGTAGTTGCCGTCCGAACCGAGCTGGTGCAGCTTAGGATACTTCTTGCTCTCGACGCGAAAACCCTGGTCTTCCGAGAGGTGCCAGTGCAGCACGTTCAACTTCACCGCGGCCATCGCGTCGAGGTTTCGTTTCAAAACCTCCATCGGTTCGAAGTGACGGCCGACGTCGATCAGCAAACCGCGCCACGGAAAGCGTGGCTGGTCCTGAATCTTTATGCCGGGCAGAAAGAAGCCGCGACGATCGCTGTTGAGTAATTGCAGGACCGTTTCGAGTCCACGAATCGCGCCGACAACAGTGGGCGCGCTCAACAACGCCTGGCGGTCGGTGATGTCGAGACGATAACTCTCGTTCTCGCTCACCGAGGGAACGTCCTGGCCGGGACCGTCGCAAGCGACGATCAGCGTCGTCATTTGATCGTCAGGCGCGAGACCGGGTGCAAACGTGAACACCGTGCGGCCTTCGAGACGTTTGACGAAGCGCGCGATCGCTGCCTGGAGACGCACGTCTGAATGGCCGCGCGTCGCGACTTTGAACGACTGATCGATCGCGAGCCGATCGCCGGTGAAATTAACCGATGCCGGCGCCGGCATCAGGTTATTTTGTTGGGCCAGTGAGACTGAGCCACAGATCAGTAAAATCCCTGTTGAAAGAACAACCGATAGAGTCTTTCTCATCTCAATGTGAACCTCTGTGTCAGACCGCCAACCGTAACGTCGAACTCGCCGGGCTCAGTCACCAGTTTGTTGTCAGCGTTAATGAACGAGAGATCTTCGCGCCCGAGTTTGAACGTCAACGTGCGGCTCTCACCGGGTTTGAGATCTACTTTCGCAAATCGTCGTAGCCGTTTGCCCGGCGGTGAGATCGTCGCGACCAAATCGCTCACGTAAAGCTGGACCACTTCCTTGCCCGCGCGCGCACCCGTGTTCGTCACCGTCACGTTGACAGTGAGCTCGTCGTTATGCGTGATAATTGGTTTGTCGATTCGAAGGTCTTTGTAAGTGAAGGTTGTGTAACTCAAACCAAATCCGAAATCGAACTGCGGCCTGAAAGCCATGTTGCCAAACGCCGTGTTCTCAGTTTCGAAAGGTTTGTGATCGTAGTTGATCAGACCGTTCGGCGTGCGCGGATAAGTGAACGGCAGTTTGCCGCTCGGATTTACATCGCCAAACAACACATCGGCGATCGCGGTGCCGCCTTCATTGCTCGGATTGTACGCCATCACGATCCCGGCCACGCGGTCTGCTATGCGATTGATGATCCGCGGCCGGCCCTCGACGAGCACCAGCACGACCGGCTTGCCCGTCGCGATGATCGCGTCGGCGAGTTTCAACTGCGGCTCGCCGATCGTGAGGTCCGTGATGTTTCCCGGCGTCTCGCAATACGAACCTTCGCCGAGCGCGAGCACTACCACGTCGGCCGCTTGCGCCGCGCGCACAGCCGCGGGAATGTCGACCTCCGCTTCCTGATCTGTCGGCGTGTTGTTCGAAGTCGAACCCGGCGGACGAGTGATCTTCGTACCGGGCACATAAGTGACATTGCCTGCGCCGAGCTTGCGTTCGATCGCGCCCCGAATCGTGTCGCGATCAGTGGGATACAGCGACGGCTCCGAGCCCTGCCACACATAGCTCCAACCGTTGTTCAAAGAGATCAGCGAATCCGCCGTTGGCCCAGTGACGAGCACTTTCGCGTTCTTCGCGAGGGGCAAAACGTTGTTCGTATTCTTCAACAGGGTGATCGCTTCGCGCGCCGCGTCGAGACTGACTTGCCGCGACTCTGGCCGCGCGAAATTTGTCTTCAACGCCGCGTCAGGACCCGGCTTTTCAAACAGCCCAAGCTCGTACTTCACGCGCAAGATGCGTCGCACTGCTTCATCGATACGCGACTGCGGCACTGCGCCTTCTTTCACCAACGCGATCAGGTGATCGGCGAAACTGTAATCGTTCGGCACCATACTCATGTCGATGCCGGCCATCACCGCCATGCGCGTCGCTTCCTTCTCAGTCGCGGCGATGCGCCAGAAAGTGACGAGCTTCTTGATGTCTTCCCAATCGGAAACGACGAAGCCATTGAAACCGAGCTCGCCGCGCAGAATGTCGGTGAGCAGATGGTGATTGATGTGACCGGGTGTGCCGTTGATATCAGCCGAGTTGACCATGATCGTGCGCGCGCCGGCTTTCACGGCGGCCGCAAACGTCGGCAGGAAGTATTCGCGCAGGTAGTTTTCCGGAATCCACGCGGGCGTGCGATCGCGGCCGGTCAAAGGAAAACTGTAGCCCATGTAATGTTTGAGACTCGACGCGACCTGCGTTTGTGAAGAGACGTCGGAACCTTCGAGCCCGCGCGTGAACGCAACGCCCATCACTTTCGCGAGATACGGATCCTCGCCAAACGTTTCCCAGAAACGCGGCCACAGCGGATTGCGACCGAGATCGAGCACGGGCGAAAAGCTCCACGGAATTCCCGCGGCGCGTGTTTCAGCGGCAGTGATCTCGGCGGCGTGTTTCATCAACTCGGGGTTCCACGTCGCCGCCATCGCGGTCTCCTGCGGAAAGAGCGTCGCGCCGCGCACGTAATTCGCGCCGTGAATCGAGTCGATGCCGTAGATGACGGGAATGCCGAGACGCGTCTTCTTCGCGGCCCCCTGAATCTGACTGATGATCTCGTGCCAGTGGTCCACCGTCATCGCCTGATCGGCGACGTTGAGAACCGAGCCGACGCCGTACTTCACCACGGCCTTATCGAGTTTCTCGGGATCGATCTTCAGGTCCTGATCGCTGCCGGCAGCAATCATGCCGATCGCGAGTTGGGTCATCTGTCCGACCTTCTCTTCGAGCGTCATGCGCTTGAGCAGCGCTTCGATCTCTTGCGAATGGTCGCGCAGTTTGGGAGCCGGGCTGGTGCGACGGAAAAACTCATCGCTATCGACGACGCCGGATTGTGTTTGGGCGATTACGGGTTGGAGTACGAAACACAGTGCAAGACTAACCACCCCCAGGGCACGGGTCAGGTTTCTCATCTTTTTGCTGTCCTCAGGCAGGATACAGGAACGCGGCTATTGTAACTTAATTACAGAAACTGGAGACAGACTG
This sequence comes from uncultured Blastocatellia bacterium, assembly GCA_946480785.1. The sequence continues at coordinate 2,173 of CAMLLD010000017.1, read as the reverse complement.
GAGTTGGACTTTCTGCTGTCTGGTTTGCGGGGGTGAGCCGCCCGGTTTGTTGGTCGATGCGAAACACGACCACGTTGTCGGTGTGTTGGTTGGCAACGAGCAGGAACGTTCCCGACGGATCGATCGTGAAGTTACGCGGCCACTTGCCTTCGGTCGAAACGTGCTCGACGAGGTTGAGCCGCCCGCTGCCTCGGTCGATCGCGAAGACGACGATGCTGTTGTGTCCGCGGTTCGAGCCGTAGACGAAGCGGCCTGATTGTGCGACGTGAATGTCGGCGCAAAAGCTGAGTCCGCTGAAGTCGCGCGGCAGAGTCGATAGAGATTCGAAGGCGGTGAGCGTTCCTTGTGCGGCGTTGTATTTGAACGTGGTCAACGAGGAGTCGAGCTCGTTGATCACGTAAAGAAACTTGCCGTTCGGATGAAACGCGAGGTGGCGTGGTCCAGCGCCGGGATGAAGCGTCGCCGACGATTGTGTTCCCGGCTCGAGCCTGCCGCTCGACGCGTTGAAGCGGTAGATCATCAACTTGTCGATACCGAGATCCGCGGCGAACGCGTGGCGGTTAGCGCGATCAAGTTTTATGCAGTGCGCGTGCGGGCCTTTCTGTTGTTCTCTTGGACCAGAGCCTTCGTGCTGTTTGACGTCCACCGCTGCGCCGAGCGAGCCGCCGCGTTCAATCGGGAGCACCGCGAGCGTGCCGCTGGTGTAGTTTGCGACGAGCACAGACTTGCCGCCGCTCTCGACGCTCAGATGACACGGATCCGCGCCTTGTGACGATTGCTGATTCACGAACGAGAGATCACCCGTTTGGCGATCGATGCGAAACGCGCTCACCATTCCTTCGGGCTTCTCATTGACCGCGTACAAGAAGCGCTTCGCCGGATCGAGCGTGAGAAACGACGGGTTCTGTGACTTCACCGACCCAACGCGCTTCAACGCGCCCGTCAACTGGTCCATACGATAGATGTAAATGCCTTCGCTCTTGCCGGACGTGTACGTGCCGACGTAAAGCGTGAGCTCGCGTGTTGAAAAATTTAGTGGCGCCATCAAAGCAAGGCCGCCAAGTTGCAGAAACCGGCGGCGGGAGAAGTTGTGATTATTCACGCGCGGTAGTTTACACGAATTTACAAAACCAAAAGGCCCTGACATTTCTGCCAGGGCCTCGAAGGGTGATTCGCTCAATTGTCGTGTTGTCTAGTTCCTTCGGTTTGCTGGAACCGAATCTTTCGTTTAGCGTCCGCCGCGATCGATGAGCACGTGGACCTGCGGCGCCACAGCCAATGACTTCGCGAGCGCGCGCTCCTTGTCAGTTACCTGGATCTCGCGTCCGGTGTTTGTGCCGGCGGCCCAGAACTCCGACAGGAAGTAAAGGTCGTTGTACTTGCGGAAAACAAACTTCGCGTTCTCCTGCGTGTCAGCCGAATGCACGGATCGCGTCAGCAGCAGCGCGGTCTCGCCGCTCGCTTTGTTTTGGATAGCCCACACAACGTCTGAATCTTTCCGGTTGCGGCGAATCAGGTACTTGCCGGCGGGCATCGCCTTCTCACCGACGGTGAAATTAAACGGGATATCGACCAGCGTCTGGCGGTCGGTCTGGGCATAAGCGGACGACACGGTAACAAGCAGGGTCAGGACCACTAATGCGATTGCTCTTTCAATGAGTTTCATAAAACTCTCCTTTCCACACTTGTCTAACGCGCAAGAAAACGCCAAACCGGGTCACTCCGCTCAAAGCGGCTTTTGCACAACTTAAAGCTGCTGCGTACGCGTGTGGAGAATTTGTTGACACTGGTCCACGAGTAGAGTAGAGTGCGCATCCCACTCCCCGATCTAAGGGCACCAGCAGGTTAACGTCCGGTTAGATTGACCATTCTCGCGCTTCGTCCTCGGCAATCACGGGTCGTTTAAGTCCGAATTCACGCGGTTCAAACCACAGTTGAAAGGAAACTAAAATGAGCTACCTCTCTCGTTCCCTATACAACCGTTTCGTTTTTCTCTTCACAGTGTTGATCGTTAGTGTAGTGATCGGTGCGCTCCCCAGTAGTGTCAACGCACAGTGGACCACGAACGGCAACAACATCAACAACACGAATTCGGGCAATGTGGGAGTCGGGACCACGACTCCGGCGCAGAAGCTTGATGTGGCCGGCTCGATTGCGACGAGCGGCACGACCG